>CAWKCU010000003.1:0-297822 GCA_963848215.1 uncultured Verrucomicrobiae bacterium | reverse complement strand
CTTCGGAGTCTTATCCCGGCATTAATGCGGCTACGATAGCTTTTCTGTTAAAGGACAGCGACAAAGCTAGTCGGATAGCGACAACCGTTTTGGAGATTTGTGAGACCCAACCGGATGACTACTGGAAGCATGCCACGGTAGCTGAAGCCCTTGTTTGTCCTCGGTAAAGCGGACGAGGCGAAGGAAGCTTATCGCGCCGCGGTGGCATTAGAGAGTGATAACCTGCGCGCGTTCTCTTCCACCCGGCGACAAGCTCGCGCGCTCTCGCGCGCTCTCTACGGCCGGGCCGATGCCTTTGATGACTGCTTCCCCATCCCGAAGCTCGTCGTTTTCTCCGGGCATATGATCGACGCGCCGGACCGCCGCACGCCGCGGTTTCCGCCGGCCAAGGAAGGGGAAATCCGCGAGCTCCTGGATAAACAACTCGCCGCCATGAACGCCGGGATCGGATTCGCCAGCGCCGCCTCCGGCTCGGACATCTCCCTCCTCGAAGCGATGCTCGCTCGTGGCGGAACCATCCATCTCGTCCTGCCGTGGCCGGCGAGGAATTCGTCAAAACGAGCGTGGAAATAGCCGCTGATGGCGCCTGGGTGGAGCGGTTTCACGAGGTCCTGGAGCGAGCGGCGTGGATTCGAATTCTCGGTGAGCTCTACATGCCCGGCAGCGCAACTGGATTTGAATACTGCAATCCGCCATGAACGGTCTGGCCCGCGTCTTCGCGCGATCGCTGGACCTGGAAATAACTCCCCTCGCCGTGTGGGATGGTTATGCCGGCGTCCCGGCGGGACGGGTTCGTTCGTTCGCTACTGGCGCAATCATCGCGTCCCGGTAAAGGTCGTGCCTATAGCCACCAAACCTCCTTCCATGCTCCACGGTAACGAAGCCTTTGAGACTGACGAAGGAGATCCCGATGACGAATTTGAAGCCTGGGTGCGTGCCTCCGGACGACAGGAGATCAAGGCCATTATGTTCGCCGATGTCGTCGGTTACAGTAAGCTGCCCGAGACCATCATTCCGAAGTACGTCGCTTATTCTAACCAGCGGGTCTCTCGGCTCATGGCGGACAGCTCTTCGGCGCCGGTAAACGTCAATATCTGGGGCGACGGACTCTTCTTCGTCTTTAACGGCGTCGAGATGCCGGCCGCTTCGCCCTCGACCTGCGTGACATGGTTACCAAGACCGATTGGGAGGATCTCGGCCTCCCACGGCAGCTCAGTATCCGAATCGGGGTTCATGCCGGGCCCGTTTATGTGAATTTCATCCGGTGATCAGGGAAATTTCCTTCACGGGCGGCACGTCAGTCGCGCGGCTCGCATCGAGCCCATTACCCATGAAGGCGAAGTATTCGCGAGCGAGGAATTCGCCGCGCTCGCCGCGGCCGACCAATCGAAAGGCTTTAGCTGCGACCTTGTCGGCACAACCGAGTTGGCCAAGGCTACGGCTTGTTCAGGGTTTATAGCTTGGAACGATCGTCAGCCTGAAGCAAACCCCTCTTAACCGCCGCCCTGTGGGCGGCGTGAAGGAACTGCGCCCTCCCACGCTTCGCATAGCGAAGCGGCTACAGAAGCACTCAGCAACATTCTCGCAAAGCCGAAGACGCCGTCCGTCATAATCGGCAATGATTCAATCCCGGTCCGGCATTTCTCCTTCGGAGGAAGAACTTTCCGCGCTTCCCATCTGGGCATTTACCCTCGGTGTCTTTGCGCTTCTCACATTCGGCTTGACCGCGGTCCCTTCCATAATTTGCGGACACCTTGCCCTCGCCCAGACCAAAAAGGCGAGTAACGGATCGCTGGCGAAATCGGTGGCTCTGGTGGGACTGGTGATCGGCTATGTCGGCGCAGCTGTTTTCGGCACCTGGATCATGGTCATGGCGAGATATCTCGTCCTCTGCCCTGCTGGCTGCTACCGCCAATCCCCCATCAGAACAAAGGGAGCCCAATAGAGAGGCCGGGAATACTTCGGATTTTTCAACATTTTGATTTCGGCGCTTCTGCACCGCGGCCGCCTTGGTTTGGCCAGCCGCGAGTTGACGATAAATTCAACCATCAATTCCTTGGTGCTTTCGTCACCTGACACTCCACAAACTCGCCAGCACCGTCGTCGCCCCCGCGCTGGAAAGGCGTGCGCCAGGGTTGTGATCTCGGCGCCATCAGGTTCCTTTTCTCCTACCGCCGTTTCGCAAGCCGACAAAGTAACCAAATCCACCTTGTTAAGGGAGATCCCCCACTTCTCCTAACGTCAGTTGCGATTGTTCGGTGGAGGCGTTGGCGGCCAGCTGAATGTAACTTTTCGAGGGCTCCGAGGCATCGAGATCCCATGCGTTGCAAAGTGGACGATCCGTTTGTCGAGCCTCTCCTCCGCGTTTAAGCCACTTTTGTGACCTCGCCGCCGGACAAAACCTCCGTTGCCGGGAAACCTTCGGCGATCTCCTTTACTTCCTCTCAGCCGCCGGCAGGTTTGCGCCGGTGGGATTTCCAAAGGCAACCATCCCTTCGCGCGATTTCTCCTCATCGGGCGGTTGCACCGCCCTCATGACGTCGGCGCGCGGTAAGTAGACGATTTGCTTGTCCTCGATGAGGTATCTTCGTCGACCATCGGCATGCTTCTTCGCCAGCGCCTGCATCGGGAGGTAGTACAGCAGCCGATTTGGTATGAAAGCGATCACCTTGATCGACGCAAGGTCGGCCTCGATCGGAGCGATAAGCGTTCGTAAAGCCCGAACAGGTTCTTCGTGAGCGGCGCGCCAGTTCTCGCCGCTCGTGATCTGTTTTCGCACCGTCTGGATCTTCTTGAAAAGATCGGCCGGCTTTCCTGGCGCGATCACGATCTTCATGCTCGTCTTGGTGACCAGAAATACGTAAAGCTCTTCTCCGAGCGGCGCGTATTGCACGAGCATTACTTCCGGCGGAATGCTTCGCTGCGTTTTCTTCAAAGCATTGGGCTTGACCGTCATCAACTTCTCATAGTTCGGATTCGACGTCTTGATTTGCTCGATGACTTTCGAAACTCGGCCTGGGTGCTGGCAACCACGTGGTTCAGGTTCTCGATCTTTGCCTTGTCGCGGTCCTTCGGGCTTGGCTTGTTCGGCCTGCAGCTGCGCGGTTGTCGCCTGGAGTTTGTTTCCAGCCGCTGCGCGCTTTCCAGCAGGGTCTGCATAGTTTTATCGCCGCTCTTCATGCTCGATAGCCGGAGCGAATCCTGAAGCTTTTTCGATTTGGCGCGGTTCAGATAATCGAACGCTTCATCCGCCCGGTTCAGCTTGATCAACGCGCGAACGATTCGCTCATATGGCCGATAGTTTCGCTTCACATCGGCGAAGGCGCTTTCGGACGCCGCCGTGGCGCGCACACTCTCCACCAGTTTCACGGCTTCTTTATAGTTCTCGAGTGCCTTCTCGTTCTCTCCCTGTGCTTCCAGGATTTCCCCAGCTCACTCCTAGCGTGCTGATGCGATCGCCAATTGAACCGGTCTTGGCGTCAGCCCTTTGCGCTTCTTCAATAAGCTTCTTCGCTTCCTCCAGCTTGTTTTGCTTGACGCGAATGGAAGCGAAAGTCCGTGCCGCGCCGGAAAGAGCGCCCAGGTTACCTGTCTTCCGTGCCAGTAACAGCGCTTCTTCTGCCCGGATGGCTGCCTCGTCGAACTTCTCCTCATCGCGCGCAATGATAGCCAGGAACCCTGTAGCGTTGACGACGTGGTTCAACTTCTGCGCTGCGGCAAAAATTTGCCGGGCCTGCTCCACAAGCTGGCGCGCGTTGGCTGTGTCTCCCTTGTGTTGCGCCAGGTCTGCCGCCTGAATCAGCGATTGCGCCGTCCAATCATCCTGTCCGATACTGCGCTTGAGCGCGATCGTTTCGTTAAGCTCCTTCATGGCCAGTTCGACTTCGCCGCTTTCCGCATGCAATGAGGCCAGGTCGCCTAGAACGCGGGCTTGAATCCGCGCCCGAAACATTTCGAAGACGTCGAGGTAACCACCCTTCGGAAGCTCTTCTCCCACTTTAAGAGCTTTCTCATAGTAGGACGAAGCGACCTTAAAATTACCCTCCTCCTGGCCTATCTCGCCCAGGGTCATCAACGCCATGGCGTGCGACATGGCATCGAGTGCAATTTTCATATCTCGCATCTGGCCTGCATCTCCTCATGCTTCGCCAGTTCCTCCTTGGTCATGGCCGCTTTTTGTTCCGGCGGAATAACGATCTTCCTCGAGCGCCTTCTTTCGGACGGCGGCAGAGGCCTCGAGGCTTGCCAGGGTTTGCTGGTAATATTCGCGGGCCTTTCTCAGATCGCCGATGTTGTAGGCATACATTCGGGCAAGGGAGTTCAGGCTCTCTTCCAGTTTACGGTCCGCCATCTCCTCCGGGAGCCCGCGGCGAAGAGCGAGCGCTTCCAGGCCGTTCTTTTCCGCTTTTTCAAACTGAGCCAGGTCTGCCTGGCCACTCGCGACCCTCTCCAGCGCCGTGGCAAGCTGCGCCGTCTTTTCGTCGATCTCGTTCTTCGGCGCATTCACCTTCTTCAGGTAAGCCATCTCCGCCTGGCGGATCTCGAATTCCTGCTCGGTAATATTTCAACAGGCTTTTCGGCGTCGTTATTGTCGCGCGCCAGCTGCTGCAGCATCGTCACCGCGTGATAGCGATTGAGGTAACGGTTCTTCTCCCAGCCGTGGATTAGCTTTCGCAAGATTTCCTTCTTTCGATTCCTCGGCCGTGGCGAGCTGCACTTCGAGCTCTTGATTTGTCCATCGACCTTGCCGTCGAGTTCGGCGGCGCGTGGTCTTCTGGTATTCCTCCCAATAGCCGCGCGCCGTTCACGTAGCTGTCCTCCTTGAGCTTCGCGCTGGTCGCGAACCAGGTTGCCGACTCGTCAAATTTGCCGGCATCGAAAGCCAGCCACGCGATGTCCGACGCGATCTGCATCGCTTTCGCCGCGGCATCCGCTCGCTCCTTGGTTTTCTCTTTCGCCGCGGTGCGGTCCGTTTCGGCCTTCTTGAATTGCGTCTCCAGTTGAGCTCGATCGGGCTTCGCGCCGCCGCCGGCGTTGCCGGCGTCTCTGCGCCACGAGCCAGGCACGAACGCAGAAAGCAGAGCCAGCGCCATCGTCGATCGATGGTGAAACGATAAACGAGCCGCTCATCATGTTCTTGCAAAATCTCACTTCGTTTTGAGTTGGTAAATTCCGTTCCATTGCTTCGGCGGATCGGCGACCAGTTCGCGGCATCTTTCGACCATCAGCGCACTCGGCTTATCCTGCTTTCTCTCGGCCAGAGCCGCGAAGGCCCGTTCCGCCGCACTGAAATCCCCACGCTCGTAATCGGCAAAGGCTGAGTTATAGCGCGCGACAATCTCTTCGAAGTCTTCCGGACTGAAAGGATGTTTCACTTCCAGCAATTCCAGCGGCCGCGTTGTTCCTTTCACCAGCACCTTATCCACGAGTCGAGTGAACGGCGGATTCGAGAGCTGCACATAAGCTTCCCGCGTGATCAGAAACAAGACGCCGTAATGTTTCGTCAATGATTCGACGCGGGCGGCCGCATTGATCAGGTCGCCGACCAGGCCGTAATCGAGCCGCTGGGCCGAGCCCTTGTTGCCGATCAGCGCCGTGCCGCTATGAAACGCCACGCCATAGCCGAACAGCGCTTTCAGGTCCGGCTCCAATTTCGCCCGCAACTCTTCCATTCCGACGATCAGACTTTGCGCCGCGCGAAAAGCGCGATCCGCGGCGTCGGGCTGGGCAGTCGGGAGCTCCCCAGTAGCTCAGGAACTGGTCGCCGAGAAAATGCTCCATGCTGCCGTCTTCGGCCAGGATCGCCTGGGTCTGAGTTTCGAAGACCTGGTTGAGGAGCTTGAACATGCCGCCCGGCCCGAGCAGCTCCGCGATCGGCGTCGAATTCCGCAAGATCGGTCAGGAGCACGGTGATCTCCGCCTGTTGCGGCTCCATCGATCCGGGGTTCTTCAAGACATGCTCCATGATGCGCGGCGAAAAATAGAGGCTCATGGTCGAGCGAAGCTTGAGCCGCTGGATGAACTCGTAACTTTGCCTCCGACCCAGCTCGACCAGGGTCACCAGACTCCAGACGACGCCCGCACTCATCAGCCCTGGAACCCAGCCTGTCTTGACGATGAACAAGCCGCTCAGAACAAAGCAGGCCGCCACCCCTGCGATCCAAAAAAGCAACAACGGCATCGTGCCGCGAAACAAGGTCGCGATCGCGCCCAGCAAGATCACGCCGAGGATGGCCAGAGCATCCACCCATCGCGGAGTTCTCCAGAGCCAGGCTCGTTGGATCAGATCGTTCAGCGCGGTGGAATGCAGGACCACGCGCGGCTGATTGGCGGCGATCGAAGTCGTCCCCATGTCGCCCAGACCGGCGCCGTAGTAGGAGACCACCACAATCGCATTCGTCAGCGGCTGCGCGTTGCTGGCCCGGCTCGTCTGATAAAGAGAATCGAGTTGCGCGACATTGTAATGCCGGAAAGCGCCGGGGCCGCTGCCGGTCCAGGGACTCCGGTAGTTCAAGAGAACGGGATCCAGCTTGAGTTCTCGCGGCTCGACGGTCGTGAAGTCGCTCGATAATTCTTCCCAACGCAACGCGGCCGGCTCGGGAAAGCTAACGCCGCCCTCCCAATTGATGTCCCGCCAGGCCAGATAACAGGCCAGAGCCAAAGAAGGCTCGGGCTTATCCGACCCTGCTCGATGAACGTAATCATAACGCCGCAAGACTCCGTCGCTATCGGCCCGAATATTAATCAACCCCGCCGGCAGCACCCGCTCGCGAAAAGGAAAGGAGCGCATCCGTTCCTCCTTTCCATCCTCAGGCGATGGCAACAGCGCTTCCGCGAAGACAACGGTCCGGTTCTGCCCCTTGGCCGCTCGACTTCCTTGAGGATCGGGTCGGCCATCGCTTCATTGCCGCGCCCGAAAATGACATCGAACGCCACCACCTTGGCGCCCAGCTCAAACGCCTGCCGGATGATGTTGGCCGCGTTTTGATATTCCTGCTCCAGCGTCGGCACCTTTCGCAAATCGACCTGCGTGATATCGACGTGAACGATGCTGGGATCGGCCGGCGGAGCCAGACCGCGCTCGTATCTCCAGCGCAGCACCTGCCCGAACCAGCGCATCTCCAATCCTTCGAACGGATTTCCCGCCGCCAGTGTCCAGATTGCGGCCGCGCCACAGATCCCGAGCAGAAGCGGCCAGGGCGACCTCAGCCAAATCTGTTCGCCCGCGAGCTTGGTCCTGGCCGATTTGCCAGGCGTCATTTTTTTTCCGCGGCCGTCGCTGGAAAGAACCAGCACCCCAGGTTTATCGGCGGCGAAATTGATCCCCTGCGCATATTGCCGCCAGGGAAAAGCCGCGCCGCGAAATACGCCGCCCACTTCCGGCTCGCTCACCGGAGCCTGATTCACCTTCTCCTTTGCGCTGGTGATGCGGCCGATCAGTTCCTTCAGCTTGCTCGTCTGCATCGCGAGCACGCGATCGTCCACTTTCGGATTCTGCATCGCCTCGACGAGCTTTTTCGCTTCTTCGATTTCCTTCGAGCCGGGCGCGAGGAACAAGACAAAGAAATCGAAAGGCCCGCTCGCGGCCGACCAATCCCATTTCACCGGCGCCTTGGGCAACAGGATCTCTTCAAATTCGTCCGGCACCTCCGAGAGTTGCGGCCGCCAGCCATTGGCCAGTTTTCCATCCTTGGTGATCGCGGCCATCAGCACGGTGCATTTCTCGCTGGCATCGACATAGGCGCGCACGGTTTTGCCCGGCCCAGGCGGCAAGGACATTTGGAAGGCCTCCTCTTTTTCCGGCGGTCCCGGCTCGAAGAGCGAGACACAAACGCGGCCGTGCGGCTTGTCTTCGTCAACCGCGTCGGCGGCGAATGCGCTCGGTGCCGCGACCAGTCCAAAGAAAAAATAGAAAATCTTTCCCATGCGAAGCTGCGTTCCCGTTAAACGGACAACGCCTGCCGCTATTTGCGCGGAGATTCTCGACAAATCTCAAGCGCTTTTGTCGCCCACAACCTAGGCGACGGCTTCCTCGCCCACCGAATCGGCCTGCTGAATCAACGCATCCAGCCGATTCAAATCCACCGGCTTGATCAGATGATGATTGAAACCGACATCGTGGCTCCGCCGCATATCTTCCTCCATCCCGAACCCCGTCAGCGCGATCCCGAAAATCTGGTGGTCGCTCTTGAGCTTTTGCATCAGCTCGATCCCGCTCCCATCCGGCAACCCGATATCGCTGACCAGAACATCGAACCGTTCCTGCGCCGCGGCCGCCAGCGCGGACTCCACGCTGTGCGCCGCCTGCACGTGATATCCCCGGCGCCGGAGCAACTGCGTCAGCGACCGGTTCGTATCCTCATGGTCCTCGACCAGCAGCACGCGCATCGATTTGCGCGCCGCCGGCATGGAAGGGATGGCGTCCTTGCTCGCCTCCGGCGTTGTGCTCCGCGACGGGAAACGTCGCCGTGAAAGTCGCGCCCTGGTTTTTGCCCGGGCTTTCCGCGGTCAACTTGCCGCTATGCGTCTCGACCAGCGCCTTGCTGATGGCGAGCCCGAGGCCCAGGCCGCCGAGCTGCATCCGGTCGCCCTGCTCGAAAGCATTGAAAATTTTCGGCAGCGTCTCGGCGTCGATCCCCATGCCGCTATCGGAAACCTGCACGCGCAATTGTCCGTCGTCGTTCTCGGTCCGGATTTCGAGGCGGCCGCCTTCCGGCGTGAATTTCACCGCATTCTTGATCAGGTTCCAAAAAATCTGCTGCAAGCGGGCCGGATCGGCTTCGAGGCGAACGTTCTCCGCGGCGAAATCCGTGCGCAGGGTGAGTTGTTTCTTGTCGATATCCGCCTGGCAAATCTCGAGCGCGTTGCGCAAAAGCGTATGCGCGTCCACTTCCTCGAGGCTCAACTGCACTTTGCCCTTGCTGATCCGCGTCAGGTCGAGCAGATCGTCGATCAGCCGCGCTTCCAGCTCGACGTTGCGCCGGATCATCTGGAGCGAGGCGCGGACTTCGTCCGGCAAATCGTCCGTCTGTTCCAGCGCCAGGACCGAAGTCAGCACCGGCGTGAGCGGCGTCCGCAGTTCGTGGCTGAGCATGGCGAGAAAAGAATCCTTGGCCAGGTTCGCGCGCTCCGATTCCGCCCGCGCTTTCTGCGCCTCCTTATAAAGACTGGCGTTATCGATCGCCAGCGCCGCGCGATGGGCCAGTTCCTCCGCGAGCGCCAATTCCTCCGTGCCGCACATGCGCCCTTCGCTCGTGTTCACCATGACGATCGCCCCCAGCACCCGATCGTACGTCTTCAGCGGAACGGCGATAAACGAGGTCGGCGCGAACGAAAGAAGCAGCTCGCGATCTTCCGGCCGCTCGAAGACTTCCGCGAGCGCGCCGTTATCCATGTCGCAACACATCTCGGATTGGCCGGTCTTGACCACATGAGCGCCGCCCGTTTTGGCCGACCGAGCTGGCCGGAAATTCCTCAGCCAGTTTCCGGAGCGACGGCTCGTCCACCAGAGTCCGAGTGCGCGACGGCCACCTGCCGCAGCCACCCGTCTTCTTCAGCTGGCCAGGACCACACAAAAATCCGCCAGCCGCGGCACCACCAGGTGAGCCAGGCTGTGGAAAGTCTTGTGATATTCGAGGGAGCCGGCCAGGACGTTGCTGGCATCGGCCAGAAAGGCGAGCCGCTCCTGCCGCGCTTCCGCTTCCGCCAGCGCGGCCTGTTCGCGAATGAATTTTTCCCGCTCTTCCGCCTGCCGTTTTATCTGCTCGGTCTTTTTGAAGAGATCGACAAAGACCGCGATCTTCGCGCGCAGGATTTCCGGCACGACCGGCGTGAGAATGTAATCGACCGCGCCCAGCGAGTAGCCGCGCGAGACGTGCGTCTCGGTGTCGTTGACGGCGCTGATGAAAATGATCGGCGTTGTCTCGGAGCGCTGGCGCTGCCGGATGAGCGCCGCCGTCTCGAAGCCGTCCATCCCCGGCATGTTCACGTCGAGCAGGATCACCGCGAAATCCTGCTTGAGCAGGCAACGCAGCGCTTCCTTTCCCGAAGTCGCGCGGACCAGGTTCTGGTTCAGCTCGGCCAGCACGGTCTCGTGGGCGAGCAGCTTGTCCGGCCGGTCGTCGACAATCAGGATGCTGACCTTTTCCTCGGCCGGCTCCTTCGGGATGGATTCCGCAACCATGATTAACGATGCAGCCAGCTCCGCAACAGCGTCAGCAGTCGCTCGGTATCGACCGGCTTGGAAATGTAATCGCTCGCGCCGGCGTCGATGCATTTCTCGCGGTCGCCTTTCATCGCCTTGGCCGTGAGCGCGATGATCGGCAACTGCTCGAAGCCGTACATCTTTCGAATCGCGCGCATGGTTTCGTAGCCATCCATCTCCGGCAGCATGATGTCCATCAACACGAGGTCGGTCTCCGGCTCGCTTTGCAGCAACTCGAGCGCGGCTTTGCCCGTCTCGGCGGATTTAACGTCCATCTTGTAACGCTCCAGCATGCTCGTCATCGCGAAGATGTTTCGAATGTCGTCGTCGACGATGAGCACTTTCCTGCCGGAGAGGAGGGCGTTCGGATCGTGCAACCGCCGCAGGATCTCGCGCTTGTCTTCCGGCAACGACGCCGCGTCCCGATGGAGCCAGAGCGCCGTCTGGTCGAAGAGCCGTTCCGGGCTCCGGACGTTTTTCACGATGGTCGTCTGCGCGAGCCGATTCAGCTTTTCCTCTTCTTCGCGCGACAGATCCTTCGCCGTGTAAACGATGATCGGCAGATGTTCGTTCTCGTCCCGGATCTTCTCGATCAATTCGAAGCCGGACATGTCCGGCAGCAGCAGATCCAGCACGACGCAATCAATCCGCTCATTTCGCAACTTATCGAGCGCCGTGCTGCGCGTCGGGCGCATCGATTAGATGCAGCGGTCTCGTTTCCGATCAACTCTCGAATGCCGTTTCGCTGGTGTTCGTCGTCTTCGATCACCAGAAGCTTCTTCGACTTCGACTCACCCATCTCGTGCGCCTTTTCGAAGACCTGCCTGATTTGCGATTCGTCGATCGGCTTCGTCAAAAATCGGAGCGCCCCTTGCTTAAGCGCGTTCTCCGGCTCGTCCTGGGCCGAGATCACGAACACCGGAATGTGCCGCGTCGTCAGGTCGGATTTCAGCCGGCTGAGAATCTGCCAGCCGTCCACATCCGGGAGGCTGAGATCAAGCGTGATCGCGGACGGCGCGAACTCGCGCACCAGTTCGAGGGCGCTTTTCCCCCGCGGCGTGACCACGGCCTTGAATCCATTTTGGCGGGCGACGTCGAGCAGCCACTGCGCAAAGTCGCGATCGTCCTCAATGATCAGGACCGATTTTTCTCCGGGTAAAATGTTGGATCGATCGTCCGCCAGCGTGAACTCCATGGGCGGAGCGACTGGCGTCTCGCCATTGCTCCTTGCTTCCGGTTCCACCGGCTCCGGCATGACCCGCGCCATGGCGCGCTCGCTGGGCAGTCCGCTGTAGTTTTGCGGCAGAAACAACGTAAACGTGCTCCCGCGGCCTTCCACACTTTCCACCTTGATCTCGCCGCCGAGCACGCGCGCCAGCTCGCGGCTGATCGCCAGCCCAAGGCCCGTTCCGCCATACTTCCGGCTGGTGCTGCCGTCGGCTTGCAGGAACGGCTCGAAGATCGTCGTCTGCTTGTCCATCGGAATGCCGATGCCGCTGTCGGTGACGGAAAACGCGAGGACGTTTTCCGCGCGGTTTAGATTCGCATTCTCGGCTGACCATCCTTCGTTCGCCGGCGCGACGCTCAGGTTCACGTAGCCGCGCTCGGTAAACTTGAACGCGTTCGAGAGCAGGTTCTTCAAGACCTGATCGAGCCGCTGGGCGTCCGTGCGCACGGCTTCGGGCACGCTCGGGTCGATGTCGATCTTGAAATTCACTCCCTTGCCTTCCGCGACGTGGCGGAAGGTCCGCTCCATCGTCTGGCGCATCTCTTCGAAGCGGACTTCGCCCACATCGATCGTGACCGTGCCGGATTCGATCTTGGACAAATCGAGAATGTCGTTGATCAGCTTGAGCAGATCCTTGCCCGAACCGCGGATCGTGCGCGCGAATTCGACCTGCTTCGGAGTCAGGTTGCCCTCCGGATTCGAGGAGAGCTGCTCGGCGAGAATGAGCAGGCTGTTGAGCGGCGTGCGCAACTCGTGGGACATGTTCGCCAGGAACTCGCTCTTGTAACGCGAGGTGAGCGAGAGCTGCTGCGCCTTGCCTTCCAGCGCCTGGCGCGCCTGCTCGACTTCGCGGTTCTTCCGCTCGACCTCTTCGTTTTGCTCGAAGAGTTGCCGCGCCTTTTCCTCCAGCTCCTGGTTGGTCTGCTGCAATTCTTCCTGCCGGCTTTGCAGCTCGGAGGCGAGGGACTGCGATTGCTTCAGCAGATCTTCCGTGCGCGTGTTCGCCTCGATCGTGTTCAAGACGATGCCGATCGATTCCGTGAGCTGGTCGAGGAACGCGTGGTGCGTCGGGTTGAATTGCTCGAGCGACGAAAGCTCCATGACCGCTTTCACCTGGCCTTCGAACAGGATCGGCAGCACGACGATGTTCATCGGCGCCGTTTCGCCGAGACCCGGAGCTGATCTGGACATAATCGGGCGGCACGCGCGTGAGCAGGATGCGCTCTTTCTCGAGCGCCGCCTGGCCGACCAGACCTTCGCCGAGCTTGAAGCGCGTGTTCACTCCTTTGCGCTCGCGATAGGCGTAGCTCGCCAGAAGCTGCAGCTCCGGTTCTTCGGCGGAGCCGTTCATCATATAGAACACGCCTTGTTGCGCGGAAACGACCGGCGCCAGCTCGGAAAGAATCAGCCGGCCGACCGTGAGCAGATCGCGCTGGCCCTGCAGCATGCGGGTGAATTTCGCCAGGTTCGTCTTGAGCCAGTCCTGCTCGTCGTTCCGCAACGTCGTGTCCTTCAGGTTGCGAATCATCTCGTTGATGTTGTCCTTCACGAACGCGACTTCGCCCTGCGCATCGACCTGAATCGATCGCGTCAGATCGCCTTTCGTCACCGCCGTCGCCACGTCCGCGATGGCGCGAAGCTGCGAGGTCAGGTTGCCGGCGAGCTGGTTCACATTGTCGGTCAGATCGCGCCAGGTGCCCGCGGCGCCCGGCACATTCGCCTGGCCGCCGAGTTTTCCTTCCACGCCCACTTCGCGCGCCACGCCGGTGACCTGGTCGGCGAAAATCGCGAGCGTGTCGGTCATGCCGTTGATCGTGTCGGCCAGCGCCGCGATCTCGCCCTTCGCTTCGACGAGCAGCTTCTGTTTCAAGTCGCCGTTCGCGACCGCCGTCACGACCTTCGCGATACCGCGCACCTGGTTCGTGAGGTTGCCGGCCATGAAATTCACCGAGTCGGTCAAATCCTTCCAGGTGCCCGCGACACCTTTCACCATGGCCTGGCCGCCGAGCCTTCCTTCCGTGCCTACCTCGCGGGCCACGCGCGTTACTTCCGACGCGAACGAGTTCAGCTGGTCCACCATCGTGTTGACGGTGTTCTTCAGCTCCAGGATTTCGCCTTTAACATCGACCGTGATCTTTTTCGAAAGGTCGCCCGTCGCCACCGCCGTCGTCACCGCGGCGATGTTACGCACCTGCGTCGTCAGGTTCGACGCCATGAAATTCACCGAGTCGGTCAAATCTTTCCAGGTGCCGGAAACGCCTTCGACGCGCGCCTGGCCGCCGAGCGCTCCTTCCGAACCCACTTCGCGCGCCACGCGCGTCACTTCCGACGCGAATGAACGGAGCTGATCCACCATCGTGTTGATGGTGTCCTTCAGCTCGAGAATTTCCCCGCGCACATCGACCGTGATCTTCTTCGACAAGTCGCCGTTCGCGACCGCCGTCGTCACTTCCGCGATGTTTCGCACCTGGCCGGTCAGGTTACCGGCCATCGAATTCACCGAGTCGGTCAAATCCTTCCACGTGCCGGCCACGCCCTTCACGTCCGCCTGGCCGCCCAGCCGGCCTTCCGTTCCCACTTCGCGCGCCACGCGCGTTACTTCCGAGGCGAACGAGCTGAGCTGATCCACCATCGTGTTGATGGTGTTCTTCAGCTCCAGAATTTCGCCCTTCACGTCGACCGTGATCTTCTTCGACAAATCGCCGTTCGCGACCGCCGTCGTCACCTCGGCGATGTTTCGCACCTGGCCGGTCAGGTTGCCGGCCATGAAATTCACCGAGTCGGTCAGATCTTTCCACGTGCCGGCGACGCCGCGCACGTCCGCCTGGCCACCCAGTTTCCCTTCCGAGCCCACCTCGCGCGCGACACGCGTCACTTCCGAGGCGAACGAGCGGAGCTGATCCACCATCGTGTTGATGGTGTCCTTGAGCTGCAAAATTTCCCCGCGCACATCGACCGTGATCTTCTTCGACAAGTCGCCGTTCGCGACCGCCGTCGTCACTTCCGCGATGTTTCGCACCTGGCCGGTCAGGTTGCCGGCCATCGAGTTCACCGAGTCGGTCAAATCTTTCCAGGTGCCGGCGACGCCCTTCACGTCGGCCTGGCCGCCGAGCCGGCCTTCCGTTCCTACTTCGCGCGCCACGCGCGTTACTTCCGCCGCGAACGAGCTGAGCTGATCCACCATCGTGTTGATGGTGTTCTTCAGCTCCAGAATTTCGCCCTTCACATCGACCGTGATCTTCTTCGAGAGATCGCCGTTCGCGACCGCCGTCGTCACTTCCGCGATGTTTCGCACCTGGCCGGTCAGGTTGCCGGCCATGAAATTCACCGAGTCGGTCAAATCCTTCCACGTGCCGGCGACGCCGCGCACATCGGCCTGGCCGCCGAGCCGGCCTTCCGTGCCGACTTCGCGGGCCACGCGCGTCACTTCCGCCGCGAACGAGCTGAGCTGGTCCACCATCGTGTTGATCGTGTTCTTCAGCTCCAGAATTTCGCCCTTCACATCGACCGTGATCTTCTTGGAGAGATCGCCGTTCGCGACCGCCGTGGTCACTTCCGCGATGTTTCGCACCTGGCCGGTCAGGTTGCCGGCCATCGAATTCACCGAGTCGGTCAAATCCTTCCAGGTGCCGGCCACGCCCTTCACTTCCGCCTGGCCGCCCAGGATTCCTTCCGAGCCCACCTCGCGCGCCACGCGCGTTACTTCCGAGGCGAACGAGCTGAGCTGGTCCACCATCGTGTTGACGGTGTCCTTCAGCTCCGCGATTTCGCCCTTCACATCGACCGTGATTTTCTTGGACAGATCGCCGTTCGCGACCGCCGTCGTGACGAGCGCGATGTTACGCACCTGCGCCGTGAGGTTGCCGGCCATGAAATTCACCGAGTCGGTCAAATCCTTCCACGTGCCCGAAACGCCGCGCACTTCGGCCTGGCCGCCGAGAATTCCTTCCGAGCCCACTTCGCGGGCCACGCGCGTTACTTCCGAGGCGAACGAGCTGAGCCGATCAACCAGCGTGTTGATCGTGTTCTTCATCTCCAGGATCTCGCCTTTAACGTCCACGGTGATCTTGCGCGACAGATCGCCGTTCGCGATCGCGGTCGTCACCTCGGCGATGTTTCGCACCTGGGCCGTCAGGTTGCCGGCCATCATGTTCACGTTGTCGGTCAAATCTTTCCAGGTGCCGGCGACGCCGCGCACATCCGCCTGGCCGCCGAGCGCCCCTTCCGAACCCACCTCGCGCGCCACACGCGTCACTTCCGAGGCGAACGAGCGGAGCTGATCCACCATCGTGTTGATGGTGTCCTTCAGCTCGAGAATTTCCCCGCGCACATCGACCGTGATCTTCTTCGACAAGTCGCCGTTCGCGACCGCGGTCGTGACCTCGGCGATGTTTCGCACCTGGCCGGTCAGGTTGCCGGCCATCGAATTCACCGAGTCGGTCAAATCTTTCCACGTGCCGGCCACGCCCTTCACGTCCGCCTGGCCGCCGAGCTTTCCTTCCGTTCCCACTTCGCGCGCCACGCGCGTTACTTCCGAGGCGAACGAGCTGAGCTGATCCACCATCGTGTTGATCGTGTTCTTCAGCTCCAGAATCTCGCCCTTCACGTCGACCGTGATCTTCTTCGACAGATCGCCTCGCGCCACCGCCGTGGTCACGTCCGCGATATTTCGCACCTGGCCCGTCAGGTTGCGCGCCATGAAATTCACCGAGTCGGTCAAATCCTTCCACGTGCCGGAAACACCCTCGACCCGCGCCTGGCCGCCCAGAATTCCTTCCGAGCCCACTTCGCGCGCCACACGCGTTACTTCCGAAGCGAACGAACGGAGCTGGTCCACCATGACGTTGACCGTGTCCTTCAGCTCGAGGAACTCGCCTTTGACGTCGACCGTGATCTTCTTGGTCAAATCGCCGTTGGCGACCGCCGTGGTGACTGTCGCAATGTTACGGACCTGCGCGGTCAGGTTGCCGGCCATCAGGTTCACGTTTTCCGTCAGGTCCTTCCAGGTGCCGGCCACGCCTTTCACCTTCGCCTGGCCGCCGAGCTTGCCTTCCGTGCCCACCTCACGCGCCACGCGCGTTACTTCCGAGGCAAACGCGCCGAGCTGGTCGACCATCGTGTTCACCGTCTTCGCCGTGCGCAGGAACTCGCCCTGCAACGGCCGGCCCTCGATCTCGGTCGCCATCGTCTTCGAAAGATCGCCCTTCGCCACCGCGCCGATGACGCGCGCCATCTCGCTCGTCGGATGGACCAGGTCGCCGATCAACCCGTTGACCGACCCGATCGCCTCGCCCCAGCAATCCGAAACATCCCCGAGCGACGCCCGCTGCGAGATTCGCCCTTCCTTGCCCACGACCTGCCCGATCCGGTCCAGCTCCCGCGCCAGCCGCTGATTCATCCCAATAACGTCGTTAAACGTGTCGGCTATTTTGCCGGCCAAACCTGTCCAATCGTCCGGAAGCCGGACGGAGAAATCGCCGCGCTTGAAGGCGGAGAGCGCAGCCAGGAGCTGCTTTTGATCAAGACGATCGCCGCTGACGCGCGGCGCCATCGTCTGGCGGCTTTGCGCCCGCGGTGAAGTGGTTTCTTCTTCATAGGCATAACGAGTTTGAAGTTAGAGCCGGCGGAGTGGATTCCGCCCGCCGAGAACCGAAAGACGCGTGAGGAGAGCAGCAGAAATGATGCTGCCGGCAACCTGACGTTGCCCTTGCTGAGTTTGCTGAAAAGGGACCGGTCACAAATCCGGGCCTATTTAAGGCCGTTGTATAGAATCGGTTTTGCGCCCCTTAATCAAGCGTAAGATTTCGCCGGAATTCGCTCGGGAAGTATCGGTTGCGTTTTGGCCAAAGCCGCCGATACTGCCCGCCTATTGGATTAAGTTCTGTTTTGTTCGTTGCGTGGTAGATCGTCAGCTGAGATTTCCTCAGGGGTGATTTGAAACCCGGTTCACGGGAACGGCTCTGTAGCTCGCAGGTATTGCTCCAAAATATCACAATGAAACTGTACGTAGGTAATCTCTCCTTTGAGACCACTGAAAACGATCTCCAGGATCTTTTCGAACAACATGGCAAAGTCACTGACGTCGCCTTCATGATGGACCGCACCACCGGCCGCTCCCGCGGCTTTGCGTTCGTCTCCTTCGCCGACTCGAACGAAGCCAACGCGGCCATCGCCGCCTTCAACGGCAAGGAAGTGCAAGGACGCACCCTGACCGTCAACGAAGCCCGCGCTCGCGAAGAGCGTCCCCGTCAATTTTCGGGTGCCCGCCGCTAACCGGCGATTTGAATAACGCGAACCGGCGTCCTGCAAAGGGCGCCGGTTTTGCAAACCTCTATGGATTCTAAAAAAGCAATCGAGCTCGAGGGAAAGATCATTTCCGTCCTCGCCGGCACCATGTTTCGGGTGCAGCTCGCCAACGATCATCTCGTCCTCGCCCATATCTCCGGAAAAATGCGCAAACGTTTTATTCGCCTAACCACCGGCGATCGGGTAAAACTCCAGATGTCCCCTTACGACATCGACAAAGCGCGGATCGTTTATCGCCTCGGCTAAACCAATTTTATGACCACCCCAGCGGCACCCGCGAAAAAACCATCCATGATTAAACGAATCCTAGTCCGATGCCCGGCCACGGCGAAGCTCACTGCCACCGGCCTCACGATTGATGAAGATCTCTACGCGGACACGCCGCTGAAGAATCACAAGCTGACCTGCCCGCATTGTCAGCAAGTCCACGCCTGGACGAAAAAAGACGTCGTCCTCGCGCGGTAAGCGCCGCGCTTTCCGCTCGCTGTAATACCCGAAGCGCTGTAGCCACGCCGCTCTGTCGGCGTGCAACGTTCGGCCTCAACGCGGCGCCGCTCGCTTTGGAGACGGCACGCCCTCGTGCCGTTGAGATGCAGCTACGCCTATTCCGCTCCGCGCCTGCAGGGCAGGCCGGCTCCATTATTGACACGCCGCACCTCGAGCGGCTACGACTCGCGTCGTGAAATCCCCGCCCGCCAGGCGCGCCGAGCTGGATGAGGTCATCGTCAACATCGAGCTCACGCTCGCCAGCATCGTCCAGGGCCTCGCCCTTTCTTTCCTGGCCGAAAGCGCCAACGCCGTGCTCGCGAACGGCCCCGCCACCGCCTGGCCTTACGTAGGCGTCGCGTTTCTCACCATCCTCCTCTTCTGGTCGCGCGCCCTTATCCACACCCTCACCCTCATCCGCTGGCCGCTCGAGTTCGTGCACAATTTCTTCTATTTCCTCTGCGCGCTCGTCGAAGTGCTCGCCTTCCAGCATCTCCAGCGACCCATTCATGTGGTTCGTGCTTAACGCTGTCTTCGCCGGGATCGTCTGGGCCTTGTTCGTGCACGATCTGCGGCTGATTCGCCGGCGCGCGGAGGACAGCACCGGTCCGAGCAGTTCCCGGCTTTATCGGATCGTCCTGGCCGACCAATGGCTGAACATCCGGTTCATCATGCCCTGCCTGTTTCTCTTCACGGCCGGCTCCGCCTGGGCGATCAAGGCGGCGCCGGATTTCTTTCTGACCCGGAACGGCCACCTTCTGCTCATCGGCTTCCAGGGCGTTACCCTGCTGATCTACCTTGCCACTCTCATCCGCGCCTTCGCCGCGATCACGCCGCTGATCTCCGCCACGCGCGCGGAATGGCGCGACGACGTGGAAGAAGGAATCTGAGGTGGAATCGAGCGCTCCGTCGCTCGATGCTTTATTGTCGCGGATTCGCCGCCATGGGATTTGTCATCGCGCGATCCACCCCTTCGGCGTCACGAAAACATCCGCTCCACCGCGGCCTCGCAGTGAATCCTGGTTGTGTTCAGAAACGAGATCCCGTTGTGCTCCGGCTCGCGCAAAATGAGCGGCAATTCGGTTCCACCCAAGATCACACCGTCAATGCCGTTCTGCCGCGCCATCCGATCGACGATCGCCAGCAAACCGTCCCGCGTTTCCGGAAGAAAAATTCCGTTCACCAGTTCGCCGAGGTATTTCTCGTGGATGTAATCCTGGTCCACAGGCTCGGGGATGACAACGGCGATGCCTTCGCGCGCGAAAACGTCCGGATAAAGCGGAGCGGTCATCGTGAATCGCGTCCCGAAAAGCGCCACACGCTTCAGCCCGCGCGCTTTCGCCGCTTCGCACGGTCACGGCGACGATGCTGATCAGCGGAATCGGCGACTGCCGTTGCAGATCATCGAACACGAGGTGCGGCGTGTTCGCCGCCAGCAGCCCAAATTCAGCCCCGGCCCGATGGAGCCGGTGCAGTTCCGGAACGAGGTAATCGACGATCGCGGCCAGGTCGCCGGCCTCAAAAGCATTCCGCAATCTCTGCATGTCCACGCTATTGATCACCAGCGCCGGGTAGCTTCCATCCGGCTTCCGCGCGCGATACAGCGCCGACGATGGTCTGGTAATAATCCACCGTCGATTCCGGCCCGATCCCGCCGATGATGCCCAGGAGTTTCACGACTGCGCCTGACCTCCGGTTCGACCGCAAACGCATCTCGTTCGTGACCACAAATCCCAGCTTGCTCGTAAAGCGCTCGCGCCTCATCCGAGGCGTGCAGCACGAGCTGATCGAGCTCGCTCCGTCCGCGCCCAGCGAAGAATTTGCTCCATCAAAACCTTCGCCAGACCGCGCCGCCGCCACTCCGGTTCGGTGAAAACATTGAGCACGATGGCGTGTTTCCCCTTTCGCAACCGCAGCCTCCCGCGGCGGACGGAAAGGATGCGGCGGGACTTGCCGCAATTGAACGCCCGCGCCACCGGCGATCACGTCCGGTTGGTCATTCGGCGTCCCCAGCCAGCCAAGATATTCGCCGCTCGCGAGCGCGCGTTCGGTCCAAGCCGCGCCTCGTTGAGCAAACCATCGAACGTGGCCGGCGACACCATTCCCATGTCCTGAAACATGCGCGCCCGATGCCAGGCAATCACCGGCGCGTCCGAGATCGTCGCTTGTCGGACAACAAACTCGCCGCTGTCCGGCGCGTCGATTTGGAAGACAACAGTTTCGCGTCCCACGCGATCAACGCGCGTCCCCACCCTTCGCCCACCAATTTTTTCCATCGCCTTCTGCGACCGCCAGTTCTCGAGTCCAACCAGAAAAACAACGTGCCGGACAAACTGAAAGGCGTGCCTCAACATGAGATCCTTCAGCTCCCGGTTGTAGACTCCACCCCAGGTACGGACGGGCCAGAAAGGTGAAACCGATTTCGATCTCGCTCCGGGCCGGGTCGTATCCGAGGTAACGCGACGACCCGATCACGCGATCATTCCTTGCATCGAGGATGACGAAAGCGCCGCCGGACTCCATCGCTTCCCGGAAAAAATCGCGGAAGACATCTTCCTTGTAACGGTCCGGCGCCGGATGTTGCTCCCAGATCAAGGGATCGGAAGCCACCGCGTAGAGCTGATCCCAATCGTCGGCGCGCAGCGGCCGCAGCCAGAGAAGCTGGCCGCGCAAAACAGGTTGGAGCTCGAAAGTCATCCTGGAATTATGAGTTGGCCTCCACCGCTGCTTCGGCCCATTCTGTCCGCTTCCGATGCAGGCATCGTCTTCTAACATGCACGCGCGCACCCGGGCGGAAAGTCGCAACGGAACATCCGCCGCAAACCAGCCGAGTCGCACCATCGATCAGATCGGGGTTGAGGAGCGGGCGGCCGCCTTCGGCAAGCGCAGCGTCAAAGCCTCAGCCAAACTGGCGGGCCTGAAGATGGCGATCTCGATGATGGATTTGACCACGCTCGAAGGAAAAGACACGCCGGGGAAAGTCGCGTTCGTCTGCCGCAAAGCGATGCAGCCGATGGATCCTCGCTATCGAGGTTCCACCCTGCGCCGCAGTCTGCGTCTATCCCAATCTTGTCCGCGCCGCGAAACGATTCCTCGGCAACTCCGGCGTGAAAGTCGCCTCGGTCGCTACGGCTTTCCCCACCGGTCTGATGCCGTCTGAAATTAAAGCTTCAGGAAGTGCGCAGCGCAGTCGCGGGATGGCGCCGATGAGATCGACATGGTGATCGATCGCGGCCAGTTCCTCGCCGGGAATCACGACCGCGTCTCCGATGAAATCGCCGCCACCAAGGAAGCCTGCGGCGCCGCCCACCTCAAAGTCATCCTCGAAACCGGCGAGCTCCAGACCTACGACAACGTCCGCCTCGCCAGCGACCTCGCCATGCGCGCCGGCGCCGATTTCATCAAGACCTCCACCGGCAAAGTCACCCCCGCCGCCACCATGCCGGTCACGCTCGTCATGCTCGAAGCCATCCGCGATTACTTCTACGAAACCGGCATCCGCATCGGCATGAAACCCGCCGGCGGCATCAAGACCGCCAAACAAGCCCTCGCCTATCTCGTCATGGTAAAAGAAACCCTCGGCGACGACTGGCTCACCCCCGACCTCTTCCGCTTCGGCGCCAGCACCCTGGCCAACGACGTCCTCATGCAAATCGCGAAGTCCGTCGACGGCAATTACCAAAGCAGCGATTACTTTTCGCTGCCCTAATTATGCCGCGCAAGAAATCACGTTCCGAGCTGGTGTGCCCTGCCGGGCGAGAGGATCGCGCCGGACGCGGTCGCGTTGCCGGTGAGCGAGCGGCGGCTGAATTTTGGCGACAAGTGGAGTTATGCGCCGGCGTCGGAAGCTAATGACTACATCAAGCTGAAGCCGCGCTATCAATTGTTCATCGGCGGGAAATTTGTTGCGCCGCGGTCGGGGAAATATTTCGATTCGATCAATCCGGCGACGGAAGAGAAGCTGGCGGAGATCGCGGAGGCGGATGCGCGGGATGTAGCGGTCGCGCTGTCTCAGCCGGCGACGGAAAGCTTACAAGAATGTCTGGAGCAAAATGCCGGGGCGCGAGCGCGGGAAGTTTCTTTTTCGCATTGCGCGACTCATCCAGGAGAAAGCGCGGGAACTGGCGGTGCTGGAGACGATGGATGGCGGCAAGACGATCAAGGAAAGCCGCGACATCGACCTGCCGCTGGTGGCGGCGCACTTCTTTTATTACGCCGGCTGGGCGGACAAGCTCCAATACGCCTTTCCCGGCCGAACCGCGCAGCCGCTCGGCGTCGCTGGGCAAATCATTCCCTGGAATTTCCCGCTCCTGATGGCGGCGTGGAAACTGGCGCCCGCCCTGGCCTGTGGGAATACCTGCGTGCTCAAGCCCGCCGAGACCACCAGCATCACCGCGATGCATCTGGCGGAAATCTTTCAGGAGGCGGAGTTGCCGGATGGCGTCGTGAATATCGTGACCGGCGCTGGCGAAACCGGGAAGGCGCTCGTCGATCATCCCGATGTCGATAAGATCGCGTTTACCGGTTCGACGGAAGTCGGCAAGCGGATCTTGCAGGCCTGTAGCGGCGGTCTATCGACCGTCGCAGGCGCTCATAGAGCGCCGCAACAAGGAAGAAGCTCACGCTCGAGCTCGGCGGCAAGGCGGCCAACATCATCTTCGAGGACGCGCCGCTCGATCAGGCGGTCGAAGGAATCATCTCGGGAATCTATTTAAACCAAGGCCACGTTTGCTGTGCCGGTTCGCGGTTGCTGGTGCAGGAAGGCGTTTTCCCCGCGGTCATCCGCAAGCTGCGCGATCGCATCGCGACGCTCCGCCTCGGCAATCCGCTCGACAAGAATACCGACATCGGCGCGATCAATTCCCGGATGCAGCTCGACAAAATTTGCGAGCTGGTGGACAGCGGCCTCAAGCAGGGCGCCGAGCTGGTGCAATCGAACGCGCGGCTGCCCGCGAAAGGCTACTGGTATCCGCCCAGTTTCTTCACCGGCGTGACCGCCTCCCACCGCATCGCCCAGGAAGAAATCTTCGGCCCTGTCCTGAGCGTGATGACGTTCCGCACCCCCGAGGAAGCGATCGAACGCGCCAACAACACTCCCTACGGCCTGAGCGCCGGCGTCTGGACCGACAAAGGAAGCAAGATCTTCAAGATCGTGAACAAGCTCCGGGCCGGCGTTGTCTGGGCAAACACCTACAACAAATTCGACCCCACGAGCCCCTTCGGCGGATATAAAGAGAGCGGGTTTGGACGAGAGGGAGGGCAACACGGATTGTTGCCCTACGTCACGCTGAGTTAGAACCTGCGCATCGCGAATCGAGAATTGTAGGGCAACCGCTCCGGTTGCCAGCGCTGTGACCCGGCAAGCGGAGCGCTTGCCCTACAATCAACCTAACGCCGCGCGTCTGGCGTCGTAGTAGAGAACGAGAAACGAAATGGCCAGGAGCGGCCGCAGGATCAGGTTCACCACGGCCGCCAGGACGTCGCCGGCGATCATGAGAGCATCGGGCGTTTTCGCTTTCGACAGCGTTTCCATCAACGCCGCGGCTTGCTCGGGATTGTCGACGCCGCTGAGCCTGACCAGCATCAACGGAAACTGCACGGCCATGAGCACGAAGAGGAGGAGAACGAGCCACCCGAGCACCATGATGACGCCGCGAAACATGGGGCGATCCAGCCGCGGAGCCTCGGGGGCGCAACGCGCAAGCTCCTTGCTCTCCCGGAGCGCGAGCAGCGCGCCTTCATCGCCGAACGCCGCCGTTTGCTCCCAGAAGAGGAAGTTAATGAAGAGCCGCACGATCATGTAAATCATGAAGGCGCCGACGAGCAGATAAGAGCATCTGGCTCACCACCGGAATTCGCGCGCTGAGCAACGCGACCATGGCGGTGAACGAAACGAACACCCAAAAAAAGTAGCTGGCATAAACGACCAGGCCGGTGCTCAGCATTTGAACCCAGCGTTGCAGCGCGGCGGCGAATTGGTCTGCCATGGAACGCTGGCGGCCACGCAAGATATCGTCGGCCACGAACTGGAAAGCCGCGGTGGAAACGGGCCAGAGCAGGATCACCAAAAGAAGCATCAGCCAGCAGATGGGCGGGATCACGACCGCGGGCACCGCTGGCCGTTGAGCCGGCCAGCGAGGTTGGGCAACGCCACTTTGGGAAAATGCCATTGCAGAACGAACATCGGCACGGCGGTGAGCAGTCCGAAGATCAGGAAACGCCCGAAACCACTCCGATAAATGCGGATGGTTTCCCGCAAAATCTCCGGCCCCGTTCTTCGGCGCACGATCAGGTCGGGCGGCTCGGACGTTGGCTCTGGCTCCTCTTCCCCGAAGATCTCAGGAAGATCACCGGCCGGAAACCAGGTTTCTTCGCCGACCCGCCGGACTTCGTTCTGAGGAATCAGGCGCCCTTCAGCGCGCCATTCGCGCAGGTCATCCTCATCGACGGGCCCGTACTCCTTCCCTTCCACCCGCACCATCCATTGTTCCGGCATGGCGGTTCTTTAACCGCGAATCGAGCGAATCGCTACCTTGCCCTCATCCTAACCTTTTCCCAAGGGAGAAGGAATTCGTCGCAATCACACTCTTGGTAGGGCGAGACTCTGTCGAGCCGCGGACTTGCCTGGCCAACTCGTTCGGCTCGACTGAGTCTCGCCCTACCAAAGTCTACGCTCGCAACTCCCTCTCCCTGAGGGAGAGGGCTGGGGTGAGGGTCGGCGGTGTGAGCGAGCCGCGTCAACTCACAGGAGCAGGAGTAAGATCAAGAGCATGAGCATGAGCAAGAGTTTCTCAGTCCGACCGTTTGGAAAGTGCGGCCGCTTGGCTAGTTTCAACCGGTGAAGCTGCTCCTCGTCGACGGACACTATTACGTTTACCGCTCTTTCTTCGCGATCCAGAACCTCTCCAATTCGCGAGGCGAACCGACCAACGCGATCTTTGGGTTCACGAAAACACTCCGGCTCATGGTCAAACATCTCCAGCCGGAGCTGGGTGCCGTTTTCTGGGACGAAGGCCTGCCCGAAAAGCGCATGATCCTGCAACCAGCCTACAAAGAGACGCGCAAGGAAATGCCCCAGCCGATGGTCCCGCAGCTCGATTATATCAAACGCGAGCTCACGGCCCTCCTCGGATTCAAAAACATTTCTCTGCCGAACACCGAAGCGGACGATCTCATGGGCTGCTACGCGGTGGCGGCATGCAGACAAAATATCGAGGTCGTCCTGGCGACCAATGACAAGGACCTCTACCAACTGGTCGGCCCCTGCGTGAAGGTTTACTCGACCGCCAAGGCCGATCTTCTCTCGCCGAAGGATGCGTTCGCGCTCCTGGGCGAGCCCGAGGTGACAACAAAATGGGGCGTGCCCCCGAACCTGATCGGCGACGTTCTCGCGCTTTCGGGCGATTCCGTCGACAACATTCCCGGGGCCGGCTTTGGCCGAAAGACCGCCGCGACTCTTCTCCAGGAACATGGCGGGCTCGACTCTCTTCTTAACAATATCGACAAGGTAAAGAGCGCCCGGAGCCGTGAGAAACTCATGGAGAGCCGGGAACGGATCGAGCAAAACCGCAAAATGGTGGAGCTGGATTGCGACACGCCTCTGCCCGTGCCGATTGAAGATTTGCGGATAAAGCCCGATTACCCGGCGCTAATCGCCGCCCTGGAAAAATGCGAGTTCAAGTCGCTGATCCAGGAAGTCCGCGACGAGGCGGCTAAGGTCCCAAGGCCGGGACGGCGCACCAGGGTGAGCTGCTGCTGTAGTCTGCTTGGTGATCATTCTCGACCCGAAACTGGAGCCGGCACGCCCTCGTGCCGTTGGCAGAAACGTTGGCCGCTCTCACCGGCACGAGGGCGTGCCGGCTCGCAAGATAAGCGTGCCGACCCAAAGATTACATAATTGACCGTAAATAATTTCGAACGGCGGCCCCCCTTTGCTGTCAAATCATACAGGTTAAGGCGATTCGGGCGGCCGCACGTTTCTCGTATTTGTTGTTTCTCCGCGTGCGCTGCCCGAATCCTTTTTTTTGTGGGCAAATCTGTCCCTTTCCGCGCTCTAATCGCGTGAGTCTTTGCTAGTCTCGCGCCACCATGGAACCCGATCCCAATCTCTTCGGAATCCGCGGGTTCCTGATTGACGCCCCGGCTTACGGGTCGCTCCGCAGCCACCGGGATGGCGCCCTCATCGTTGCCAATGGCCGGATCGCCGAAGTCGGCGCGTATGACGATTTGCGGAAACGACCGCGCCCGGCGCCGGTCCGCTGGCTCGAGCACAAGATGGTCGCCATTTTTCCCGGATTGATCGATTGCCACACGCACCTTCCGCAGTATTCGGCCGTCGCCCGCGGTGAGAGCCAGCTCCTCCCCTGGCTCCGCGAAAATATTTTCCCGGTCGAGCGCGAGTTCACCGGGCCGAGAGCGCGGCAGGAGGCGCCGCTCTTCTTTCACGAGCTGGCCAGGAACGGCACCACGACGGCGATGGTTTATGCGGCGATCTATGAGGACAGTTGCGAGATTGGATTCGAAGCGGCGGAACAAAGCGGCCTGCGGGTGATCCTCGGCAAGATGATGATGGACCTCGGCTCTTACGGACAGCTCCAGCCGAAGAAGATCCTCTCCGTTTCGCTGGTCGAAAGCGAACGGCTTTGCCGCAAATGGCACGGCGCGGCGGAGGGCCGGCTCGAATATGCTTTCAGTCCGCGGTTCGCGGTGACCTGCTCCGAGAAAATGATGCGGAGCGCGGGCGAGATGGCGCAAAGATTTGGCGCTTATCTCCAGACCCACCTGGCCGAGAACCGCGAAGAGATCGAAAAAGTGCGCAACCTCCACATGACGGCGCGCGATTACACAGATGTGTACGAAAAATGCGGCCTGCTCACCCCGAAGACGATGCTGGGCCATTGCATTCACCTCAACGCTCGAGAAATCGACGCCATCGCGGCAGCCCAGGCGAACATCGCGCATTGCCCGACCTCGAATCTGTTTCTCGGGAGCGGCTTGCTCAAGCTCGACCAGCTTTTGCAGGCCGGGCTGGCGGTCGGGCTTGGCTCCGACGTGGCCGCCGGGCCCGAGCTCAACATGTGGCAGGTGATGCGCGGCGCGCTCGACGTGCAAAAAGCGAGGAACATCGCGGAGCCGCACCTGCCGCGGCTTCGTCCGAGCGAGGCTTTTTATCTGGCGACCAGCGGCGGCGCGCGCGCCCTCGGCAAAGCCGCGACGATTGGGACGCTCGATGTCGGCAAGGAAGCCGACCTGCTCCTGGTGGACCTGCCGGCGCTTTTGCCTTATGGAAAAACGGGGCCGGGCCTCGACGATCTGACCACGGAGGACATCCTGGCCCTTTGCATTTATCGAGGCGGACCACACGCGACGCTCGAAACATATGTGCGCGGCAAACGCGTTTACGCGGCCCCCAATTCAACGATTTCTCAATGAGTGACGAAGCTATAGATCCCAATTGCGATTGCCCTGCGC
The DNA here is from genome assembly GCA_963848215.1 of uncultured Verrucomicrobiae bacterium. Taxonomy (GTDB): domain Bacteria; phylum Verrucomicrobiota; class Verrucomicrobiia; order Chthoniobacterales; family UBA10450; genus AV80. The sequence goes on along the minus strand of CAWKCU010000003.1, from coordinate 270,127 downwards.
GAAGACATCGGCGCCGGCGACACGACGACCGAATTTTTTGTCCCCGATGGATTGCGCGCGCTCGGCCGGATCGTCGCGCGGGAACGAGCCATCCTGGCCGGAGTTGAAACCGCGGCGGAAGTTTTCCGGCGCGTGAATCCGAAACTGAACGTCGAAGTCCGTCTGCCCGACGGAACCGCGCTGATGGGCGGCGAAACCGTTCTCGAAGTGCGCGGCGCCGCCCGCTCGATCCTGACCGCCGAACGCGTCGCCCTGAATTTTCTTCAGCGGCTCAGCGGGGTTGCCACGCTCACCCGGCAATTCGTGGAGGCCATCGGGAAGTCGCGCGCGAAGATCCTCGACACCCGCAAGACGACGCCTGGTTTGCGCGCCTTGGAAAAAGCCGCAGTCATGGCGGGCGGCGGCTCCAATCATCGCTCCAGCCTGAGCGAAATGGTCCTGGTGAAAGACAATCACCTGAGCGCGGGTTCCGGGTTCTCGGGATTCGTGAGCGCCGTCCAGCGCCTGCGCCAGGAACGCCCTGGAATCCGGATCGAAGTGGAGGCGGAGCGGCTCGAGCAGGTCCGTTCGTTTCTCGAGATCGAAGGGATCGACGTCATCCTTCTCGACAACATGGAGCCGTCGGAAATGCGCGAAGCGGTCGCAGCCGGAAAAGGCAAGGTGAAGTTCGAGGCGAGCGGCGGCGTTACGCTCAAGACTGTCCGGCGAATTGCGGCTTCCGGCGTCGATTACATTTCCGTCGGCGCGCTCACTCATTCGGCGCGCGCGATCGACATGTCGCTGGACCTCACGCATGTCGGAGCTTAGCGATCGATTGATCGCAGCCGAACTACGCGCCGGCCTGGAGGGAGCCCGGATCGGAAACGAAATCATCGTGGTGGAGGAAGCGCGCTCCACCAACGACCTGGCCTGGGAAGCACTGGAGCGCGGAACTCCGGATGGCTTCGTGGTTTTCGCGGAGCGGCAAACGGCGGGACGCGGACAGTATGGGCGGCGCTGGGAATCCGCTCCGTATCAGGGTCTCTGGCTTTCCATCCTCCTCCGACCGGCCCTGACCTTGCGAGCAATCGCCCCGGTTGACTTCGCTGCTCGCCGAGGTCGTCGCCGAAACCATCACAGAGGAGACGGGGTGCGTCGCCACGATCAAACCGCCGAACGATATTTACGTGGCCGGTCGCAAAGTCGCTGGAATCCTTGTGGAAGGGCGCACCGAAACCGGAGGAGGTTACGTCGCCGTCGCCGGCATCGGCATTAACGTAAATCAGACCGTGGACGATTTTCCCGAGGAGCTGCGGACGACGGCCGCTTCCCTGGCGATGGTAACCGGACGAAGAATCGATCGCACTGAGCTGGCCACTGCAGGCTCTCTCTGCAAGCTCTGGAGAAGCGCGATGTGCAGCGGACAATAGGCGTTCAGCTACTGCGTTCCTGACCCGAACTGCTGCAAGGCGCGCAACTTCTCCAACGCGCGGCCGCTGTCGATCTGCTTGCGCGCCATTTCTATCCCTTCGGTGATGTCGCGGCAAAGTCCCGCCACCACGAACCCGCCGGCGGCGTTCACCAGCGTGAGGTCGCGCTTTGCTCCCTGGATTTCTCCGGACAAGATCCCTTCCAGATAACCGGCGTTTTCGGCTGCATCCCCGCCGCGAAGTTCATCGAGTGACGATCGCCGGGATGTTGAGCCAGCGCGGATTGATCAGGCCGGAAACGACTTTGCCGTTTAGGAGCTCAGCCAGGGTGGTGACGCCGCTTGTCGAAATGTCATCCATCCCCTCGCCGCTGTCGGTAACTCCGTGCACGACCCATGCACGCTCGCGTCCGAGACGCCGCAGGACGTCGGCAAAGACATTCGTGAGACGCGGCTCGAAAACGCCGATGAGCTGCCGAGTGGGCCGCGCAGGATTCAGGAGCGGCCCGAGCAAATTAAAAATCGTGCGGATATTTTCCCGCGCCAGGCGTTTCCGCATCTCCGCGATGGCGCGGTAGGCGGGGTGATATTGCCGCGCGAAAATGAAGCAGAGGCCATGGCGCTCGGCGCATTCCTTCAGTCGCACGGGCGGCAGAGCGATTTGCACCCCGAGCGCTTCGAGCACATCGGCGCTGCCGCAACGTGAGGTGACGCTGCGATTGCCATGTTTCACCACCGCGACGCCGCCGGCCGCGAGAACGAACATGATCGTGGTAGAAACGTTGAAGAGATCGAGGCCGTCCCCGCCGGTCCCGCAGACGTCGAGCATCGGTCCGCCCAGTTTTTTCGGATCGATCAGCGGATCGATGGCTCGATCGATCAGTTGTTGGACGAAGCCAAAAATCTCCTCGACGCTTTCCCCTTTGTGATGCAGCGCGGTGAGGAAGTCGGCCTTCAGGGCGTCATCCGTCGAATCGGAAAGAAGGAGCGACATGGCGAAATTGATATCGCCGAGACTGAGATCTCTCCCGTTCCGCAGTTTTTTGATGAGCGATTTCATCAGGCCGCCGCCATCCTCCATCTGCCGAAGCCAGCTGCCGATAGATATCCGGCGAAATTTCCGAGGGCTTGATCTCGCTCCGCCCGCCCCAAAAAACGTTCGTGTAGGAAACGGGGATGCCGCACGACTCGAGGTGGCGATCGATCGCTGCCTTGTGCTCGAGCAACAGCGTTTTATCGGTCCCGTGCGCCACCGCCATGATGTTGACGTTGCGGAATTCCGGTCCGGCTTCGCGCCAGTAACAATGGGTGAGAATATGATGCCGCCCCACTTCGCCGCCCGCTTCCATTTCCCGGCCCACCGGCACGGCCCAATGAAACAAGGCGTTGAATCGCGTCACGCGCACACCGGTCGCGGACGGCTTCACGTGCTCGAGAAAGGTCGAGAAACGTCCGACGACTTTCCGCGAGTTGAGCGATTCGGCAATCCGGCAAAATTCCTCCGGTTCGAGTCCAGCTTCCGCCGCGCGGCCCCTCCAGGGCGACGGAGCAATCTCATCCACCTCGAACTCGCGTTTCAGCGCGACGAGCACCTTCCACTCGAGCGGACTCAGTTCCGCCACATGGACGGGCGCCATCGTCGCCGGCTCGTCGGCTTTGCTCCCCGGCTCGACTGTTTTCCGACGAACGTGGCCCACCCCCAGGGTGAAAATTCCTTTTGCCGGCATCAGGCGGAAATGATCCGCGCCCACTTCTTTCGCGAGAAGCTCACCGTGATGTTGGAGGGAGAATCCGCGCGGAACTTTCAGCGTTGTCCAAAGTTTGTATTCGGATCCGGGCGTGACGGCATCGGTCGAGCGCAAAACGACGTGGCCCGAAAAGGGATCGCATTGCGACATGTAATCGAAGGCCGCGTCGATTTTCTCCGGCGCCACCTTCCAGGCGACCAACGCGCCGTCGGCCAGGTTCGTGGCGAGGAGAGTCTGCCGGACGCGGCGGACGGTGCCGGCTTTCAGCATCGCGGCGATGCGCGCCATCACGGTGTCGACCGGAACCCCGCGATCGGCTGGCGATTTCCTCAAACGGCTCGCGGACGAAGCCCTCGATCTTGTCCTCGGAGACGGCAAGGATCTTCGCGTTGATCGGGTCGTTGTGTTCTACGGGTAACATCGCAGCTCAAAGGAAACACGGCCCGAACGGTCGTGGCGACAACGGAGTGGAGCTGGGTGCTCAGGCCGCGCAGGAAAAGACCGCACAGAAATGGCAGGACGTGCCGGCCAGGACAAAAAGGTGCCAGACAAAGTGGTTGTAGCGGACGTGCTCGTTGACGAAAAAAATAACGCCCGCGGTGTAGGCTACGCCTCCGGCAAAAAGCCAGAAGACCGCGTCGGGAGGCACCGCCTGCACGAACGGCCGCAAGGCGATCAGCACCAGCCAGCCCATCCCGAGATAAAGAGTGAGCGAGAGCCTTTTCCATTTCACTCCGCTGCGCATTTTCATGACTACGCCGAAGATCGCGAGCAGCCAGACGAGCGCAAAAATCGTCCAGCCCCAGGCGCCGCGCATTGGTCCGAGCATGAACGGCGAATAGGTCCCGGCGATCAGGAGAAAAATCGCGGAGTGATCGACGATCTGCAAAACGCATTTGAGGCGCGTTTGCGGCCAGGCGTGATAAAGCGTCGACGAAAGGTAAAGGAGCCACATCGTCGAAACGAAGATGATCGTTCCGACCAGGAACGCCGGGTTCTCCTGCCGCGCCGCCGCCGCGCAAAGAAACGGCGAGGCGATGAGCGCCGCGGCCAGGCCGAGGCCGTGGCTGATGCTGTTGGCGATTTCCTCGCCGAGGGATTGCGTCCATTTCGGCGCGGCGAAAAGTTCGTCGATCGCTTTCATGCTGCGGTTCGAGCAAACATCGTTGTCTGATAATACGGCAGTCTGGACGTGAAAAGCGAAAAGCACGAGGTTGCGCGCGTCCGTCAACCAAACCCGCGTGTTCAGAACCATCTTTTTCGATGCAGCCGGGACGCTGATTTATCTGCCGAAAAGCGTCGGGCATCATTACGCCCTGGTCGGTCAACGGGTGGGGCTGTCTCTCGATTCCGCGGCGCTCGACCATGCATTTTCAGCCTGCTGGAAACAAATGCCGGCACGCCCGGCCATCGACGGTCCGCGCGAGGATGACGACAAGGATTGGTGGCGGGAATTGGTGAATCGCGTCCTTGATCAGGTCGCGCCCGGCACTCAGGGAGCTGGATCGCGATGCCTTCTTCGAGGTGGCCTATTCGCACTTTGCGGAAGCAGGCGTGTGGGATCTTTACCCCGAAGTCGCCGATGTTCTTCAGACGTTGCAGGGACGTTTCGACCTGGCCGTGGTCTCAAATTTCGATGGCCGGCTCCGCATGATCCTGGAGAACCTGGGCGTCTCGAAATTTTTCTCCCACGTATTTCTCTCGAGCGAGCTCGGCGCTGATAAACCTGATCCGGAAATTTTCCGCCGCGCTTTGCGCTTGAGTAACGCCCGGCCTGACGAGGTCCTGCATGTCGGTGACGATCCGGTGCGCGACGGGGAAGCGGGGCGTTCGGCAGGTTTGGCCGTGTTTCAATTAGAACGGCCGAAAAACTCGCTCCGCGATTTGTTAGCGAGCCTGCAGGTTTGAGGAAATGCCGCGCGGTGCTCGCATGAAACCAACGTCTCGCGCCGCGGCTATAAGAAAGGCGTTCACCGGAAACAATCGCGGCGTTCTCCCCGCCGAAGCCGTTGCCCGCCTGGCCGGTTCCCCGGCGAACATTGGAAAGTTGATGATGGAGCTTTTGCCCCTGGCGGAGGAATTCGCTGTGACGCCGCTCTCGGGTTATCCGGTCGGCGCGGTCGCGGCAGGCCTGCCCAAGGGTGACGGCGGCTGGTGCAATTTATATCTGGGAGCGAATCTCGAATTAAGAAATGCAGCGCTCAATTTCACCACCCACGCCGAGCAGGCCGCGGTAAACAACGCCTGGCTCAACGGCGAGCCCGGCATCCAGATGCTGGCCGTGAGTGCCGCGCCTTGCGGCTACTGCCGGCAATTTCTTTACGAGCTGACCACGGCGCGCCGGCTCTTGATTCTGATACCGAAAAGGAAAGGCTCGCTGATCTATCAGTTCCGCGCAGCTCACCACCTTTCTTCCCCGCGCGTTCGGACCGAAGGAGCTGAAGGTCACCGGCGGCCTGATGGATCCCGGAAGCTGCCTGCCAAAACTCACGCTCAACAAACGTTCGCGCAGTGACTCAGTCGTCGCCGCGGCCCTCGATGCCGCTTCGCGCAGCTATGCACCCGTACTCGAGCGGCCAATCCTGTAATTACGCCGGCGTTGCCGTGCAATTGGAGGACGGGGCGATCTACGCAGGACGTAACGCCGAAAACGCCGCCTACAATCCGAGCCTGTCGCCGTTGCTGTCCGCCCTCACCTTCATGAACATGAGCCGCGCGCTAACCGCGACGCGGGTGGTAAAGCGTTGTGTGCTGGTCGAAGTCCCGGCTCTCGCCAGTCAGCGCAGCTTCACCGAGGCAGCCCTCGCCGCCTGCGCGCCTGCCGTGAAGCTCGAATATTGCCCGGCGAACGTTGTTTAAACCTGCGGCTCTGTGCCACAAATCTTGCAGCGGGGTTTGAACTGGATTAGAAACGTCTCCCCCGCGCGGGTTGGTAGCTCAATGGTAGAGCAGCCCCGAAAGCTTTCGGGGTTGGTTGCCAGCGGCCTCTCCGCCGCGTAAAACTGGATCAATGCGGGTTGGTAGCTCAATGGTAGAGCAGCCCCGAAAGCTTTCGGGGTTGGTTGCCAGCGGCCTCTCCGCCGCGTAAAACTGGATCAATGCGGGTTGGTAGCTCAATGGTAGAGCAGCGCCCTTTTAAGGCGTTGGTTGTGGGTTCGAGTCCCACCCAACCCAGCTTTTGAACGTGGCCTGCGTTTACATTCTTCGTGGATCTTCTGGTCGCTACTACATCGGCTCGACAGAGAATTTGGCGCGCAGATTGGCTGAACATCATCGTGGAAGTAATCATACCACACGACGCCTGGGACCGGAGCTCGAGCTCATCATCAGCAAGACGGTTGATGGCGCCACCGAAGCGCGCCGAATCGAATTTGCTCTTAAGCGCAAGAAAAACCCACGTCTCGCCATCGCGGCATTGAAAAGATTTCCGTAGAGCAGCTCCGAAAGCTTTCACCGTTGGTCTGGGCAATGAAACACATCTGGACCGGCGCAAAATGATAACCGACTCCACAGCAGCTCCCATGGCGCCCGGTCTTCCGGAGGCCAAACAGATGCTCATCATTGTTCCGACCTACAATGAAAGCTCTAACATCGCCGAGCTGGTCGCGAAAATTTTTGGTAATTTGGCGGACGTTCATCTCCTGGTCGTGGACGACGATTCTCCTGACGGGACGGCCGAGATCGTGGAGAAGTTGAAAGCGAGCCATCCGAGGCTGGCGATTCTTCGTCGACACGGCGAACGCGGCCTCGGGCGCGCTTATACCGAAGGCATCCATCGCGCTCTCGATGAAGGATTCGAAATTATCGGAACCATGGACGCCGATCTGAGTCACGACCCCGATTATCTCCCGTCCATGCTCGCCCTCCTCGGCCAATGCGATGTTGTCATCGGCTCCAGATATATCCGCGACGGAGGCACAGTAAATTGGGGCATCGGGCGCATCTTCTTGAGCTGGATGGCCAACACCTTCGCCGCCCTCCTGTTGCAGATCCCGGCGCGCGACATCACATCCGGTTACCGGCTTTACCGGCGACAAGCCCTCGAATGGATTCGTACTACGGAGGTGAAGTCGACCGGATACTCGTTCCTGGGCGAACTGCTTTACCGGGCCCACCGCGCCGGAGCGCGCATCGTCGAGCATCCGATCATTTTCCACGATCGCACGCTCGGCGTTTCCAAGCTGCACCGGCGCGAAATCTACCTCGGCGCGCTGAACCTGCTGCGGCTCCGTTTTTCGAGGCGTTAGGACGACGCCTTAGCTTGTGATCTCGACCCACTCGTTCCGGGAGCGCGAGTCCGCGACCGCCTGGACGACGCGCATGTAGCGGACGCCATCCTCGAAGTCGGGATGCGGACGGGTTTTCCCCTTCGATTTCACGGCGGCGATGAAATCATCCTCGACATTCCAGCCACCCTCGAGCTCGGAAGTAATCTCCATTTCGTGCAAGGCGATATCGCCAACCCGGCCGACGTTAATCGCGTCCGTTCCGAAATCGTAGGTCATGCTGCCGGTATCGCCGTAAACCTCGAGGCGGTCTCCGGAAGCGAGGGCGTTAATGCCGCTGAACTCGAGCACACCTTCCGCGCCGTTGGCGAAACGACAGAGCACGGTGAGGAGATCCGGGACAATGACCTCGTAGCCCTGCCGGATCGAGTGGACGATCTTGCCGCGGGCATAAACGCCCGTGATATCGCCAAACCAGCGCTGGAGGACCTCGACGTAAATGCCGAGAGCGAGAACATTGAGACCGCTGATCTCGATCCGTTGCCGCCAGTGGGCGGCCGCATCGGCGTTCAGATAGGCCCCGGTAAAGCTTTGCAGCCGGATGTGGTGCGGATGGCCGAGATAATTTTCCGCCAGCATTTTTTTGACGAGCAGATCGCCCTTCAATCCGAACGGGGGCGGACAAAGCATGGTGACTTGGTCCGGGAAGCGCTTGGCCGTTGCCAGCATTTCCTCGGCTTCCGCGCGGTCCATCGACATCCGGGCCTGACAAAAAACGTGTTTTCCGGCTTCCAAAGCAGAGATCGTGACCGCCGAATGCATGTAAGGCGGAGTGCCGATCCAGACAATGTCCAGGTCGGGAAGCGCCAGAAGGTCGGCCCAATTCTGCATCGGCGTGGCGTGCGGAGCGTTCTCCTGGCAAAATTTTTCCGCGCTCTCGTAGGTGGAATTCGAGACGGCCACGATTTCGACCTCCGGATGCTTCTTTAATCCCGGCAGGTGCCGGTCACGCACGATGGCTCCGGCGCCGATAATTCCGATGCGCAGTTTGTTGTTGTTCGTCCGGCTCATTTAATGATTAACGACTAAGCTCAGGGGGTGAACTTATCTTTGACCCTCTCGTGCGACTAACGTTCAACTCCGAAAGCCTTCGCGAGCGAAGATTCGCTTGACCCATGGGGGACCCAACGGCAGCTTACGCACTCTTCGAGGTCTGTTATGTCAAAAGTTTGCAGTATTACTGGGTCCAAAGTCACGCGCGGAAGTGTGATCCATCGCCGTGGTATGGCGAAGAAAAAAGGCGGCGTCGGACGTCACGTCACGAAAAACGTGCCCCGCACCTTCTCCCCTAACTTGCACGAGCGCAGAATTTGGGTGCCGGAATTGAAGAAATTCGTCCGCATTCGAGTCACCGCCCGCGGGATGAAGACGCTCAATAAGAACGGCGCCTACGCGACCTTGAAAAAGGCCGGCCTGGTCCCGGCTTAGTTCGCGGACTGGCTCTGACACGCGGTCTGTCATCCCGAGTCCCGCCATGGCGGGACGAGGGACCTCACAGGCGTTCGAGAATTACACAAGTAGGATCGGGCCTGTCTCGGCAGTATTTCTCTTCGCGCCTCGCGGAGCGTCACTTGCGTGACCTTCACCGCGACTGTGGGGTCCCTCGTCCCGCGACGGCGGGACTCGGGATGACAACCGCGCGGGTTAGGCTTGTTCCTTAGCTACCAGATCGTCGTCGCTGGTCGCGTTAGGATTTGGCGGTTCTACTGAATCGGACTGCTCCGTTTGCGTTGCCGGTGCAATTTGGCTGTCCGCTTGTTCGACGGGCGAATTCTCCGGAGTCGCTTCGGAAACAGGGCTTGTGATCGCTTCCGCCTGGTTCGCCGGGCTCTCCACAACCATTTCATTTTCTGGCGGGCTCGCCTCGTTTGGTTCGGTCGCTTTCGCTTCGCTCGTTCCAGCTGAGGTTCCATCAGCCGCGGGCGCCAGAGGTGGCTTCGCTCGGGGCAAATCGAGCGAGCCATCGTTGAATTCGATTACATAGCCCTCCCGGATCAGCCAATGCAGGTCCGAGGCGAGCGTCATCTTCGCTTTCTCGAGATCGGGAGCCTCCGCCCCCGCCGGCGCCAGTTGTTCGGCCAGGAGCTTGCGGTTGATCCCCGGCGCGGCCGCCACCTTTTCCAGAATGGCGTTAATCGAGGACGAAACTCCGGCGCGTTCATGCCCGAAAATCCGCGCCCGGATGGGCGACACGAAGAGCATTCCGCGCCGGTGCCGGAAAATATTCAAGCCGGCCCCGCGCAGGCCTGCCGCCAGTTCCTGCATCATTTTGGAGGGCGAACGCGTCTCCTGCGACCAGGCATCCTCGATCGCGCGGCCCAACCCGCGATCCGGAAGCCGCCGGCTGATAACGCCGCTGATCGTCAGCTCGTTTGCGCTCCGCATTAACTGCGGGAGATGCGTCTGCCGAAAATGTCGTTCCGCTTCCGCCGCGCTCGAAAAACTGAGGGGCGGCTCGCCCTCTTTGCTCCGGTAAGTGGTGATGCTTCGCGCCTGCTCCTTCCACTGCTCCACCACGGCCGGGTCGCTCACGATTTCTATCTGGCGCTGATAATCGGCAAAGCTCATCCGGCGGCTGAACCGCGTCTCATACAACGTCCGTAGCTGCGGCTGATAACCATGATGGTTCGTCGGTCCGAGCAACGTCCCGCTCAGCCGGCACCGCGCCACATTGGTGAAATTTCCCTTCAACGGTTCGCTTTGGGTCACTTCCACCGTGTAAAAGTCGTCTCGCGCATTGGCAAAAGCTGAGCCTTCGAGCAGCCGCTGGTCGGCTGCCACCGGTCCATTCTCGCCGAGTTGGTGCAGTTGAGCTCCCTCCGCCGCGGTCAGCCGAACATCGTAACGCTCCGGCTTTTCCAAAAACAGGCGGGCCAGAGCAAAGACCGAATACGCGACCGGCCCGGATTTGATCTGGGCCACGACGCTTTCGAAGGCTCGCGGATGCGGCAGAAACCGAACGGTCACCGCAACCGGGGCGACCTGCTCCTGCGGCCTGCGCTCGCGTTGTTCACCTTCAGGACGCTCCCTTCCGCCGTCACCCGGTCGTGGCCGACGCGGACGCTGGTCCCGGGCTTGCCGCGCCCGCGGATCACGTGATTGCGGACCGCGGCGGTCGCGATCCCGATCTCGATTCCGGTTTCGGGGCCGATCGGATCTTCGCTCGAAGGCGCCTGGCTCTTCGCCTTCAAAATCGGCGTAATCATTTGGACGCGCCGGTTCGTTCACCCACGCGGGCAACAATTTAAGGTCCAGCAAATCTTCCGGTGTAGTCGGGGAGCCCATCCCTTCTCATTTACGCCAAGCGAGGGCGATGTAAAATGTTCATGGCTTGCGTCTGGCCTGAAATTGATTGACAAGACCGCTAATTCATTTACTTGCCATCCTTGCCGGGAATATTACAGACCTGCCCCCTCAAATAACGTCAAAGGAGAAATTTATGTCGGACAAACCAATCGAAGAAAAGGTAAAGGACATCATCGTCGAACAACTCGGGGTTAACCCGGAGCAGGTCACGCCAACCGCGTCGTTCATCGAGGATTTAGGAGCGGACTCGCTCGATATCGTAGAGCTCGTCATGGCGTTCGAAGAGGAGTTTTCCGTTGAAGTCCCGGATGAAGATGCCGAGAAGCTGCAAACGGTCGGCGACGTGGTGAAATACATCGAAGATAAATCTTCGAAACAGTAACCGCCCCGCGCCCCACCGGGCGCAATGTTTTCGAAAAACACGGCTTCGGCCGTGTTTTTTGTTTCTCCTGGAGCGGCACGCCCGAACCTTTGGAGCCGGCAAGCCCTCGTGCCGGGGACTTTGCGTAAAGCAATCCCGCTATGCCCACGGCTCGAGGGCAAGCCGTCTCCAATTTCCAAAACCAGCGCGTCGCCGCTCATGTTCCGGGTTGCGGAGCCTGACCAGCAGCACAGACTGAATAATGAACATCGTTCTGCTGGAGAAACCGCTCTTCTACGCGGCGGGGCATTACGTGTCGTTCCTGGGCCTCATGGCCTTTGCCGGACTTTTCGCAGTTGGCCTTCTCCTGGCCTGGTTTCTCCAGAGCGAAGTGGTGCGCCGTTTCCTGGCGCGATTTAAACTCGACACCAACTTCATCGCGGTCGTCACCACGATCCTGAGCGTGGGGGTGCTGGCCTTTTTCACGGTCAGCGCCATCAACGCCGCCGGCATTCCGCTCCTTTGGACCGCGCCCGTGCCGGGGTTCAGGCTGAGCCTGCTTAAAATCTTCCTCCTCATCGCGCTCCTCGTCGCGGTTTTCTGGTTTTCCTCGCGCACCAAACGTTTCCTCTTCAATCGCTTCCTCGTGCGGAGCGGGCTCGACCGCGCCCTTCAGTACGCCATCGCGCAGATCGTCAGCAATCTCGTCCTGGTGATCGGCATCTTCATCGTCCTCGAGAACACCGGCATTAATCTCGGCGCCCTGACCGTTTTCGCCGGCGCGGTCGGCATCGGCATCGGCTTCGGGTTGCAAAATATCGCCAGTAACTTCATCAGCGGCCTCGTCATTCTGGCGGAGCGGCCCATTGCCATCGGCGATCGCGTCGAGGTCGCGGGGATCACCGGGCAGGTCCAGCAGATTCGCGCCCGCAGCACCGTGATCGTGACCAACGACAACATCGCCATGATCGTGCCGAACTCGAAATTCATCGATTCGCCGGTAACGAACTGGACTTATGGAGATCCGCGGGTGCGTTTTCGAATCCCGGTGGGCGTCGCCTACGGGAGCGATGTCGGCAAGGTGCGCGAAGCCCTGATTGCCGCCGCGCGGAGTGACCCCCATGTTTTGGAAGACCCCCCGCCGAACGCTTTTCTCAAGCAGTTCGGCGAAAGCTCGATCGACTTCGAGTTGATCGTCTGGAGCACGGAGATGAGCCATCGCCCCAGCCGGTTCAAGAGCGACCTCAATTACGCGATCGAAAAGAAGCTGCGCGAGGCCGGCATCGAGATCCCGTTCCCGCAACGCGAGGTCCGTATCCGCGGCGAATCGCTTCCCGCCGCCGAGGAAGATCGCGCCGGCGTCGCCGTATCGGATGCAAAATAAACCGGCCGGCCTCGGCAACCCCTGGGTTCACCTCGCGTTGAGCGTCCTCTTCGTCGCCGTCTATCAGATCCTCCTCAAACTTGGCGCGACGGAAACCGCCCACATCGCCAGCGGCAGGTGGGCCTGGACGGGACTCTCGGGGCTCGCCTCTCTCTACGTGTGGCTCGGGCTCCCGCTGATCCTTCTCAGCCTCCTCACCTGGTTGCAGGTCCTGCGCTTCATTCCGCTCTCAATCGCTTTTCCGATCTCCCAGGTCCCCCACATCCTCGTTCCGCTTTGCAGCTGGCTCATTCTCGGCGAATCGATCAACGGCTTGCGCTGGTGCGGCATTGCTTTGGTTTCATTGGGCCTCGCCCTCGTCGCGAAACCGGTGGCTCGGCTCGAGGAACGTCTATGACGACGATTTCGCTCGTTCTCGTTCTTGCCGCCCTGTTCGCCTTTGTCGCAGGCCAACTCCTCCTGAAGAAAGCGATGGACGCCGCTCACCTCGCGGATTTCGGTCGATGAAATTCCTCTGGCCGCTGGCGGCCGGCATTTCACTCCTGGGCGCGCAATTCTTCCTTAATCTTGGGCTCCTCCAGCACTACGACCTGAGTTTCATTTACCCGTTTCAAGGTTTGAGCGTGATCATCATCAGCGTCGCCGCCGCCCTCGTGCTTCGGGAAAAGTTAACGCTCCAGCTCATCGCCGGCTCGGTCCTGATCAGCGCCGGAATCGTCCTGGTTTCATTCACCTAGCGACGGATCAATTTGGCTCGGAGACCCAGGAGAGCCTCAGGCGCTTTCGCCTTATCCTTTCGGGGGGCGCCAACGCTTCGCCGCTCCTGACAAAAACCTTGCCGCTCGGACAGAGGCGAAAGATTTCGCACTGCGTGCAATCAGGCCGGCGGGCGAAGCAGCGCCGCCGCCCGTGCCAGATGAGCCAATGGCTCCAGATCGTCCAATGCTTCCGCGGCACCAGCTTCATCAACTCTTGCTCGATCTTCTCCGGATCGGTCTGACGAGTTACGCGGAGCCGATGCGATAGCCTCATTACATGGGTATCGACCACGATGCCTTCGTCTTTCCCGAAAGCATTTCCGAGCACGACGTTGGCCGTTTTTCGTCCGACACCCGGCAAATCGTGCAACCCCTCCATCGTGTCGGGAACCTGGCCACCATGTTTTGCCACGATCGCCGCCGCGGCCGCGCGAATGCTCTTGGCCTTGTTGCGGAAGAATCCGGTGGAGCGAATCATGCGCTCCAGCGCCGGTTGCGTCGCGCTGGCGTAATCCTTCGCCTTTCGGTATTTCGCGAAGAGCGCCGGCGTGACCAGGTTCACCCGCTTGTCTGTGCATTGCGCGGAGAGAATGGTCGCCACGAGCAGCTCGAGCGGCGTGCGAAAGTCGAGCTCACATTTCGCCCCGGGATAGGTTTCGGGGAACACCTCGACGAGCTGCGCGACCCTTTCCCGGCTCGTCATTTCGAGGCGTGCGCCGATCGCGCCTTGGCGGATTCGCGCCCGCGAGCTTTGGCAATCATGACGCGGGCCTTGCGAATGGCGCGCCGGGCCCAGGCAAATTCCGTGGCCAGAATGCCGAGCCCCACAGGGATCACCACGATCGCCGGCCCCGGCAAAACAATCATCGCCACACCAATCAGGAAAATGGTGCCGCCGATGACCGCTACGATCGGCTTCCGCAGCGGCGCCGGAATTCCCCTTCAGGCTGGCCCAGGCTTTGATCCGTTGCCAGTTCACCTTATTACCTCGCTACACTCGCGCCGTGCGTCAACGCTCTTCTGTAGCCGTCGCCCTATGGGCGACGCGAGTTTGCGGCCCTGTTTTCTCTCACGCTTCGCACAGCGAAGCGGCTACAAAGAACAGGCATCGCTAAACCGCAAAGGCGCTGAGCTTTTGCTGCAACTGCGGCGGCGTATGCGCAACGATGAGCGCGAACTCGCCCTCATAGCGCAATTCGAGCACGTGCCCGATGCGATGGATCTCCGCGATCAATCCCCCTTCCGTGAGCGGCACGCGAAAGCGCGAACGTAATCGCCACGCTCCCAGTTCCCCCTCCAACGCCTGCACCAGCTCGGCCACACCCGCGCCCGTCCGCGCCGAGATTGCCACGCTGCCGGGAAATCTATCGTGGTAAGAAGCGATCAAATCCGGATTATCCAGCGCGTCGATCTTATTGAAAACCAGCAGCGTTTGCTTGCCAAACGCGCCGAGCTCTTTCGTCACGCTGTTGACCGCTTCGATGTGCTCATCCACCCGCGGATGGCTCAGATCGACCACATGAATGAGCAGGTCCGCCTCGCTCACCTCCTCCAGCGTGGCCTTGAACGACTCGATCAATGTGTGCGGCAGCTTGCGCAGAAACCCGACTGTGTCGGTGAGCAACAGACGCTGGCGATTCGGCAGCGTCAGGCTCCGAGTCGTCGGATCGAGCGTGGCGAACAGTTTGTTTTCGGCGATAACGTCCGCGCCGGTCAGCAGATTAAGCAAGGTCGACTTGCCGGCATTCGTGTAGCCGACCACCGCTGCCACCGGCCATTGATGGCGCTTTCGACCCTGGCGTTGGACCGAGCGCACCTTTCGCACGCCTTCCAGTTCGCGCTCCAGCCGCGCGATTCTTTCCTGGACGCGACGACGATCGACTTCCAATTGCGTTTCCCCCGGACCCCGGGTGCCAATGCCTCCACTCTGGCGCGAAAGGTGGCTCCACATCCGCGTCAGCCGCGGCAGGAGATATTGCAATTGCGCCAGCTCGATCTGCAAACGCCCTTCGCGGCTCCGCGCGCGCTGCGCGAAAATATCGAGAATCAGTTGCGTGCGATCGAGCACTTTGCGCGACAACAAATTTTCCAGGTTTCGCCCCTGGGCCGGCGAAAGCTCGTCATCGAAAATGACGGAAGTGACCTGCTGGTCCTTGAACGATTCCTTGATCAGTTCCGCTTTTCCTTTGCCGATGTAATAGGGCGCGGTCGGCCTTTGCAGTTTCTGGGTGACCGTATTCACGACCTGCGCCCCGGCGGAGTTCGCCAGTTCGCGGAGTTCCTCCATCGAATCGCGCAGGTCCCATTTCGAGACCCCTTCTTGCTCGAGACCGATCAGGAGCGCCCGCTCCTGGATTTTTTTTGGACGAACCTCAATCATTCATGGGCGAAACCCCGAAAGCATTCGGGGTTTGCGAGAGCAAATCGATGGCTGCGGACGAGCCGTGTTTGGAAAGGTTCAGCGCTGGAAAATTAGTTTGGCGCTGAAACCAGGTCAACTGCCTTTTGGCGTAACGCCGGGTCGCCTGCTGTATTTTTGCGATGCATTCCGCCTGGGAAAGTTCGCCGGCGAGCAGCGCTCGGATTTCCGCCAGCCCCAGGGTCTTTTCCGCGGTTGGGCCGGCCGCCTTCGTCGCTCGCACTTCTTCGACTACGCCCGCCGCGAACATTTGTTCGACGCGCTGATTGATCCGGTCGTAGAGCTCCGCGCGATCGCGGTAAATCAGAATGCCGTTGGTTGGAAGCGATTCGTTCCATTCCGCCCGCTGCGCGGAAAAGGGCTTTCGGCTCAGGAGACAAACTTCAACAGCCCTGATGAGGCGCCGTTTGTTCAGACGGTCGATCTGCTTCGCCCCTGTCGGATCCAAGGCCGACAGACTCCGGAACAATTCCTCGATGGTCGCCTCCTCTAACGCGTTGCGGAGTTTGCGATTTGCCTCCGGCAACTTGGCCAGGCCATGCGTGAGCGCCTTTACGTAAAGGCCGCTGCCGCCGACGACGATCACCTGCTTCCCGCGCGCGTGGATCTCCCCGATGATTTCTTCGGCCCGGGCGCGGTATTTCTCCGCATTCATCTCTTCGCTTAGCGGCACGGCGCCGATGAGATGATGCGGTGCTTTCGCGATCGTCGCCTGATCCGGCTTTGCCGTGAGCAAATCGAGCCCGCGATAAATTTGATACGCATCCGCGCTGACAATTTCGGCGCCGACCTTCCGCGCCACTTCAGCCGCCAGCTCCGATTTCCCGGTGGCCGTCGGACCAACGATGAAGAAAACGCGCTTCATTTCGAATTACTTCGTGCTCGTGCTCGTGCTCATGCTCGTGATCGTAATCGAAGACAAAACCGATCGATCACGAGCATGAGCACGAGCACGATTATGAAAAACAAAAAACCGGGAGACCGGTGGCAACCACCTTGTCTCCCGGTTTTGCAAAGCAACAACTCGTTAGTTCGCCGAATGATGCTCGCTCGATTTCGCGCCGCTCACGACCAGCTTGCGGCCCAGGAATTCCTTGTCGTGCAATTCCTCCACGGCCCGTTTCGCTTCGTCGACCGTGTTCATCTGCACGAAGGCAAATCCCTTCGAGCGTTGGTTGTGTTTGTAGGTCACGACCTCGGCGTTCTGCACCGCACCGACGCCATTGAAGAGCTCGAACAGATCGCTCTCGGTCGCTTCGAACGACAGGTTCCCGACATAAAGCCGGGGCGTGGTCACTTCGACTGCTTCTGGTTTACGCTGCGTGCGCGTTGGCTCCGAGCCATTGCCACGAGTCTGCGCTTGCGGCGCCGGCCTCGCCGTCGCGGCCGGTCTTTCGCCGCCGCCAGTAAAGAAGGCGGTGATTTTTTGCCAGAACGTTTGCTTCGCCGGTGCGCGCGAGGGCGCACTCTGGTAGCGCGGGCGATTGTTGTCGCCCCTTCTGCGGGAGCCGCCGCGTGGGCGCCGGCCATTTCTCCCCGATGAATGAGATGCCATATTGGTCCTCAGGTTTTACCCAATTGTTATTTGGGCGGAGCGCATCGTTCGATGCACGGTCCGTGGCGCGCGAACCCGAAACGCTCCGTAACAGGAGCCGGTAAGCAATCTGCGTCGCCGGTGGAAACTCCGCCTCATGGAGCCGGGAATTAACTCGAAAGCAACGGCGGCCCGCACCAGTCAGCCAACGAAACAAAACCGACGCGAAGAGACGCAATCGGCTTTGGCACACACTGGATCGTCTTGAAAAGCGAACGCCCGGGTTATCGAAGAACATTCCCGACATCTGCGAATAACTATGGGGAATGACGGAGCGAATGCAAGAGGTGGATCGTGCGCCCGCGCGCGATCGAGATAATGGCGGCGAAGCCGCGTCGAATTAAGGCATCGAGCCGCGGAGCGCTCGATCCACCTTTCTTCAAAAACCAATCGACGAACTTCGGCAGACCCGCACTTAGCGGCGTTGTTGGATTGTAGTCCGAGAGCTTCTCTCGCTTTCGAGATGTCCGCGGATGTTATCGGCATATCGCCGGGTTGCTCGGGCAACTGATTGATCTTCGCCTTTTTGCCGAGCGCCTTCTCGATCGCCGCGATCAGATCCTTCAGTTGAATCGTGTCGTTCTCGCCGAGATTGAAGATGTCGAAGAGCGGCCCGTTGTATGCAAAGGAAGCCATCACGCCCTGCATGATGTCGTCGATATAAGTGTAATCACGCCGCGTTGTCCCGTCGCCGAACTGGTCGATCGGCTCGCCGGCGTGAATCTTCCGGTGAACTGGTGAATGGCGAGATCGGGCCGCTGCCTCGCGCCATAGACCGTGAAGAAACGAAGCGCGACAATCCGCATTTGATACAGGTGCGAATAGGTCGAGCAGAGAAATTCGCCGGCGATTTTCGTGGCGGCGTAGGGACTGATCGTTTGCGTGAGATGCAGACTCTCCGAGAACGGCACCGTCTTGGAACTACCGTAAACGGAGGAGCTGGAGGCGAAGACGAAGCGCTCGCACTCCGGTCAGCCGCGCCGCTTCCAGCAAATGCAACGTGCCGCTGACATTCGTGTCGTAATAAAGCTGCGGCTGCTGGATCGAAGGACGCACTCCGGCGCGCGCCGCGAGATGCGCTACGGCGTCGAATTTTTCCTGGTGAAAAAGGCGGCTGACCGCGCCGCTGTCGCGCAGGTCGATTCGATGAATCGCGATGTCCCCGGCCACGGCTTCGACATTGGCGCGCTTGATTTGCGGGTCGTAAAAATCGTTGAAATCGTCGAGGATCGAGACTTCGTGTCCGGTGGCGAGTAACTTTTCCACCAGGTGCGAGCCGATAAAGCCCGCCCCGCCCGTGACCAAAATGCGCATCGCGCGAGCGTAAAGATGAAGCCAAGCACGAGCAAGGGAAGAACGCACCTCGGTTTGGTGCTGGTGCTCTTTCTTCTTTTTCTGCTGGCTCTAATCGGCCGCCTTTATTTTCGGCTCGCGCCGGAACTGCGCCGGCCTGCAACCATCGACCCCGCCTTTCAGATCGCGCCCGCGATCGTGCTCGCCTCTTTGCCGACCGCCGCGCGTTTCGATTTCCCGATCGGCAGCGAAAACGGCGCTCTCGCCTACAACGCCCAGCCGTTTACCGAAAATCGCCATCTGGGCGACGACCTGAACGGCATCGGCGGCGAAAACAGCGACCTGGGCGATCCGATTTACGCGGTGGCGGATGGCCAGGTTCTCTTCGCGGAAGAAGCAGGCCCCGGCTGGGGCAAGGTAATCATCGTGCTCCACGCCTATGAAGAAAACGGAGAGCGCAAATATGTGCAGTCATATTACGCGCACTGTCGAAACGATCCTGGCGCAGCCGAAACAAAAAGTCCGGCGCGGCGAACAGATCGCGACGGTCGGCAATGCGGATGGAAAATATTGGGCGCACCTTCATTTCGAGATGCGGGAGTTTACCACGCCGTTCATCGGGCCTGGGTATCGCCAGGAAACACGCGGCTGGATCAATCCCACCGCAGTTCATCGCCAGCCATCGCGGCGCGCCGGAGGACGATGTAGGCAGGCCGGTGCGATAGTGTGATTAGAGCGCCAGCCTGCTCTTCCCGTGTAATGAAAGAGCTATTACATCTCCCACGCGACTGGCTGCGAAAGGTTCGCCGCGCGGGGCGACAGTTTCTTTTTCGCCCATCGCTCAGCCGCGATGGGATTCTGAAATTACGATTAACCATTTTTCTCCTGGCCATTGTCAAAGCGGCTCGCAGTCGTCGGGTAAAGACCTTTCAGCTCTTATATCCTTCTCTTTCAGCGCCGTCTCCCGCGTCGTCCCCTGTAATTTGCGAGATCAATTCATTGGCCAACTTTCAATCATCCTATAGCCATCTTGCCGCCATACTGGAACACCCTGGCAAAGCTCCTTTGCCGAGCGAGATGGAATTCCTTCGAAGAATTGATAATCGGCAAATAGATCAGGGTAGAATTGGAGTGAGCGATTGTCTTTTTCTGACCGCTTTCGTGAGTATTCTTGCTCCACCTCGCGTGGTTGAAATCGGGACGCTCGGGGGATTTTCGGCGGCGATCATCGCGGCCACTCTCCATCGACAGCATGGAGAGGAAGGAGCGGCCAGGGTCGATACAATCGATAATAGCGCAACCTGTTTGATTGATGAGACGCGCCCGACTGGCTTCGAGATCATTGAATTTTTTCCCGAACTGGCCTCGAGGATCCGCCTCCACGTCCCGCACGATTCTAGTATCGTCAGCGAACTGGCCGAACGTGATGAACTCGAACTTGTGTTCATCGACGCCGATCACCGGCATCCAATGCCATTACTCGATCTCCTCCGGCTTGCGCCCTACATGAAGCCCGGAGGATGGATTCTGTTGCATGATACCCGGTTGGGCACGATGGGCCGCGAGGCGAACCAGAACAGTCAGACCTCCCGCTGGGTAACGGCCTATGGACCGGAATGGCTTTTTGATTACTGGCCGTTTCGAAAAATTAGCGGCGGCAATATCGGTGCAATCCAACTTCCTGACGATAAGAGCGTGCTGATTCCATTTGCCCTGCGTTTGATGTCGCTACCTTTTGAAACCGAAGATAGGCACGAGCGCACTGTCCGCCGTGCGCTGCATCGAAGTTTCGATGCGCTGGTCTGATTTGGACCGAACGGACCGTTCCGCCACCCTCGCCCGGTAATGCCGGTCGACGAAATCAATTTAGTACCGGGCTCGATGACCCAACAGATAAATCCAGTTGATCGTGACCGCCAAGGCAGCGGCGAAACACAGGATCTTCTTTTCCGTTTTCGTCCAATCGGTAAGCCGCCACCGCGGGGCTCGGCTTATCAAAACGGCGACGGCGTAAAGATCGAACACCACCAGTGCGCACAGCGCGATGACTGCCAACGGGTTCCACCAGAATGCTTCAGGGAAATTGCCGTGGAAAAAAGCCATGGTCGCGCGCGTCGTGCCGCAGGTCATGCAGGGCCAGCCGGTCATGGCGAGGAAGGGGCATTGCGGCCAGCCAAACCAAGCCATCTCAAAACGGCGACTCCCACGCAGCGCAGCCACCGAAACGGCGAGCCAGACCAGTTCGTGATCGAAGCCCGCGGCGGGCATCCGACGCCAGACAACACGCATCCGGAATTCCCTCCCTAATCAAACCGGCTCTTTGTCACCCGCCACTTTGGGGCGGGCTCGAGCGCTCGCCAGAAATACCAGGCGGCGACAGATCGATAGGGACGCCATTTCTCGCCGATCCTGGCGAACTGCTTCGGTGTCGGCAGTTTTTTCCGGCCGAAAGTTTTCGCGAAACCTTTCTGCACGCCGTAGTCCGCGACCGGCCAGACATCCAGCCGGCCGAGCTCGAAGAGCAACAACATCTCCACCGTCCATCGTCCGATCCCTCGCACGCTCGTGAGCCGCTCGATAATTTCCTCGTCCGTCATCCGCAAGAGCTCGCGCCGCGTCGGGACAGTGCCGTCGAGCGTTTTCGCGGCGAGATCCTTGAGCGCGGCCGTCTTGCTCCGGGACAGGCCGCAGGCGCGCAGCTTTTCGTCCGGCGTCTTGAGGACCAGCTCGGGGTCGAGCCATTTCCGTTTGCCGTAGAGCGCCCGGACCCGGCCGAAAATCGTGGCCGCCGCCTTGCCGCTGAGTTGCTGGTAGGCGATCGATTCCGCCAGCGCGTCGAAGGGCCGGACCGAGTTGTTCGCCACCAGGTCGAACCGCCGGGCCCGCTTGATCAGAGCGGCAAAACGCGGATCGCTTTTGGCGACGTGGTCGATGGCCTTCTTCATCCGCACCTTTGAACAACAATTCGCTCGATCAGACAAATCCGTTTTCTTCCGGCGCCCGATTCAGCTACGATCCCAGCGGATGAAAAACGCCTCACGCTTCCAATTCCTCCTTGCGGTCGTTTTTCTTTCGTCCCTCACCTGGGCCCGCGCGGAAGACGTCATTCCGCCTCCCCCATCCCTGGAGAAGAAGACGGAACCTGTCTCTCGCGATCTCTTTGACCTGAAGTCGACCTATGTTTTCGAAAGCGACCTGCATCGGAACGGAAGTTTCGGCGAGCAATACGCCATCCAGAATTCGTTCTCCTACGCGCATCGTTTCTTTCTCACGGGCCAGCTCTATCTGAAGGCTGGGATCGGCTATGAGCGTTTCGACTTCGGGGCGACGGGCGCACCGGTCCCCAATCATCTCCAGAGCGTGGCGGCGACGATCGGCGTCGATTACATGCACAATGACGATGTCGGCGCTTTCATTCAGTTTCGGCCCGGGCTTCTATACCGAGAACGATTTCGACAGCGCCTCTTTCGACGTGCCGATCACTCTCGGGCGCGTGTTTGTTCTGCAGCCGGATCGCCTGTACGTCTTTGCCGGCGCGAACGCGGCTTTTCTTCGCGGCCGTTGGCCGGTCATTCCGATCGCCGGGTCTCATCTGGATGCCGGACGACAAATGGAAAGTCATGGCGATCCTGCCGGAGCCGAGGATCATTTACGTGGCGGGGGATAAGTTTTGTTTCTGGGCCGGCGGCGAACTTTCCGGCGGCTCGTTTCGCACCGACCGGAACGCTGCGATCATGCCATCGAGACTAAACGGCGCGCAGGTCGATTACGCGGAATACCGGGTGGGCGGCGGATTCATCTATTGTCCGACCGATCACGTCACCATCAACCTTGGCGGCGGCTACGTGATTGAGCGGCAGTTCGATTTCCATCGCGCCGACATCAAATACAAGACCGACGGCGCGCCTTTTTTGCGGGCGGAGCTCAAGACGAAGTTCTGACGTCTTCTGGAGCCGCTTCCGCTGTGTCGTCGCGTAATAAATGGGACGGCAAAGCTCACGTCGCCTCACAGGGCGAGCGGCTAAGTATTTACTGCTCGATCCGCCGCAAGAGAAACGCGGCGCCGAGGAAGGTGATCACCGCGCCGACCGACATGATGATCAAGTCGGGCGCATAGAACGAAGGCGTGGCGTGATAGAGATTCACCAGCCGGAACGCGCGACAGAAATGCGTGAGCGGAAATAATTCGGCCACATAAGCGATCGCCTTCGGCAGCTGCTCGATCGGCGCAAAAGCGCCGGAGAGGATAAAGACCGGCAAGAGGAAAAAGACGGAGAACTGAATGGCTTGCGTCTGCGTTTTCGAAAGCGCGGAGATCAACAGACCCAGGCCGAGTGAGCAAAGCAGAAAGAGAAAGCAGATGAGCGCCAGCGCACCAGGCTGATAAAATTTTACCCGAAAATGCCAGCCGGCGAGCAGGATGATGACAAGGATCAGGAAGATCGAGATGGCGAGATACGGCAGGATTTTCCCGATCACGATCTCGCCGCGGCGCAGCGACGTGACCATTAACTGGTAGAGCGTGCCCGACTCGCGTTCGCGCGCGATGGTGCACGCCATTAGGGTGACGGTGATCAACTGAAGGATGATCCCGATTACGCCCGGCAGCACGTAATCGATGAAGCGCTCCTCGGGATTGTAGAGAATTTTCTCCTCGATCTTCCAGGGCGTCATCGCGGAGACGAATTGCTTCCGGACTTCGACCGGCAATTTCTTCGCCAGGTCGATGACTTCATCCGGCAGCGCATCGACCATCACTTCCCGTTCGTTCATCTGAAAATCGCCCAGCGTCTTATGCAGGCTGCCCAGCAGTTGTTCCCCCGTGCTGGTGTCGCTGCCATCGAGGCTGAGCTGTAATGGAATGGGATCGCCATTCGTCAGGCTCTCGCTCCAGCCGGTGGGGATAACGAGCGCAGCGCGGACGCCCTGGCGCAAAAGGTCATCCTCGTTTCCCTGGCCCGGACCCTGTTCGCGCCAGGCGAAAGTGTCGTTCGTGCGAAGCAGCTCAACGAAACGTTCCGCCGCTGGCGTAGCATCCTGGTTCACCATGATCGCCGGCACGTTCTTGCGATCTCCGGATTCGAAGGCGTGTCCGAAGATGAGGGTGAAGACCGGCGGAAGAGTCAGGAGCAGAATCAGGACGCGCCGGTCCCGATAAATGTGGAGGAATTCCTTGTAGGCCACGCTGCGCGATGGCGCTGAAAGCAGTGCGGTTCATGTTGATTTCAAAACGGCGTCATAGCCTTGCGAGTAAGCGGTGAAAACATCTTCCATATCCGGTTCGACCCAGCGATGGCCCAGCCAGCGCAATTCGGGAAACGGCCATTTTTCCTTCCAGCGCGCCACGAGCTCTTCGGTCTGGCCGGCGTAAATCCGCAGGCTGCCGCTGCGCAGCGAGACGCCCAGAATCCCCGGCTCGTTGCGCAAGCGGACCAGCGCCGGCATCACCGGCTCGACATCGATCTCGAGCAACTTCGCGTTGAAGCTCGCTTTCAACGCGCGCGGCGAAGCCTTCGCCAGCAATCGTCCGGTTTCGATGAAACCGACTTCGGTGCAGCGTTCGGCTTCATCCATGTAATGGGTCGTGACGAAGATCGTGATCCCGCTGTTGCTCAAATCGTAGAGGAGATTCCACATTTGCTGGCGGTGGACCGGGTCGAGGCCGGAGGTCGGCTCATCCAGGAAAAGCAACGGCGGCTCGTGCACGAGCGCGCAGGCCAGGGCGAGCAGTTGCCGCATGCCACCGGACAGGCTGCCCGCCGGCGCGTGTTGTTTTCCTTCCAAATCGGTCAGCGCGAGCAAACGCGCGATGCGGCCGGGCAGTTCGTTCCCCGGCACGCGACAGGCCCCCGCGAAGAAGCGAATGTTTTCCTCGACGGTCAGATCCCGGTAAAGGCTGAATCGTTGCGCGACGTAGCCGAATTTCGAACGGACCACCTGGCGGTCCTGTCCACACATCGGAGCCGGCGATTCGCGCGTGGCCACTCGTCGGCCGGACCAGCCCGCAAAGCATCCGCATTGTCGTCGTCTTGCCCGCGCCATTCGCGCCCAGAAAACCGAAGATCGCGCCCCGCTCGATGGAAAGCGAGAGATCGTCGACGGCACAAAGGTCGCCATACATTTTTCGAAGGCGGTCGAGGAAGATAACCGGTTCAGTCATGGAATTAATTACAAGTCTCTCGGTAGGGCGACTCTGTGAGCCGCAGCAGTTATACGCCCCATGAACGGCTCGACAGAGTCGCGCCCTACGAACCGCATCGTTTGCAACGGCTGCACTATGGGAATAGATGTGCCATCAGCAAAATGGAAAGGAAAAGAGCTGAAGTTATGCGGCCAAATCCCGTCTCAAATAGGGTGAAACTCTTCTCTTTCCTTTGCCTGCTTGCCTTCTCCGCTGCAAGCGCGCTGCCGCCGACCCCGTCGCGGAACTCGCCAGCTTTTCCGTTTTCCCGAAAGTCGATCTGGCGCAGCTGAGCAAGGGCGACGTGAAGCCGGTGCGCGGCGGCTCGCTGGGCAGCGCGCGGAATCTTTTTGTCCAAACAGTTTACGTGGCGCCGCATCCGCCTGACGCCTTGCTCTCGAAAATGCGTGGCTGGAATCCGGCGCGCCATCCGGATCTGAAGGTTTATCTGCACATCGACAGCTCGAATTTTTCCCGCCTCCAGAACCCGCCGGACAATTCCGCCATCCGCTATCTGACCACCGCGACGTCGCAGAATTCCTCCGACCTCCAGCTCAGCGCGGCGGAAAAAAAACTGCTTCCCGGAGAAAACTTCGGCAGCGTCTGGACGAAAATCCTGAGCGATCGCGCGCGGGCCGGAATTTCCGGGCAGCCTCCATACGACAACACGAGTCCGTCGGTCCGCCCGGGCGACGAAGTGAATGCTCTGTTGCGCGGACAGGACAAAATTGGCGCGCCAGTTTTCCGGAGTCCTCGGCGGGAGCAAGGAGCCGTACTGGGAGCTGCTGAACGTGGATGAGCGCGGAGTGCTTTCGCTGGGCGTTTTTACCAGCCGCTCTGGTGGCGGCGGAACATCCAAACCGCGAACGCTCACTATTATGCGAGCGGGGGCTATTACGCCGGCCTGACGCTGCATCAGCTCTGGCCGGTGCAGGTGGACGGGCGAGCCTCGACGCTGGTCTGGCGCGGCGACATGGTTTCTTCGGGGTCAGTCGCGGGGTTGCGCGGGATTGAGAAGATCGCGGCCGAATCGACCATGATCAAAGATATTGCCCGCGTCGTCTCGGCCTTTCGCCGCGACACCGGCAGCGTCCGTTAGGCGCTGGCCACGGGTGGGCGCGGCACCATCCCGCGGGCGGCGAAATCGTTGACCGCATCGCGGATGGCGGCCTCGATCGGAATCGCTTCGTAGCCGAGCTCGCGCTCAGCTTTCTCGTTGCTGGAAAAATGCGGGCCGCGCGACATCTGGACCGATTCTCGGGTGACGAAGGGTTGTGAGCCGCGCGAAAATTTGGCCACGGTCTCGCTGACACAGGCGGTCGCGTAGCTTAACCAATGGGGCGCGTGCCGACGAGGCGCGCGATGTTTTCCAAATGGCTCGAGCTTTTGCAAAAACTCGCCCAGCCAGAGATTCGTGCCGCCGAGCAGGTAGCGCTGGCCGGGCTGGCCGCGAACCAGCGCGAGGAGATGGCCAACGGCGCATTGCCGCACATCGCCGAAGTTGAGCCCGGTCCGAGCCAGCATCGGGATTCGGCCATTCAGGAATTGCACGATGATCATGCCGGTGGGCGTCGGCTTCAGATCGTGCGGCCCGATCGGCGCGGTCGGGAGCGCGGTAACGATGGGCCAGCCGGCCTCGGCGCGCTGTTGGGCTTCGCGAAAGGCTTCGAACTTGGAGCGCTTATAGGGGCCTTTGAAGGATGAAGGCGAGGCGAGCCGCTCTTCGGTCGCAAGGCGCTCCGGCGTCCCTCTTTCCAGAATGCCGGTCGTGCTGGTGTAGACGATTCTTTCCGCGCCCGCGGCCCTGGCAGCCTCGAGGAGGTTGATCGTTCCCTGCACATTGTTGGCGAAAATCTCCGACGGGTCGCGCGCCCAGAAGCGGTAATCGCCCGCGACATGGAAGACGTAGCGGCAATCCTTAACCGCCGCATCCAGCGACTCGCGGCCGCAGCAAATCGCCTTCGAACCACTCAAAGGCCTCTTCGCCGCGCATCGGTTGCCGGGCGGACAAGCGCGCGCACTTTCGCGCCGGCCTTGGACCAGTTGATCCGCGACATGCCAGCCGATGAAGCCAGAGGCACCGGTGACAAGCACCTGCTGGCCGGCGAAGGTTTCGTGTAGCGCCGGATCACGCATCTCAGTTAATCCCGCGCTCGATTTGCGGAAGCACTTCATCACGCGCCCGGGACAACGTCCTCAGGGAAATCGATTTCCGTCCAAGGCAGGCTCGTCACATCTTCGAAGCCAAAGCGATCGGCCAGCACCATGGCGCGCAACACGTCGTCGTAGGAATCTTGCACCTCGCCGCCCGCACTTCGCGCACGGGTCTCCTCGATGAACAGGCGGCAAATCGTCCGGGGCGATTTTGAAAAAGCCAATCGACTCGCCGACAAAATCTGCCTGGCCGGTCCACTTCTTCCGAAACTCGAACGGCCTCCCATTTCTTACCGGCACCAGAACCGGATCGTCATCTTGCGTGGAATATTCCCGATCCAGGAGCAGCGCCGTGGAATGGCTTGAGCGGATCAGCCGTTCCAACATCTGCCGCAGGATAAAGGACGTCCGCATCCATCAGCAAAATCGGCTCACGGCTCCCTTCGATCTCCGGCAGCGCCGCCGCCACGCTGAGCACACTGCCTTCCTGAAAGCGGTCGTTCACCAGCTCGCGCATCTTCACGCCATGCCGTGCGGCCGAGCTCCGGAAGGACGCGCCCGATCTGCTCGCGCAGATAACCGGTTACCACCACCACGTCCTCCACTCCGGCCTCCCGCAGCCGCAGCGCATGCCATTCCAGCAGCGTGCGTCCTCCGAATTCGAGGAGGACCTTCGGCGAATTCGCTCCCAGACGGACTCCCCTCCCCGCCGCACAGATGATTGCCTTCAAGTCGGCGGTCCTCCATTGGCCGTAATCCGGGCTCCGGAAAGAGAAGCCGTCCGCGTAGAGGAACAGCTCCGCCGATCGCCGCATACACGACCTCGCGGCCGCGCCGAATGATGGCGTAGGAAATACCGAGCGCCGGCGGCAATCCGAAGACGTAACAGAGGAAGACGATCCCGCTTTCCTGCACCCCGAGCGCGCCCGGCACGAAGATGCCGAGCGCCTTGGCCACACTGATGAACGCCTCGACGGCCAGCGCATGAGTGAAATCGATCGGCATTCCAAGCAAATGCGAAACGACGAGATTTCGAGCGAGTCCGCCAGCCAACCGCTGAGATAAGCGGCGGTGCTGAGCGCGAAGTGGGGGCGCTCGTTGCGGTAAAATTCGAAGATGCGTTCGTCGAGCTGCCGGAGGACTCTCAGCCCGGCTCTTCAAGGCGCGGATGGGGAGGATGGCGATGAGGGTGCGAAACATCCCGCGCTGCTGCAGCCAGAAGAGCAAGGCCACGACGGCCATCGCCAGGACGGTCATCGCCCACATGCCGGTCCGCGCCGGGGATTCCAGAGGCAGGATGGCCGCGCCGGCGGTAGAACCCGCGGCAATGAAGACCACCTGCGCAAGAAACTGCGCGGTTTTTCCCGCCACCACGCTCGAGGAGCTGTCCATTCTCGGCACGCCGCGTTTGTGCAACAGATGCACTTTCGCGGCCTCGCCGCCGATATAGGCGGAGGGCAGAATGCTGTTGATCGATTCACCCGCCCAGCGCACGCGCATGAGGCTGCGGAAGCCAACGCCCCCGGGCACGCCTGCTTTGCCGAAGGCAAAAAACCAGCCCAGCGTGTCGAGCAGATAGACGAGACAGAACGGCAGCAGCGCGACTGGCGCGAGCCAGCCGAGATTCGCAAAGGCGCGCGCGATTTCCGCGGGCCCTGCGCGCTGGATGAACCAGGCAAAAAGCGCCAGGCCGAGCGCGGCGACGAAAATTTTGAGCGCCAATTTCATACCGCTGCGCGCGACATCGCGGTCGCGCCGCGCGACCGCTCTGCAAAACGAGCAGGGCAATCCAGAAAACGTGGATGCCGATTCCAGCCAACCAGAGAAACAATTCCATCCGGCCGAGGATCGCGAGAAAGAGGAGAAGGACGGAGAAATCGCGGTTAGCGGTCGCGTCGATCAACTTGTTTAAAAGCGGAGCTGCTTTGCGAGGCGGCTGGCGCAACGCGCGCAGAATGACAGCGAAGCAGAGCAAGACGCCGAGCGCGGCACTCGCGCCGAGCGCCCGCGCAGGAATCGTCGGGTCGAGGCGGGCAACGCCCAGGCCGATGGCCGGCAAACACGCTGAAATGCACGATCTGATCGCCGCCCAGATCGAGCCATTTGCCGAGGCGCGATTGCTTGAAGAGGGCGCGCGCGAGATCGCCATCCACGCAATCGATAATCGCACAGAGCTGAAAAACGAGCGCGCCGACGAGGAAACTTCCCCGCGCGAAAAACCAGGCCGCGGCGAGGCCGACCAGGATGGAAATGACCGAAACCTGATTCGGCGAAACAGGCGTGCGCACAAGGAGCTTCGAAAACAGCCGGCCAAGCGGGCGATTGAAAAAGCGATCGACCAGGCCGTCCGCACTGCTGGTCAATGACGCCCAAAGTTTTCGCTCTGCCTCGCGGGCCGAGGCGGGATCTGTAGATCAACGTCGCCAGAGCTCCGGCGATGATTGGGTTCGGCTCAGCGACCGTCATCCGCACGGGAAGAGGTCCACTCTCGGCGGAGATCAACTTCCCCTCCATGGCGATGACATTTTCCAAGTCCCGCACTTCCACGAGAACACTCCGCTCGATCCAAAGCATGGGGTCGCGGATCTGCTCGAAAGCAGACAGGTCACGCACATGCGTAACCCCAATCTCGAGTGCTTCCGCTCGCGCGAGGCGAGGCGGGCTCTCGCCGACCACGAAGATCGGCGCACAGCCGGCGCGATGCGCGGTCACGACAAGACGATCGAGGACAGTCAGCCCCACGATTTCCAGGCTACCGGTCCGGGCGTCGCACACCAGGACGGCGGGCGTCGTTTTCACTTCCCTGGTTTGTGCTTGCCGCCCCCAAAAACGCCGCGCAGCCCGAAGTAGCCGACGGCGTCTTTCATGTTGGAAATGAATCGCATGAACGGATTCATTTCGCCCGAGGTGACAAATTGCATGGAGACCACGTAGCGCGTTTCGCCCGCCTTCACCGGCGTGACGGAATGATAAACCTTGTCGCCGTTGAAGAGCACCAGCATGCCCGGCGTCATCTTCAGCTCCAGCTTCTCAACTTCGTGACCCGGCTGCTTCGTGTGCAGATGGCAAAGCAAACGCGAGCTCGAGTCATCGTGGAACCCGACCAGTAAGGTCCACCGGCGATCCTTATAATAAGAAGTGTCGTAGTGGAACCCCATGTGGTCCCCTTCCTCGGTATAGGCGTAGAAGGCGCAGCGGTGGGGATCGTTCGTCGGACATTCCTGCATCTCCGCGCCGGCGATTCGCCGCAGGAAACCGAGCAACTCGGCGCTGTGATAAACCGAGGTGATCGCGGGCGCGACCGACCGGACCGTGTCGTAGGCGACGCTGCCCCCTTTCTTGTGGCCGGGCAGGTAATTACGATGAATCTGCGGAACGAGCGAAGGAAGATGGTTTTCCCACTGCTCCAAAACTTCCGCTGGCAGAAAATCTTTCACGACCACAAACTCGTCCTGTGCGGAATATTGGCGGCGCAGTTCAGCTTCGTCCTGTTTGCCGGACCGCTTCGCGAATCAGCTCGTCCATCGAATGAGATGCAGTCGTTAACATGGGCGAATAGGTGGGACCGAGTAGTTACAATTGAGTCGCGGGCGGCGTCAATCATTCCGTGGTATTCTGGCCGCTCCGTTTATGAATTCGCCCGTCGAGCCCCGAGGAAAGAAAACGACGCAGTTCCGCGAGACTGCTTCGAGTCCGGCCAGCTCGAATTCCTCATGGAAGCGCACAACGGTTTGAGCGCGCGAATCGTGGAGGAAGCCGGGTTTCGCGGCATCTGGGCGAGCGGTCTTTCCATCTCGGCCGCGCTCGGCGTGCGCGACAACAACGAGGCGAGCTGGACGCAGGTGCTGGAGGTGGTCGAGTTCATGAGCGACGCGACCAGCATCCCGATCCTGCTCGATGCGGACACCGGCTACGGGAACTTCAACAACATGCGGCGGCTGGTGCGCAAGCTGGAGCAGCGCGGGGTGGCGGCGGTCTGTATCGAGGACAAGCTTTTCCCGAAGACGAACTCGTTCATCAAAAGCGAACAGCAGCCGCTGGCCGACCTCGAGGAATTCACCGGTAAGATCAAGGCCGTGAAGGAGGCCCAAAGCGATCCGGACTTTTCTCTGGTGGCGCGGCTCGAAGGTTTCATCGCCGGCTGGGGCCTCGATGAGATGATGCGGCGCGCGGAAGCGTGCCACGCGGCCGGAGCCGACGCGCTCCTGGTGCACAGCCGGAAAACGACGCCGGACCAGGTCCTGGCGTTTGCGGAGAAATGGCAAGGACGTTCGCCGCTGGTGATTGTGCCGACGACCTACTACAGCACCGCCGTGGAAGTTTTCGAGAAGGCAGGAATCAGCATCGTCATCTGGGCGAACCAAAATGTGCGCAGTTCGATCGCGGCCATGCAGACGACGAGCCGGCGGATTTTCGAGGAGCGCTCGGT
This sequence comes from uncultured Verrucomicrobiae bacterium, assembly GCA_963848215.1. GTDB lineage: Bacteria > Verrucomicrobiota > Verrucomicrobiia > Chthoniobacterales > UBA10450 > AV80. Next base: position 238,806 of record CAWKCU010000003.1, on the reverse strand, counting down.
GCAGAGCGTGGAGGATGCAATCGCGCCGGTGAAGGAAGTGTTCCGCTTGCAGAATGCCGATGAGTTGATGAAGGCGGAGGAACGCTATTTGCCGCGAACCGCAGACTCAGCCCGCGCCATTATTCTCGCTGCCAGCCGCGGCGCGGAGATGGGCGACGTCACGGCGGGGATTCCAAAGACGATGGTCGCCATCGGTGGCGTGCCGCTTCTGCACAAGCTCGTCGCGCAATTCCGCGCGTCGGGGATCAGGCGAATCGTGGTTATCCGCGGCTATGAGGCCGACAAAGTGCACGCGCCGGAGGTGGAGTTCGTGGACAATGATGAGTTCGAAGGAACCGGCGAGCTGCTTTCGCTGAGCAAAGCGCTCGATCATCTCGAAGGCGACGTGGTTCTTTCCTTCGGCGACATCCTGTTTCGACGACACATCCTGAATAACCTGCTCGCCGAGGAGCACGACATCGTCATCGCGGTCGATGCCGCCTGGGAACGCCGGCAAGGCGCCACGGGATATATCGATTACGTCACCGCCACGAGGCCACCTTCATTGCGCTATGATGAGGAGGATGCTTTCCTCACCGCGACCGGACCGCGTCTCGATCCCGCCAGCATTCACGGAGAATGGATTGGGCTGATGAAGATGAATTCGCGGGGAACCGCGCAGGTGAAGGCGGCGCTCCAGGAACTCGCAAGTCGCGCCGATTTCCGCAAGCTGCGCTTCGATGACCTCTTCAAGCATCTTCTCGAGCGGCAGCAACGCGTTCAGGTCCTCTACATTACCGGTCACTGGCTCGATGTGGACGATCTCGACGATCTCTCCCGGGCGCAGGTTTTTTAGATGAGCAGTTCATCTTCTACGTTCCTATCCCCTCGTTCCCAAACTCTGTTTGGGAACGCAATTGCCGGCGAAACTCTGTTTCGCGTTTTCGCCCGGGGAAACAGAGTTTCCAAGACACGTGCGTTCCCAAACTGGAGTTTGGGAACGAGGGAGACGAGGGCACCAGGTGGTCGCTTGGAACCGAAACGCGCGTTTACGTTTGATGATCAGCGCCGGCTCATTCATCGAGCACCTGCGGGCCCTGGGCTATTCGCAATTCGCCGGGGTCCCCTGCTCGTTCTTCACTTCATTTCTCAATTACGTCATCGACGATCCGGCGCTTGATTACATCGGCGCGACGAGTGAAGGCGAAGCAGTCGGCATCACGCTCGGCGCGGCTCTGGCGGGACGGAAAACGGTGACGATGTGCCAGAACTCCGGCCTCGGAAACATGGTGAATCCGCTCACGTCGCTGAATTATCCATTCCAGATCCCGACGTTGCTCATCGTGACCTGGCGCGGCCAGCCCGGAGTGAAAGACGAGCCGCAGCATGAGCAAATGGGCCGCATCATGCACCAGCTCCTCGACACGCTCGAAATTCCGTGGCTGCCGTTTCCCACGGAGGAATCCGAGATCGCCGGAACCATGGCGAAAGCGGAAGCAAGCATGCAACAACGGCAACGGCCGTTCGCGCTCGTCATGGCCAAGGATTCGATCGCGCCTCATGAGCTTTCCGGCAGCCAAACTCCAGCGCGTATCGTGACTGACGTGCGCGAGAATTTCTCCAACGACGCCAGACTAACCCGGACCGAGGTCCTCGAACTGATCCTCGCCACGCTCGATGGCGACGAAGCGATCATCGCCACCACCGGCAAGACCGGGCGCGAGCTCTTCACGATCGCGGATCGGCCGAATCACCTTTATGTCGTCGGCGGGATGGGAACGGCTTCCGCGATCGGCTTTGGCGTGGCGCACGCTCTGCCGCGCCAGCCGGTTGTCGTCATCGATGGCGATGGGGCGGCGCTCATGAAAATGGGGTCGCTCGCCACGATTGGTTTCTATCAGCCGGAAAATTTTCTCCATATCATCCTCGATAACGAAGTGCACGACTCCACGGGCGGACAGCAGACCGCGTCGCCCGTCGTGCGCTTCGCGCAAGTGGCGGCGGCCGCAAATTACCGCTCGGCCCTTGGCGTGGACCGAGCGCGAGGAAATTCGCGAAGCCATCCGCGAGTTGCGCCATCGCGCCGGGCCTTCGCTCTTACATGTGAAGATTCGGCCCGGTTCGCCGGAAAAGCTTGGCCGTCCCACCGTGAAGCCGCACGAGGTGAAAGAGCGGTTCTCTGCGTTTCTTCAACGATCAAGACTGATGCGAGCGTGGCATCTTAATGTAGGCGTCTGTGTCAGACGCCATCGTTATCCAATTACCGCCGCGGCGTTTCCGAACGCCAATGACTGATCCGCTCCTCTTCACTCCCGGCCCGCTCACGACCAGCGCGACCGTGAAAGCCGCGATGCAGCGCGACATCGGCTCGCGCGATTCGGAGTTCATCGATCTGGTTGCCCGAATTCGCACGGAGCTGCTGACGATCGCCGGCGTTTCCCAGGAGAACGGCTACGAGGCTGTGCTCATGCAGGGCAGCGGGACGTTCGCGATCGAAGCCGTGCTCTCGTCCGTCATCCCGCCGGACAGGACGGCTCCTGGTGCTGGCGAATGGCGCCTATGGCGAACGGATGCTGCAGATCGCCGAACGTTTGAAGATCGCGACCACCATTCACCGCTGGCCGGAAAACGAATCGCCCGATCCCGACACTGTCCGCCAGCTGCTGGCCGCGGATCCGCTCCCGACGCACGTCGCGATTGTTCACCTGGAGACGACGACGGGAATCCTAAATCCGATCGACGAAATCGCGCAGATCGCGCACGAACACGGTTGCCAGTTCATCGTCGATGCGATGAGCAGTTTCGGCGGCGTGCCGATCGATCTCGCGGCGTTGCCAGCCGATTATCTTGTCTCCTCCGCGAACAAATGCCTGGAAGGCGTCCCTGGGTTTTCCTACGTGCTGGCGCGGCGAGACGCGCTTGAAGGCACGCTTGGTTATGCGCGCAGCCTGAGCCTGGATCTGCTGGCCCAATGGCATTCCCTGGAACGCAATGGCCAATTCCGCTTCACCCCGCCAACCCATGCACTTCTGGCCTTTGCCCAGGCGCTGCAGGAGTTTCGGGAAGAAGGCGGCGTAGCGGCGCGCGCGCAACGTTACCGCGCGAATCGCGAAGTGCTTCTTCCCGGCATGCGCCAGCTCGGTTTCCGGGAATATCTCCCGCCGGAACGCCAGAGCGACATCATCACTTCGTTTCGCTATCCGGAACATCCGGCCTTTGCTTTCCCAGACTTCTACCGGGGGCTGGCCGCTCGAGGAATGGTCATCTATCCAGGGAAAGTCAGTGACGCGGACTGCTTCCGCATCGGCACCATCGGCCGCATTTCGCCCGATCAAGTGCAAGCTCTCGTCGCGGAAATCGGCCGCGTCCTCGACCAGATGGGCGTTAAAATGCTTCCTCCAGGCTGAATATTACGCCCATTCCATCATTTCGGCGTGACACCGGCCCATGAGCTGCGCAGTCTAGCCCACCGTTTCATGAAAACCCTTCCTTCGCCTCGCCGCGCTCTGCCTTGTCCTGACTCGCGGTCCCTGCGTTCGCGCGTCCAGGTCGAGACCTACTCGACCTCGTCGAAAAGCGTGGCGCTGGTGGAATCGGAAGAATCGCCGTTCTCGTTCGAATTTGAAGCCGAAGGAACCTACGTCGGCGATGGCGACATCGAGCGAGGTGAGCGGGGCGACATGAGGATCACGGACTTCGACGAAGTCCAGGCACGGACCCGTTTCCTTCTCACGCCCATGACGAAGATCGGAATCCTGCGCCTGGGCGTGCAGACGGAGGGTTATTGGTTCAGCTTCGGCAGCACCGCGCCGATCCCCGACCACCTGCACTCGACCAACCTGATCATCGGCCTCGATACGAAGTTCTCCGACTCGTTCCTCTTCCGGATAGAAACGCAACCGGGTTTCTACGGCGTCGACTGGGACGATTTCGGCCGGGACACCTTCAATGTCCCGTTCATCATCGGCGGCACCTACATCTTTAACTCCGGATTCCAGATCGTCTTCGGCGTCAGCGTCGATGCGTGGCGACAAACCGTGGTCCTGCCCGGGGGCGGCATTCGCTGGAAATTCGCGCCGGAATGGACGCTCAACGCGGTCGCGCCGACGCCGCGCCTCGAATATGAGCCGAACAGCAACCTCCTCCTTTTCGCCGGCGCGGACGTTCGGATTGCCAACCATCGTGTGGAAAAAAACTTCGGCACGTTGCGCGGCGACCCGTCGCTCAACCATGCCTCGATCACCTACGAGGAACTTCGGGTGGGCGGCGGTCTCGATTGGAAATTGTCGACCGCGATCAAGTTCACCATGGAAGGCGGGTATATTCTGTTCCGGAATTTCGACTTCCATCGGACGCAGGTGCGCTATCACCAGGATGGCGGCGCGCCGTACCTGCGCTTCGGTTTCCGCGCCGCGTATTAGAAGGCGCCAAAGCGCCTTCGCTCCTGATCATGATCATGATCGTGCTCATGATCTTTCGGAGGCAGCGTCTAACACAGGATTAAGATCATGATCAGGATCAAGAGGAGGAAAGAGAAACGGCCGGTCAACCGTACAGATCCAGCCGACGATGTTCGAAGACGCCCATGCGCTCCCGGACCGACCTGATCAAGTCTTCCGACACCTCCCCCACGATTAGCTCCTCGCGGTCGGCCGACCCTGCAGCGACCACAACTCCATAAGGATCGATAATCGCGGAGCTGCCGCAGAAGGCGGCGCCGTCATCCTTCCCCACCCTGTTCGACAAAACGACGTAGCTCTGGTTCTCGATCGCCCGCGCCGTCGCCAACACCCGCTGATGTTCCAGCCGCGGAAACGGCCAGGCTGACGAGATGATGAAAACATTCGCAGCCTCGTCGCAGGCCAGTGTGCGATAGACCTCGGGAAAACGAAGGTCGTAGCAGATGGTAAGGCCAAGGCGCAGCGACCCAGCGGCAAAACTCACCAGTTCGTTCCCCGACGAAAAGCATTTGTGCTCCTCGATCGGCGGCGGGCTGAACAAATGGGTCTTTCTATATTTCGCCACGATCTCGCCGCTCGCGTTGACCGAGACTTGCGAATTGTAGATGGACTCGCCTTCCCGCTCCGACACACCGCTGATGATCCCAATCGCCAGCCTCCGGGCGACTTCCTGAAGCTGCGGCACTGCCCCCTCGGTCCACGCCGTCGCTTTTTCCTGGATAACCGGCATCGCGTAGCCCGTGTCCGCCATCTCCGGAAATACGACGAGATCGGCGCCAGCTTCTTTCGCGCGCGAAGCGAAGTCGCCCATCTTGCGCACATTTGCGTCGATGTCGCCAAGAGCGCAGGCGATTTGGGCAGAAGCTATTTTCATTTAAAACCGCGAATGAACGCGAATCTACGCGAATGTTTCTTCCAAGTCAGTAATTCGTGGTCATCCGCGTTCATTCGTGGTTTGCCGTCAGCGCAAATCCTTGTCGAGTGCGCCGATCTTGCGCGTCTCCGGCCATTTCCACATCACGCCGAGGACGACCAGGATCGTGCCCACGCCGCCGGAAACGACCGAGATGACCGGACCCAGGAGCGCTGCGGTCAAACCCGACTCCAAAGCGCCAAGCTCGTTCGAGGTTCCTATGAAAATATTGTTCACGGCGGAAATTCGGCCGCGCATGGAATCGGGCGTGACCAGTTGGAGCAAGGAATGCCGAATGACCACGCTGACGCTGTCGAACACGCCGGTCAGAAAAAGCACGAGAAGCGAGAGCCAGAGCGAGCGCGACAAACCAAAGATGATCGTCGCCACGCCGAAACCGGTCACGCACCAGAGCAGCGTCTTGCCTGCGTGTTTCATCGGTGGGAGATAAGCGATCACCAGGGCCATGATAAAGGCGCCAATGCCCGGCGCCGCGCGCATCCAGCCGAGCCCGATCGGACCGCAGTTCAGGATTTGGTCGGCAAAGATCGGCAGCAGCGCCGTCGCGCCGCCGAGAAAGACGGCAAACATATCGAGCGTGATCGTGGCCAGGACCACCTTCTTGCTCCGCATGAAGCGGATTCCTTCCATCAGGCTGCGCCAGGCATTGCGCTCGCTGCTGCTGCCGCGATCGCTGCTCCGGATCGGCAGGACGAGGAAAAAGAAGGCGAGAGCGCAAGCGGCGTCGAGCACGTAGATAAACGGAAATCCGGCACTCACGATGAGCAGGCCGCCGATCGCCGGCCCCACCACGGACCCGATTTGAAAGGCGCTGCTGTTCCAGGTCACCGCATTCGGGAACGCGTCGCGCGGGACGAGCTGCGGAAAGTAAGAGCTGCGCGCCGCCCAGCCGAACGTGCGGCCAACGGCCGCGATGAGCAGAATCAAATAAATCAGCGGAATCGAGAGATCGTCGAAATGAAACCAGGTGTGGCGCTCGAAGACGGAGGCGATCGAGTAAAGGAAACGATTGCCGGCGTGCAGCACCGGCCAGTTCGGAATCGAGAGGTGTTGCCAGGAAACGAAAGCGAGGGCGAGCGAACAGATCGCGCTGAGCGCCTGCGTCACGAGCACGATGCGTTTGCGCGGAAAGCGGTCCGCAATGTGGCCCGCCGGCAACGAGAGGAGCACCACCGGCAGCGCGATCACCAATCCCACCAGTCCCAGCGCCGTCGCCGAATGGGTGCGCTCGTAGATTTCCCATTCCACCGCCACGATGAACATCAGGCGGCCGATGACCGAAATCAGATTCCCCGCCGTGTAATACCCAAACGCCCGAAAACGAAACGCCGCGTACGGATCATGTTTCCCCGGCGGACGCAGGAGCGTCCCTTCCGCGGTTGTCGGCCGGTCCGAACGCGGCGCCTCATAAGGCGGCTGGGGCGCGTGCGGTTGTTCGTCAGCCATGTCTGAACGCGTCTGCGTTCACACACGCGCACGAGATTCTAGAAGCGTTGGTTCGCGCCGCAACCAGCGCGGTTGTGTTCGGGCACGCGGCGTCGAACTTCTGGTAGAGTGGCGCCATGATCCTATACAGCGTTACGATAATCATTCAGCCCGAGATCGAAACGGAATGGATTGATTGGATGAAGGAGACCCACATTCCGGACGTGCTCCGGACAGGCTCCTTCACTGAATGCCGCATCCATAAGGTGCTCGGCTCGGAGGGCGACGAGCCGGTTTATGTCATGCAATACCATTGCCGATCGGTAGAAGAGTATCATCGCTATCGCGACAGTTTCGCGCCGGCGCTCCAGAAGGACCATACCGATCGGTTCGCCGGGAAGTTTCGTGGGTCTCGAATGTTGCTGGAAGAGGTGGCAAGGATTGAGCCATCTTCGGCGCTGTAGCTGCGACGCTCTGTCGCCCGCGTTCCCGGACACGCTGCAGGATAATCACGCGTTCAACGCCTCAACCCGCCTTCGTAAACTGCGGCGCGGCAGGCAGAGCGAGGCGGTCACAGCGCGTTAGAGCGGGAATCGAATTAGCGCCGGACCGCGATTCCCTGCGCTTCGAAACGGCCGTTACGGAGGAGCGGGCCGGAGCCGATAAAGGCACGGGCTGGGAAATTCTTGGTGAAGTAGGTGCGGTAGATCTCGTTGAACTTTTCGTAGAGGGAGAGATCAGGGCAAAAGATCTGAACGGAGACCAGGTCGTCCATGGTCATGTTGGCGGCGGCGAGAGTCGTCTTCACGCCGTCGAGCAGAAGGCGGATCTCTTTCTCAACATCTTCGGGCGCCTTGCCGGTCTCAGGGTCGACGCCAAGCTTTCCCGCCAGATAGAGAGTGTCGCCGACGAGGACGCCGTCGCTGAAAGGCAAGGTGTCCTTGCGCGTGGGAAGCATAATGTGCCGCCGGGCGTCGGCGGCGGTGGTGGTGGCTGTCTTGGGAGTGGGAGACTGGGCAGTCCCGGTGTGCAGGCCGGCGGTGAAAGTGGCGATGAGGGCGAGTAGTAGTGAAGTATTAGAGGCATGCATGCGGGAATCATGCGGCGACGCGCGCGGAGGAAGCAAGCTTGAGGAAAAGGGCGGAGACGAGATCGCGCTGTAGCCGGCCCGCTATGTCGGGACCTAAGGTGAGAACAACGTGGCGGCACGGCGATCCCGCCATCGCGGGAGCGTGGCTACAGCGCGGCGGACCAGTCCTTAGGGATCCTGGAGATTGTAAACCTCGAAGAGACCGATGCCGCTGGCGCCGTTGCGCTCGTGGATGACGGCGGTGTACGGGCCGGAGGGGAGGGTGGTGATGATGGCGGATTCGAGATCGTTTGCGGGAGCGAGTTTCGATTCCTGGATTTCGACTTCGGGGCCTTCGCGCCAATTGTCGTTCGCGGCGATGAGGAAGCCATTACCGTCGCGCAGCTCGAGAGTCGGATCGGGCATGGCGTCGTTAATGCCGGCGGACACGAGCGAGGGCGCAACGGTCCGGACGAGGACGCGGGTGTTCCCGGTCATGCCGCTAATGATGAAGCCGCCGATCATGACGTCGCTCTGCGGACCGACGGCGCCCCGCGTGCTGATATTGCCCAAAGTCGAATTCGAGGTCGGACTGAGATCGTAAACTTCAACCAAAGCGGTGCCGGTCTCGCCGTTTTTCCCATCGACCAGCGCTGTGTAAGCGCCAGGCGTCAGCGTCCGGATGATGGCGGATTCCAAGTCGTGGGTGGGTGCGATGGTGGTCGCGTTAATCTCGGACGCCTGCGAGTCAGCCCAATTATCGTTTGAGGCAAGGATGCCGCCAGCCGCGTTCCGCAATTCCAGGGTTGGATCCGCCAAAGCGGAGCTGACCCCAAATTGCCCAAGTGATGGCCCAATCGCGCGAACGATTACTTTCTTTGGCGCAGAGCCCGAGATGATGAAGCCGCCGATAAGGCGGTTGTCGCCGGTTCCGGCGGCTACGCGCGTGGAAATATTCGCCAGCTTCTCGGCCGCGACGGAAAACGGCGGTTCCTCCACGCTGCCATCCGTGCCATCCGGATCGCGCGGGAATTTCGCGTAGGGAAGGCGCGCCCCGAGATAGGCGAACTGGTCCGCGCGAATCGCGAACGCCGCGAGAAAGTCATGCGTTCCCGACGCGCCAACAATGTCGTCCTGGTCGACGCCGTCGCCGCTGATCCCGATGGCGCCGATCAACTGGCCATTGCGATACAACGGGAAACCGCCCGGGAAAATCGTGATTCCGTTCGGAAACCGCGCATCCAAACCCGAGGCATCGAGAACGAAATCCGGAAGCGCGGCGCGATTGAACCCCGAGAACTGTTCCTGCAATCCAAAATAAGGCCCCGGGTCCTGGACATCGAGTCCGGGCGGATACTTCGTTTGCGCGAGAAACCCGACGGTGCGCGTGGACATCGCGAGAAAGTTGTTCGAGAAGCCGACTGCGGTACGGGCTTTCTGCACCGCGACATCCCAGCTGAAGAACGTCGCTTCACCCGTTCGGAAAGTCCCAAGCACGGTGGGGCCGATCGTGGGGTCGTTCGGGAAATTCACGACCGTGATGAAAACCTGCATAGGCACCCCGATGGGCAACCGAATGCCGGCGCGGGTGGTCCGCGCCCGATCCGCCGCGAAATCAATAATGCGTGCCACTTCCGCGGCCGTGAGGCGCGGCTGGCCGTTAATCGTTCCCGGCAGCGGATCGCTCGTGATCGGCTGGCGAATTTCGCCCTGCACTCCGCCAAACGTAGCGAGCGGATAGGGAAACGGCGGCGGTGCACCCATGACCGGAAAGCCGGGAGCCGGCGCGCCCTGCATGAAAGTGCCGCTGACAATATCAGGCGTGGGCGACAAAACATACGGGAGCGCGATGCCGTTGATGTAAACATTGTTGGCCTCGATCGAGGGCGACGGCCGGAAACCTTTTTGCCCCGCGAGCGCGATGTCTTCATCCTTGTCGTAATCGCCAATGAAGGTGAACGGGTTTTGCGAACGAAAGACAAGCGGGCCGGGAACGCCGTCGCCGGTCACGCCGATGCCGCCGACGAGCCGGCCATCTTTGTAAAGCGGAACCCCACCCGGCGAACCGTCCAGCGAAGTCCCGAAGACCGGGACAATGGTCAGACCCGGCGATGAGCTGAAGCTGATGACGCTGCCGGGCGCGCGGAATTTGTTGATGTCGGAGGAGAACAGATTCGAAAGGCCGACGCCGACCAGCGGACCGGGCGGCACGTTCCTGACGCCGGGCGGGAAATGTTGCTGAATAATGAACCCGGCCGTCCGCGTGGTGAAGGCGTTTTGGTTGCTGCTGAGATACGAGGCGGACCCGGCTTTCGAGACGCAGCTCGAGATTTCCAGCGCCGTGGGCGGCGCGCCGTTCACGCTCCAGATGGCGAGCACGTTGCCTTCGCGATCGGTCACGGCGATGACGGCGTTGGGCGAAATCACGACCGCGCGGGAGACAGCCTGGTTGATGACAGTCTGGACGTCCACAGCCGTCAGTTGCGCCTCGGCGATTGCTGGCCAAAGCAGCAGAAAAGCGATCAAAGACAATGAAACGCGCAATCTCACGGGGGTTCGGTTCATACTAGAATTGCGGGGGTTCGGCTATGAAAATCCCCGCGCAGCCTCTTGCTCTTGCTCTTACTCTTACTCTCTTGCTCTGGCGTCGGAGGGAAACCCGAGAGCACGAGCAAGAGGAAGAGAGACAAAGCCCGGGGAAATCCCCCTTTTTCCGCCGACCCCTTAAGCTTGCCAAGGCGAAGCGGTTTCCGTCATCCTTCGCCTCCCTATGCCTTCGTCTCGCCCAACGGCCAGAGTGCGAACCAGATAGGCTGGTTTTTGGGGTCGCCCTTTTGCTCTTGGCGAGCGGAAATTTGCCGGTCTCAGGCGATGATAGTCCGGCCAGCAGCGAGGGGGCGAAGGTCGAGGTAAACGGGGCCGGGAGCAAACCGGCGCGGGTTGAGCGAGCGCAGCCGCGGAAGAAAACCGGGCGCGTCGAAATCGACCTCGGCGACAACAAGGATTTCTCGGCTGAGCGCAGGCCCGCGCGCGGCAAGACGGGGCGGTTGGAGATTGACCTTGGGGACAATAAACATGCGACGGTCGAGATCGTCCGTGAACGAAAGGAAGCGAAAGTCGAAATCAACGGTTACCGAGTAAAGTCGCGGCTCCAGGCAGGCCGGCGTTATCTTTTCGGCCAGGAGCAACTGGAGTTCGAAGAGCCCCCGTTGCCGCCCTCCCAGTTCAATCCCGATCCAGGCGGCGGGAATCTTCTCGTCGAACCGGAGCCGCCGCCCGACTTGTTCCCGCCCATCCTCCCGCAGCCGGACGAATACGGTGACGAACCGGTGCCGCGGTCGCTCAGGCTGCCACGCCGTGGCGTGCGCGAATCCGATCCGGAGCGGCATCAGCTTCATTACCGGGAGTATCCCGACTCGGAAGCGGGCATTGGAGTTCCGCCCGGCTCGGAACCGGTGCCGAATCGCTGGTTCATCGGGTTCGGCCGCTGGCAACGTTATGCCGATCCCACTCACGAAACGCCTTACCAGCGTGGCGCGTTGAAATACTGGCATCCCTATTTGCAGAGCACCCTCAAGGGCGACGCACCGATCATCGGTCAGGACATTTTTCTGAACCTGACACTGAACGATTTTTTTCTCTTTGAGAGCCGCCGGCTTCCGATCCCGAGCGGGGTGAGCACGGCGCGCCCGAACAGCTCAGAATTTTTCGGCCGAAGCGAACAGCTCTTCTTCTCGAACGATTTCTCGATCGGCGTCGATTTGTTTAAAGGCGAGACCGCGTTCAAACCGGTCGTCTGGGCCGTGCGGCTTCTCTTCGTCGCGAATCAAAATTACATTCGGGTAAAGGAAAACAACGCGCTCGATCCCGATCCGCGCGGGCCTGGGTTCACCGGCCCGATTCCGACGCCCGCCTTCCCCACGCCAGGCGACCCCACCTCGGGTCTCGGCCCGGGTTTGACGCCGATCGCCAGCGATCTCGAAGGCACGCGCTACACGACGAGGACAAAATATTGGTATGCGCTCCAGGAAGCATTTTACGAACTTCATATCCGCGACCTGACCAACAACTACGATTTCCTCTCCTCGCGCTTCGGCATTCAGCCGTTCGTGAGCGACTTCCGCGGCTTCATCTTTAACGACTCGAACCTCGGCATCCGCATCTTCGGCAACTACAACAACAACTTCTGGCAATACAACGCCATCGCCTTCGATATGCGGGAGAAGGACACCTATTCCGACCTGAACAAATTCGATGCGCGCGACCAGCGGGTCTTCATCGCGAATGTCTATCGCCAGGATTTCCTGACCAAAGGCTACACTGCGCAACTGAGCTTCCACGCCAATTTCGATGAAGGCAGCCGGCATTTCGACCAGAACGATTCCATCACGCGCCCGGCGCCGATCGGCGCGGTGCGGGATCATTATGTGCAGGCGTATTATCTCGGATGGACGGGCGACGGGCACATCGGGCGGCTGAATATCTCGCACGCGCTTTACCACGCGTTCGGCCAGGATGGCTTTAACGGGATCGCGCAGCAGCGCGTCTCCATCAACGCGCGGATGGCGGCGCTGGAGCTTTCGATCGACAAGGATTGGCTGCGCTTCAAGCTCTCGGGCTTTTACGCCAGCGGCGACGGCGATCCGCGGGACTCGGACGCGACCGGGTTCGACACGATTTTCGACAAGCCGTTTTTCTTCGGCGGTCCGTTCAGCTTTTACGTGCACCAGGGTTTCAATCTCGGCGGCACGTCGGTTAATTTTAAGCAGCGCGACAGCCTGGTGATCGATCTGCGCACGAGCAAAAGCGAAGGCCAATCGAATTTCGTGAACCCGGGGACGATCATTCTCGGCTATGGCAACGACGCGGAGATCACGCCGAAGCTGAAGGCGTTCATGAACGTGAACTACATCTGGATGGCCGAGACGGAGCCGATCCGGCAGGTCCTGATGACCCACCGGGCGAGCAACGAGATCGGGCTCGATTGCAGTCTCGGCGTTCAGTTCCGTCCGCTGCTGACGAACAACATCATCATCACCGCCGGCGCGGGATTCCTGGTGCCGGGCCAGGGATACAAAGACATTTATCGGGCGAATACGAACCCGGTGTTTGGTTATCCCGGCCCGGAAGCGGGCAAGGTGGATGATTTTCTTTTTAGCGGGATTTTTACGGTGACGCTGACGTACTGATGAAAAGGAGAAACGGGCGCGTTAAGGAAGAGCCGGGCCTGGACTATGGCGAAGGATTGAAAGGCAGAACGTCCAACGTCCAACGTCCAACGTCCAACGTCCAACGAGGAGAGGGACGTGCGACGGCTGGGAGCGAAAAGCGGTTTGATCTGGAAGAGCGATTGCTTGATTACGCAGTTCGGATCATTCGCTTAGTCGATGCGTTGCCGGTAACGCGGGCGGGACGACACGTGGCGAGATCAGTTCTTGCGATGCGGCACTTCGCCCTTGGCGAATCATGGCGAGCTGCAAGGCGCCGAATCGCGGAAAGATTTCATTCACAAGCTCGGAGTTTGCTTGAAAGAGATTCGCGAAGCGCGCCGCTGGCTGCGTCTGGTGCATCGCGTCCCCCTGCTCACCCCAGCGAAAGTCGATCCGCTCCATCGCTGAAACCGAATCGTTGATCAAAATCTTCGCGGCCAGCGTTCGCACCGCGAAGAAGAACAAGGGATGAACGCACCCGCACGCTCTCCCAAGTTGGACGTTGGACGTTGGACGTTGGACGTTGGACGTTTCTTTTCCTTACCGCTCTCGTGGTCCTCTTCATCGTCGCGCCTTCCCTCCCCGCCCAAAATCCCGATCCCCCACCACCGGCTACGGCCCACCCACCGCTCTCCCACCGAATTTCTCCCTCACCAAACCGGCGGCCCGCCCGAAGCAAAACTGGATCGATCAATCCCAGGCGGCGGCCGACGCGAAAAGCGTGGGCTGCAATCAGTGCCACGCGGGCGATCGAGCCGATGCATCAGGCGTCGCATGTGGTGCTGGGCTGCACCGATTGCCACGGCGGAAATCCGGCGCGCGGGCTGACGAAAGAGCAGGCGCACATCCTTCCGAAAAACAAAGAGTTTTGGAAAACGTCGGCGAATCCGCCGAACTCGAGCGCCTGGCTCAATCACGAATCGCCGGAGTTTATTCGCTTCATCAATCCCGGCGATCTGCGCGTGGCGAAACAAGCCTGCGGCCTTTGCCACGATGAGATCATTCGGAACGTCGATCACAGCATGATGAATCACGGCGCGATGCTCTGGGGCGCGGCGCTCTACAATAATGGCGGATTCAATCTGAAGAATTACCGGTTCGGCCAGGCCTATGGCGCGGACGGCGCGCCGCTCCGGCTGATCAACTACACGCCGGTCACGCCCGAAGACACCAAAGTCCGCGGCATCCTGCCGTTCCTCGATCCGCTGCCACGCTTCAACCTGGGCAATCCTGGAAACATCCTGCGCATCTTCGAGAAAGGTGGGGAAAAACAGTTACAGCTGGGCGTTCCGACCCTGGACGAACCGCCCGGCAAACCGATTCGCCGTTTATCCGAGCGCGGTCTCGGCACGCTTAATCGCATCGATCCCGTTTTCCTCGGCCTGCAAAAGACGCGACTGCACGATCCGCTCCTCGGCTTCCTCGGCTCGAACGATCACGCGGGCGATTACCGCTCGAGCGGTTGTTCGGCCTGCCACGTCGTTTACGCGAACGACCGTTCGCCCACGAACTCCGGCTGGTGGAGCAAGTATGGCCATCAGGGTCTCAGCTTCACCGCGGACAAAACGATCCCGAAAAAGGAGCGGGGCCATCCGGTCGTGCATCAGTTCACACGCTCCATTCCGTCGAGCCAGTGCATGAACTGCCATATGCACCAGGGCAATCTCTTTGTGAACCCGTATCTCGGTTACACCTGGTGGGACCAGGAGACGGACGGCGAGCACATGTATCCGAAGCAGCAACGCAACCCGACCGACGACGAGCTGGTGATCGAGACGCAAAGCAATCCGGAGGCGGCAGCCGCGAAAGGACTCTGGGGCGACAAGGAATTTCTCGACAAGGTTTCGGAGCTCAATCCAAAGCTCAAGAACACGCAGTTCGCCGATTACCACGGCCACGGCTGGGTTTTCCGCGCGATCTTCAAGCACGATCGCAAAGGCAACCTGCTCGATCTGCGCGACAACAAAATCTCGCACGACGATCCGCAGAAGTTCGCGAAAGCGGTCCACCTGAAGGATGTCCATCTCGCGAAAGGGATGCAATGCACCGACTGCCACTTCGAAAAGGACGTGCACGGAAACGGGATGCTTTACGGCGAACCGCGCAACGCCACGACGATCAATTGCATTGATTGCCACGGCACGGTGAATCAGCGGCCGACGCTGATGACGAGCGGCAATGCCGGCGCCTACGATTTGCTGAACACCAGCAACACGCCGTGGGGTCCGCGTTTCATCTGGGAGGGCAACAAGCTTTTCCAGCAATCGGTCATGGCGCCGGACATTCGCTGGGAAGTACCGCAAACGATCGACACGATTGATCCCCTCTCCGCCCACTACAATCCGAAATCGGCCTACGCGAAAACGCTGCAACGTGACGGCAAAACCTGGGGCGGGATCGTTTCAGACGATCCGGCCGAGCGCCGCGTCCGGCTGGCCCACGACAATACGGCGGATGGATTGCCAGATCTGCCACACGTCATGGGCGACGAGTTGTTTCGGCTGCCATTTGCCGATGAAGGCAAACCAGCGCGTGCCGCAAAACAAATTCGAGGGCGCGATGGACCGGAACTTCACCACCTACAATCCGCAGGTGGTGCGCGACGACGTTTTCATGCTCGGCATCGACGGGACGGTGAAGAAGAACCGGATGGCCGTGATCCGTTCTTCGAGCGCGGTCGTGGTCAGCTCGCAGAACCAGAATCGCGAATGGGTTTACTCCCAGGCGCAGACATTTTCCGCGGAAGGTTACAGCGGCCAGGCGTTCAACCCGCATTTCGCGCACACGACGAGCAGTGTCGGCACGACGAAGAATTGCACGGACTGCCATCTCTCGAAGAGCAACGACAACAATGCCTGGATGACGCAGTTGCTCGGGTTTGGCACCGGGACGGTGAATTTCTTCGGGCGCTACGCTTACGTCGGTGAAGGACATGAAGGATTTCACGCGGTGGCTTGGACGGAGGCGGACGAACCGCAGGCGGCGATCGGCAGCCACCTGCACAAACTCGCTTATCCGGACAACCACCGGAAACATGTCGAAGGCGGCTCGATTCTGAAGGAAGCGTATGAGCACAGCGCCAACGACGTTCAGGATCTGGTGCTGCGAGGCGAGTATCTTTACACCGCGAACGGGCCGGGCGGCTTCGAGGTGTTCGACGTGGCGAACGTCGACCAGAAAGGGTTTTCCGAGCGGATCGTGAGCGCGCCGGTCTCTCCGCTCGGCCAGCGGACGCGCTTTAAAACGAAGTATGCGACGTCGGTCGCGCTGCCCAGCACGCTCGCGCTCGACCCTGCGCGCGTCCGTCTTCCTGAAAACGAAGAGCAGCCCATCGATATGTTTTACGCGTTCGCCTACGTCTCCGATCGCGAGGAAGGATTGGTCGGCGCGAATGTCGCAACGCTGGTCGACGGCAACCCGAACAACAATTTCCTGAAGCGCGACGTTACCTTTAATCCGGACGGCGCCCTGACCGGCGCGAGCTTCGTCACCGCAACCGGGCATCGGCTTTACATGACAACGCCGCGAGGCTTGTTCGTGATCGATTGCACCGACCCGATGAATCCAAAATTGGGCGGTCAATACACCGGAAATTTCCTGCGCAATCCGAAGTGCGTCTCCATCCAGTTCCGCTACGCCTTTGTGACGGATGATGACGGACTCAAAGTTCTCGACATCACCGATCCGTATCGGCCGACGCCGGTTTCGGGCGCGACGGTGCCGCTGCGAAACGCCCACCGTCTCTATGTCGCGCGCACCTATGCCTACGTAGCGAACGGCGCGGAAGGCCTGGCGATTATCGACGTCGAGAATCCGGAGCGACCCCATCTCGACCAGATGTTCAACGCCGGCGGTTTGCTCAACGACACGCGCGCGGTGCAGATCGGGAGCGTGAACGCGTCGCAGTTTGCGCTCGTCGCCGATGGCCACAACGGGCTGCGCGTCGTGCAGCTTATTTCGCCCGACAGCGTGCCGGGCGACGAGGGATTCAGCCCGCGGCCGAACCCGAAATTGATCGCGACGTATCCGACCCATGGCCACGCCATCGCGGTTTCGCGCGGGCTCGATCGGGACCGGGTGGTGGACGAGACCGGGGGCCAGACGGTGGTCTTCGGGCGGCGCGGCGCGCGGCCGTTCCATCTCGATGAGATGGAGAGATTCTATCTCCGTGAATCGGGCGACTCGAAGGATGGGCGGCGCTGGGGGAGTTTGTATCGGGTCGAGGATGTGTTGGAGCGGAATGGAAAGCTCATGACAAAAGGCGGTGTGTTTTTGTCGCCGCTGCCAGGACCGGAACCACGCTGCCACCGTCAGCCCCACCCCGCCGTTGGATTTTCCTCCGGAGATTGAGCCGCCTCAGCTGATCGAACCGACTCCGCCGCCGCGGTGACAAGAACAGGTGGATCGAGCGCTCCGCCGCTCGATGGCAAACAGGGCGGCGAAGCCGCGACTACCAAGCATCGCGCGACGGAGCGCACGATCCACCAGAAAGACATTGCTCTCCTTGACCATTTTCGGTTAGAAATTTTTCATGGCTGATAAAGCAAACAAACTTCCCGAAAACGTCGAGGGGGCCTGGTACGTGGATAACACCTGCACGCCCTGCCGTGTCTGTCTGGAGGAGGCTCCGAATCTTTTGAAATACAACGACGACGAGACCTACGTCTATTTTTACAAGCAACCGGAAAACGACGAAGAGACGGCCGCCGCCCAGCGCGCCCTGGACGTTTGCCCGACGCTCGCCATCGGCAACGACGGCCCGTAGCGTCTTCTGTAGCGGCGGTCTATGACCGCCGAATCGCGTCAATGAAAGCGCTCATCCGAATTTTTCGGCGGTCATAGACCGCCGCTACAGGAAGACAAATATGGCAACTGAAACTGCACCCGCCGCGGCGTCGAAACCCGCTTCTCCTTACACCCGCGCGAATCCTTTTCCCGGAAAGCTGACGGTTAACCGCAGTCTCTGCGGCGAAGGCTCCGAGAAGGACACTCGCCATTTCGAGATCGACCTGAGCGGGTGGGGCTTGAATTACGAGGTCGGTGATTCGATGACGGTTTGGGCCACGAACGATCCCGCTTTGGTCGACCAAATTCTCAAGGCGATCGGCGCGAAGGGCGACGAACCGGTCAAGAGCCCGAAAGGCGAGACGACCCTGCGCGAGGCGCTCCTGCGTGATTGCCGCATCACGCAGACGACGCCGAAGTTTTTGAAGATGATCACCGAGCGGGCCAATGCCGCGCCGTTGCTGACGGAGTTGCTCGATCCCGAGCGCAAAGAGGACCTCGACCGCTACCTCTGGGGAATGGAAGTGATCGACTTCCTGACCGAGCATCCGTCGATCAAGATTTCACCGCAGGAATTTGTCGATGTGCTGGCGAAATTGCAGCCGCGCCTCTACTCCATTTCCTCGAGCCTGAAGGCGCATCCCGATCAGGTGCATTTCACCATCGACGTCGTGAAGTACACCAGTCACGGACGGCAGCGCAAAGGCGTTTGCTCCACTTTTCTGGCGGAACGCGCGGAGAATGTGTCGATCCCCGTTTTTCCAAACGCTTCGAAATTTCGCCTGCCTGAAGATAGCAACACGCCGATCATCATGGTCGGTCCGGGCACGGGCGTGGCGCCTTTTCGCGCCTACTTGCAGGAACGAAAGGCCGTCGGCGCGAAAGGAAAAAACTGGCTCTTTTTCGGATCGCAGAAAGCGAGCTGCAATTATTTTTACAAAGAGGAGTTCGATCAATTGCAAAGCGAAGGCGTGCTCACGAAAATCGATTGCGCCTTTTCGCGCGACCAGGCGCACAAGGTTTACGTCCAGGACAAGATGATGGAGAGCGCCGCCGAGATCTGGAAATGGCTCGATGGGGAAGGCGCGCATTTCTTCGTCTGCGGTGACGCGCGCCGCATGGCCAAAGATGTCGACGCCGCGCTGCGCAAAATTGTGCAGGAGCATGGTGGTAAGGACGTGGACGCCGCGAACGAGTACGTCGAAAAGCTGAAGAGCGACAAACGTTACAAGCGCGACGTTTATTGAGAGTGCACGTCACGCCGGTGCCGGGCAGAGGCAATCGCCCCAATGGTTCCAGCGAGCAGCACGAGCAAGCTAAGGCCTGCGCCGATGCCGCCCCAGATCAGCCATCGCGGCCGATAAACAAACGTTAACCGGCCACTGGTTCCGGCCGGTATCTCGATGATCGGGAACAACGCCCGGTAGGAATCCACCTTCAGCGATCGCTCACCGAGTTTCGCCTGGTAACCCCGAAAGAATGGCCGTGAGATGGTCAGGAGGGCTGGCCGATCTCCCGGCGGAACCGTCACGTCAGCCTGAAGGCGGTTGCGACCGTTGATGATTCGCGAAATCTCCGCGAGGGCAAACTGCTCGCCAGGCTTCGAATCGATCGAGGCGATCGAGCGAACCCGCGGGAGTGGCGCGCCACGCCGGTGAAAGGCTTGTCCTTCGTCCGTCGCGACCGCCAATTCCCATTCTCCGGCCGGATGCGGCTGGAGCGCCATTTCTTTAGCGACAATGATTCCATCCACACCGAGTTGCGCCAATCTCCCACCCGCTCCCGCTTCGTAATCGAGAAGAAACTCTCCCATCCAGTCCGGAATTTCGCCGTGAATGGCAAAGGCGAACTCGCGGGCCACCCCGGCTGGTCGAATGGGGCTGTAACCGTTAATCAATTGGACCCCGCCCCACAGGGAGGTGCTGCCAATGCGCAACGTTGGGCCGAAAGGTTCCGCTCTTTTCTCGAGCCGATAAGCATCCTCGGGCGGCGGGTAAACGCTGAGGTAGAGACGTTGCGGATCAAGCGGAGCCGGTTGGGTCAATTCCTGCGACAAATTGTATTTCGGCACCCCGCAGTTGGGCGGAAGACAAAGGTAGGTGGCCAGGAACGACCCGATTGTGACCAACGCCGGCGCCCACCCTCGGATGGTCGCGGGCGCCGAAAATTCCAACAACGCCCAGGCAGCAGCGATCCCCAGCGTGATCCAGACAAAGGAGAACGCCTGATCCGGGTTTGCTCCAATCATCCAACCGACGGCGATCACGATCAAAAGCAGAATGAAACCGATCGGCCCCGGTCGGGCCATGCGCGCGACCGGATTGTTGGCGAAGAAACGCAATGCTTCGGCGGCGCAAAGGCGCCATTACGACATGCAGAAAAGGCAGCCAGCGAAAACTCCATCGGAAAACGCCGGCGCTGGGCAGCATCGAAAGGAGCAGGATCACGAGAAGCAAACCGAGTTCCCATTTTATTCGGCTGACGAGCGAGCGGCCGAACGCGATCAGGCCCGCCAGCAACGCAACCGGTGGCACGAATCCGATCGCCAGTTCGGTAGCGGTATGCGCGTTTAGGCGTGTCGAGAAATCCGCCCAGTTTACTGTCCAGCTCGGGAGAATGAAGCCGGGCAAGGCCGCGGCCGGGACTCGCCATTGGAAATGCTCCGAGCTGTCCTGAGCCGCGCGAGCGGAGCCCTGAACGTAATCCAAAAGCGCAAGCCACGCCGGAGCCGAGAGCCCCATTCCGAGCAACATTCCCAGGAGCAGCGGCCAGATCGAAGAAAGCTTTCGAGTTTCACCCAGCGATTTCGCCGCAAGCCATGACGCGAGGAGCCCGAGCATCAGGACGGTGTAGGGAAACCCGCCGGTGATGAGCAGGTAAGTGAAGGGCGCGGGCCAGAGAAAACGCCAGCGACTCCGCTTGGGGTCGAGCGCGCGTTCCATTCCCCACCAGGCCCAGGGCAGCCAGGCGAATGCGCCCAAGGCGCCGAACCAATCCGTCGCGCCCCAGCAGATGATCCAGCCGTTGAGCGCCGCAACGAGCCCTACCATCAGGGAAAGAGACGCGCTCAGGTCTCTTCCTCGCCCCAGCAGATAGCCGCCCATGGCGAGAACGAACAGGTGCGCGGTCGAAAGCGCGGCAGCCTGTTGCGGAAAGGTGAGAGCAAATTTCCAGATCGCGACGACTACTGCATTCAGGAAGGCGGAGTAGGTGCCGTACTGGAATTCGCCGGCCAGATTCCCGCAGACCCAGGAGTAGGGACTGAGGAGCGGCCAATGCCCTTCCGACCAGCTTCGCGCGACATCAGCAAACACGGGCAGAATTGAGACTGCGTAATCGTCATTCCAGAAAAGGAGTGGATCGCGCCAGAGCAGGATCAGGCAGAACGCAACGGTGAGGCAACCGGCTCCGAGCGCGCCCAAGACTTCCGAACGCGTGAAGCGGGATCCGGGCATCTAAAAAAGAAAACGCCGAACGTCCAACGTCGAACGCCCGATGATCAGAAATGCAGAGAATCTGAATCCAGCATTCGACGTTCGGCGCTGGGCGTTCCGCGTTTTCTGCATGTTACAGAACCACCGGCGTGCCCTCGGTCAGCACCAAAACCTTGTCGTCGATGCCGCGAGCACTGGCCGAAGCAACCAAGCGCGCGGGCGGCTCGTCGAGCGGTTCGTAACCGAGCCGAAAACTGCCGTAGTGCATCGGGATCAAAGTCTTCGCGCCAAGCTCAAGAAAGGCTTGCACGGCTTCCTCGGGATTCATGTGGACCTCGCGTCCCGTGGGCGCATCGTACCCGCCGATCGGCAGCAGCGCGATCTCGATGTCATGACGCTCCCCGATCTCCTTGAATCCATCGAAGTAGGCGCTGTCGCCGCAGTGAAAGATGTTACGACCATCCATCTTCAGAACGAAGCCGCCAAAGCCGCGGTGGAGATCGGCCAGAAATCGAGCGCCCCAGTGCGCGCAAGGAGTCAACGATACGTCGATTGGACCCAGCTTCACCGTCTGCCAGTAATCGAGCTCATGCACGATATTGAAACCGAGGTCGTGCACCAGATTGCCGACGCCGATGGGCACGACGATGGGTTGATCGGCCGCCACCTTGGCGAGAGTGCGCCGATCGAGATGATCGAAATGCGCGTGCGTCACGAGAACGAAATCGATCGAGGGCAAGTGATGGATCTCGAAGCCCGGTCGCTTGAGGCGCTTGATTACCTTCAGCCACTTCGACCAAATCGGATCGATCAGGACGTTGAACTCGTGCGTCTGGATCAGGAACGAGGCGTGCCCGATCCAGGTGATGGCGATCTCGCCTTTGCGGATTTTCGGAAAGAATGGCCGGACGCGGTCGCCGGAGCGCTTGGTGAAAAGCGACGGGATGAGGACTTCGGTGAGGAAATTGCGCTTATGCCAGTCGGCGCTCGGTTTCAGCCGAACCCGGGTGGAGCGCTTATTTTCAGCGCCGTTCTCTGTGCCCTGGCGAACGACGTTCCTCCGGCTTTTTTTCGAAAAAGGAATCGGCACTGGAGAGCAAGCATATAAGCTTGGGAGGGTGAATCAAAATCTTTCGCGGCCATGAAGAGAGTCGTTTAACCAACCATTTCCCCCCTGGACCAGTGAAGCTTTTGAGCGCATGGCCACGCCAGCCGTTCATCGGCCTGGCGATTGCGGCGAGCATCGGAATCCTGCTCGCGGATTTTTCGCCCGGCTCTCCCCGCGTCGTTGCCGTGGCGATTGCGTTTTGCGTGCCGGTCGCGCTCCTTTGGCGCAACTCCTTCGCGGTTTACCTGCTCGTCACCGGTGCATTTTTTACCATTCACGGCTTGCGAGTAACGGATTCCGCCGGCCTCCGACTGGGGCGGGAACTCGGTAGCGAACCACTACCCATAACCGCAGTCGGCTCGGTCGTCAGCGAACCTCGGATATCGGCTCGAGGATACTCTTCCTTCCTATTGCGTCTCGACTCGATCGAGCACGATGGCCACGTATTGGCGTCGAACGCGACGATCTCGGCCCGGTGGCGAGGGAAAACGGAGTTCGGTGATCGGCTGCGGCTTTTCGGAGTGATGGAACGAATCACACCTCCACGGAATCCGGGCGAGTTCGATATGCGTTCGTATCTTGCGCGCCTGGATGTTTATCACAGTTTCCTGGTGCGCTATCCGGAGAATGGCCGCATCCTCAATCATTCCGGCGGCAACCCGATCTGGCGCGCCTCCCAGCGATCGCGCAAATGGATGCAGGGCGCGTTGTCGCGCGGCCTGGAAGATTCGCCGGAAATCGCCGGCCTCATCAGCGGTATGGTGCTCGGCGCGCGCGACGAGACACCAGACGAAATTGAGGAGCAATTTCAGCAGACCGGGACACTGCACCTGTTCGCAGTCTCGGGGTTGAACGTTGCCATTGTCGCGAAGCTCCTTTGGATTATCGCGGTCGCTGCGCGCATTCCGAGACGCTGGGCGATCGCGCTGATCATTCCCGCGCTGTTCTTTTACGCCGCCATCACGGGACTCAATACGTCGAGCGTCCGTGCCGCGGTCATGGGCGCAATCCTGCTCGGCGGCTTTTTTGTGGAGCGAAAGGTTTTAATGATCAACAGCGTGGCGGCCGCGGCGTTTCTCGTCCTTTGCTGGGATACGAACCAGATTTTCTCAACAGGATTCCAGCTCTCGTTTGCCGTCGTGTTAGCGATCATTTTTTTGAATGATCGCTTCTACGCTTTTCTAATTCGTTGGTGGGAACCGGACCCATTCCTGCCGCGTAGCTTGCTCGGCCATGTCCCCCGGCTCTCGGAACGAGCGTGGCACGGGGTCGCGCGTGGCCTGTCGGTTTCCCTGGCTGCGTGGATCGGCTCCGCATTTCTCATCCTTCCCTATTTCCATTTGGTTACGCCCATTTCGTTGCTGGCGAATCTGGTCGTGGTTCCGCTCGCGTTCTTCGTTCTGGCCGTTGGCCTGGTCTCGCTCCTCCTGGCGCCGATCGCTCCCGCACTCACCGTCATTTTCAACAATGCGAACTGGAGCTTTGCCTGGCTCATTCTCGGCGCCGTCCAATTGTTCGCCCGCGCTCCGGCTAGCCATATGTACATCGAGCGGCCGCGGTGGCCCGATGGCGCTCACACCGAAATCACGGTGCTGGATCTCAATGACGGTGCCGCCGTGCATGTGCGGAGCGCAGGAGCCGACTGGGTTATCGATTCGGGTGGCGAACGGGATTTCAAGCGCGTTCTACGCAGCTATCTCCGATCGCGCGGCATTAACCGCCTCGACGGGTTGGTGCTGACTCATGGGGACGCCGCTCATATTGGAGGCGGCACCGCCGTGCTGCATGCATTCAGCCCTCGGCAGTTGGTTGATTCTCCTTTGCCTGACCGGTCGATCATCCGTCGGCGTCTCATGCGCGAAACCGTGGAACGTTCTATCCCGCGCAAACTCGTTATTGCCGGGAGCGAATTCGCCCTCTCCAAACGCGTGACCGCGCGCGTCCTCTTTCCGCCGCAGGATTTTCGCGGGAAGATTGCCGACGATCAGGCATTAGTCATTCAGCTTCTCCTGCCAGGATACACGCGCGTTCTTCTCATGTCCGATAGCGGCGAGGCTACAGAACGCGCGTTGCTCGAACAGCGCGCCGATCTGCGAAGCAACCTTCTTATCAAAGGGCAGCATCACTCCGGCGCTTCAGGCACCTCCGATTTTCTCGAAGCGGTCCTGCCTCAAGCAATCATCGCGACCGCGCGCGAGCCCGACGAGAATCAGCGCATTAAGGAAAATTGGGCGGAAATGGTCACGCAGCGCGGGATAAAACTTCTACGCCAGGACAAAACTGGCGCAGTGAGCGCGCGGTTCTTCGACGATCACTGGGAAGCCACGCCGTTTCTCGAAGGCGAAACTTTCCGCGCCACGAGTCGGTGAATTTCCAAACCGTTCCGCCGAAACCGGTTTTCGAACGTGCTCGTTGTAGCCGGAGTTTCCCGATCGGAAATCGCGACAAATCCAGTTGTACAAGAGGCGAGACGTTCGATTTCTCTGAAGTAATCGATTTCATCTGTTGCGATCCGGAGAATGCCGTCGGGAACAAGCGCACGATGAAGTGCCGTGAGAAGAGCTTCCGTGACGATGCGGCGCGGAGAATGACGGCGTTTCGGCCATGGATCGGGAAACATAAGATGGAACACCTCAACGGAGGCTGCGGGAAGGAGGTGCCGAACCGCGTATGAGATCTCGATCTCCAAAACGCGGGCGTTACTAAGGCCGGCCATCTCGATCTTGCGACAGGCGCTTCGCACGCGCCCGGGCATGCGCTCAATTCCAAGAAAGTTTTTCGCGGGAGTCGCCGCCGCCGCCGCCGCAAGAAACAATCCGTCACCGCAGCCAAGGTCAACCTCCAGTGGAGCGCGGCCGCCGTAAATGGCCTCGAGATTCAGCGGGGCGAAATAATTCGCCGGGATGATTTCCGCGTGCAGTGCTACGCTGGCTGGAGCGCCGACCATGTGGAATAGGTAAACTGCGTCTCACTCTCAAACCAGATGAGAAAATAT
This sequence comes from uncultured Verrucomicrobiae bacterium, assembly GCA_963848215.1. Lineage (GTDB taxonomy): Bacteria > Verrucomicrobiota > Verrucomicrobiia > Chthoniobacterales > UBA10450 > AV80. The sequence continues at coordinate 213,407 of CAWKCU010000003.1, read as the reverse complement.
TTCATTCCGCTGATTCTTACCCTGGCGACGGCGACGATCCCGAATTTTTGCCGCGCGGCTGAGCCCACGCCGGCTCCAACCAGGACGGCGATCTTCGCCGGCGGCTGTTTTTGGTGCATGCAACCGCCTTACGATAAAGCCAATGGCGTGGTAAGAACCGTTGTCGGGTATTCGGGTGGGAGCGCCGACGACGCAAACTATGAAAAGGTGTCTGGCCATCGAACGAAGCATCGCGAGGTGATCGAGGTCACGTACGATCCCTCAAAAATTTCCTACGACCAGCTGCTCGATATTTTTTGGCGGCAGATCAACCCCGCCCAGGCAGACGGCCAATTCCACGATATTGGCTTGAGTTATCAGGCCGCGATCTTCTACGGCAACGAAGAGGAGAAGAAAGCGGCGGAAGCGTCGAAAGAGACGCTGGCTAAATCAGGGAAATTTTTGAAGCCCATCGTGACGGAAATCTTGCCTGCACAGCCCTTTTACCCGGCCGAGGAGTATCACCAGAAATATTACCTAAAGAATGCTGCGGACTATAAGCGATACCATGTCGGTTCGGGTCGAGCACGCTTCCTCGAAGAAACCTGGGGCGCCGAGGCCAAGAAATAGAATCCAAGCCGCCTGGCGTTAACCCCTCGATGGAGCCGCGGAGCGAACTGGCATGGCCACTGCTTAGAGAAACGCGCGAGCCAGGAAGTCACTCACTAAAATATAAAAGTCACGTAACGTTCCTTTGGCTTTCGCAGCGCGATCCTAACCGGTCGCGCTTTTTTTTTGCGGAGAAGCAAGCCCGTCAGGGTTTGGTCAGCGGCGGGATCTGCACAAAAAGGGCGATGGGCGAAGTCGGCGCCGCCGGCTCAAGTGAACTGAAGCTATAGAGCTCAGCCTCATTGGAATTCACGAAGTCGGCGTGGCTCACAGCCAACGGTTCATTCAGGATTTTGGACAACTCCTGGGCGAGCACGATGGCGATTGAACGAGGATCCCGGGTGTAAACGGGAATGGGAAAAGCTCCCGAGTTGCGATCATACCCATAGATGTTGCCTTCCGTTTCCCAAACGCAATAGGCATGGCCTGCGGGATGGTTTTCAAACCGAACGAGCAGTATTTTCGCCCAGAAGTTTCGGTCCAGGGTGTTTTGGGTTTTTACGACGGCTAGGTAATTTACAGCCGAGATAACGCACCCATTGAGGACGACAAGGTCGTTTTCGCCTGGAGTGAGCACCACGCGTTGCTGGCACCCGGCGGTAAAAAGCAGCAGGGCGAGAGATCCAATGCAACTGAGTCGGGATAAGGAATTTTTCATATTCGGGGCAACCGCGGGGACTATGAACTGCGAATAAATATGGCTATTGGTGTTTTTATAGCACCAATCCTGCTTTATAGGGAAGCTTTATCTTCGTCCGGGCCGGGATTAGCAAGGGTCTCCGAGGGAAACCCGCCCCTTCGCCTAAGGAATTCTCGTATACCGCCGACGGCTTCCGTCCGCTGCCTCGATCAAAAATGAGTCTTTTTCGACGCTCAAAAGCTTGTCGCGGTCAGTCGCGCCAACCGGGATTCGGCCTAATTCGTCGCTGATATAGTGATATAACAAAAGGTCGCCTTGAACGTCCCAGGTCCCGGTGAATTTGGACGCGAGCTTACCCCGGAGCCGCACTTCGCCCGAAAAATGGCCATCGCTTTTAAAATGGTAACGACAGCTTTGGACGTTGTCGGCATACCTCCACTCACCCACGAGGGAATTTCTTGTCTGAGGCGGGAGGCTGGCACAGGAAGCCAGCAGCCAAGTAAGGAAAAGGAGAGCAACTTTCATCCAACAGCGGGAAGGAGAACATGATCAGCCACGCCCGCAAGTGCAATCACCGATGGGACCGGGAGAAATCCACCCAAAATGCAACGAGAGCGGCCTCCCAAGAGAACCGCTCTCGATGTGTCTGGCTAATCTGAATCAGTTTTGGGCGACGAGAGTCGAAGCTGCGCGGAATTTCTTGCTCCCTGCGTAGGCATAAAGAGGCTGGTAGTTCCGTTTGCCGACTTGGCCCGAGGTGCAGGCGGCCCAGTTAAAAGTGGGGTCCAGAACATAGGTGTTACCTTGAGTCTCCCACGCCAACCAGGCATGCGTTTGGCGGCTGGAGGAAGTCCGCTTCCCGATTACCAATCGGACATTCGAGGCACCGCTGGCATTCATTTTCTCGTAAAGGGCGACTGCTTTGGCTTTGCAATCCGCCGGCTCGCCCGATTGGGCTTCGGCGGGGGTCTTCCAATGCATGGTATAGCCGTAGGGAATGGAACGAAGATCGGCCATCCATTGGTTTACGGCGCCCAATGAGACTTGGTTACCCGAAGCGCGGGTGGCGGCAGTCAAAACGGGACGAATCCGGGTCATCTGTCGATCGTATGGTGTGGCGTCGACCGTGAAGAGCAGTGCGTCGGCGAAGGCGGAGGAGGCGGCGACGGAGAGGAAGAGGCTGGCGAGGAGAAGGGCTTTTTTCATGGCGTTGGTGCTTATATCAATTAGGCTGACTATAATTACTATAAGCAACGCCCATGCCACGCCGTGTCGGAGGTAGGAATTGCCGGGGACGGTGCCGTCGGCCCTCGTGGTGGCCAAAAAAAGCCGAGGCAAGGCTGCAGCCACAGAGCCTTGCGGCAGAGCCGACGCTGGAGAAGTGGAGGCGAGGGGAGTTGAACCCCTGTCCTCGAAGCTATCTACACAAGCTTCTACATGTTTATCCGGTGCTAAGGTTTAAGGGGCCGAGCGTTGCACCGGCACACTGCCGGCCCCCGAGCGTCCACGAAATCCTTTCACCGCCCGGCGCGGTCACTCCGCCGGACAATTAGCCTGCTGTCCATGTTTCCAGCCGTAGCAGGCGTCCAACTGGAAACATCACGGTCAATTAAGCCGCGAGAGCGAGATCTTGGTGATCTGCGTTTATTTTTTTTGGTCCGGATTTTAACGAGGCCAACGAACCATCCTCGACATGCCGCCTGCGCTTCAAACTACGAGTCGAAGCCAGTGCGCCCCCAAGTGGACCCATCATACGACAGTCACAGGCGACCTTCAAGCTTTGCGCAGGGCCGACTCCGCCCTAAAGCTAAGCAAATGTGCGGCATTGCCGGTTACGTGTCTGGGGAAAATGGGAGCGGTCGAGGTCTGCTCCTGCGGCAGTTAGCCGCCGCCTTGGAACACCGCGGGCCGGATGATGAGGGTTTTTTCGAAGAACCCGGAGTTGGCCTCGCCATTCGCCGACTAAGCATTGTCGATCTGCCCGGAGGCCATCAGCCAATCTCAAACGAGGACAATTCCGTCCATGTCGTCTTCAATGGGGAGATTTACAACTATCTCGAGTTGCGCGCCGATTTGGAGCAACGAGGCCATCGCTTCCGGACCAACGGAGACACCGAAACGCTCGTCCACCTTTACGAGGAGCACGGAGTCGAAATGCTTCGGTCCCTCCGCGGGATGTTCGCGTTCGCGCTTTGGGATTCGCGGCAAAAGACTCTCTTTCTCGCACGCGATCGCCTGGGCAAGAAACCGCTGAATTACATTATGGCGGATCGCAGCCTTTATTTCTGCTCCGAACTCGCGCCGCTCCTCGATGCAAAATTGGCGGCTTGGGAGATCGAGCCGGAGTCGCTGGCTGCGTACTTGATGTTCGGCTTCGTTTCCGCGCCGCGAACGATGGTGCGGCAGATCAGGAAACTGCCGCCCGCGCATTACCTGCTCTGGCGCGAAGGTGAGGTGCAGGTTCGGCGTTATTGGTCGCTGCCGCACGCGCCCAAGACCACTTGCAGCTATGCGGAGGCACTCGAGGAGGTGAAGGCCCGGCTTGACGAGAGCCTTCGACTCCGGCTGCGCAGCGACGTTCCACTTGGACTGCTCCTAAGCGGTGGGGTCGATTCCAACGCCCTTCTCGCGCGGCTCGTCCGCGGACTGGGGCACAAGGTTCAAGCCTTCACCATTGGGTTCACCGAAAAGGCGTATGATGAGTCCGATCTCGCGCGCGCCTCGGCCGATCATTTTGGCGTGGAGCACCACGTGTTAATGGGAAACACGGATCTGCTAAAACTGATGCCTGAAATTGTCCGGCGCTACGGCGAACCGTCTGCGGACAAATCCGCCCTGCCCACCATGCTCGTCTGCGAACTGACTCGACGACACGTTAAGGTGGCTTTGAGCGGCGATGGCGGCGACGAAGCTTTCGCCGGTTATCCGAAGCATCAACTCAATCGCTGGCAGCACGCTGCGGCCCAGTTTTTCTCCCGCGAAACCAAAGAGCGGCTTTCGCTGGCTGCAATGCGCGGAGAAGGCTGGGCCGGAGGAAAGGCGATCGGCAAGCTGCGACGGACATTTTTGGCTGAAACGCCCAGCTTGTTCTCGGGAGAATTTTTCTCGGGCGCAATCTATCCGCGCATCACTACGGCGGATCTTCGCAGGCAGAGCGACGCATTCCTCGCCGGGATCGTCTCCGAGTTTTGGAGCGAACCCGAGGAAGATCCGCTCGAGCGCATTTTGCATTGGGACTATACCCAACCCCTGCCCTCCTCACTCCTGACGAAGCTCGACATTGCCAGCATGGCCCGGAGCCTCGAGGTGCGTTCTCCATTTCTCGATCACGAGTTAGTTGAACTTTGCGCCCGGTTCCCCACATCTTGGAAGGCAAATGCCCAAGAAGGAAAAATGATGTTGCGGGACATCGTCGCGGAGGATTTGCCGCCGGAAATACTGCACGCACCTAAACGCGGCTTCTCCGTTCCCCTGGCTCAGTGGTGGCGAGGCGAAGCGCGGGAACAAATCCGCGCCGGGATCCTGCCACTGCATCGCTCTCTCAAACCGTTTCTAGATCAAGAGGTCGCCTCACACCTGCTGGACGAACATCAAGCGGGCCGGGCAAATCACGCCCAGCGCCTTTGGAACCTCTGGGTCTTGAACGAATGGGCTCGCACCTTCCTCCAGGAAACATGAAGCCGCTCGATCCCTTCGCCGACAAAATCGCGATCGTCGTTTCGAGCTGCGATCCGTTCTTCGACGCCTGGCGGCCATTCGCTCAGTTCTTCCAAAAATTTTGGGCTGATTGCCCATTCCCAGTTTTTCTCATCGTGAACGAGTTGGATCCCCGCTCCTCCTGGATCCGCACCATTCGCGTCGGGCCGGATCGAACCTGGGGCCGACAGCTAATCACAGCTCTTCGCCAGATTCCGCAATCGCATATCATCTATTTCCAAGAGGATTATTTCCTGACTTCGCGCCCGGATGAAAAGTTGATGGCGGAGGATCTGGCTTACGCTTTCGAAAACAAGGTCGATTCGTTCTGCTTTCGCGCCCGCTCAAAGCTGGAGCCGAACTTCGAATTCATCAATGAACGCTTTGGAGTGGTGCCGGGTGATTCCGATGGACGCACGCGCTGCCAGGCGACTTTGTGGAAACGCGAAGTGTTGTTGTCGGTGTTGCGTGAAGAAGAATCGGTCTGGGAATTCGAAGCTGGGGCAAGCCCGCGGACGCGCCACTTGCGCATTCTTTCTTATGGCACCCGCGAGGGGTCGCCGATTAATTACACCATGTCGGCGATCGTGCGGGGACTATGGATGCCGGAAGCGCTGGCGCTCTGCGACGAGCACGGGGTCGAGACGCGCCCGCGATTGCGCGGGATTTATTCCGATAACAAATGGCAGCAGCGAATCCGGCGGGCGTTAACGAGACGCCGCATCAGGCGCGCGCTCGCCAAAAACCCGCGCGCCATTATCGATCTCGATGCCTGACAGCACTCGCGGACAAACATGTACGGAATAAGTCGAAGCACGCCCGCCATGCCGTGGCGGATGAATTTCAGCAGCCGTGCGGCTGACCTGTCGGGGAGCGACGCGCTCGTTATTTCCATCCCTAAGAGCGGCCGCACCTGGGTTCGCGCGTTTTTGTCGGCCTATTATTGCGCACTTTACGAGCATCCGTTCACGCTCGACCCGTCCAAGGCTCTTGATCCGCGTATCCCCCGCATCATCTATTCGCACGACTTGTTCGAGCATCGCACGAAAGGCCGCTGGTGGGACAAGGTCCGCGGCAAATATCTCGTTCCCGCCGCCGAGCTTCGACGGGCGAAAGTCCTGTTCCTGGTGCGCGACCCGCGCGACGCGTTTGTTTCCCACTACGTGCAGCTTAGCCGCCCTTCAGCCGATGCTCCCGACCAAGTGAAAAAAATGACCGCAAGCGAGATGTTGCGCGATCCCCTTCTCGGCATCGGCCAGATCGTCGAGACGATGAACGATTGGCTCGGCGAGTTCCGTGAGAGACCAAACGTCACCCTGGTGCGCTACGAGGATCTCCAGAGAGAACCGGCACTGAACTTTGCGCGCGTTCTCGAGGCGGTAGGCGAGGGCCAGATTTCGCAACCACATTTGGAGGCCGCGCTCCAGTTCTCACAATTCGGGAACATGAAGAAACTGGAAGCTGCCGGCGCATTCGATTCCAAGATCCTTCAAACCCGCGACCAGAAGGACCCCGAGTCGGCCAACGTGCGACGAGGCAAAGTCGGCGGATACAGCGATTATCTTTCCGCGAACGACCAGGCCTACGCGACGGAAGCGATGCGCGCCCTCGACCCGCGATTTGGGTATTCGCTGCCGTCTGGTCATTGAGGGCAGGCCGCAGGTAAGAAAAGTCCCCGGGTAGAGACGGTCGAAGTGAGAGCTCGCTTCGAAGATAATCTAAGGCCTTTGATTTAATGGAATCCAACGAGCATCCCACCTCTGGATCGGGTTCCGAGGCCACACGCGATGGATTCAACCGGGCCCTGCTTGATTCCGCCCTGGATTGCATCATCGCCATGGACGCGTCCGGTCATGTCACGGAATTCAACCCTGCGGCGGAGCGGGTGTTTGGTTACAGCCGGGAACAGGCCGTTGGCCAGGAGCTGGCCAGCTTGATCATTCCCGCCGCGGTGCGTGAGCGCCATCGTCATGGCCTGCGCCACTATCTCGAAACGGGAGAGGGCCCTGTGCTGGGCCGGCGGCTTGAGGTCACAGCGCTTCGCGCGGATGGGTCTGAGATTCTGGTCGAGCTGGCCATCACTGCTTTGCGCGAAAAAGGCCAGCCAGCTTTCGTCGCCTATCTGCGGGATATCACCGCCCGGACCAAAGGCGAAGAAGCCAGCCGGCACCTCGCCGCCATCGTCGAATCTTCCGACGACGCTATCATTAGCAAAGATCTCAATGGGATAATCACGAGTTGGAACGCCGCCGCCCAACGGCTCTTCGGTTACACGCCGGAAGAAATCATCGGCAAACCGGTCACCACGCTGATTCCGTCGGACCGCCAGCATGAAGAACCGGTCATCCTCGGGCGCATTCGTCGCGGTGAACGCATCGATCACTACGAGACCGTTCGCCGTCGGAAAGATGGCAGCTTGTTCAATATTTCAGTCACCGTTTCGCCGCTCAAAGATGAGAACGGTAAAGTTATCGGCGCGTCGAAAATTGCGCGCAACATCACGGACCGCATCCAAAACGATCGACGCCGCACGGCTCAATACGCCGTAGCCAATTTGCTGGCGGGCTCCTGGTCGCTCGCGGAAGCGGGGCCGCGAATCATTGAGGCGGTAGCGGCATCGGAGATTGGGTAGCTGGCTCCATCTGGCTGGAAGATCCGGCGCAGGAAAACATTCAATGTATCACCACTTGGCACCAAGGCAGGCCTGAGCTGGCCGCGTTCGCGAAGGTAACGCGGGAAACGGTGCTCACCAGCGGCGCGGGTATACCTGGCAGGGTAATGAAGTCGAAAGCGCCCGCGTGGATTCGCGATCTGAGCAAGGACGATAATTTCCCGCGTGCCACCGCGGCCGTCGCCGCAAATCTTAAGGGCGCATTCGCGTTTCCACTCCGCACGGAGGGCAAGTTGAACGGCGTGCTCGAACTGTTCAGTCCTGAGACGGTCGAGCCCGATGACGATCTGATCTCGCTGGTCGAAGCGCTCGGCAGTCAGATCGGCCTGTTCATTCGTCGCCGTCAGATCGAAACGGAATTGACGGAGCAAAAAGAGGCCGCCGAATCTGCCAACGCGGCCAAGGACCGCTTCCTCGCCACGCTCAGCCATGAATTGCGCACACCGCTTACTCCCATCCTGATTTGGGCGGGCGGAATGGTGAACGATCCGTCGCTCCCTCCCGAGATCGATGAAGGCCTGCAAATGGTCTGCCGCAATGTCGAGCTCGAGGCGCGCCTCATCGACGATCTGCTCGACCTCACACGGATCACCCGCGGCAAACTCCAATTGCACCTGCGCAAATCGAACGCGCACGACCTGCTTGGGCACGCCATGGATATCGTCCGCGAGGAGATCGCCTCCCGGCAACTTCAGCTCTTCGTCCAATTCCAGGCGTCCGACCATGTTGTTCTCGCAGACGCGGCGCGCTTGCAACAGGTGTTCTGGAACATCTTGCGAAACGCGTCAAAGTTTACGCCCGCTAATGGGGAGGTCACCGTCCGAACGGCCAATCCCCAGCCTCAGGCGCTCACGATTGAAATCAGCGACACCGGCATCGGCATTGAGCCCGATCATTTGGAGAGGGTTTTCGAAGCGTTTGAGCAAGTCGGCCCGCGCCGGGAAGGACTCGGCCTCGGCCTCGCGATCAGCAAAGCAATTGTCGAAATGCACCATGGCTCGATCCGCGCCTTTAGCCAGGGCCCAGGCAAAGGCGCCAAATTTGTGATCGACCTCCAGACCGCGCGCCTGACCGAATTGGTGGGCGAGACTCTGTCGAGCCGAGTGCCGCCCCTCGCTATCGCAACGGCCGCGCCACCAGGATCCCCGAATGGGAGCCGTAGCGGTGGAGATAACTCGAGAGCGTCGAGTCGATCACGACCTTGCCGTAATTCCGCGGCGCGGAGGCATGCATGAAACGTAACGACCCGTCCGCGTGGCGGAATGCCAGACCGACGTGCGAAGTCGCGAACATGCGCCGTCCATCCCGCGAAACGATGCCGATGATGTCGCCGCTGCGCAGTTTTCCTTCGATGCCCGCGACCCGGCTTTTCGGGACTTGATAGAGCGGCCGGCTCGACACCCGCCGTTCCATCTCGCCCAGCGGCCCCAGCAACGACCGGTTCGCTGCCAGATAGCGGTAATGCCGCCAGCCTACCGTCATCTCCCGCGCGGAATGCGGTACACTCACCCCGCCGAGGCTGCGTGTCAGGTCCTGCACCAAGCCGCGCCGATCGTTGTCCGACAGCCATTCTTCCAGATAATGAAGCCGCGAAAGATATTCGCCCGTGCACTGGCCGCCACGGTAGCGATCGAGCTCTATGTAATGCAGCAACCGCTCGGGCGTCCAATTCTCCTGCGGCTCCGCGATCATCCGGGCCATGCCGAGCGAGATCTCGAAAAACGTCCAGCAATCGAGTCCAAGAAAGTTCACCGACGGCGCTTCGATCCGGTTATCGATTTCCAGCGTGTAATTCTTGTAGCGCGTTCCGACCATGGAACGCCCGACGGTCACGATCCGCTCCCCCAGCGGTAACGCGGCCCAATTCCCTTCCCGCGCCTGGCTCAAAATTTTGTCGAACTTGTCGCGGCCTTTGAAAACCGTGTTGAACGGAAGCGACTCCGCCGCCGCCAAGCTGAGCGCAATAAAATAGAGTGAGACGATCAGAACAGTCTTCCGCATAACAGAGTTGGAATGTAGACAGGATTTGCGAGATGAACAGGGGCCGGAATCTGCAATCACAATCTGCAATCTGCAATTTCGGTGAATCGCTCCAAAGAATGCAGGTGCGCTGCGGTGCGCGCTCCGTATTTTTTACCCCGTGCAGGATTTTTTTGAGAACGACGAGACCGCAATGGTCTCCGAGGCCGTGAGCACCTCCGCGCCTCTCGCCGCCCGGATGCGCCCACGCACGCTCGATGAATTCGTCGGGCAGGAACATATCCTCGCCCCCGGAAAACTTCTGCGGCGCGCCATCGAGGCCGACCGCCTGCCTTCCGTCATTCTGTCCGGCCCACCCGGGACCGGCAAAACTACTCTGGCTCATGTTATCGCCGACATGACGCGCGCGAAATTCGAACGGCTCAGCGGCGTGGAGAGCAATGTCGCCGAAATGAGGAAGGTCGTGGCCTCCGCGGCCAACCGGCTCCGGACCTCCGGCCAGAAAACCATTCTGTTCGTCGACGAAATTCATCACTTCAACAAAGCGCAGCAGGACATCCTCCTTCCCGACGTCGAGAGCGGAAATCTTCGCCTTATCGGCGCCACGACCTACAACCCATTTTTTTACGTCAACAGCGCCCTTGTCTCCCGCTCCCAGGTTTTCCAGCTCGAGTCACTCAAGGTCGAACAACTCGAAGCGCTGATCGACCGCGCCCTGGCCGACAAAGAGCGCGGCCTCGGCCATTACAAAGTCCGGATGGACCCCGAAGCTCGCACCCACCTCGGCAAGCTGGCTGACGGCGACGCACGTAAATGTCTCAACGCTCTTGAGGTCGGCGTCCTGACAACGCCGCCGGATGAAAAAGGCATCGTTCATTTCAACCTCGCCGTCGCCGAAGACTCCATTCAACAGAAAGCCATCGTCTACGACAAGAAGGGCGACGCCCATTACGACACCATCAGCGCCTTCATCAAAAGCATGCGCGCCTCCGACGAAAACGGTGCCATCTATTGGCTCGCGAAAATGCTCCACGCCGGCGAAGACTTCCGTTTCATTGCCCGCCGCATCGTCATCTTCGCCAGCGAGGACGTCGGCCTGGCCGACCCCGAGGCCCTCCCCCTCGCCATCGCCACCCAACAAGCCGTCGAATTCGTCGGCCTCCCCGAAGCCCGCATCCCCCTCGCCCACGCCACCGCCTACATGTGCCGCGCGAAAAAAAGCCGCGAAGCATACGAAGCGTTAGGCGCCGCCACTGAGGAGATCGAATCGGAGCAGACAGAGCGCGTTCCGGAGCGGCTTAAGAACAAACACTTCCCGGTGAACCCGGAACGGTGAAGGCAGTCGCCTTCGCCTATTCCTTTATCTTCCTCCCGGTGGTAACGGCCGCGTTACCGTTAAAGTCGCGGGCGGCGTTGCGACACCGTGCCATGGGCAAAAATCCGGTGGTGATCGCACCCACGGAGGCCGACCTCCTCGTCACCTCTCGAGGGCTGGATAAATCGCCCACCTTGACCGCATTCCTCTTCATTCGCCGTTGGACGTTGGGGCGTTGGACGCTTTCTTCTTCTTCTTCGAGTGCGCGCGGCTCACCAAGGCAGCGTCTCACCCATGTGCAGAAAACCGCCATTCGGGCCATCCGGCCCAAGGGTCGCGAGAGCGACACTTGTTTTCGCGCCCTCCTCGATCTCCATCATCGCGCCTTCCCCTCCCATTTCCGTCTTCACCCAGCCGGGATGCGCCGCATTTACTTTGATCGAGGTATCCTTCAACTCCCAGGCGAGATGCACGGTGTAAGCGTTCACGGCCGACTTTGAGGCGTCGTAGGCGGGCGTTTTCGCATCATAGATCGGCGAGCCCGGCGTGGCGTGGAGAGTGATCGAACCGAGGATGCTGGACAGATTCACGATCCGTCCCGCCGCGCTCTTGCGCAGCAGCGGGAGCAAAGCCTGGGTCGTCGCGACCAGCCCGAATAAATTTGTCTCGAACGTCTTGCGCCAGACCTCGACCGACTGCTCACTCGGCTTCGTTTCCCGATCGTCCAACATCACGCCCGCGTTATTCACCAGAATGTCGAGGCGGCCGTAGTCGCGCTCGATTCGATCCGCCGCCTTTTCGATGCTGCCCACATCATTCACGTCGATGACGATTCCGTGAACGTCGAGATCCTCATTGCTTAGCTCGGCTGCCGCCTGACTCGCCTTGGCCTCATCCCGTGCACCGGCCAGCACCGTGATGCCTTGCTTCGCCAGTTGCCGCGTTGTTTCAAAACCAATCCCTTTGTTGGCGCCCGTAACCAGGGCAATTTTCTTGGTGCTCATATCGTTCGGAATGTGAGGTCGATCGGGCGCCGTTGCGCGGTTCTGTTAGTGATTGAGATCGAACGGGCAATTTAGAGCAACGCAGTCAACCAGCAATACTTTCGCCGCATCGCCATTTTTGCCAGCAAAGGCGTCGGCCTCGCCAACCTCGAGGGGCTCCCCTCGCCATCCGCCACTCAGCAACACCGAGTCCGAACAAACCACCCGCGTCCTCGTGCCCCTGAAGAAAAGCACTTCCCCGTGAACCCGAAAGGTTAACTTCCGGTTTCCTCCTCCCTACTTCCTTACGCCGGCTGGAGTTGATAGGTGACGCCGTTGATGACGGCGGCGACGCCGGGGAAGAAAGTGTAGATGAAACGCTTCTCGCTCGTGCCGCCACTTTTCGGGCTGGAAGGAATTCCGAAGAATTCTGCGCATGCCATGGAAGCCTCGCCGAGCTTGGCCCTTGGGCCGAAGTCCAGGACTCCAGCAGCGTCTAGAATCCTGCCCGTCTTGGTGTCTTCGACGGTGGCCATGCAGCCGAGGACAACGCCCACGGCTTGCGCGCGCCATGGCGCGGGCAGGACGATGTAAGGAACACTCGCCGCGTCCACATAGGCCAGCGGGTCAATACGCGCCCGCTCCGGCCAGCGATAGCTGGTCGCGCTTACTGTACGCGCCCGGCGCCGGGTCCCCATCCTTTTGTTTCACCGGCCTTCCGTCCGACGCGTTCGTGTCCGTCACCACGCCAAACCAGTTGCCCGGTCCTCCGGCGTTGGCGAGAAAGTCGAGCGGCGCGGGCGTGTAGCCTTTGGGGGCATAGACCGGCACGCCTCCGGTTTGGCCGTTGGCGCCGTCGGCATCGATGGCCATGCCGGCCAGAGGTGTTGTGTAACTGCCGTCAGGATTCCGCGGTGGCAGGGGGACGTTGGGCATAAGTCAGGGAGGTTGAGCTTGAGTCGAGTGAATTCCAGCGCTGCACTAATGTCGAGAACGAAGTAAGGATTCGAGGCCGTTGGAAAGAAAATCCTCTTGCCTGGCGAGGGGTAAAACTGATAGGACTTCGTCCAAGACCTCCCAACGACCCCCTATCCCCATTCGTCCTCCCGCAGCCATAAGTCCCCGCAGCAACCAATCCCTCGAACAATTAAATCCATCATCTCCCTCGTCGTGCTCATCACCCTCTTCGTGCTCACCTCCAATCGCGGTCTCGCTGCGGATTGGTGGACCATCTCCGACAAAGATTTTGCCACGGAATTTGCCAAACAAGCGACCAGCGACACGATCAAAGACCAATCGAGTGTCGCCTGGATGCTCTTCGCGCGCGTGAACCAGCCAGTGCAAAACCAGGCCCAGAGCGTCTCGCAATGGGAAATGTGGCCCAGCAATGACGACACCTTCAGCCCGGCGGTGGCGATGTTCAAAGCCGAGGCCAAAGTGCGCACCCGCCCGCATCTGCAGGCCCCTAAAACGGCAAAAATCCAGGGGAAAACGAGAGCAGTTCATTTGTTTGGCCTGCCGCCCAGTGGAGGTGGTGAAGAAGTCACGCGGAATCTGGATTCCTACACCTACATCACTCAAAACGGTTTGCAGACCCAGGCTGGGGTGAAGAAATTCCTGGCCTCACCCAACGCAAAAGCCGACCTCCCGATCGGCGCGATCGAGATCAAGGCGTCGTGGGTACCCGGCAAGACTGATGGAGCCTATCAGTTCACGGGCTCGACCGGCACTTACAGTCTCCTGGGTCTCCATATCATGGCCAAGGTCAAATCGGCGCCAGCCGATCCATTTTCCTCCGAAGACCCGAGTTGGTTTTGGACGACGTTTGAATTCAAAGGCAACCCCGGCCTGGCGAATGCCCAGGGCCTTCTCACCTACAAGGACGCGCTCCCTCCGGCGGATGCGCTGGCCCTGCTTACGCAGGCTGGCCTCGGCCAGTCTCCATTCGCCAACTACAAGTGCAACGGCACGCAGATTCGATTTTCGGACGCCAAGAATAAGAAAATCCTGCTCGGTAATACACAGATGGAGCCTTTTAATTTCACACCGACAAACGCGGGACCCGCCCAATGGAAAACATGGAACATTTCCTGTCACACCTGCCACGCCACCGCCTCCGCCAATCCCAAAAACCCCGCCTTCTTTTTCCCGTTTAGCGATGTCCAGATAAAGGGAGGCGGCGGGCCGATCCCAGCCGGTCAAATGAACGGATATCAGGCGGTAGACTTCATCTGGTCGATTCCGTTCTTCGCCCGTTAGAGCGCGGGAAAAATCCAATGATTGGGGACAACACGGACGTCGTCCCTCAGGGAAGCGCGCCACGCACCTGCGAGCGCGACGAGAGAAAAAGCTGTTAGCGCGTCGCTACGGTTTCGCGACCGTACGGGAATGCCAAGAAAGAGGTGCGCCAATCCAGTCGCGCTGGCTAAGCGGCTGCATCCGCGGCTGAAGGACTGGTTCGAATCGACCTATCCCGCCTTCACTCATGCGCAGCTTCTGGCTGTGCCGGCGATCCTGGATCGGGAGTCGATCCTGCTCACTTCGCCGACCGGCAGCGGCAAGACTCTCGCGGGGTTTCTCGGCATCTTCGACGCGCTGCTCAGGAAGCTCGACGCGGGCTCGCTGGGATCGAGCGTACAATGCATCTACGTCTCGCCGCTGCGCGCGCTGGCTTACGACATCGGAAAAAATGTTAACGCGCCGATCGTCGGGATGGGACTGGAGAAAACGGTGCGAGTCCATTTGCGCACCGGCGACACCCCAAGCGCGGAGCGGGTGAAGTTTCGCCAACGGGCGGCGCACATCCTGATTACGACGCCGGAAAGCCTGGCAGTCATGCTGGCGCAGGAAAGTTACGCTACGCATCTCGGCGAATGCGAGTTCGTCATCGTCGACGAGCTGCATTCCTTCGCGGGGAACAAGCGGGGCGCGGACTTGACGCTTTCGCTCGAGCGGCTGGAGCGGTTGTGTGCGCAAAATTCGGGGGCGTTACGGCGCGACGCCCCTACCATTTGCCGTGTCGGACTTTCCGCAACGGCGGCGCCGCTCGATTTGCTCGCGCGCTTTCTTGTCGGTGAAGGGCGCGAATGCCGGATCGCGGAGGCGCAGACGGAAAAGAAATCGCTTGTCGAAGTTTTCTCGCCGATCCGGCGGAAACCTTATCCGCCGGCGGGTTATACCGGCGTCAGGCTTTACGCGGAACTGGCCGAGCTGATTCGCACACGGAAATCGGTCCTCGTTTTTACCAACGTGCGGTCGGCCGCGGAGCAGGTCGGTTTGCGACTGAAGGAGTTGCTGCCTGATCTCGCTTCAGAAATCGAAATCCATCACGCCTCGCTCGACCGGAGTGTGCGACTCGAGGTGGAAGACCGCCTGAAGAATGGCGAATTGCGCGCGGTTGTTTGCTCGACCAGTCTGGAGATGGGGATCGATATTGGTGCGGTCGATCTCGTGGTGATGGTGGCCACGCCCAAAGGCGTCTCGCGCGCGATCCAACGCATCGGTCGCTCCGGGCATTCGCTGGATCGCAGCAGCCATGGCGTGCTTGTCGCCACGAACATCAACGACCTGGTGGAAGCGACCGTCACCGCCAAACTCGTCCGCGAACGCGCTCTCGATCCGATCAAGCTCCAACAGAAGCCATACGATGTCGTGGCCCAGCATGTTGTAGGATTGGCGGCGGTGGCGTCGATCGACGTGGAGGAAACATTCTCGCTTATCAGGCGCGCCTATCCTTTTCGCGACCTCAGTCGCGAGGAATTCGATCGAATTCTCCAATATCTGGAAGGTGGCGGTGCTTCGCTCGAAAAACAGTATGCGAGAGAGTTTGGCAAAATTCGCGTGGACGACGGGGTGATCTCCCTGGCCCATCCGAAAATCGCGCGGGAGTTCCTGGTCAACATCGGGACCATTCATTCGGAAGGTTTCATCGATGTCTTGCTGCGGCGGAGGCGGCTTGGTTCGGTCGAAGAAAATTTCATCAAGCAACTCCAGATTGGCGACTTGTTCGTGCTGGGCGGGCGGACCGTTCGACTGGTCGATACCGGGGTGCAGGAAGCGTATGTGGAGCGCGCGGACGGACATCTGCCAACGATCCCGCGCTGGAACGCCGCCAAGATGCCTCTCACCTCCGGACTGGCGCGCGCCGTCCGGAAGTTGCGTACGGAGCTGGAGAAGAGGTGCGCGCCAGCTCCGACGATGCCGCGATCGCGGATTGGCTGGTCGAGCGCTACGAAATCTCCATCGCCAACGCGCAGGCGATCGTGGAGTTGTTCCGGGCGCAGCTCAGCATTTCCGACATCCCCATTGGCCGAAAGATGTTGATCGAGCTCTACCGCGAGGGCAATCACGCCCATTACTTTTTTCATTCGCTTATCGGACGGAGCGCGAATGACGCTCTCTCCCGGATCATCGCACTGCGGGTCAGGAACCGGATTGGCGGCAACGCGCTCGCCACGATTGATGATTACGGATTCCTGCTCACGCTTGCGGCGATTCCAGGAGCTGCCGCTCGACGACCTGCGGCAATGTTTCGAAAGGGCGAAGGCGGAGCACGACCTCGCGACGGCGCTTGCGCGGCTCCGAACTGGTAAAATGGCAATTTCGCGGCGTCGCGCAGACCGGTCTGATGGTCCCGCGAAATCTTCCCGGGAAAAAGCGGAAACAGAAGCAATTAAGCTGGAGCGCAGAGGTGCTGTTTCGCGTGCTCGAACAGCACGAACCGGAGCATCCTCTCCTGGTCGAGGCCTATCGGCAGGCTACCCACACCTTTCTCGATGCCGAGAGCGCTTTTCAATTCCTGGATGAGGTCCAGAATTTTGAATGGAAGCTTCTGGAGTTGCCGGTTGTCTCGCCCTTTTCGTTCGCGATCTACGCCAGCGTCATCAAGGAGAACATGATGCTGGAGGATCCCACGGCCGCCATCGAGCGGATCTACCGCGAGATGTACGCGAAAGTGGAGAGCGTGGCTTCTGTTTCTGCCTCGTAATCGTGCTCGCGCGGCGTATGAGGATCACGAAGAAGGCCTAGAAACGCGAAAGGAGTGGACCTTTCGATCCACTCCTCCCACACATGAGCGAGGCTTCTCCTTAGCTTTTGCTCTGCGAAAACTAATTTTTGCTCTGCGAAACCACTTCGTTGAGTTTGAAGATCGGCAGGAACATCGCAATGACGATGCCGCCCACGATCACACCGAGGAAAACGATCAACATCGGCTCGATCAACGAGGTAAGCGCGTCGAGCATGGCCTCGATTTCCTCGTCCCAGAAATCGGCCATCTTCTCGAGCATCGTGTCGATCTTACCAGTCGCTTCACCGGCCGCGACCATTCGCAGCATCATGGGCAGGAAAGATCGCTTTCTTGGAAAGCGCGACGGAGAGGTTGTCGCCCTTCTCCACGTCGGCGCCGACGCCCTTGATGCTCGTCTCGACCACGTGGTTACCGGAGGCACCGCCGACGATGTCGAGCACTTCGAGAATCGGAACACCACTGCGGATGAGCTGAGCAAAGGTGCGAGCAAACCGCGACATGCAAATCTTGTGGATGAGCGGACCGAAGACCGGCAGTTTGAGCTTCCACTTGTCCCAGAGTTGCTTCCCGCGAGTCGAGCGGAGGAAGAAACGGATGCCGAAGAAGGTGCCGCCGATCCCGAGGAGCAGGAAGTACCACTCGCCGCGCATGAAGTCGCTCAGGTCGATGAGGAACTGCGTGGGCGCGGGCAGTTTGGAGCCGAAATCCTTGAAAATTTCACCGAAGATCGGCACGACCTTCACGATCAGGAATGTCGTAATCGCCATCGCGATGCAGATGACGATGACCGGGTAGGTCATGGCCGACTTGACCTTTTTGCGGAGGCGGGCGCTGGCTTCGAGGAAGCCGGCCAGACGGTCGAGAATCTCCGCCAGCAAACCGCCGTGCTCGCCGGCTTTCACCATGCTGACGAACAGCCGGTCGAACACGCGCGGATGCTTGGCGATTGATTCGTGGAAAGTTTCGCCTCCCTGCACGCGAGTGGTGACGTCGCTGATGATGTGCGCGCAGGCTTTTCTGGCGCTTTGGATCGCACTGGTCGTAGAGGGCGGTTAACGCCTGGACCAGCGAAATGCCCGCCTCGATCATGGTGGAAAGCTGGCGGGTAAAGAGAACGAGGTCGGTTTCTTTGACGGTCCAGGTTTTCTTGCGGACTTTGCGTGCGGCGGACTTTTGCTGAAGAGAGAGAACCATCAAGCCCCGGCTCATGAGGCTGGTGACGGCATTGTCCTCATTGAGGGCGTCTTGGATTCCGGAAACGATCTTCCCGGACATGTCGCGGGCTTGGTAGGAGAAGGTGATCATGTTATGGTAATTATATTCCGTATAGCATCTATGGTGCCACCGCTGTCTCCGCCTCCCCCAAGGAACCCATTCTTGAGGAGGCGCCTGCCGATCGGTCGATGGTTACGCTGACATGCCTGCCGCCCAGGAATTCGACCAAGTCGCCCCCGGTATCTTTGTTTGGCAAGTCTATGATCCGGCGGTCAAAGCCGACCTGTTCTCCACCGCCTTGGAAACCCCGTCCGGAATGTACCTGGTCGACCCCGTGGATCTGGGCGCTGCGGCTATGCAAATGCTGGAACGCTGCCACAATATCGCCGGAATCATCGTAACAAACGAAAACCACGAACGGGCTGTGCGCTGGTTCGCGGAGCGTTTTTCGGTTCCGATTTACCTTCGCGCGGACTTAGAACACCCCGACACGGTCCCCGGAACGATTGGTCTTCAGGACAAGCAGGCGATCGCGCCCGGCCTCAGAGTGCTTGCGATCGATGGCGCGCCGGCTGGCGAGATCGCCCTTCATTATGAGGCCGACGGGGGAACCATGGTCGTCGGCGATGCTCTGATCAATTTCGATCCCCATGGGTTCGGACTCTTGCCCGCGAAGTATTGCCGCGATCTCAAACGGATGCGCCGGTCATTGCCCAGGCTCCTGGACTATCGCCTTCGAACGGATGCTCTTTGCCCACGGCACCCCCATTTTGTCCGGCGCCCGCGCGAGATTGGAACAACTGCTTGTCGGACGCCCTGAAGCAATGAGCGGGGAACCCCAAACGTCGACGGAGCCGAATGTCGTAACGCGGTTTTTGCGTCTGATCCGCTTCTCCCACACGATCTTCGCCCTCCCCTTCGCCTTGGGGGCGCTCCTTGTAGCCGCCGAATGGTCGCCCGACCCTGCGCACCTTGCTCCTGGTGCTGATCTGCATGGTCCTTGCCCGCACTGCCGCCATGCTTTTCAATCGGCTGGCCGACTGGTCGTTCGATCAGCGGAATCCCCGCACCGCGGCACGTCATCGTTTGCTGGCAAAGCCCGACTGCCTGGGTTCTGCTGGTGGTCAGCTCGCTCGGATTCCTCATCGCGAGTGCGGCGATTAACCGGACAACGGGCCTCCTCGCACCGGTCGCGCTGATGATCATCTTCTTCTATTCGCTGACGAAACGGTTCACGAACGCGACCCATTTTTTCCTTGGCATGGCGCTGGCGGTGGCGCCGGCGGGCGCCTGGATCGCGCAAACCGGCCGGCTCGAACTTCCGCCCCTCGTCCTGGGCGCGGGAGTCATTTGCTGGGTGGCGGGCTTCGATTTGATTTACGCCACCCAGGACGTTGACTTCGATCGCCGGGAAGGACTGCATTCGCTCGTTGTGAGATTCGGCGTAACCCGGAGCCTGCGTCTGGCGCAATGGCTGCACTGCCTCATGTTCCTCGGTCTCGTTGCGTTCGGTTTTGTGGCGAACCTGGGAACGATCTATTACGCGGCGATGCCGTTTGTGGCCGCGGCCCTGATCTACGAGCATCGCAGCGCACGCAAATTCGATCTCGCCGGGATCAACCGCGCCTTTTTCCAAAGCAACGCCTTCGTCAGCGCGCTTTTCGTGGCTGCCGTGGCCGCAGACCAGTGGTGGTAGCTGTTACGCGTCCAGTTGCGCGATCCGTCTTGCGTGCCGGCCGCCCTCAAAATCCGTCGTCAGCCACACCTTCACAATCAGCAAGGGCCGTCTCTTCCGGAATCACCCGCTCGCCCAATGAGAGCACATTCGCATCATTATGCTGACGCGATAGCCGTGCGGTTTCTTCGTTCCAGCAGAGTGCGCAACGCACCCCGCGGACTTTGTTGGCTGACATCGCCTCGCCGTTGCCAGAACCGCCGAAGACGATCCCACGATCGCAGTCCCCTTTCGCCACCGCCTCCGCCGCCGGCCGGACGAAGAGCGGATAATCCACCGGTTCCTCGCTAAACGTCCCGAAATCCTTCACCTCATGGCCGAGCTCTTCCAGCAAGGCCTTCACTTTCTCTTTGTGGTGGAAACCGGCGTGATCCGTCCCGAGTGAGATTTTCATCTGGCGCGTTTCTAATCTTGACCGGGCACGCGTGTCGAGCGAAAGCGCTCAGCCGGCGCTGTGCAGTTCCGCCAGCTGGTTCCAGATTTCACGTTCCCGTTCCGTCAGCTTTTTCGGAATTTGCATTTGCGTCACCACGAACAAATCCCCTCGCCCTCCGGCCGCATTGGGTAACCCGTGTCCGCGCAAACGAAAACGCTGTCCACCCTGGGTTCCCGCCGGAATTTTCAAACGCGCGCTCCCTTCCAGCGTCGGCACCTGAAGATCGCCGCCGAGCACCGCCTGTGATGGCGGGATTTTGGCTTCGTGAATCAGATCGCTGCCGTCCACCGTGAAATCTGGATGGCGGGCCAGGCGCACGCGCAGGAAAAGATCGCCGCTTTTTCCGCCGCCCGCCCCGGCCTCACCCTGCCCGGCGAGCCGAATGCGCTGTCCTTCATGCACTCCCTTCGGGATCTTGATCTGATAACTTTCGACCTTGTTCGAATTGCCCCGCCGCAACGAGATGGTGCGCTTCGATCCATGGAGCGCTTCCTCGAGCGTAACCATGATGTCGGCTTCCACGTCGCTTCCCCGCTCCGCGCTCCTCGGTCGCTGCCCGAAACTGCCGCCGCCGAAACCACCCTGCCCGCGGCCACCGCCAAAGAACGCCTCAAAGAAATCACTGAAGCCGGTGCCACCGAACTCAAATTCCACGCCGCCGCCATCGCCAGGGCTGTAACGGCGGAATCCCCCGCCCGGCTGCTGCGGGCCCCATCCGGGCGGCGGCTGAAATCCTCCTGGCTGGTTCCAGTTCGCGCCCAGTTCGTCATATTTCTTCCGCTTCTCGGGGTCGCCGAGGACCTCGTAAGCCTCGTTGAGCTGCTTGAATTTCTCCTCCGCCGCTCCTTTGTCCTTGTTGACGTCAGGATGGTATTTGCGCGCCAACTTGCGAAACGCCTTTTTAATTTCGTCGTCGCTGGCTGTCTTGGGAACGCCCAGCGTTTCGTAATAATCTCGGAATTGGACTGCCATCTGTTCCCACGAAGTTCTGCTCGTGAGCCCGACTTCGCAACAGGGCGGATGGTTCTTTACCTTGGAAAAGACGCAGGCACCTTCGTGGGAATGAGCGGCGTCCCGCGCAAACAGCAACTTCTCGCCGACCATGTCGCGCGCCTGCGGCAATGCCGGCGCTGCCCCCGTATGATTCCTCCTCCGGTTTCAGGCGGGCCGGTCCTCAGCAAAGTGATGCTCATCGGCCAGGCGCCGGGCGTGAAAGAGCCGGTGCTCGGCAAACCGTTCGCGTGGACCGCCGGCCGCACCCTCTTCGGCTGGTTTCAGCAATTCTGCCAGTTGAGTGAGGAACAGGTCCGCTCGCAAATTTACTTTGCGGCTGTCTGCCGCTGTTTTCCCGGCAAAACTCCGGCGGGCGGCGACCGCGTCCCCGCGCCAGACGAGATTCGGAATTGTTCCACTTGGATGAATGATGAAATCGACCTCCTCCAACCCCAGCTCATCATCCCGGTCGGCAAACTCGCGATCAGCCAGTTCCTGCCTTTCGAGAAGCTCGACCAAGTCGTTGGACGCTCATTTGCTCTCAGCCGCACTCGTCGCGATTTCGATCTGATTCCCTTGCCTCACCCTTCCGGCGCCTCGCCCTGGCATCGGATCCCGCCCGGCCTCGGCCTGCTCGGCAAAGCAATGCGATTGATCGCACGCCACCCGGCAATGCCGAATTTCCCTGCGAAACCTGCGCGCCTCCGGCGGTCATAGCCGCCGCTCCAGGCTCTTCAATTCGACGTTGGACGTTGCACGTTGCACATTGGACGTTTCCCCTCTTCCACGAATGACTACCGCCAAAACTCTCACCCGCGCCGATCTCCCCGATTCCGATAAATGGGATCTCACCCACCTCTTTTCCGACGTGGACAAATGGACCGAGGACTTCCATTGGCTTCAGCACAACTATCCCGGAATTGTCGAATGGAAGGGCCGTCTGGACGAATCAGCCGCCACGCTCGCGGCCTGTCTGGAGTTTGAGAAATCGCTCGATCAAAAAATCGAGCGCATTTACCACTACGCCTCCCTGCAACTCGCCGAAGACAGCGCCAATCCCGACTACCTCGCGCGGATGGGGCAGCTGCAAAACCTGCTGACGAAGATCGGCGAAACAGCCTCCTTTTTGGGTCCCGAGATCCAGGCGATCTCCGACGACAAGTTCGGCCAGTTTTTAGGTGATCCCGCGTTGGCCGCCTGGAAAACCGCGCTGAAAAAAATACGGCGGATGAAGCCGCACGTTTTGTCCGAGCGGGAAGAGCGTTTGCTCGCGCTGGGCAGCTCCGCCCTCGATGGTTACGACGACACATTCTCCCAATTAACCGACGTCGACATGAAGTTCGGCGTTCTAACCGACGAGAATGGTGAGGAGAAACCCCTCACGCAAAGCTCCTACAGCTCGTTTTTGGTTAAGCGCGATCATGCGCTGCGGAAGCGGGCCTTCCATCAGTTCTACGAAGAATTCCAAGACCACCAGTTCACCCTCGCCTCGTCGCTCTCGTACTCGGTGAAAGCCGACGTCTTCCGCGCGCGAGCCAGAAATTATCCTTCCGCCCTCGAGGCCTCACTTTTCCACGACGACGTTCCGGCAACGGTTTACGACGGTCTCATTTCCGCCGTGCGGCAAAATCTCGCACCGCTTTTTCGCTATTACGAACTTCGCCGGCGGGTGCTGGGCATCGCGGAATTACACCAATACGATACCTATGTCCCGCTCGTGGCCGAGGTCGAGTCGCACGTCACCTTCGATGAGGCGATCGAATCCATCCTCGCGGCTTTCGCTCCTCTTGGGCCGGAATACATCACCGCCCTGAGCGAAGGTTTGCGCGGCCGCTGGTGCGATCGTTACGAGACGAAAGGGAAGAGGAGCGGCGCTTTTTCGTCGGGAAGTTTCGGGGCTCCGCCCTACATCCTGATGAACTACAAAAGCGACGTTTTCTCCGACGTCTACACGCTCGCGCATGAGGCGGGCCACTCTATGCACACCTGGTTCGCGCAACGGTCCCAAACTTACCAGGATTACAATTATCCGATCTTCCTGGCCGAAGTCGCCTCCACCTTCAATGAGGAGCTGCTCACGCATCATCTTCTCGAGAAAACCGAAGACAAAAAAATGCGCGCCTACATCATCAACCGCCAGATTGACGACATCCGCGGCACCCTCTTTCGGCAGACCATGTTCGCCGAGTTCGAGAAGATCATTCACGCGATTGAAGAACGCGGCGACGCTCTGACGCTCGACGTTTTCAAATCCGAATACCGCGCGCTGCTTCAGGCTTATTTCGGAGACGGCGTCGTGCTCGATCCGCAGCTCGATCTCGAATGCCTGCGCATCCCCCATTTTTACAATGCGTTTTACGTCTATAAATACGCTACCGGCATCTCGGCCGCAGTCGCGCTTTCGGAGCAGGTGCTCGCGCAAAAACCAGGGAGCGTTGAGGCCTACCTCGCTTTTCTGAAATCGGGTGGTTCGAAATTCCCGCTCGAGACCTTACAAACCGCCGGGGTCGACATGACCACCCCGGCGCCGATTGAGAGCACGCTGCGGCTCTTCGAGCGACGGCTGACCGAACTCGAAGCGCTGCTTCTTTAACCCCCATTTGGAGCCGTGCTCCTGGGACCCGGCGGCGGCCTTGGCAAGCGAAGTGCTAAATATGACGCTGTGCAGTTTGAATGGCAGTTGCAAGCCGCCTGCGGCTACGCAGAGCTGGGCATGACCCGCGAGTCGCTCGCCGAGCTCGACGCCATCGACAAACGTTATCAAAGCCGTCCGGAAGTCCTTCAACTCCGTTTGCACCATCTCATGCGGAAAAAGAAGTGGGCGCTCGCGCTGCGCGTCAGCCAGAAACTCTGTCGCGTCGCTCCCGATGCCGGAGCCGGGTTTCTCCATGCCGGCTTTTGCCTTCATCAACTCGGCAAAACGGCGGAAGCCAAAAACCTCCTGGTCACCGGCCCCGTGGCTCTGCTGAAAGAGCCGATTTATTATTACAACATGGGGTGCTACGAAGCCCTTCTCGGCAACGTCCGCGACGCCCAGGCGAACCTGCAAATCAGTTTCAAGATGGACAGCTCCTTTCGCGACCTCGCCAAGAAGGATCCCGACCTGAAAGCGTTGCACGCTGTCATCTGAACCTGTCGAAGCAGCCGTGCGGCTGCTTCTCTTTCGTCGTTGCAGGCGACACGCCTGCCGCTACAGGATTCGTTCCGATGCTTCTGGAAGCAAACGTAATAAAGGAACGGCTCACCCCTCTCTTCGAAGAGAACTTCGTGCGCTTCGGGGAACTTGGCGCGGCGGTTTCCGTTTGGTGGAACGGGAAATCGCTCCTGGATCTGCACGGCGGATTTCGAGATGCAAAGCGAGAGCAACCCTGGGCGGCCGACACGATCGCGTTGTTCTGGTCGGCCACGAAGGGTTTGGGGAGTGCGTGCCTGCTTCACGTTCTCGAGGAGCGCCACATCGGGCTGGAACGACGCGTCGCCGAGTTTTGGCCGGAATTCGCCCAAGCGGGGAAAGGCGAGATCTCGCTCGCGCAACTGCTGTCCCATCAGGCTGGCCTCGCCGCCTTCGATGAATCGGTAGATATTCTTGATTATCCTGCTGTTATCGCCGCGCTGGAAAAACAGGCGCCGCTTTGGCGACCAGGAACGGCCCACGGATATCACGCACGCACCTTTGGTTTCCTGATCGACGAGCTGGTCCGGCGGATCGCGGAGGGAACGGTGAGCAAATATTGGCGCCACGCGTTCGGCGATCCGCTCGGGCTCGACATCTGGATCGGGTTACCAGAAACGGAGCACTGCCGCGCCGCCACTATCTATGCGGCTAAAGCCGGCGGGACCGCTACCCCGGCAGGAATTTTATCGCGATCTCGTCACACCCGGCACTTTGGTCCGAAAAGCGTTCACCTCCCCGCGCGGCCTGCATTCTGTCAGCGCGATGAATACCAGGGAAAATCGCGCGCTAGAGGTCGTTTCCTTCGGCGGAATCGGCAGCGCATCATCCCTGGCGAAGTTCTACGCGATGCTCGCGAACGGGGGTGAACTCGACGGACGCCGCTATTTTTCCAATGAGACGCTTGCACAAATGACCACCACCCTGAGCTCCCGGATTGACCGCATCTTTCAAATTCCCACTGCCTTTTCCGCCGGCTTCATGAAGAATCCTCCCAAGCCAGCGCGACAAATCTTTGGGCCCTCATCCCTTGCGTTCGGCCATCCGGGCGCGGGTGGAAGCCATGCTTTCGCCGATCCGGAGCAGGGCTTTTCATTCGCCTACGTCATGAACCAGATGGAGCAATCGCTCCTGCCGAACGAAAAGTCGCTGCGGTTGGTGGACGCGATCTACCAGCTCATTCGCCCATCACCGTGACGACAATCTTCCGCGTGTGCGCGGCGCGCCGGTGCTCGAACAGGAAAATCCCCTGCCACGTCCCCAACTGCATTCGCGAATCCACCACGGGGATGACTTCGCTTGTCCGGGTCAGCGCCATCCGAATGTGCGACGTGCTATCGTCCGGTCCTTCATCATCGTGCTCATAGTCCGCCGCTTCCGGCACGAGCCGTTCGAAGAATTTTTCCAGGTCGCGCCGCGCGGCCGGCGCAGCGTTCTCCATGATCACAAGGCTACAGCTCGTGTGCTGAATGAAAACCGTCACCGTGCCGGTCGCAATTCCACTGCGAGCGACAATGTCCTCGACCTGCCCGGTGATCTCGTAGGTCCCCTTGCCCTTCGTGCGGACACTCAGGGACTCGCTATAGACACGCATCGCCATCTGGCGGGACGCTAACGACGTGCAAGCGGCGCGCAATCAGGAGGACGTTTTCGTTTCGCGCCTGGTGGGATGATGGCCGATAATCGACTGAGCGATGCAGGAAGATCTGGAGCGAATTCTGTTCGATGAAGCGACGATCCATCGCCGCCTCGACGAATTGGCTGCGCGGATCTCCGAGGATTATCGTGACCGCGAGCTAACCGTAGTCGCCATTCTCAACGGCAGCCTGATCTTGATGGCGGACCTCCTTCGACGAATCCCGCTCCCCCTGAAACTTGATTGTCTCAGCGTCGCCAGCTATCACGGGGGCACGAAGAGCGTCGGCGACCTCGTTTTTCGTCAGGTCTCGCTGCCCGAGGTGGCCGGACGGCACATTCTTATTCTCGACGACATTCTGGATAGCGGCGTTACCCTCGCCACGATTCGGGAGAAATTGGAAACGGCCGGGCCACTGAGCGTGCGCATCTGCGTCCTGCTCGAAAAGAAAAGGAGCCGGACGCGAGCTGTGGCGCCGGATTATGTCGGCTTCGAAATCGCGGACGAATTCGTTGTCGGCTACGGACTCGATTACATGGAACGTTACCGCAATCTTCCCTGCATCGGTGTCTTGCGGACGGAACTCATCGCGCAGCCCGCTTGAATCGAATGAAAGTGAACGTCCTGTTCTTCTCCAGGCTTCGGGACCTCGCCCAAGTTTCAGAAATGGAATTAGACGTAGCCGACTCGACGACGGTTGCCGATCTGCTCGAGCTGCTTTATTCGCGCACGGCGACACTGCGCGACTGGGACAAAAGCATTCTAGTGGCCGCCGGGGTCGAATTTGTCGGACGCGATTATGTCCTGCAACGAAACGACCAGATCTCGATTATGCCGCCCGTGCAAGGCGGATAACGGTTCTTTAATTTCCTAGTCCCGAAAATTCTTAAAGTTCGTGGCCACGCCGAAATCCCGGCTCCGGACAAAGGCAATTACGGCCTGCAAATCATCGCGCTTCTTTCCGGTCACGCGAATCTGGCGATCCTGAAGCTGGCTCTGCACTTTGAAGCCCTGCCCTTTGATCGCGAGGATGATCTCCTTCGCCTTGTCGCCTTCGAGACCCTGCTGGATTTTCAAATCCTGTCGCGCATGCCCCAAGGGGGAAATGGCCGGCTCGACCTGCTCGACGTTGCGCAGATCGACGCCGCGCTTGCTCAGCTTGCCGATGACGATCTCGCGCAGCCCGCGCAGCCGCGAAGCGTCCTCGGCCGTGAGCGTGATCTTGTCTTTCTCCGCCACGATTTCGGCGACGCTGCCCTTGAAATCGAACCGGGTCGCCAGTTCCTTACGCGCTTGATTCAACGCATTATCAATTTCCTGCGCGTCTACTTCTGAAACGATGTCGAAAGAAGGCATAACGAAATTTTAAATTCAGATTCTCGATTGAGGAGGGACTTTCAGCCAATGCGGTTTCGATTCTTGCGTCAAGCCAACATCGCGATTGCGACGCTTGTAATCGTAACGGCTCTTGGCCTGACGGGCTGCAATCGCGCAGCTTCCAAGGAGGAAAAGGCGTTGCGGGCGGAGCTGCATCAGGCGTTGCAAGATCAGGCTTACGAAAAAGCGGCGGAGTTGGCGCGGCGCCATCTGAAGTTGAAGCCCCAGGACAACGGGACATGGGACCGGCTCGTCCGGGCACAATTTGGGATGCGCGATCTTGCCGGCGTAAAGCAGACGCTCGAAGAATGGCGGCGCGCCGTCTCCAAGCCATCGCTGACTCTTGATCAGTATGCCGGCGACCTCGCGGCTGAGCAGAAGGAATGGCCTCTTGCCGTCGAGTCGTGGACGAAGGTCGTCGCTGCCGAACCGGAAAACAGTGCCGTCCTCGAGAAGATCGCCCGCGCGGAAAAGCTTCAGAAGCGCTGGCAACAGGAGAATGACGCCTGGACGGCGCACATTAACGTGCGGGATAACGCGATTGCCCGCATCAACCGCGCGTTGTGCCGCCGTCGGCTCCATCGCTGGCAAGACGCGTTCGACGACCTTCAGCGCGCGCAAGCCCTGGCCCCGGACGATCCGGAAGTCCAGCAGGGCGCAATATTGCTCGAAAAGATGGGCCGGTTTCTGGCCGATATTCGCGAGCTCGATTCCTCTCTCGCGGTCACGCCCGACGACCCTGGCTTGCTGGCTGACCGGGCGCTGGTCTTCCTGCGCAGCGAAGATTTTGAGCTGGCCCTCGAGAACGCCGAAGCGGCCAGAAAATTCGGGCCGTGGGCGCAGCGCCCGAAATTATTTCAAGCACTCGCGTTGATCGATCTCGGCCGCGCAGAGGAATGTGAAGCGCTCGCCGTCCACAAACAGATCCGGCTCGAAGCGCTCACGCCCGAATTTCTCCAGACCATGGGGAGACTCGATTCGGAGATTTCGGCGGAACGAAATAATGCCGAACTTTATGTCGCGCGCGCCTGGCAACTGAACGAGATCGGCCAGCCGGCCCTGGCTTTGCAGGACGCGGAGATGGGAGCGCAGCTTGATCCGAAGTCGGCGGGCGCGTGCGCGGAAGCGAGCTACGCGCTAACCAAACTCGGACGCGCCGCAGATGCGCTGCAACAGATCAAACGCGCGACTGAGCTGGACGAAAATTTCGCCACGGCGTGGCATTATCGCGGTGAGCTGGAAATGGCGCGCGGGGAAACTTTGTCGGCAATCGAATCGTTTACCCACGCCTTGGAAGCCAACCAGACTGTAGCCGCCTTGCAAAAACGGGAGCAATGCTACCGGAAGCTCGGCCTGCTGGTGAAAGCGGAGCAGGACCGAAAAGCCCAGGAGGAACTCAGCACGCGGATGTCGAAGTAGGCCAGCGGTCCGCGCTTGCTAGTACGATTTATGAATTTGAATATCGCCGCTCCCAGCCTTCAGTTCGATCGCGGCTTCGGCGTTCGCCCCCATTACGGTATTCAAGGAGCGAACCGTGTCGTTCGCGCTTGTTTTCGTAGCGCCGAAAGCATTGATGATCCGGCCTGTCGCCGAGGTCGCGTTCAGCATGACTGACGCGTCGCCGGGCAAAAACGCGCGCACAATGCCGCGATTGCTGGAACCTTTCACGGTGAATTTGCGGTTCTCCCACCAGCCATAAAAAACGTCCAGCCGACCGGTTTCAACGGCGAGGTCAAGGTCGGCGAAGCAGCTTTGTCCAGTAATCCAGCCATTCGTCACCCGCGCTTTGGCGCTGCCTCCTCGTAATCCCTCGATGGTGATTTCACCGTTTACCAATTCGAGCTGGGTAATCCTAATCGCCTGCGGAACGATGACGATGTAGTCAACCGTTCCCGAACGATCGCTCAGCGCATTCTTTCGCGGAGGAAACGTGGTGTTGATCGTAACCGCCTTCCGGCTCGCCTGGGCGTCAACAAGGATGCCTTTCAAACGCTCGGTTGAGTAAGATTTCTTGGTCGCCTCAACAAGGATCTCCGACGTCTCAGCGGCGTAGATTCGAATCGATCCGTCCGTATTGGAGATGCTGAGCGTCGCATCGGGATCTAATTCGTACCTTTGCTCGACCTTTTCCTCGAGGACTTCGGCGGCAGGGACCGGCTGTGCCACCAACAGAAACACTGCGAGAGCAAGCAGGGCTGTAGCCACGGTCCCGCGCCTGCGGGATCGCCGTGCCGCGCAGACGATAACGCCCCGACATAGCGGGGCGGCTACAGCGCTTTTGGGCGCGCGCCATCACTCATAACGCAACGCCACCATCGGGTCGACCTTCATCGCGCGACGCGCGGGAATGTAGCTGGCCAAAGCTGCCGCGACCGCCAGCAAACCGACCACTCCGGCATACGTCAACACATCCGTCGCCCGCACCCCGTAAAGCATCGTGCTGAGCAAACGCGTCAGGGCGATCGAGGCCAGAATTCCGAGCGCCACTCCTGCCAGGACAAGAGTGAAGCTTTGCCGCAAAATCATCCGGAGCATATCGACGCGTTGCGCCCCGAGCGCCATCCGGATCCCGATCTCGTGGGTTCTCTCCGAGGTGATGTAAGCCATCACGCCATACAGACCTACCATCGCCAGGGCCAGGGCCGAACCGGCAAAGACGCCGAGCATGATCATGCTGAAGCGGCGGTTATCAAGCGAGGCGGAGATGATCTCGCGCAGCGTCTGGAATTTCGTCGGCATTTCCGGATTCAGGGCGCGCGCTTCCCGCCTCATGGTGGCGGTCAACGCGCTGGCATCGCCGTGACCGCGCAGCACGATCGAGAATTGTGCCGCGGCCGCGGGTCGCTGGAAATAATTCACGTAAACGATCGGGCGCGCTTCGGCGTCCAAACCATCGTCGCGGATATCTCCAACCACGCCGACTACGTGGAGCAAGCGCAAATCGCCATCCATATTGCCAAACTGAAGCTGCCGCCCCAGCGGATCCTGGTTAGGCCAAAAGCGGCGGGCCATCGTTTCGCTGATCAAAGCCGCATGCGGCGCGTCCGGGCCATCCGATTCCTGAAAGAAGCGGCCGCGAACCAGCGGAATATTCAGCGCAGTAAAATAACCGGAGCTGGCCACGCGAAAATCTGCGTCTCCGGTTTTTCCCGTGCCGGCAAGCGCGTTGAGTTGCGCGCCCAGAGCTTCCATGGTCTGTGCCGGTTTTGAGCCGTCCTCGATGATGAAGGTGCCGTTGGCGCCGGTGCCGCTCATGGGGAGTGCGTTCGTGCCGCCGACCGCAACAACGCCGGGCAGTCCATTCAGACGCTCGAGCAACTGCTGGTAAAACTGAGCGAGACGGCGCTGCTCTGCCGGCGCCTCGGGTTGCGGCATTGAAACGGTCATGGCGACCGCGCTTTCCGCCTGGAAACCCGGATTCACCTCCAGCAAACGCTGGAAACTTCGACCTAAAAGACCAGCGCCGACCAGTAGCATCAGGGTGAGGGCGACTTGCGAAACGATCAGGAAATTCCGGAAATCGCGCGCTGGAACGGCTGGTCGATTTTCCACGGCCGGCGCTTTGCAGATCATTCTGCAACTGGCGATGCGACGAATTGAGCGCGGGGATGAGCCCGAGGAACAATCCCGCGAACAGGGAAATCCCAAGGGTAAACATCAGCACAGTCGAGTTCACGCCGATCCGGCCGACCTGCGGCAGGTTTCCGTGGTACGCGCCGATGATGAGATCGACGCCCCAGAATGCGAGCAGAACTCCCAGCATTCCTGCGACAAGCGTCAGCAAGATTGTTTCCGTAAGGAACTGGCGCGTCAATCGCCAGCGCGAAGCGCCAAGAGCGGCGCGGACCGCCATTTCCTGACGCCGGGCTGTAGCGCGGACGAGAAGCAGATTCGCCACGTTTGAGCAGGCGATCACCAGGAGCAACCCGACCGCACCACCAATGACGAGGAGGATGCCGCGGATATCCTTCACCAGCCGTTCGCGCAAGGGATTGATGCCGAAGCTGGCCGCGTCCGTTTGCGTGCCGTGCTCAATCTTCAACTGACGGCCGATCGCCGCGACCTCGGAGCGTGCCTGTTCAGTGGAAACGCCGGGCTTGAGTCGGCCCGCCACGCGCCAGTTGTGCGCGGTCCGCGATGGGACCGGTGGGAAGAGCTCGGCCGGATACCAAACGTCGACGTTAGGCGGAAATTCCGTCTCCGCCGGCAACACGCCGATCACCTCGAAGCTGCGGTTCTCGAAACGAAGCGCTGTCCCGTCGAGATTCTGGCGTCCTTCAAGATACCGTTTCCAAAAACCAAAACTGACGACGGCGATTTCTTTGCTCTCGGCCAGCGAGTCGGATGAAAAGAGGCGGCCTACAGTCGGCGTCACGCCGAGGACGCGAAAGAAATCGCCGGAAACCGAAGCGGCAATTGTTCGCACCGGTTCGCTTCCACCCGCGATCGCTTGCGGCCAGGCGCTGTATTTGGCCAGAGCATCGAAGCTGCGAGAGCGTGCGCGCAGGTCATCGAAGTTTGGCTCGGCGAAGGACATCCCCTTCCCCTTCTCATCCAGCTCGCGCAGCTCAACGATCCGCTCCTGGTTTGGATAGGGCAAAGGCCGGAGCAGGACTGCATCGAGCACGCTGAAGATCGCTGTCGACGCGCCAATGCCGAGAGCCAAAGTCAGAACCGCGACGCCGGTGAAGCCCGGCCGCTTCGCTAACGAACGGACCGCGAGACGAATTTCCTGCAGCAATGAATTCATGGATTTCCTCCTTATTCGTGACGAAGCGCCACGATTGGATTGACGCGCATGGCGCGGCGCGCGGGGACAAGACAGGCAACGAACGCGACAGCGACGAGCACCAGAGCCACCGACGCAAACGTCGCGGGATCGGTCGGGGCAACACCGTAGAGCAAGCCGGCCAGGACGCGAGTTCCCGCCAGGGAGACACCGACACCCGCGGCGATGCCGAGCAACGAGAGGGTCAGGCCCTGGCGCAATACGAGGCGAAGGACATCACGCGTCTGCGCGCCCAGCGCCATGCGAATGCCGATCTCGCGGGTGCGCTGCGCGACGGAGAATGCCAGCACGCCGTACAGCCCGACGCTGGCGAGCAACAAGGCAACGCCGGCAAAAATGCCAAGGAGCAAAGTATTAAAGCGCTGTTCGGCCAGCGAGATGGCCATCACTTCAGACATCGAACGCACCTTCGTTACGGGAATCGCCGGATCGACTTTCCAGGTCATTCCCTTGAGTTGGGCGATAAGAGCGGCGTCGGTTTTTCCAGGCGTCCGCACGACGAATTCGCTCCAGCGTTTCCATTCCTGTCCCGATTGCGCGAAGGGCGTGTAGATGGCGGGCTCTTCCGAATTGGCCAGGCCGAAATGGCGGACGTTGCCGACCACCCCGACGATGGTGATCCATTCGACGCCTTCGCTGCGCGCCCACCGGATGCGCGCACCGACCGGGTTCTCTCCGCGGAAATATTGGCGGGCCATGCTTTCATTGATGACGCCCACAGCCGGCGCATCGGCGCGATCGTCACGGGTGAGAGCGCGTCCCTGCAAAAGTGGGATGCCGAGGACCTTGAAGTATTCGCCCATGACGGCGCGCGAGTAGAGCTCCGGTTCCTCGCCGAGAGCGATGGGGGGCCGGCCCTCGATGATGAAGTTATGATTGATGGAGTTTCCGCTCAAAGGCATCTCGCTCACAATGGCCGCCTGGATGCCGGGCAAGTTGTTCATGTTCTCGAGGACCCGCTCGCGAAATTGCGTCTGCGACCCGACCGTCTTGTAGCGCGCTTCCGGCAGCTCGACGCGCATGGTGAGCACATTCTCGGGATTAAACCCGGGCGCGACACTCGTCAGACGCCAGAACGCTTTTCCAAGTAATCCGGCCCCGACCAGGAGCACGAGCGCGAGAGCCAGCTCGACCACAACCAGAGCGCTGCGAAAACGCGAGCGCGCCGCAGTAAGGCCGCGGCCGGCGGAATTGAGGACGCTGTTTATTTCCACGCGGGTCGCCTGCCATGCGGGAATGATCCCGAAAATGATGCCGGTGAGCAGCGAAAGCGTGATCGTGAACAGAAGAACGGTCGCATCGAGAGAAACATTTTCCACGCGAGGCAGGTCCTCCGGCTTCAAAGCCACCAATGCATCCATCCCCCAGCTGCCGAGCAGCAGACCGGCCACACCGCCCAGGAGCGCGAGCACTACGCTTTCCACAAGAACCTGCCGAATGAGACGTCCGCGGCCCGCGCCGAGGGCGGCCCGGACCGTCAGCTCCTGGGTGCGCGAGGCCATACGGGAGAGGAGGAGATTGGCAAAATTCGCGCAGGCAATGAGCAAAACCAGGCCCACCGCGCCGAAGAGCACCAGGAGCGCGGGGCGAATGTTGCCGACCATCCGCTCGTGCAGTGAAACCAGGACGCTCTGGCGATTCTTATTCTCGTCCGGGTTGGCTTCGGCGAGGCGTTGATCGATGACACGCAATTCATTCTGCGCTTCGGTCATCGTTACGCCGGGACGCAGCCGGCCGTACGCGCGCAGGAGATGGGCCCCACGCGATTTGGCGGCGATCGGATAGAAGACATGGATCGGGACGAACGCTTCCATGGTTGCGCGCGGTGGCTGGAAATCGGGGGTAGTGACGCCGACGACGCTGTAACTTTGGCCGGCCAGGTTAATGTTTCGTCCGACGATCCCAGGGTCGCCGCCAAACTGCCGTTGCCAGAGACCGTGACTGAGAACGAGGACAGGAGCGCCGCCAAAGCGAGCATCTTCCGCGGTCAAGGTGCGGCCCAGCGCCGCGCGGCCTCCCAGCACCCGAAAGAAATCGCCCGCCACCATGCCGAGCTCGATTTGAATTGGCTCGCCGCCGCCGGAATAATCTGCCGCCTGATATGAAACGCCGCCCAGGCTCTCGAACGACCGGCTTTGTCCTTGCAGGTCGTCCAATTCAGGGACGGACTGGTTGGATCGGAGCGTGACCACGCGCTCGGGCTCGGGATAGGGCAACGGCCGCAGCAAGACGCCGTTGACGACGCTGAAGATGGCGGTGTTCGCGCCGATGCCGAGGGCCAGCGTGAGGACGGCGATTAAGGTAAAGGCAGGGTTCTTGCCTAGCGAGCGCAGGGCGTATTTGAGGTCGGTAATCATAGTTTAACTCTGGGGAGCGCACGCGACTCGCGTGCAGGCGATGGCGACTCGCCATCGCGAATCCATTTCGGCGAAAAAAAGCGGAAAGTTCGTTGCGGCGAGTCGCCGCAACCAGCACGCGAGTCGCGTGCGCTCCCCCGAACGCGTAACGTCACTCATATCTCAGCGCGACCATCGGATCGACTTTCATGGCGCGACGCGCCGGAAAGTAACTGGCGAGCAAGGCGGCCGCCGATAAAAGGAAAATGACCGTGGCGTAAATCGAAAGATCGTTGGCACCGACTCCGTAGAGCAAGGTTGCCATCACCCGCGTGGCCGCGAGCGCGACCACGAAGCCAATGGTTATTCCGATAACAACCAGCGTAAGACTCTGTCGCAAGACCATGCCGAGCATTTGGGTCTTCTGCGCGCCGAGCGCCATGCGAATGCCGATCTCGCGGGTCCGTTGGGTGACGCTGTAAGCGATGACGCCGTAGATACCGATGGCGGCGAGAATCATCGCCACGCCGGCAAAGATTGCCAGGAGCATCATGTTGAAACGGGGCCGCGCCAGCTGCGACGAGAGAAAAGTCGTCATCGGTTCCAGGCGCGGGACGAAAAGGTCTTTGTCGACTTCATGAACGGCGCGTTTCACGTCGGCCTGCAATCCGACCAGATTGGTTGATGAAACACGCAGCGCGATATCCAGGCTGCGCGATGGGTCCTGCGCGAAGGGGACATACATTTCCGGTCCCGGCGGTTCGGCGAGGGAATCGTGCCGCGTATTGCCAACC
The DNA here is from genome assembly GCA_963848215.1 of uncultured Verrucomicrobiae bacterium. Taxonomy (GTDB): domain Bacteria; phylum Verrucomicrobiota; class Verrucomicrobiia; order Chthoniobacterales; family UBA10450; genus AV80. The sequence continues at coordinate 177,962 of CAWKCU010000003.1, read as the reverse complement.
ACACCGACAACTTCGCACGCCGGCGCCTGGTTCTGCGGCCGGTCGATCATCACCTGCTGACCGATCGGATTTCGGTCCGGAAAATAACGCTTCGCAAAGGCTTCGTTGACCATGACCACCAGGGGCGAATCCTTGGTATCGGTGCGATTAAAGGCGCGGCCCTGGAGAACGGGAATTTTCATCGCCCTGAAGTAATCCGGTTTGACTACGAGGTAACCGGCGGCGGGATGATTGCCTCGGGGCAACGGGGCGGCGCCACTCACCATAAACGACAATCCTCGGACATTTCCGGTGAGCGGCATGGGGTCCGCGCCCCCGACCGATTCCACGCCGGGAATGACGGTGAGTTTTTCCATAATCGCGTCATGCGCACGGATCTGCTGGTCCAATTCGGGATAGCGCGCCCGGGGCAGGCTCAGTTGCAGGGTCATCAATCGCACCGGATCGAATCCAGGATCGGTCGCGCGAAGATTAAAGAAGCTTTTGATCAGGAGTCCTGCGCCCGCGAGCAGAAGAAGCGAGAGTGAGACCTGGGAGACGACAAGGAAGGCGCGGAGCCGGTTTGTGTGCAATCCGCCAGTGGAGCCTTTCGCACCTTGCTGGAGGGATTCATTTACGTTCGGTCGCGAGACTTGCAGCGCCGGAATCAGCCCAAACACCAGCGTGCTCCCGATGGCGAGAATGAAAGTAAAGGCGCACACGGTAGCGTTCACTTTCACCGGCGCGATGTGGGGAAGGCCCTGAGAGCCGGCCGCACTGAGAAGATCGACGCCCCACACGGCCAGGAGCAGACCGCCTGCGCCCCCCAGCAGCGCGAGCAAAAAGCTTTCGCAAAGCAGCTGCCGAACAACCCGGCGCCTGCTGGCCCCCAGTGCCGTGCGGATCGCGATCTCGCGGCTGCGCGAAGCAGCGCGAGCTAGAAGAAGGTTGGCCACGTTCGCGCAAGCGATCAGCAGGACGAGCGCGACCGCGCCCAGCATGATGAGCAGGGCGGGACGCACGTTGCCAACGACGTCGGAGTGCAGAGTGACGACCGCTACGCCAACAAAATTGAGGTTGGTGTCGGGATACTGCTTCGAGAGACGGCTGGCGATGGCGGTCAGTTCCGCTTCCGTCTGTTTCAATTGCACGCCAGGTTTCAACCGGCCGACCACGCTCAGAAAATGCGACGCGCGATTGGTCAAGGCGGAAGCGACCGAGGTACTGAAGCGGGACCACATACTCGATATGCTCGTCTTCGACCGGGAATTTCCAGCCTGGCGGCATCACGCCCACGACCGTGTGGCTGCGCGCGGAGATGTTAATTTGCTGTCCCAATATTTTCGGATCACCGCCGAAAGCGGTTTTCCAAAGCGGGTAAGTCAGAACGACCACGCGGTCAGCTTCGTTCTTCGCGTCTTCCTGCGTGAAACCGCGGCCCAGCAGGGGCGGCACGCCCAGCACATCGAAAATCTCAGGGGTGATGGCCACGCCCTCCAGAGCTTTCGCGTCATCGGTCAGCGACAATGTGCCACCGGTCCGCGTGTAGGCTGCCATGGCCGTGAAGCTCTGGCTTTGGTCGCGCAGATCGACGTAATCGGGGAAGGAATGGACGCCGTCACGATAATTGCCGCCATCATTTGTGTAGCGGGCCCAAGCCATGACGATGCGGTCCGGGTCCTTGAAAGGCAGCGGCTGAAGCAGCACCGAATCGACAACGCTAAAGATGGCGCTGTTGGCTCCAATACCGAGGGCAAGGGTGAGAACGGCGATGACAGCGAAGGTGGGAGCTTTCACCAGCATTCGGAGGGCGTATTTCAGATCGGTGATCATAGGTCGTTAGGGCTTGGCCGGGTTTTGGATTTAGGAGGTCTCCATCTGGAGGCGGATAAAATCGAAGGCGGCTTTCATGATCGCGCGTGTTTCGTCGCGATCATCTAGCGCATCGAAGGCATGACGGCCTTCGGGGTAATTCACGAGCGTCAGGGGCGCATTGCCTTTCAATGCGGCTGTGACAAAGCTGCCGAGGGCCAGATTCAGGAAAGGCATGTCCTGGCCGGCGCGGACGAGAAACATCGGCGGAGCGGACTTGCCCGCAGACTCCACCGCGCGCGCGGGCGAATACTCCGCCAGGGCGGGATTGGCTTTGACGAGGTCGGGCGCGAAATCGAGCGCGGCATAAAACATGACGACGCATTTGGGCTGGGCCGGTTCATCGGGTTTCGCAGGGTGCAGACCAAGCGCGCCGAGCTGACCCCCTCCGGAAAAGATCCAGAAGGCGACTCGCTGCGGATCCACGCCCAAGGCAGCGCCTTCCTGGATGAGGAACTTCCGAAGCGTTTGCATGTCCGCCGTGCCGTTGATAATGCCGTCCGCGCCGCGTGGAAAGCGTTTATCGGGAACGAGCCCGACCAGTCCGTGGGCCGCGGCCAGCCGGCCGTATTCGCGATAAATCGGCCAGGCCCGCACGTTTTCGCCGCCGCTAATAAAGAGAAGGGCGGCCCGCTGCTCGCCTGTCTTTAAATCGGCCGGTTGATAGACATCGACGAAAAGATCCCGGCCTTCCGCGGTTCCGAACTTCACTCCTTCGCGAACTTTGGCCCGATCGGTGCCGGGCATCTTATAAACCAGATGCATCTGCGTTGGATCCGGAGGCGCGGATCCAGGCGTCGGCTGGGCGCGGAGAGTCGGAGCGAGCGCAATCGCTATCAACAGGGGGATTCGTAGACGTTGCGCTGATCGCTTCATTTAGACCTGGTCAAAAAGGCGGATCAGACAATGAAGCCATCGCGGAGCTGGATGATCCGGTTGCCGTAAGCGGCATTCACGTCGGAGTGCGTGACCTGGATGATGGTGGTGCCGCCGGAGTTCAGGCTCTTGAACATTTCCATGATCTCCTTGCCCTGATCGGAATGGAGATTGCCGGTCGGTTCGTCGGCGAGGATCAGCTTCGGATTTGCGATCATCGCCCGCGCGATGCTGACCAATTGCTGCTGGCCGCCGGAAAGCTGGCGCGGATAAAGGTCCTTCTTGCCGACGATGTGAAAGCGATCGAGCGCATCGCAAACGATCGAGTCGCGTCCGGCCTTGTTCACGTGCCGATAAGAGAGCGGAATGTCGAGGTTCTCGTAAACGGTAAGGTCGTCGAGGAGATGATAGTTCTGGAAAACGAAACCGATCTTTTCATTCCGCAGCGTCGAGCGCTCCTTCGGTTTCAGGGAATGGATCGGGTCTTCCTCGAAGAAATATTCGCCGGTCCAGGCGTGGTCGTGCATTCCGAGGACATGGAGCAACGACGATTTGCCCGCGCCGGACGGCCCCATGATGGAAACGAAGTCGCCTTCGTTCACCTCCAGGTTGATGTCGCGCAGGACGTAAAAGAACTTTCCCTTCGCGAGAGGGTAGAAGCGTTCGAGGTGTTTGAGTTGGATCATTGACATAAGTAGTTAGCTCTGCGCCAGAGCGCGGGTGGGATCAAGTCGAGCTGCACGCCGCGCCGGCAGATAACAGGCGAGCAGGGCCACGAAGAGGAGCAATAATGGAATGGCAACGAATGTCACCGGATCGGTGGCGGTCACGCCATAAAGGAGATTTCCAATCACGCGAGTGAGCGCGAAAGCACCCGCCAGGCCGCCAAGATCCTGAACGGTGGTGAACCCTGCTTTCAACGTCGCGCGGGCGTTCGCTTCGCCAGTGCCACCGAGCAGCAGACGAACATGGGCATCGATCATGCCGGGCAGCAGTGTCGCCTCTCCGAGATTCAGCTCCTCACCCTCCGACGCGATCTCACCTTTACGGGCGAGCGCGGCGATACGGTCGCCCTTTACAATGATGAGGCCGTTCTCGAGCGCTTCGCTGCGTTCGACATCAAGAACCCCGCGAGCCGTTAGAGTGCGCGTTTCCTGGGCAAAGGCGGATGCGCAAGCCACCAAGAGCAGCAGAACGAGAAGCCAGAATCTAGTCGCTTGTGTCATTTTAGGTGCGTGCAAGCGCTTTGATCGGATCGAGCCGGGCGGCGCGGCGCGCGGGCAGGTAGCAGGCCAGGAAAGCCAGGACGGGACGAAATTCAGCGTAGGCCGCGACCTCCTCGAAAATGTTCTGAAGCAGCTCGAATGAATGGCACCTCGTCATCTTATGCTCCGTGCCCTAGGGCGATCATTGGGTCGGCACGCGTCGCGCGAACGGCGGGGATGTAACTCGCCAGCAACGAAACGACGATGAGAGCGAACGTCACGCTGATGAAGGTCATCAGGTCGAAGGCGCCGACGTTGAAGAGAAGGGCACGAAGCGCGCGGCTGCTCATCACGCCGAGGATCAAGCCTATGCCGGTGCCCATGAGGACGAGCTTCGCGGCCCGGCCAATGACGAGGCGCAGGACATCGGCGCGTTGCGCGCCCAGCGCCATGCGGACGCCGATCTCATGCGTGCGTTGCACGACGAGGAACGACATCACGCCGTAGATTCCGACCGAAGCAAGCACGAGCGCGACCGCGGCAAAAACGCCGATCAAGACGACGGAGAGTTTGCGCGGCGCAATCGAATCGGCGGCGACCGCTTCGAGCATCCGGACATTTGCGGCAGGCAGGTCAGGGTCGAGCCGGCTGATCTCGCGGCGGATCGCGGAGGTGAGCGAGCGCGGATCCTGCGTGCTCCGCACCGCGAGGATCATGCTGCGGTAGGGAGTCTGATTGTGCGCGAGGTAATATTCCGGCTTCGGATCGAGATCGAGCCCGCGATGCCGCATGTCGCCGACCATGCCGACGATGGTGAGCCACTTCACATCCGGCTTGCGCGTGTCGCTAAAGGTGATCCGTTTGCCGACCACTTCCTGATTCGGAAACCACTTTTTCGCGAAGGATTGGTTCACGATCACCGCGCCCGGGCCATCGAACTGGTCGCCTTCGGTGAAGAAGCGGCCTTGGAGCAGCGGCACCTTGAGAACTGAAAAATACTCGGGCGTGATTCCGCGAATCTCCTCGTCGGGATAAACCTTCTCCGCGATCGGATCGCGCCCCTCAATCTGGAAGGAGCTGTCGCTGTTCGTTCCGCTAAGCGGCAGGATGCTGGTGAACGCAGCCGCTTCGACTCCCGGCAACGCCTTCACGCGGCGGGTGACCTCCGCGTAGAAATCAGCCACCGGTTTGCCGCGCGGATATTTCAACAACGGCAGGGCAACTTCCATCGTCAGCACGTTCTTCGGTTCGAAACCGGGATGAACGTTTTGGAGCCGGACGAAGCTTTTCATCAACAGGCTCGCGCCGACGAGCAGCACCAGCGCGAGCGCGACTTCCGCAATGACCAGGGCGTTGCGAAGCCGATTGCGCCGGACGCCACTGGTCGAACCGCGGCCACCTTCCTTGAGGGCTTCGGTTAACTCCGGCTTGCCGGTCGCGAGCGCGGGAATGAGGCCGATGACAATTCCGGTCGCGATCGCCGTGCCGAGCGTGACGAGCAGGACGCGCATATCGAGATTCACTTCCGCGAGGCGCGGCACGGTTTGCGTGCCGATCGATCTCAGAAGGTCGAGTCCCCAGATCGCGAGCATCACACCCGCCGTGCCGCCAATCAGCGCCAGCAGAGTGCTTTCCGCGAGCATCTGCCGCACGAGCTGCATGCGGCCGGCACCGAGCGCGAGCCGAATGGCGAACTCACGTTCCCGTGCTCCCGCGCGCGCGAGCAGCATGGTGGTGAGATTGGCGCAGGCGATGAGCAGAACCACTCCGACAGCGCCCAGCAGGATCATCAGGGCCGGCCGCATCCCGCCGATAACGAGATCGTGCATCGGATAAAGGGTAGCGCCGAATTTCGTCGCGGGTTCGTAGTTGTCGGGGAAGAGCGGATGCCAGTTCGCGACAATCGTGTCTGCCTCTGCCTGGGCCTGGGCGAGGGTGACGCCCGGTTTCAAACGGCCGATGACGCCGTAGCTGCGAGACCCCCGCGATTCCAACTCCTGCTTCGTGAAGGCGATCGGCTTCCACATGTCGGCGCGCTCGGCGAACGTGCCGCCCTGAACACCGAAGAGCGGGAGCGGGAACTCGAAATTCGCGGGCATGATGCCGACAACGGTGAAGCTGCGGCCATTCACCGAGAGCTGCGTGCCGACCAGTTGCGGATCGGAATTAAACCGCCGCCGCCAGAGCCGCTCGCTGATCATGACGACTCCGTCGTTGCCTTCGCCGAATTCGCTATCGTTGAAGACGCGGCCTTTGACCGGCTGGACGCCGAGGAGCGGGAACAGGCTCGGCGTAACGATCGCACCCTGGATCCGTTCGGGCATGTCGCCGCCGGTCAGGTTGAAGTTGGCGAAGTTGAACGCGGCGATGCGCTCGTAGCTTTGCGTCTGTTTTTCCCAATCGAGATATTCGGGCGCGGAGACGGGAATCTGGTCGAGCCCCTGGGCCGAGAATTTTTCGAAGAGGAGCACCAGGCTTTCCGGCGCCTTGAACGGCAGCGGGCGGATGAGCAGCGCATTGACCAGGCTGAAGACGGCCGTGTTCGCCGCGATGGCGAGCGCGACAGTGATCACCGCGACCAGGGTGAAGCCGGGGGTCTTGATGAGGTTGCGAAGAGCGAAGCGGAATTCTTGGAGCATATTTGTTCGGTTATTCGGCGCGGAGCGCGGTCATGGGGTCGGTGCGTGCGGCCCGCCGCGCTGGAATCCAGCAGGCGAGCAGGGCCACAACAATCAGAAGAAAAACACTGGCGAGCAGCGCGATGGGATCGCGCGCGGAAACGCCGTAGAGCCGCGCTTCGAGCAGCCGGCCGAGGAGAAAGGCGACGCCCAGACCGGCGACAACGCCAAACAAAACCAGGCGCAAGCCTTGTCCGATAACGAGCCGCGCGAGCGCGGCCGCGGTCGCGCCGACCGCCAGCCTCACGCCCATTTCCTGCCGGCGGCTGGCGACGCTGTGGCTGAGAACGCCATAAAGTCCGATGACCGCGAGCAGAAACGCGGTCCCCGCGTAGGCCGTGGCCAGCACGGTCCAGAAACGCTCATTCACAGTTTGCTGGTCGAGCGCTTCTTCCATGGTGGTGATCCAATGCAAGGCCGCGGAGGCGTCGCGCGCGACGACGATCTTGCGCACCGGCCCGATGAGAGAATTCGGCTCGACGCTGGTGTCGAAGAGAATGCCGACAGAAGGGTGCGGGAACTGGTCTAACGAGAGGATGACTTCGAAATGGGTGGGATGCCGCTGGCGACGGCCTTGCCAGAGCGCGTCCGCAATCACGCCAACGATTTCGACTTCTGTGTTGTTCTCGCGCAAGACGAGGGTGCGGCCAAGCACCGAAGCGTCAGCCGAAATACGGCGAGCGAGCGTTTCGCTTACCAGAGCAACGGCTGGGTTGCCACGCCGATCCTGCGAGCTGAACAAACGACCGGTTCGCAATGGAATGCCCAGGATATCGAGCGCGTCGTTCGTGGTGTATCGGGCCTGGACGGCAAGCGACCCATCCCGGGTGCCAAGGTCGCCGCCCTTCAAGCGGACAGCCGTGTCGAGCCCGTCGTACGGCGCCACCGTCGGCGACATGTAACCGAAGCGCTTCACCCCCGGCAGCGCGGCGAAGTCCTGGCCGAGCGTGCGATAAAACGCTTCGAGCGCCTCGGGCGTGCGGTAATTATCGCGCTGCAAAGAAACCTGATAGCGAAGCAGCGACTCCGTCCGAAATCCGAAATCGGTATGGCGCAGTTTGCCATAACTGCGGACGAAGAGCGCCGCGCCGGCCAGGAGCGCAACCGCCAGCGCAGTCTGCGCGATGACGAGCGCGCGACCCGTCCGTCCGCGCAGAGTTCCGGCGACAATGCCCCGGCCGCCGGCGTGCAAGGCCGCGAACGTCTTGACGCGTGAAGCGGCAAACGCCGGCAATAATCCGAACAACAAACCGGTGGCGAGGACCATGATGACGCACATGGCGAGCGGAGCTGTCGTCAGTTCGACCGGCATTTGAAATGGCAACACCACGCCCGCCATTTTCACGAAAATGTCGATGAGCCAGGAGGCCAGCAAAATCCCGAGCACGCCCCCGGCCGCGGCGAGGAGGAGGCTTTCGCCGAACATCATCCGCACCAGCGCGCCGCGGCTGGCGCCCAGGGCAAGGCGTAAGCGCCAGCTCTCGTTCGCGATCGACCAGACGCGCGAGGAGAAGCAGGGCGACGTTGCCGCAACCGATCAGCAGGAGAAAGCCGGAGCCGACGAGCATCGTGACCAGCCCGCCGCGCAACGGCTCGCGCCAGCGTTCGCTCAGAGGAACGACATTCGCCGCAAGTTTTGCATTGGCTTCGGGATGGGCCGCGGCCAGACCGCGCAGGATCGATTTCACTTCGCCCTCTGCCTGTCCGAGCGAAACTCCTTCCTTCAACCGCCCCACCACAAAGGTGGTGATGGTCGCGCGATCCGTGAGCATGTCCGGATGGTTGTTTTGCTTCTCCGCCAGCCAATAGTCCGCGCCGTCATCCTCGTGCAGGCCGAGATAATTCTCCGGAAGAATGCCGACCACGATCGCGGGGCCTACCCGGGTCGAAATCGGCTGGCCCAGCACGCCGGGATCCGCGCCAAAGCGTGTCCGCCAGATCCGGCTCGAGAGGATGATGGCCCGCTCTGCTTTGCCCGCATATTCATCCGCCGTGAACGCGCGACCCAACTCCGGCCGGACCCCGAGCATTTCGAAGAAGCGTGGCGTGACCGTCTCGCCCCGCAGGCGTTCGGAACCGTCGCGCGTCTGCACGATGAGCCGGGAAACGGTCGCGCCTTCCAACATTTCGAAGGAAGTCGCCGCGGCCCGGAGATCGACAAAGTTCGGATACGAAAGATAAGCGCGATCGGTATCGCCGAGGCCAGTCGGCGTAATCATGACCAAACGTTCCGCGTGCGGGTAAGGCAGCGGCCGGAGCAGAATAGCGTGGACAAAGGTGAATACCGTGGCCGTTCCACCAATCGAGATCGCGATACAGGCCAACAGCGTCAGCGCGAGCCGGGGCGTGCGGAGCCAGGAGCGAAAGGCGAACATAATGCTACTCGTGGCGAAGCGCTTCGATCGGATCGAGCCGCATGGCGGACCGGGCGGGAAGATAGCAGGCGATCAAACCGACGGTGAAAAGGAGCACGCCGACGATCGCGAAGCTGTAGCGGATCGTGCGCGGAAACCTCGATGCTGCTCGCCATTAATTTCGTCAGGAAATACGAGCCGGCAAAGCCAATGAGCAGACCGAGAACGATCAGGCGCAGACCTTGCCCGGTGACCAGCTTGAAGACGTCTCGCGCCTGGGCGCCCAGGGCCATGCGCACACCGATCTCCTGGGTGCGTTGCCGCACAGAGTAAGACATCACGCCATACAAACCGATCGCGGCCAGGAAGAGCGCGAGCACGGCAAAGATGGCAAAGAGGTTGCCGAAGAATTTTTTCTCCCAGAACGAATTGGAGACCACTTCCTCCATGGTAAAGACGCGATAGATGGGGAGGTCCTTGTTCACGGACAGCACGGCCGTGCGCGCGACGTTGACGAACGATTTCGGATCGCGCGCGGTCCGCATCGTCACGGACATGAACGACTCCGGCTGCTGATACTCCGCGGTATAAACGGCGGGCAACGACGCGTTTCCGGTCGTCGTTGGCGTAGATGACGCGGCGGACGACACCGATGATCGTGGCCCACTCGGACGGCTCGCCGGAGCGCTGATAACCGCGGAGCTGCTGGCCGATCGGATCCTGGTTCGGGAACCAGAGATTCGCGGCGCGCTCGTCGATGATCGCGACCCGCGGCGCGTCCTTGTTATCCGCCAAGGTGAAATCGCGCCCGCGCAACAAAGCGATCCGGCAGGTTTGGAAATACCCGGGCGTGATCGTAGCCGTGCGGGCGAGGCGCGAATCCTGGAGTTGCTTCGGCTCTTCATCGCCCCTCAACACGATCGCGTCCGCGCCGATGTCGCCCGCCGCCGGCAGAGAGGTCGTTGCGCCCGCGGAGACAACGCCGGGGATTTCCGTCAGCTTCGGAAGCAATTGCTGGAAAAAGCGCGCGGCGACCTGCTTGTCGGGATATTGCGAAGGCGGCAGACCGACGCGGAAAGTGAGCGTGTTTTTCGGATCGATTCCGATGTCGTAACTCTGGACCGCGAGGAAGCTGCGCAGCATCAGCCCGGCGCCGATGAGCAGGGCGAGCGCGAGCGCCACTTCGGCAACGACGAGGCCGTTGCGAACGCGCTGACCTTTCGAGCCACCGACGCCGGAGCGGCCGCCTTCCTTGAGCGAATCGACCAGCTCCGGTTTCGAAGCCTGCCACGCCGGCACGAGGCCAAAGAGAATGCTCGAGAGCAAGCCCGCCCCAATGGCGAACACGAGCACACGCCAATCGAGCGAGATTTGGAGCCAGTACGGCAGCTCGATCGGAATCGCGGCGACCATCAGGTCAATCCCCCAGACGGCGAAGATCAACCCGAGCAGGCTTCCGGCGACCCCGAGCACCATGCTTTCGGTCAAAAGGCCGCGGACGATTTGCCAGCGGCCGGCGCCCAGCGCGCAGCGGACAGCGACTTCCTTTGTTCGCGTGGCGGCGCGCGCCAAAAGAAGATTGGCCACATTCGCGCAAGCGATGAGATGGACGAAAATGACCGCGCCCATGATGAGGAGCGTGAGCGCTTTACCGTCGTCTCCGGTCATCTCTTCACGGAAATTTATTACCCGGATGTTCACTCCGGCATTCGTCGCCGAATGATCCGCCGCGAGGCGATCCGGCGAGAGCTTCCAGTTCCGCCCGCGCTTTCTCGATCGAGACGCCCTTCTTGAGCAGTCCGACGCTGTTGAGGAAATAGTTCCCGCGCGGGTTTTCCTTCTCATCCAACTGCAACGGCATCCAGAGATCGCTTATCCTCGGGAAGCGCCACTCCTTCGGCATGACGCCGATGACCGTCACTTGTTTGCCGTTGATCGGCACCTGCCGGCCCGACGACGCCCGGATCGCCGCCAAACAGATTCTGCCAGACGTGATAGCCGAGAAGCGCGACAGGCGGCGCGTTCAGGTTGTCTTCCTCGGGGCGAAAGTCGCGACCGAGAATCGGCTGGACCCCGAGAAACGAGAAGGTCCCGGCGGTAATGTTCGAGCCGAGAAAACGCTCCGGTTTGTCGCCATTGGTGATGATGAACGTGGCGTCACTATAAGCGCCGAAACCCTCGAGCGACGTCGCCTGCTTCTTGATCTCGAGGTAGTCCGGGAAAGACATCCCGTTGTCCTCGTCGGGCGTCTTATTGAAATACTGGGTGAGGAAAACGAGCCGATCCTGATTCTGAATCAGCGGGAACGGGCGGAGCAGGACCGCGTTGACGATGGAAAAGCTGGTCGTGCTGGCGCCGATCCCGAGCGCAACCGCGAGGATCGCGATAATGGCGAACCCCGGAGTTTTAACCAGCGTCCGAATCGCGTAAGTGAGGTCCCTTCTCATAAGGCGATGCGGTTAAAACGCTATTCGTAGCGCAGCGCCTCCATGGGATCCAAACGCATGGCCGCGCGCGCCGGCAGGTAGCAGGCCGCCAGGCCGACCAGGAAGAGAATCGTCGGCACGATCGCGAAGCTCGGCGGATCGTGCGCGGAAATTCCATGCAGGCTGCCGGCCAGGAGCTTTGCCAGGAAAAAGGCGCTGACGAAACCAATCGCGAGGCCGGTCAGGACAAGCCGCAAGTCCCTGGCCCGTCACGAGCCGCAGCACGTCGCCGGTTTGCGCGCCGAGCGCCATCCGCACACCGATCTCCTGTGTCCGTTGCCGGACGGAATAAGCCATCACGCCATAGATCCCGAGGGAGGCGAGGAAAAGCGCCATCCCGGCAAAAACCGTAAAGAGGTTGCCGAAAAATTTCCGGTCCCAGAAAGATTGCGCGACCACCTCATCCATGGTGAAGACGCGATAGATCGGCAGTTCCTTATTCACGGCCAACACCGTAGTGCGGGCGAGATTGGCGAACTTGGCGGGGTCGGTTTTCGTCCGCACCATGACCGACATGAAACGATCCGTGTTCTGGCTCTGCGCGAAATAAGCGGCGGGGAGCGGGCGCCGGTTGGTCAACCGCTCGTAAATCACCGGCTTTACGATGCCGATGATGGTCGCCCACTTGGGCGGCTCGCCCGGTTTATCGAGCAATCGCAGTTGATGGCCAATCGGATCCTGGTTGGGGAACCAGGCGAGGGCCGCTGCTTCATCGATGATCGTGACGCGCGGCGCGTCCTTGTTGTCCGCGGCGGTGAAATCACGCCCTCGCAGCAGCGGGATGCGGGCGGTCTGAAAATAGCCCGGAGTAATGTTGAGCTGGCGCATGTTCCGGGCGTCCTGGAGTTGTTTTGGCTCCGGTTCGCCCTCGAGAACAAAGGCGCTGATCCCGATGCCGGTGGCCGGGAGAGCACTGGTGGCACCGGCGCTTTCCACCCCGGGCAAGGCCGCCAGCTTGGGAATGAGCTGCTCAAAGAAGCGGGGGGATGTCTCCTTATCCGGAAACTGCGCCTCGGGTAATCCAACCCGGAAAGTCAGAGTGCGCGACGGATCCATCCCGATGTCCGTTTTCTGCAGGTGCATGAAGCTTCGCATCATCAGACCGGCGCCAATCAAGAGAACGAGAGCGAGCGCGACTTCGGCCACGACCAGGGAGTTGCGCACTCGCTGGCCTTTCACGCCGCCGCCCCCGGAGCGGCCCCCTTCTTTCAGGACATCGACCAGTTGCGGGTTGGAGGATTGAAGCGCCGGCAACAAGCCAAAGAGAACGCTGGAGACCGCGCCGATCCCGAGCGCAAAGCCGAAGACCCGGCCATCGAAATTGAAGTTGATCCAGTAAGGGATTTCGTTCGGAAGCGCGGCCAGCATCAGGTCCACGCCCCAGACGGCGAAGATCAAACCGAGCGCGCTGCCGGCCAGGCCCAGCACCAGGCTTTCCGCGAGAAGCTGCCGCACGATCTGGCCGCGACCGGCGCCGAGAGCGAGGCGAATCCCAATTTCCTTCGTGCGCGTGGCGCCCCGCGCCAGCAACAGATTCGCCACATTGGCGCAGGCGATCAGGTGAACAAAAAGAACCGCGCCCATGACGAGCAGGGTCAGCATCTTGAAGTTCTTCACCATCTCTTCGCGATATGGCTTCACGTGTATGCTCGTGCCGCTGTTCGTTTCAGGATATTGCGCGGCGAGACGGGCGCTGATCGCTTCCAGCTCGGCCCGGGCCTGCCCGATCGAAACGCCTTTCTTGACCTTGCCTATCGAGTCGAGGAAAAAATTGCCGCGGGGATTTTCCTTCTCACTGAACTGAAGAGGCATCCAGATGTCGCAAATCTCGGGGAAGCGCCACCCCTTGGGCATGACGCCCACCACCGTGGCCTGCTTGCCATTGATCGGGATGGTCTTGCCGACGACGGACTTGTCGCCCGCGAAATGTTTTTGCCAGACTTCGTAACCGAGCAACGCCACGGGCGGCGCATTCAGCTCATCCTCCTCCGGGCGAAAGAGGCGGCCGAGAATTGGCTGCACGCCGAGAAACGAAAAGGCGTCGGCGGAAATCTGCCCGCCCAGGTAACGCTCCGGCTTGTCGCCGCCTGAGATGATAAAGGTCGCCTCCTGGATGACGGCGATGCCTTCCAGCGTGCTCGCCTTTTTGAATTCCAGATAATCGGGGAAGGTCATCCCCGCGTTTTGATCCGGCAGCTTGGTGAAATACTGCGAGAGGGCGACCAGACGCTCCTGGTCCTGCATCAGGGGCATCGGGCGGAGAAGAAGCGCGTTGATCGCCGAGAACATCGTCGTCGACGCGCCTATCCCGAGCGCCACCGCCAGAACGGCGATGGCAGTAAACCCCGGAGTCTTTACGAGCATCCGACAGGCATATCTAAGATCTCGTAACATAAGACTCCGGGTTGCGTTTACATGTCTAAGAAATAACTAACGCTTTGGTGTTAGGCAGCCATCCGGTCTTCGACCACGCGGCCGTCGAACAGATGGATGGTGCGATCGGCATGCTCGGCAAAACGGGTGTCGTGCGTCACCATGCAGATCGTCGCGCCGCCGGCATGCAGCTCTTTGAGGAGCGCCATGACCGCGTCGCCATTACGTGAATCGAGGTTACCCGTCGGCTCGTCCGCCAGGAGGATGGCAGGCTTGCCGGCGAGCGCGCGCGCGACAGCGACACGCTGCTGCTGACCGCCGGAGAGCTGGCTGGGCAGATGCTTGGCGCGATGGCCCATGCCGACGCGCTCGAGAGCTTCGAGGACGAAGCCTTTGCGCTCGCTTGCGCCCATGCCGCGATAGGTCAAAGGCAGCTCGACGTTTTCAAACACGGTCAGGTCGCCGATCAGATTGAAGCTTTGGAAGATGAAGCCGATCTCGCGGTTGCGGATGCGGGCGCGATCCGGAAACGAGAGGTTCGCGACTTCCGTGCCCTTGAGCGAGTAGCTGCCGCCCGACGGAGTGTCGAGCAAGCCGAGAATGGAGAGCAGGGTCGATTTGCCGCAGCCGGACGGACCGGCAATCGAGACGTATTCGCCCGTCCGGATGTCGAGATGAATCCCGGAAAGCGCGTGCGTTTCGACTTCATCCGTGAGGAACACTTTCGTGACTCCGTCGAGATGAATTAAGGTGTTGGATCCGTTGCCGCCGGAGGTGCGGGCCGGTTGTTCGTTAATGGTTTCGGTTGCCATGGTATTTGGATTGGTTCGTTGGGTCGTGGGTTAGTTATGTCTTAGTTAAGGCTGATACGCTCGTGAGCGTCCATTGAGCTGGTGTCGGAAAGAATGACCTGATCGCCGGGCTCGAGCCCGCTCAGGATCTCGATCGTGTTGACCGAGCTGCGCCCGAGTTTGACCGGAGTGCGGACGGCTTCAGAGGTGCCGGCAACCAATTTGAAGATGCCGACAGTATTGTTTTCCTGGCCAAAAGCCGGCCGGCCGACGTAGATCACATTATCTAGACGCTCCAGCTCGATGGTTCCGTCTACACTAAGATCAGGACGCGCTCCGCGCGGCAGTTCGCCTTCGATAGCCACGTCCACGGTTACAGTCCCCTGCTCCACCGCGGGATCGACGCGAATCACTTTGCCGGCGACGACGCCGTTTCGGGTGTCGATCGAAGCGACCTGCCCGTTCGTGAATGTCCTTGGCCTGAGTTTCCGCGATCTTGACCTGCGCCTTGAGCTTGGTCGGGTCGGCGACGCGCGCCAGGTTATCGCCGGGTTTAACCCGCTGGCCGATCTGCACCGGCAACTGCTGCAGGACACCCTTCATTCCGGCTTTTACGTGCAGCTGTTGAACTTGATCCATCTTCAGCTTGGCGAATTCCTTCGCCTGGTCGACAGCCGCTTGCTTCGAGGCGATCTGCGGCTTGATCGAGTCGCGGGAGAAATCGAGGCGCTTTTTCTCGATCTCGTGGCGGTTACCCAACTCGGCCTCTTTCACTTTCGAAGTCTTGTAAACCAGGTCCGAGACGAGCCCGTTCTTGCTCAACTTGTCATTGGTCTCAAGCTCCATCTTGGCTTGTTCGTACTCGGAACGGACGCGCGCGGTGATCGATTCCTGATCGAGCAGCTCGCGCTGCAAGGTGGCCTCTAAAGTCGTGAGCTCCGATTCCTCGGCTTTGGCTTTCGACTCCGCATCGTTAGCGGCCTGCTCCAGCTCCGGACTGGTCAATTCCAAAATAACCGTGTCGGGCTCCACTTCCGTGCCCGGCCAGATCACGATCTTCTCGACGCGGCCATCGGTGTTTGCGGCAATCCAGCGGATATCGACCGGGACGAGTGTGCCGAGGCCGCGGACCTGCCGGACCATCGGGCCGCGCTTCACGGTATCGATCCAGACGGTCGAGCGATCGATGCTCGGCACCGCCGGCTTCAAGCGCGAGAGCCCGAAGGTGATGGTGATCAACGCGAGCACGGCGCCCGCGATGATCATGATCCGCTTCTTGCGTTTCTGTTTGGCGATCCCTGGGCGAGGAACGTCCATTGAATTGCTGGGCTGAGTAAAACCGCTTGGGCGCACAATAGTGGTTTCCGCTTTAACTTCCGAGCGTTGTGTCATGGCAATAACGGTAAGGGGTTATACCGCAAACGCACGAACCAGATGGACCATCCCGGCCACGCTGCTCATGAGCGAAACCGCCGCCGTCATCACGATCACGCTGAACAAGGCCGCTTCGGTCGCGAAACTCTGGCGAGCTTCGTAGTTGAAGTAATCCTTGCTGATGGAACGAAAGGAAGGCCGGGGAGAGCCGAAGCAGCGGCCGCCCGTTGGCGGCTGGCGAAGCTTGGTAGGCGTAGTCCGTTTTCGGAAGCCTCGGGCCTCGGCGGGTGTTGAACTGGATGGTTGGTTTCATTTTACTGGTTCCTTGGGTGGGATGCGCTAAGCACCTCAATTGGATTCAAAATCTTGCGTTGTGCTCGCCCCCTATTGCAATGGCCGTGCCACCAGCTTAAAACAAAGTCATAACCAGCTCACAAGTAACGGTTTGTGAGAACGACCCAAAAACCGATCCGCTCGGAAAAGCTTCGGTAGTGGGATTTCACTGTCCCGTTTGTGGGACAGTTTTAAGCGCCGGATTTCGGCAGCCGCAAAAGCGCTTCGCAACCCGGGCCGGCGCGATTCGCCAGCGTCAGCGAGCCACCATGCGCTTCGGCAATTTGCCGGCTCAAGGCCAGACCAATTCCCGATCCGCCCGGCTTCGTCGTGAAAAACGGAACGAACAAATTCGTCGGGTTCATGATGCCCGGGCCTGTATCGCGCACGAATACTTCCACGCAATCGGCCAGGTCGCGCCAACCGGTCGTGACCGTGCCCGCCGTTTCGAGCGAAGCCTCCGCGGCATTGTGGAGAATGTTGATGAGCAATTGCTCGAGCTGCGCGGCGTCGGCTTCCATCATCACATCCGGGCCGGCCACGACCCGCACCGGGAGGCGCGTCTCGAGGCTTGCCACCCGCCGGACGAGCTCGCTCAGGTTGATCATCTCCTTTTGCGGGGGCGGCAGCCGGGCGAGGCGCGCGTAAGCCTGCATGAAACGGCTGAGCGACTCCGCGCGCGTCGCGATGATGTTCAATCCGCTCCGCGCGTCGTCCCGCCAATCGGCTGGCGGCGGATCTTTCCGGATCAAGGTTTCAAGGCTGCCCGCGATCGATTTGATCGGCGCCAGCGAATTGTTCATCTCGTGGCCAATCACGCGGACGAGGCGCTGCCAGGCGTTGCGTTCCTCCTCGCGCAACGTGCGGCTCAGATCGGTCAGCACCAGCAATTCATGCGGCAAACCTCGTTCGCGGAAAGAACTTCGCCGAACGCCCCAGCGCCCGGCGCCGCCCGGGAAACTCAGCGTCAGCGGCGCGTCCTGATTGGCATCCAGACAGACATCCAGCCCCAGGTCTTTGCCGCGGCGGCCGAGCAGCTTGTCCATCGGCTGGCCAAGAAGATCTTCGCCCGCGCGGTTCACGAGCCGCAGCCGGCGATCGGGATCGAAGGTGAAAACAGCGACGTCGATCTCCGCCATGATCGTTCGCAGGAGCGCGGTCGCTTCGAACGCGCCCAGGCGTTGGAGGCGCAACGTCTCGCCGAGCGCGTTGATTTCGAGGAGCGCTTCGCCGAGCGCGTCATCCGCCCGGGCTCCGCGCGCGCGGATCGAATAATCGCCTTCGCGCAACGCCGCGAGCAGGTTCGTCATTGTCTGCAACGGACGAACGATGTGTTCCCGCGCATTCAGGATGAAACCAAGACCACAACCGGCGATAATCAGCGTCAACGTCCATTGCACCTTCGGCGTGTGATCGCCGAACCAGAGCAGGACGAGAGAGATGATGGCCGCCGGCGCCGCGGCGCAGATGGTCAGCCACGTCACGCGCCCTTCGTGCGTCACGCGCTGCCGCAGCTTTTTGAAAAGCTTCATGGTGGATCGAGCGCTCCGCGCTCGATGACAGGTAATGGCCCCGAAAGCTTTCGGGGCAAAATGATTAGCATCGCGCGACGGAGCGCACGATCCACCGTCGCCAGATCGTGCGTTCTAAGGCGATCCTTCACAGTCCATACTGCTGCAGCCGGCGGTAGAACGCGCTCCGGCTCAGCCCCAGCGCTTCCGCCGCTTTTCGAGCGTTGCCATCGAAACGCGAGAGCGCCTTCTTGATCAGGAACGACTCCACTTCCTCCAGGCTCATGTCTTCCAGCCGCGGCGTGTCGGACGTTCCGCTCGTCAGGCCGAGGTCGTTGGCTTTCACCTGTTGCCCCTGCGTCATGAGCACGGCGCGCTCGATCACGTGATCGAGCTCCCGCACGTTTCCGGGGAAGTGGTGCTGCATGAGAACGTCGCGCGCCTTTTCCTCAAATCCGGTCAGGGTTTTCCGATATCGCTTCCCGTGTTGCCGCAGAAAATTGTTGGCCAGCGGCATGATGTCTTCCCGGCGCTCGCGCAACGGCGGCAGCGCGATCTCGATCGTGTTCAACCGAAAGAGCAGGTCCTGCCGGAAACGCCCGGCCGCGACTTCTTCATGCGGATTCGCATTCGTCGCCGAAACAATCCGGACGTTCGCGTGCAACGTCTTCGAGGAACCGACTCGTTCAAATTCGCCCGTCTCGATCACGCGCAGCAGCTTGGCCTGCTGGTTCATCGGCACGTTCGCGATCTCGTCCATGAACAGCGTGCTCTCATCCGCCAGCTCGAAACGTCCCGCGCGATCTGTCTTCGCGTCGGTGAACGCGCCTTTCACATGCCCGAACAGTTCGCTCTCGAAAATTCCTTCGGACAAACCGCCCATGTTCACCGTGATCATGCTGTGCGACGCGCGCTGCGAGAGCGCATGAAGCGCGCGCGCCACCAAACCCTTGCCCGTCCCGTTCTCACCTGTGATGAGAACGTTCGCGTCCGACGGCGCCACCCGCGAAATCAACTCCAGGACCGGCCGCATCCGCGGCGATTCCGCGATGATGTTCGGCGCGTTGCCGCGCAACAATTGGTTCGCCGCCTCGAGCCTCCGCCCTTTCCGCAACGCTCCCGCCAGCTCGATTTGCGTCCGCACAATCGAGAGCAGCCGCTCGTTGTCCCACGGCTTCGGAATGAAATCGCGCGCGCCGCGCTTCATCGCCTCCACCGCCAGATCGATCGTCGCCCACGCCGTCATCACCACGATCGGCAGCGTATTATCGAGCGCCTGAATTTTCGGAATCACCTCGAGCCCTTCCTGCCCCGAAGTCGTGTCGCGCGTGTAATTCAGGTCCATGATCAGGAGCGCGTAATCCTTCTTCTCCAGCGCCTGAAACACTCCCGCGAGCGAAGTCACCGCATCCGTCTGATGCCCCTCCCCCTTGAGCAAAATGCGCAACGCCTCCAGCACATCGTTCTGGTCGTCCGCAATCAGAATCCTGCTCATCAGCTAAATGATGAACCGCGTTTCCCGCACGATGTCAATTCCGCGAGGGCGCCTAACGACCGAATCCGACTGTTCCGACGCCTCTTTCGCTGCGCTGTAGCCACGGCGCTGTGCCGCCGTTTCGGTTCGGTCGGTACAGGACTGGATTTAACCGCGGATTACGCGGATGCCTCGGATGAAGAAGTTCTGGAATGCTGTTCTGCTTTTTCCCCCTATCCGTGAAATCCGCGTAATCCGCGGTCTGACTTCCCCAACTCGTCACATGTCACATGTCACACGTCACTGGCTGCGCATAAACTTCTCCGGAAAATGTCGCGCTCCCGTTCCCGTCGCAAAATCCGCTGCTGACGCCAACGCAACATCACGCTCGGCTTCGTCGGATCCCAGCCTTTCGGATTCGGCAAAACTGCCGCCAACATGGCCGATTGCTCCCGCGTCAGCCCGCGCGCGCTGACCCCGAAATAATGCCGCGAAGCCGCTTCGACTCCGTAGATCCCGCGCCCCATCTCGATCACGTTCGCATACAGCTCCAAGATGCGTCGCTTCGGCAACAACAGCTCCATCCAAATCGTGTAGTACGACTCCAGTCCTTTCCTGATCCACGACCGCCCCTGCCAAAGAAAGATCGACCGCGCGCATTGGTTCGTGATCGTGGACGCTCCCCGCACCGGTTTCCCAGTCCGCTCCGCCTTTTCCATCGCGAGATCCATCTCCTTCCAGTCAAACCCCTCATGCTGAAAGAACCGCTGATCCTCCGATAGCCAAAGATGCTTCAGGAACATCTCCGGAATCTGCGCCAACGAATCCACCGTATCGCAACGGCGCCTTCGCCCCGCTCGACGACACCTGCTCGATCCACATCGGCACCGTCCGCGGCGGATCGACGAATCGCACCACCGCCACCTGCATCGCCGGGATGAGCAGCAAAACCACGAAGACAGATCCAAATCCATTTCCGACCGCCCAACGACCGCGTGAGGCAACGCCTTTTACGCGGTTACGCTTCTTGGTCTTCGGCTTTGCCATCCGCGCCCAAGAGACTGCGGCGACAGCCTGTGCGCAACACACGGGCCTGATCTAGATCACGAATTGGGATCGAGGATTGTAGGGCAACCGCTCCGGTTGCCGCGCTCGAGTTCGGCAGGCGGAGCGCCCGCCCTACAAACCCCCTGTCACACGTCACAAGTCACATGTCACATCCCGGTCAAATCGCCAGTCCAGCGTCGCCTTCGAGAACCGATGTCTTCAGCTGCGGGCGCTCTCCGCTCTTCCACAGTGCAGCAGTGTGTAATACCCGATACCTGATTGGCCCGCCGTCCGGTCCTTCGCTGCGCGTGATGGGGCGCGGGATGCAGACGAACTCGGTGCGCATCTCATCGGCCGACAATCGGACCTTCGCATAGCCGTGTCCGCCCAGATCGACGAACTCGAGGTGCGGCGCCAGATCCGGGTTGGACAGCGACCGTGCGCGCTTCAGGTCGAAGCTCTTCGCATATTCGAGGCACGAACGGACGCCGTGCCTCAGCAGCATGTTGTAGGTCCAGTCCGGCTTCGCCCCCGGCCTGTCGGCGAGAAACAGCGGCTCGCAGCGGAGCGTCCTTCGTAAGACTGTGCTCATAGGCCTCCATGGCGCCGGGGCTGACGAGTGACGCGCCGACGAAGCTCAAGCCGACCGGCTCGAACTTGCCGGGCGGAAGTTCCGCAGCCGCATAGCCGGCCCAGAAGCTGTGGCGGTCGCCCGAGACGATGGCGAAGCCGGTGATCTTCGCGTCGCGCACGAGATCGTAGATTTCAGCGCGCTCCGCGTAGGCGGTGCCGTAATCGCCCCCGCCCATAGCCGCGTAGGCGTCTCGCGGGCCACGGACTCCTTGGTGAGACCCGGCGGGCAGGTTCTGCGGGTCGGCGCGCGAATCGAGCGCGCCGTAGCGAGTTGCCCCAGATTTTCCACGTCGCGGTCGAGCTCTTCGAGCTTGTCCTTGAACCAGGCCTTCTGCTCCGCCCCGAGAATCGTTTGCGGCGGCGCGCTCCGTTGCGGATTGGGGACATGCGCATCGTTGAACCGGATTTCCGCAGGCGGATTGCCGCCGTTGAAGGCGCGCCCGCCGTCGAGAATCTGCATCACAGACTCGGGAAACATCGCCGATGAACTCGTCGCCGCCGAGCTTTCCGAGAGACGGATCGCTGAAGGGGTCCGCGCTCCGATAGCTGTGCTGGTCGGTGATGATCAGGTCGAGGTGCCGGCCGTAGCGCAGCGCCCGGTAGGCCTTGAGGCTGTTGATCGCGGTCAGGTTGTTCGGCTCCATCCCCAGCCCATCGCTGTCGAACTCTGTGATTGGAACGTCTTTCACCGCGGGCGGATCGAAGCGCTCGAGCGACCCGCTCGGCGGCGCGACACGCGCGGGGAGATATTCGAACCAGGCCTGATTCGCCGCGACCTTGACGCTCTGGCCGGGCTGCTCGAACCGCCCCGCCTTGACGATGCTCTGCCAGCCCTGCCACGAGAATTCGTGGTTGTCCCAGATGCGCGACGAACGGCCAGCGCGCGCGGGCGTCCTGGAGGTCGGGATCGGCGAGATAGCCTTTGTAGATGGCGCGGTAGCCATCGACGGTCAGCGGGATGTGGAAGTTGCCGACCTTGTGGCCGTCCGGGATGCGCGCGACCTCATAGATCGTGCGGTCGTAGCGGGTCTTCACCTCTTCGGGATACTGGACCACCTCGTAGATGAAATCGCCGAGGTGCAGAACGAAATCGAGCTGCTCGGCGGCGGGAGCGCGTTCATCTTCGTAAGATCATCCGGCGATAGGCGTTGAGCTTGCCCTCATTGATGTCCTGACAGCTCACGAAGGCGAAGTTCACCGGGCGCGGATCGTTCGGCAACGGCGCGGTGATCGTGCGGCCGACCCGGCTGCCGTTTCCGTCGGTGTCGGTGAACCGATACCAGTAGGTGCGCGCCGGCTTGAGTCCGCCAATCAGAACGCGCGCGGTCCAGTCCGCGGCGCTCGAGACCGGTGCCGGCGCGTGCGCAATGACTCGGCGGAATGCCTCATCCTCGGCTACCTCGACGGTCAGGAGCTGGCGCGTGCCCTCGGCGAACGGACGCCTCGTCCACAGGATGACGCTGTGCGGGTCGGGATCGCCCGAGGCGACCCCTTGCGGATAGAGATCACGCCGCTCATGCCAGTTGACACGCGAACCGCGGGCCGGTCCGACCCATGCGAGCGAAGCACCGATTGCCGCGGCAGCTTTGAGAAAGGATCGGCGGCTGATCTTCTATCGTCCGAGTGATAGCAAGCGAAGCCGCGTGAGGCGAAGCCTTTTACGCGGCTCTCCCTGTCTCACTTCAACGGCCAGCCCAGCGGCATACAAGTCCACCACGTCCGCACTATTAGAAATTGTCGTTGTACCTCCCCTCCGCGGAATCCGCGCAGGCTCTCCGATTTCTGGGATTCCTGAATTCCTGCCTTCCTGATTCACTCATCTGGTTGAAACCGATGGGACAAACGCCTTCGCCGGCGGACGGGAAAATCAGGCCGCCGCCGCTCTCGCAGCATTTGCGCGAGTTTGCGGCGAGCCCGCAGGCGTGGCTCGCGCTGGGGCAGAATCTGATTCCAGTTGTCGGGATTTATGTGTTCGGGTGGTCAGCGGCGTTGTGCGTCTTCAGTTACTGGTTCGACGGGCTGACAGCGCTGGCGGCGATTGTCGCGGCGGTGGTCGTGCGTCTGGTGCACGCGATGCCAGCTACGGAAATAGCCAGATGGCAAAGGTTAGGGATCGGAGCGAAAGCGGGAAAAATCATCACTGGCGTCCTGGCGTGGATTTTCCTGGTTGCCCTAATCGCTCTGCCTTACTGGATGGTCCTGGTTCCGCTGCACAATATTCTGCTCGGCCATGAACTGCGAAGTGAGCTGGCGCAGTCACCGCTGCTTTGGCTCACCTTCGGGGCCCTCGCCGTTGGACATTTCTGGAAAGCGTTTCACGTAGGCTATGACGCGATGCCCGAGAACCAGTTGAAGCAGCGCGTGCGCTGGGATTCTTATCTCCTGATCCTGCGCGCGGGCGCGATGTTTGTGATGGCTGCGCAAGGTCTCGCCTTCATCCTGGTGCCGTTGATGGCGCTTTTGCTGACCTATATGGAGGTCTGGCCCGGCCGCGTGCTTGGGGCGGTTTGGGGTGATCCGTCACGCCTGTGGGAATATGATCCGAACGAAAAGACGAAACGCTGAGTAGGAGGTCGGCCGCCTTCGCCGAGGCTACGGCGCGCCAGGGAGGTCGGCCTGCCAAGCCGTAGCCTTGGCGTAGGCTGGAGGTCGGAGGGCGGAGGGCGGAAGCGGAACAGGGGTCAGTCTGTGAATTTCGTCATTCCACCGCATCGCGTTCGTGCGCAGCGTGCAGACTGTGCGCCGGCAGCGCCAGGATGCAGGCAAATGTTCCGGCGCTGACGGCGATCATCACGAGTAGCGCCACGCGAAAGCCGCCGACGGTTGCGGCCAGGACAAAGGCGCTGACGCCAAGGGCGGCGCCGACCTGCCGGACGAATTGCTGGCTGGTGGTCGCACTGCCCATGCGCGCGACCGGGACGCTGTTTTGCACCACCACGGTCAGCGCAGGCGAGAGAAGCCCCATGCCGGCGCCGGAAATCAACGCGGCCGCCACGACCCAGGCGAGTCCGTGTTCGAACGCGACCATGAACAGGAGGAGCCCGAGAATATGAACAACGATGCCGATCACGCTCGGCAGGCGTTCGCCGATGCGATGAACCAATCGCCCCGTGGCGAATGACGAACGCGCTCCAGCCGATGGTGAACGCGCCCACCACCAGGCCGACGATGGCGCGGTTTTCATGAAAAGCAGCATTGGTGGCGAGCGGCAGATACGAGCTCACGCCAAAGCCGCTGAAGAAGGCGAGGAATGACGAAGAAATCGACGAGGCGTAACCGGCATGACGAAAGAAACTCAGCGGCAGGATCGGGTGCGGCGTTCGTCCTTCGTGCCAGACGAAGATGGCGAGCAGAATGATTCCTGCGGCGATGAGCGCGGCCTGCATCAGCCCGATTTTTCCTTCCCCGAGATCGACGAACGCCCACATCAGCGAGCTGCCGCCGGCGCCGGCGAGAAGCGCGCCGGCAAAGTCGAACCGGCCGTCGCTCTGCCCGACGCTCTCGCGCATTCCGATGATGACGAGGAACGCCGCCACGATCGCGATGGGCACGTTGATGAGAAAAGCCCACCGCCATGAAACGTGGGTCACGATCAATGTGCCAAGGAGCGGCCCCGCCACGCTCGCGACCGCCCAGGCACTGGCTGGCCGCGCCCAGCGCACGTCCGCGTTTGTGCGGCGGATACACGACGCCGAGCAGGACGAACGGAAGCGTGGCCATCGGCGCCCGCGCCGATTCCCTGGATCGCCCGCGCGGCGATGAACTCCATCATGGTGCGCGCGACCGCGCACAAGTGCGCTGCCGACCGTGAAGACGACGATGCCGAAGAGATAGGTGCGCCGACGTCCCCAACGATCCGAGCCCGGTCCCCAGATCGGCATCGAGACGGCCGCGGCCAGCATGTAAGCGGCGAACGTCCACGCATACATGTGCGCGCCGCCCAGCTCCGGCAACGCCACCGGGATGACCGTGCTGACGATGGTGTTGTCGAGCCCGGCGAGAATGATGGTGAACAACACTCCGAGCAAGACCAGCACGCCGCTCTGTCCGGAGGAATCCGACGTTCGCATCGCTCATATTGCGCGGGGCGCAACGCACTGCAAAAAGCGAACGTTGTTCCCTTTGTAGGGCGACCGCTCCGGTTGCCGCGCCTTGCTGAAAATAGCCCAGCGCTTTAGCGCTGAGGACAGCGGCGATTGCCGATTCGTTAGTCCCGCCAAGGACGGAAGGAGGCTTCTTTCGTCCCGGACACCGGGACTCGCGCAACCGAAAGGGATGCATTGTCCCAGCGCTAAAGCGCTGGGCTATTCTCGGAGGACGTTACGATTCCTCGTGATCTCCTCTTATTGGTAGGCTTTTAAGAGCGATGGGACGTCCGCCGACGGAACGCCGAGGGCCTTGAGATCCTCGGCCGCATACGCGCCGCCGTCGCTTTCGACGACCTTCCAGTCTGCGCCGGTCCGACGCAGCACCACCGAAAGAGCGCTTTCATCGAAGTAGGTGGTGCAGAGCGCCCAATCGCGAGAAACGGAGACGTGCAGGACTTTCCCGAACTTTTTCGGGACGACCTTACGCACCTGCTGAACATCCTTCGGATTGCCAAAATCCCCCGCCACAGCCGGGCTAATCAAACTAAGAAAGGTGACGGCGGCGGCCAGGACGATGTATCGGCGTGATGTTCTCATAATTGGCTAAAATTTCCGCAGGCCCGCTTGTCTTGCCAATTAATCTTGCCGGGAATCCAGGGAAATCGGCTGCGGCGCAATTAAACGGTTGGACGATCGTGTCGAACCGTGGCTCAGTCGCAATCCCAATGAAGCGAGAACTGAAACCCACAGAACACGAAGCCATCCTCAACGCCGTCATGGCCGGTGACCGCGTGAAAGCTACGAGCATTTACCTCTCGGCCACAGAGGGCAATTTGACGGACGCCCAGAAATTCGTGAGGACCCTGGCGGTGGAGATGAGAGACCAGCGGAGTAGCGGCGACGTTGCCGCGCCTGATCGAAAATAGCCCAGTGCTTTAGCGCTGGGTGGTGGGCTTCCGATTCGTTAGTCCCGGGAGGGACGGTAGAGGTTCTCTTTCGTCCCGCATTGCGGGACTCGGTAAGAGAAAAGGGCGCTATTGTCCCAGCGCTGAAGCGCTGGGCTATTATCGGGGACGCTTAAAGGCGCTGGGCTATGGTCAAATGTCCGCACGCAATTTCGCAAAACGGATGCGATAGGCGACGTTGGTCGCCCGTGAGCGCGATTCCGATTACCGAGAAACTTCTCCTTAATGCAGGGGGATGGCAGGCGATGAAGCCTGCGCGGGAGCTGCTGAAGAGCGGTCGCGTCTCCGAGGCTAAATACGAGCCGCCGTTGCTGAGCGGTTACGTGCGCGAAGGCGCGAAGAATTACCGCTCTGGCTTGCGAATCAAGAGCGCGGTCGACGTGGAAAATCTGTGCAGCTGTTGGGAATCTCGTTCTGCGGGGAAAATTTGTGCGCACTCGGTCGCGGTGGGGCTGGGTTATCTGAACCCGCCGGCTGCGTCCGTGGCGGAACCGGCGATGTCCGATCTTTCGGACGGCTCGACAGAGTCTCGCCCTACAACCCGCGGTTCGTCGCCAGCGAGACGGCTGGCGCAGTTCCCGCGAAACTGCACGTGATCCTGCCACCGAACTTCGTCGGCGCATGGGCGAAAGGGCAGGTCATGATTGTGGTTGAAGCGGAAGCTTCGCGAAACCGCACGCTCGTCTCGGCACTGCGAAAGAACAAACACGTTTGCAGCGGACGACGCTGATCTCGGATTGATCGAAGGGTTGCGCGCGGTCCCGGCGATCTTCGAGAGTGGCATGGCGACGTTGTCACGCGATGGATTTCTGCGGCTGCTGTCCGCGTTGCAGAATCATCCCCGCGTCACGTTCGGCAAAGCGACTCGGGTGACGGTCTCCTCGACCGCGATGCGTCCCGAGCTTCTGGTCGAGGCGCGCGGCGATGGGGGCATTGCGGTGAAAGCGAACTTTGCGGCGAATCGCAGCAGGAAGATCGAGGACGAGAACGAGAAGGAGCACGACGACGAGAGGAGAAACGCGCTGATCCTCTGGAATGCCACCGAGGCGTGGGTGCTGCGGAACAATGAGTTCGTCCGCTGCGGCGAAGGGTTGCCGGCCGGCTCGACGCACCTGATCGAGCGGCCATTGCTCCTCGAGGGCGACCGCGCGTTGCATTTCCTGGCGTTCGATCTGCCGCGGCTGCGCGAGGCCTTCGACGTGCGAGCGGGTGAAGGCGTTCGCCTGCCGGAAATCGCGACGGCGCGGCCAGGCTTCGAGCTTCGGCTGGCCGGCAGCCTTAACAGCGTGACCGGCGAGCTGATGTGCATCTACGGCGAGCGCGCGCCGATCAAGGCGCTGGCCAACGCGCAGGACCAATTCGTTTTTCGCGATCCACAAAATGCTGATCGGGTGCTGATGCGGAATCTCGACGCGGAGAACGCGGCGGTGACGCGGCTCGAGCAGATGGGCTTCGCCCGAACAGACGCCGGGGGCTTCGTGCTGCACGGCCAGCTCAATGTCGTCCGGTTTTTCGCGACCGATTATCCGAGGCTGCAGCGCGACTGGAAAACGGTCCTCGCTCCCCAGGTCGAGAAGTGGACCGGCGAGATCGAGCGGGTCACGCCGAAGCTGGAAATTGTCGGCTCGGGTCAGGATTGGTTCGAGGTGCGTTACTCGCTGACCACGCCCGGCGGCGAAGTGTTTTCGAACGCCGACATTCAGCGGCTCCTTCGATCGGGCCAGTCGCAGACGCGACTGAAGAATGGCAACCTCGCGGTGATCGACACGGCGGGCCTGGAGGATTTCGAACAGGTCATCCGCGACTGTGATCCGGCGCAGACTCAGCCCGGGCTTTACCGCATCAACCGCGCCCACGCCGCGTATGTCGAAGAGACCGCGCGCGAGCTTGGCTCCGCCGTGGCTGATCGCCGCGAAGCGCTGAAGAAGTTCATTACCGGCCGTGACGCGGCGCCGGAGGCGAAGACGAAACTCGGCCCGCTCGCGGAAACCTTGCGCGAATATCAGCTCGCCGGTTTTGCCTGGCTGACGCGCCTCGCAGCGAACAATCTGGGCGGCATCCTGGCCGACGAGATGGGTCTTGGGAAAACGGTGCAAACGCTCGCGTTTCTCCGCGCCCATCAGGGCAAAGGCCCGGCCCTCGTCGTCTGCCCGACGTCGCTGGTGACAAACTGGGAGAACGAAGCGCGGAAGTTCACCCCGGAACTCAAGGCGCTGGTGCTCGAAGGCGCCGATCGCGCCGCCCGTTTCAAGTCGATCGCCGGCGCCGACCTGGTCATCACGAGCTACGCGCTGCTGCGGCGCGACATCGAGACGCTGCGCGAATTCAATTTCTCGACCGCGGTGCTCGACGAAGCGCAGCACATCAAAAATCCGGAGACGCAAAACGCGCAGGCGGCATTCGCCCTCCGCGCCAGCCATCGCTTCGTGCTGACCGGCACTCCGATGGAAAATTCGGTGCGCGATCTCTGGTCGATCATGAACTTCGCGCTGCCCGGCTATCTCGGGAATCGCAACGATTTCCGGGAACGCTACGAACTGCCGATCGCGCGCGGCTCCGCGCCCGATGTGCAACGGCGGCTCTCACGCCGGCTCCAGCCGTTCCTGCTCCGCCGGCGAAAACGCGACGTCGCGAAAGATCTGCCGGAGAAAATCGAGCAGGTCGTGCCATGCAGCCTGACGAGCCCGCAACGCGCCGCTTACGACGCGCTCCTGCGCGAGATCCAGCAAGGTCTCGGCGGCTCCAGCAAGAACGTGAACGCCGGCGCCCAACGGATGAAGATGCTCACCGGTCTGCTCCGTTTGCGCCAGGTCTGCTGCGATCTGCGCCTTGTCGGCCTGGAGAAGGAAGAGAGTTCCGCCAAGCTGGAGCTCCTCGACGAGCTCCTCGAGGAAGCGATCGACGGCGAACACCGCGTTCTCGTCTTCAGCCAGTTCGTCTCCATGCTGCACCTCATTCGCGCACGCCTCGAGAAGCTCGAAATTCCATTCTGCTATCTCGACGGCTCAACCAAACAGCGTCAGGAAATCGTGGATCGTTTCCAGGGCGATCCCGCGATTCCAGTTTTCCTGATCAGCCTGAAGGCCGGCGGCGTCGGCCTGAATCTCTCCGCTGCCGACACCGTCATTCATTTCGATCCGTGGTGGAATCCCGCGGTCGAGGCGCAAGCGACCGATCGCGCCCATCGGATCGGGCAAACGCGAATCGTGACCGCCTACAAGCTGATCACCCGCGACACCGTCGAAGAAAAAATCCTAAAGCTGCAGGAGAAAAAGCGCGCCGCGATCGACGCCGCCATCGAGAGCGAGGAACCGCTCATGAGCGGCCTGAGCACCGAAGAACTCGAAGAGTTGCTCGCGTAGACGGCTAGGCTTGCACAAGGCGCGAGTGTTGTAGCGGCGGGTGTCTCACCCGCAGCAGTCCCGATTCCTGCGGGTGGTGACACCCGCCGCTACACCCAGAGCGTGCGATCGAACGTTCGATACTGAAATCGCTTCGCTGACATGCTCGGGAGTGATGGAATCAGTCGGCCAGGTCGGCGACGGCGGCCCGCTTTTTAGCTGCCCTGTGGCCTATTCTAGCAAGTCGCTTCGGAGCGGCGGAATGGTGCCTAGCGCTTCGCCGGCGCGCAGGCGCGCGAGTTGGCGTTCGACGTCGGGCCGCTGCGGATCCCCCGGATCCATTTCGCGCCAGGCATGGTGGTAGGCGCGGACGGCGTCATCCGCGCGGTCCGCCTTCAGGCAGACATTGCCCAGAAGGATGGCGGTGCTAGAGCTCCAGGGCAGCGCTTGCAGAACTTCACCCAGTTTGTCCGCGATCAGATTCCAATCAGGTTGCGGGCTCTTATAGATGGCTTCCAGCGCCTGGCCGCGCAGGCTGTAAGCGCGGGCCTCAGGGGCGACCCAGCGCCCGCTATACACGATAAGATTTCCCAGCCGTGCCACCTGCTCGAGATCGCGGTAGACGGTGGCCGGATCCCAGTGTTCATGAGGCACGGGAACCAGGCTGCTGGTACTGACCAGATAGTAGCCATCAAAGACCGCGGCGGTGTTCTTGTCGTCGAGGGTGGGGGAAAATCTCGAATACTCGATGCGGTCCGCCTTGGCTTGTTCCTCGATGAACGCCCAATAGCTTCCGCTGTAGACCGGTTTGCCGGAGGGTCTGATCACCGTGTCGTAGAGAGATTTGAATTCGCGGTAACGTTGGCCGAGATCCTGCCCTTCGTTCATGAAAAACCGGTGGGCACCCGCGCTGCCGCCGACGAGTTGGTTGCTATATTCCCAGAGGCGCGGCTCGCGAATGGTGGTGAAAAGGGCTAACAATAAGCACGCAATGCAGGCGGTACCGAGCGCGCGGCCAGGCAGTTGCCAGGCTCGCCAAATCGCCGCACCGGCCAGAATTGCGAAGGACGAAACCAACGGTAGGGCATGGCGAATTCCGCCCCACGTGCCCCGGGAAGAAAGGAGCGCCAGCAGGTGCGCCCCCGCGACGACGGCAGAACAAAGCAGAAGGGCGTCGCTGCCCCCGCGAGAGCGGCGCGCGCCATAGTGCTGCGACTCCCAACAGGGCGAGGGCGAGGAGGAAAAGCGGAACCTTCGACGCGACGAGGCCGGGCCAAAAGAAAGCCGGTGCACGTCCCGTGTACCATTTGCCGAAGAAGAAATGGCGCAGGCCGCGACCTTCCACGCCGGTGCGGACCGTATCGGACAGGCCCCAGAGATAGGAACGGGGAAGCAGATGCCATTTATCGACCAGCGTTATCGCCGATTTCGCGACGCCGTGCCGGAGACCATCCACTTTCTGCGACATCCGGACATTGAACGGATCGGTGCCGTCGGGTGAAGCATGGAAACGACCGCCGAATTGCGCCCAAAGCAGCATCCATCCGAGTAATCCCGCCACCACCATTTTGCCTAACCGACCGAGCGCGACGCGCACCCCGCGGCGCCAGCCCGATGCGACCGCCGCGATGACTCCCACTGCGCCGATGCCGAGCAGAGCTGGCAGCGCGGAATGCTTGGCACCCAGCGCGAGACCTAAGGCCAGCCCGAGCACGCCCACCCATCGCCAGTGCCAGGTGGAGATTTGGAGTGCGGCTGCGGCGGCCGCGATTCCAAGCGTGAGGGCGAGCGGAAGATCGGTCATCGCGACGGGCGCGTGTGCCATCAAAGTCGGTTCGAGCGTGAGAAAGGCGAGCGCGCCTGCAGCCCAAGCCAGGCCGCCCGTGCGCCAGATTAGAAGGCCGAACGCGAAGAGCAGGATTGCATGGAAAGTCCACATGCTGGCGCGCGTGCGGGCTTGCGCGGCCGCCGCATCGTTATCGTAAAAAACGGTCTCTTCTGTGAAGTCGCGCTCCTCGACTTTTTCATTAAGCGGACGAAATGGGCGAAGCTTGAAACTTTCCGGCATGGACGCGCCTAGCCAAAGCTTCATGAGCGGCGGATGCTCGGGATTCAGCCGAAAATCGCCCGTGCGGACATAAGAAGCGCCGGCCACGATATGATACGGCTCGTCGATGGTAAAGCTGTCGAGGCGCGTGCCAAGGTGAGAACGAAAAATGGCGAATGCAACAATCACCGCCAAAAGCAGCAAACCTTTCCACCCAAAGCCTGCATCACGCACGCCTGAATTGTTAGTGATTTCCGTCATCTAGAGCGGTGTCTCTCAGGTTGCGAGGGATGGGTCAACCGCACGTTTGATGCAAGCGTCGCTCTGTCGGGCAAAGGAGGGAACGGTTCCATTTTCACCTTTCTCGAGTGACACTGACGCTGATCGTCCCGCGGGTTGCGATCGGGTGCTCGACGGCAAATCGGTCGACTGGATGGAGCATGTTACAAACGAAGAGATCGACGTAGCCAGACAGAATTGGCCCGATTTCTACGAGACCACAACAACTTCTAGTTTTAATCAGTGTCCATTCTAATCGAAGCTTGCACCCCGCTTTGGTTCGGTGACGATGCGAGAGGCCTGGCGCAGACTGCAATTAATTCCGAACTACTCGCCGGCGATTAGCGCCTCCCACGACAGGGAGCAACCGCTCATGACCGGCCTGACCACCGAAGAACTCGAAGAGCTGCTCGCCTGAACTGACACGAGTCGCGATTGTAGTGGCGGGTGTCTCACCCGCACCAGATTCCGCGTTCCTGCGGGTGTCTCCCCCGCAGCAGTTCCCGTTTCCTGCGGGTGGTGACACCCGCCGCTACACCGCTATCTAAACCCAGAGCGTCCGGTCGAAGGTGCGATACTGGATCGCTTCGCTGACGTGTTCGGGGGTGATGGACTCGGAGTCGGCGAGGTCGGCGACGGTGCGGGAGACTTTCAGGATGCGGTCGTAGGCGCGGGCGCTGAGATTTAGTTCGGTCATGGCGATGCGGATGAGCTCCTGGGAGTCGTCGCTGAGCTGGCAATGTTGTTTGATCTGGCGCGGGCCCATGCGGGCGTTGCAGTTCACTTTCGAATCGGAATGGAAGCGGGCTTGCTGTTTTTCGCGGGCGTGTTGGACGCGTTCGCGAATCGCGGGGGACGCTTCTTCGGTTCGCGTGCTGGAGATGTCGCGGTATTCGACGGCGGGGACCTCGATGTGGAGATCGATGCGATCGAGAAGCGGGCCGGAGATGCGCTGGCGATAACGCTGGACCTGGACGGGGCCGCAGCGGCATTCGCGTTTCAGATCGCCGAAGTATCCGCACGGACAGGGATTCATCGCGGCGACAAGCATGAACTCCGAGGGGAACGTGACGCTGCCGGCGGCGCGGGAGACGGTGACTTTTCCGTCTTCGAGCGGCTGGCGCATCACTTCGAGCGTGGAGCGTTTGAACTCCGGCAGCTCATCGAGAAAAAGGACGCCGTGATGCGCGAGGCTGACTTCGCCGGGCTGTGGGAATGGCGGAGCCGCCGAGCAAACCGACATCGGAGATGGTGTGATGCGGTGAGCGGAACGGCCGCGTGGAGACGAACGCCTTTTCGCCGCGCAACATCCCGCGAGATGCTGTGGATCTTCGTGCTCTCGATCGCTTCCTCGAGCGACATCGGCGGCATGATGGTGGCGATGCGTTTCGCGAGCATCGACTTGCCGGAGCCGGGCGGGCCGATCATCAGCAGGTTGTGCCCGCCGGCCACGGCCACTTCGATGGCGCGCTTGACGTGCCCCTGCCCTTTCACATCGCTGAAATCGACCTCGTAATTCTTGTGCGTGGCGAAAAAGGAGGTCAGGTCGCCGTAAGTAGGCGCGATCAACGATTCGCCGCGGATGAACTCGAAGGTCTCGCGGAGATTCTCGACGCCGTAGACGGTGATGCCTTCCACCATGGCGGCCTCGTGCGCGTTTGCCGCGGGCACGAAAATGGCCTCTTTCTTTTGGCGCCGCGCTTCCAACGCCACCGGCAGGACGCCTTTCACCGGCACGGACCCCGCCATCAAGCGCGAGCTCGCCGACGAAGCTGAATCGTTCGAACGACGACCCGTCAATGTCCTCGGCCACCGCGATCATGCCGAGCGCAATCGGCAGGTCGAAGCTCGGGCCCTCCTTTTTAATGTCGGCGGGCGCGAGATTGATCGTCGTACGTCCGCGCGGCCAGTAATAACCGCTGTTGCTGATCGCGGTCGTGACGCGATCGCGGCTCTCTTTTACCGCGGCATCGGGCAACCCAACGATGATGATTTTCGGGTCGCCGCGCGCTCCGTTGACTTCGATTTCCACCTCGTAGGCGTCGACGCCATAGACCGCCGCGGAATAGATTTTAGCCAGCATGGGGGGAGCCGGAGGGTGTCAGAGAAGGCTTCAAAGTGGCAAGAGCAATTGAAAATCAGCCAGATCGTCGTTCCGCCCAGTAATACTGGCCTAAAGGGCAGCTAGCGACGCTCTTAAAAGCGGGAACTTTGCTCCGAAAAGGAGGGGCTGATTATTATTGAACAGGACGCGTCCAAAGGCTGTCAGTAATGCGATATTTAATATTTAACGTTGTTAACTACTTTCAAGAATGTTAAAACGAGAACCAGACGCTCCGCTCCCATCGGGGATCACGGGAAATTGGCCGGCGCGTCCCCCTTACCCTTACCCTTTTCATGAAAAGTTATATAGCTGCCGAAGATTCTGATTCTGGAATAAAGATTTACCTGCGTGAGATCGGGCAAATCCCGCTTTTGACTCCCGACCAGGAGATCGAACTGGCGGCGAAAATCAAAAAGGGCGACAGCGAGGCGCGCGCCCTGATGATCCGCTCGAACCTGCGGCTCGTGGTCAAGATCGCGCACGATTACGCGAATCTCGGCCTGCCGCTGCTCGACCTCATCTCCGAGGGCAACATCGGTTTGATGAAAGCCGTTGAGCGTTTCGACCCCGCAAAGGGCGGCAAGCTCAGCACTTACGCGGCCTGGTGGATCAAGCAATCGATCAAGCGCGCTCTGGCCAACCAGAGCAAGACGATCCGCCTGCCCGTTCATCTTGTGGACAAGATTTCGAAGATGCGCCGCGTCTCGCTCCAGATGAGCGAGGAACTCGGCCGCGAACCGACCGATGACGAGCTCGGCGAAGAGATCGGTATTGCCAGCGGCAAGGTTTCGCAGCTCAAGACGGTCTCGATTCGGCCGGCTTCGCTCGACGCGCCGATCAGCGATGACGATTCCACCGAATTCGGCGAGATCGTGGGCGACGAAGAAGCGCAGACGCCATTCGAATTGCTCCGCGACAAGAATCTTCGCAATGAAGTGGGCGATTTGCTCGATGTCCTCGATGACCGGGAGCGCAAGATTATCTTCTCGCGCTTTGGGCTCGATGGCGGGAAGCCGAAGACCCTTGAGGAAGTCGGCAAGAAATTCGGCGTGACCCGCGAACGGATTCGGCAGTTGCAGAACATCGCGCTCTTGAAGCTCCGCCGTGCGCTGAGCAAGAAAGAACGCCCGGTGGATGTGGAATTGCCGGTCGAAGCGTAACGCAGAGTTACGACGCATTAAGACTTTATCTTGCAAAGACGCGCCCAGACGGGCGAACTTCCGAACGGCGTTTTTTCGCCTCTTCAAGGATTCATTCGGCAACGCGCAACTGGACGCAATCGACCTTATCGCCGCCGGCCACCATGTCGGTCACAACGATGAGATTGTCGCCAGGTTCCGTCAGCCTCGATTCGCGGAGATACTGGATGGCAGCCCCCATCGTCACTTTCGGATCTTTGGCGAAATCGAGCCTGACCGGCCGCGTCCCCCAGCAAATCACGATCTGGCGAAAAACCACTTCGCTGGACGTGAAGGCAAAGATCGGCGCGTTCTCCGGACGCAGATTGGAAATGTAACGCGCCATCGTGCCATGACGGGTAAAGACGACCAGCTTCGCGCGCGGCAATGAGTTGGCGAGGAAGACCGCCGAGGCCACGATTTTCTGCCGCGTATCCTCGAGCACGGCCTCCTTCGCATAACCGGCGCCGCCACTCCGCTCGGTCCGCCGCGCCACCCGATCGAATACTTGCACGCATTCCACCGGATAACGCCCGGTCGAAGTTTCACCGCTCAACATGATCGCGTCCGCCTGCTCAAAAACGGCGTTGGCGACGTCGGTGATTTCCGCCCGCGTCGGCACGGGATTCTCGATCATCGATTCCAGCATGTGCGTAGCGACGATCACCGGCTTCCCGCTCCGCAGGCAGCGTTTCACGATCTTGCGCTGGATGATCGGGCAGCTCTTCCATCGGGCATTCAATGCCGAGGTCGCCACGCGCGATCATCACGACGTCGGCCGTGTCGATCATTTCGGCGATCAGGCGGACGGCCGATTGATCCTCGATCTTGGCCACGATCTGCGCGGTGCTTTTCACTTTCTTCAAGACCCGCCGCAATTCCTGGAGGTCGCTCTTCTTGCGGGCAAAACTGAGGGCGACGAAATCGACTTCGACCTCCGCGCCGAGCGCGATGTCTTCGAGGTCCTTTTGCGTCAGGGGCGGCAAATTGACGCGGACGCCGGGGAGATTGATGTGGCGGCGCGAGCCAAGCACCCCCGGCGTGAGCACCTTGCAGCGGATGCGATTGCGCTTTTTTTCCAGGACCAGCAGCCGCATGACGCCGTTGTCGACCAGGACAATGTCGCCAACGGAGATGTCGTTAATAAGGCCTTCGTAGTTTACATCGACCGAATACTTCTCCTCGCTTTTGGCGCCACGGACTGTGAACTCGAGAATGTCGCCTGGCTTTAGCTTCAGGTTCGACTTCAATTCGCCGGTCCGAACCGCCGGGCCTTGGGTGTCGAGCAGAATGGCCACCGGCCGGGGAATTTTCGCCGCGATCTGGCGGATGCGCGGGACGATCTCGCGCACCCAATCGTGCTTGGCGTGGCTCATGTTGAGCCGGAAAACGTCAGCGCCCGCCTCCATCAGTCTCCGCAGCGTTTCCGGCTTTTCCGTCGCCGGGCCGAGCGTGCAGATGATCTTCGTCTTGCGCATCTGCTTTCAGAATTGAATCTGGCGTCGAGAAAGCAAGACGCTTTTCGACAACGCGGTTGCGAAAGAGTGGCAGGCAGCGTTCACTGCGGCACCATGCACCCAAGCTCGTTCGACAAGATGACAGCTTTCCGGAGCAAACACCTCGAAGGCCGCCGCGCGGAACCGCTTGTCATTTACGATCTCGGCAGCCAGGACATCAATGGCTCGTACCGGCCACTCTTCGCGCTCCCGCCCTGGAAATACGTCGGCCTTGACCTCGCTCCCGGGAACAACGTCGACGTCGTCCTGAGCGATCCTTACGATTGGCGGGAAGTTTCTCCCGAGAGCGCGGACGTCATCATCGCCGGGCAAACTTTCGAGCATACGGAATTCTTCTGGGAAACCGGGCGACAAATCGCGCGCACGTTAAAGCCCAACGGGCTTTGTTGTATCATCGTGCCCTCGAGCGGACCGGAGCATCGATTCCCCGTCGATTGCTGGCGGATGTATCCCGACGGGTTACTCGCGCTGGCTCGTTATGCTGGCCTTGAAACGCTGGAGGCTACGACGCAATGGGAGGACCTCCCGCAGTACGACAACGAGAGCAACAAATGGCACGACTCCGTGCTTATCGCGCGGAAGCCCTGAACCGCTCGCATCGGATCAGGACGCCCAAAGCAAAGAATAAGAGCTTTTGTTCTGAGAGTTGACCGCTAGAACGAGGGGGCCATGAGCTTCCTCACCGGAGTCTGCCTTCTGATCTGGGTGCTGGTTTCATTCCTGGCGAATGGTATTGCAGCCTTACACCTCGTTACAAAGCAACGTGGGTTAAGCCTGATTTGTTATGGCGCTGCTGCAGGCGTTCTGATGAACGGTTTAGTTGGCTGGGCCATAGCTGTTTTTCCCGCTCAGCGCTGGCTTTTTGTCGGCGCACTGATTGCCTTGACCCTCGGCAGCATCATTTACCTCGTGCTTCACGGCGTCCCGCGCGAGGTCTTCCTGGCCTTGTCATCGCCGATACGGATTTCGTTGGTCTTCTGGGCCTTGTTGCTGGTAGCCGGCCTTGGCATCAAACACCTCAAGGTGGATCTCCCCGAATCGCTGCCCGACGGGCTCTACATTTTCAAGGCGCCCACCACCAGTGTGAAGCTGCAGCATCTGGCCGGGCTTCCGCCTGATAACTTCATTCCGTTCGCCGTCGCGGAATTTTTCCTGCGCGGTGTCTCGTTTCAAAACGTAAGGCCGATCCTGCCGGGCAATGAAGTGTCCAATCGCACCATTCTCATGTCTCTCGTCGCGATGCCATTTCGCGCGGCCCGTGGAGCACCTTACGATCACCCTGAACTCGGCACGTATCGGTATATTGGCAAGGAATGGCCGAATGTGGCGGTCCTCGCCCGCGGCAAATACTACGATCAATTCTTCGTCGTCGGCCTCGTCCTGAATTCTTTCCTTCTCCTGGGCGTGTTTCTTTTTTGTTCGAGCCTGGGGGCTGTTTCAGCGCTGCCCGCGACCGCCATTCTTTACGTGACAAATCCCTACTTTCTCGGCCAGACGATCTTTACCTGGCCCAAAGGCATGGCGGGTTTCTTCATTTTGCTCGCCTGGACCTCAATGAGAAGCGGACATCGCCCCTGGGTTGTGGCAGCCCTCATGGGACTCGCCTACCACAGTCATCCCTACGCCCTGATTTTCGCGGGATGGATCGGACTCTATTACCTTTGGCAATGGCGGCGAGAACAGGGCGAATGGCCGGCGTTCATTCCTTACCTTCTCGTCTTCGCTGTGGCGGTGGCCCCCTGGTTTATTTGGACGCGTTTCGTTCTCGCCATCCCCTCCAATCTCGTGGCCCAGAATGTTTCCCCGGGGGGAATCGAATGGGCCTGGGCTTCCGTGCCGCAATTCGTGTGGATCCGGCTGCAAAATCTTTTCTGTCTCTTTTGGTCGATGGCCTTTGCGGTCTATCCGTTTGATTACAAGGTCATCCTTAACTATTGGCTGGGCTGCCTGCCGGGCATCCTTGGCCTCGTGCTTATCTACCCGGCTTTTGCAAAATGCGCGGACCTGCCCAAGCCAAGTCCCTGGGTATGGTATGGCGTCCTCGGTCCGGCTTTAATGGTCGTAGCCCTCTGTGGTTATCCCGCCTCGCCCACTCTTCTCGCCTACCAGCCGATCCTCGGCGTCCTGCTTTGCCTTGGCGTCTGGTGGCTCACCCAACACGTGACGCGAACTGTTTGCCTCACGCTTCTCGGGCTGCAGCTCGCCATGAATATTATCTTCCTCGTATCTCGAGGGATTCTGGCCGGGGCTCATTTCTAATCCGCGAACAGCTCGGCGACCGGTCGTCGCGAGACTCCGGTGAACGGGGTGGCACAGCCAGCTCGAACCCCGGCAGATTCAAAGAAAGGTTTGGATTATAGAATGGATCGCGCAGCAAGCGTTTCCCCCAGATCCGGTGCATGTAATTCACCGCGCGCTCGAACTCTTCCTGTTCTTCCGGCCGGCGTTGATGGCCGCGCGAGGCCGATTCGTGATGAATCAGGTTCGCATACGGCGTCCAGACGACACGGTATCCCCGCTCCGTCAGGCGCAGACAGAAATCGATGTCGTTAAAGGTGACGCCGAGATTTTCTTCATCGAAGCCGCCCAGTTCTTCGAAGACCTCTTTCCGAACGGCCATGCAGGCACCGGTCACAGCCGAGCAGTTTTGCTGGAGCATCGCGCGATTGAAATACCCGGGATGCCCGCGCGGAATATACGGGAACGCATGCCCAGCCACCCCGCCCAGTCCCACGACCACCCCGCCATGCTGCAGAATTCCGTTCGGAAACCAAAGCCGCGCGCCGACCGCGCCCACTTCCGTCCGCGCCGCATGGCTGACCATTTCCGTTAGCCAACCGGAATCGTCGATCTCGGTATCGTTGTTCAGAAAAACGAGCACATCGCCCCGGGCCTGCGCCGCCGCCTCGTTGTTGAGCCGGCTGTAGTTAAATGGGCCGTTGTCAGCGATCACGCGAATCGATTCGTCGCGCCCAGCCTCCCGCAAAAACTCGAGCGTCTCCGGTTCGACGGAGCCGTTATCGACAATCACGATCTCGAACGGCGCGTAATCGGTCCGCGAACGAATACTCTCCACACAGCGTTTCAGGAGAAGGACACGATCGCGTGTCGGAATGATGATGGAAACGAGCGGCGCCGGCTCGGGCAACGCGTGGATGAAACGATGCGACTCCGGGTTCTCGGGGCACGGCACCACGGTTCCCGGCATGCCGCGCCGTTTGCAGTGGTCCGCGATCGCCCGCCTGGCGGCCTCTTTCGCGTAAGGTTTCGCGTCCGGGACCGCCGCCAGACTTCCGCCCACCATCCGCCAGTGATAAAGAATGCGCGGAATGTGGCGGATTTGTTCCGGTCGCAACCGATCGATGCAGCGCAAAACGAGATCGTAATCCTGCGAGCCCTCGAAGCCTTCACGAAATCCGCCGATCTCGCGCAACAGATCGGCTCGATAACACCCCAGATGGTTGATGTAATTCTGACCCAGAAAAAGCTCCGGGTTCCAATCCGGCTTAAAGAACGGGGTCGAGCGCACGCCCTCCTCATCGATCTTGTCTTCGTCGGAATAAATGAGTCGGGCGTCCGGATGGCGATCGATCTCGAGCGCCACGCGAGCGAGCGCGTCTTCCGCGAAAGCGTCATCCTGGTCGAGGAGCGCGCACCATTCGCCCGTCGCCAGGCTGAGCGCTGAATTCGAACAGGCTGAGATATGCCCATTGCGTTCGCGGAAGGTCACCTTGATCCGCGCGTCAGCGGCAGCAATGCGCTCCAAAAAAGGCCGGACCTGCGAGTCGGTCGAAGCATCATCCGCGATACAGAGTTCCCACTGCTCGTAAATTTGCCGGCGAACCGATTGGACCGCCGCTTCCAGCAAGGGAAGATCGGCGTTGTAGACCGGCAACAGGATCGAGATGAGCGGCTGTCTTCGGACACTCCGAATCGACCGCCGCAGGCCTATGCGGTCCATCGCTTCGAATTGCGCCAGCCATTCTCTGTACCCTGTAGCGATGCTCGAATCGCGTTCCCGTTTTTCAGGAGTGACATTTTCGAGCAACTCCGCAAAGCGCTTCGCGAAACGTTCCAAAGTAAAATGGCGGCGAAAGGTTCGTTCGGCGGCCGCCGCCAGCTGCGTAGTCAGCCGTTGATCTGTCAGGCAGCGTTCCAGCGCCTCGGCGAGCGCCGTCGAATCTTCCGGAGGCACGAGAAGGCCATTCATTCCGTCGTGGAGCCATTCCGCGATGCCGCCCACCCTGGCGCTGACGACGATCCTGCCC
Source organism: uncultured Verrucomicrobiae bacterium (assembly GCA_963848215.1). Lineage (GTDB taxonomy): Bacteria > Verrucomicrobiota > Verrucomicrobiia > Chthoniobacterales > UBA10450 > AV80. The sequence continues at coordinate 137,189 of CAWKCU010000003.1, read as the reverse complement.
AGGCTCATCGCCTCCAAAATTGTGATCGGCATTGTCTCGTCGCGGGAAGGACAGACCAGAACATCCGACTGGGCCAGCAATTCAAGGGATTGCGCATGATCGCGTTCGCCGGTGAACTCGATATTTGCCATCCCCGCCGCCTTCGCTTGCACCTCGTTCGAGAACTCCTCCTCCAGATGGCGCCCGACGAACCTGAACTTGGCGGCTTCCCGCAACTTCGCCGGAAGCTTGGTGATTGCGTCGACCAGGACATCCTGCCCTTTGCGCGGCTCGATGGTGGCCAGGGTGATGAAACTTCGACGCGGATCATGGTTCATTCGCCGCGCCGTTGGAACGCGAGGAATGCCATAAGGAACCACCTCGATTGGAGTCGTGGTAATTCCCTGAAAGACTCGTGCGGTCTGCCGCGTCGGGGTGACCAGCAACGTGGCCAAGTCGAGGGTTGGACGAATTGGCAGGATCTGGCGGATTAGGCGCACGGCCACGAGTGTTTCGTGGAGATACCAGATGACGGGCTTTCCTTCCGCGTGCGCCGCGCGCACCGCTCGCCAGCTCACGATCGTATTGGCCAGTGTGACGTCGCACTCCGCCGCCAGCTCACGAAGTTTCGCATAGCCCGGTTCCTCCAGAAGCTCCGGATGAATCACGACCGGAACATTGTCAGCCATGAGCAGATCCGAGATCGGTCCCGATTCCGGTGCGGCCACTAACAAATCCCAACCTTCGTTTTTCAGCCAGCGCACGAGGTGCAGCAATTGGATGGGCGCCCCGGTCAACGTCGTCTCGTGCGACACGACCAGGACCCGGCGCTCGCTGCCTTTCGCCTCACTCATGCCGGCCCGAGCTCTCTCGTGCGCGGCGCTCGCAACCCGCGGGCCTCTTCCAGCAAGCCGGCGAAATCTCGCGCGAAACGCTCGAAGCGGAAATGCTTCTCAAATTCGGCCCGCGCCTTTCGCCCGAACCGCTCGATCAGATTCGGTTCCTGAACGAGTTTTTCGATAGCCGCGGCCATCGCTCTTGCGTCGCCGGGCTTAAAAAATAATCCGACTTCCGCCTCGCCCGCCAGCTCCGCGACGGCCCCGACGCTCGTGCTCAGGATCGGCTTCCCGAGGGCCAGGGCTTCCATCAGAATGATAGGGCCGGTTTCATCCCAGGACGCGGAGACCATCACATCCGTCTGCCGAATTAATTCGAGCGCCTCCTCGGGCGCCACTCCCTCGCGATACTCCAGGCAGGAGAACCGTTCCGTCGCGGATCGAACTTCCTTGGCGATCGCGGGATCGTGGGGCCGGCCCACGATGCTGATCTTCGCTTTTTTCAGAACCTGTTCAGAAACCTGCGAGAGCGCTTCGAGGAGGACCTGTTGCCCCTTCCGCGATTCGACGGTGCCGAGCACGAGAAACTTCACCAGACCGTCACGCCGTTGAACCGGCGGCGGCGCGTCACGGGCCGGATCGGGGATCCCGTAAAAAAGAACACGGATCGTGTTGTCAGAAAACGGTTGGTAGAGCAGCGAACTGCGCGTGTCCGGGGTCACAATAAATTCAGCCTCAGCCAGCGCGGCGCGCAATCCTGCATCCGTCCCCATGTAATGTTCGGCGACCTTCCCCTCGTGGATCCACCACAGATGGGGAATCCCCGCCGCCTTCGCCGCCCGAATCACCGGGGCGCCAAAGATCGTGCTCGCAATCACGCAATCAAATTCCCGGGCAAACTCTGCGAACGAGGGGTGACCCGTTATGATCAGCGGATCGACCACCACAGGAAACCCAGCCTCGACGAAGCTCGTTCGAAGCGGACCATCCGTCGGCGACATGACCGTCACAAAATAGCCTTGCTCCCGGCACCACTTCGCAGTGTGGAGCAGAATCAGCGGAGCCCCACTCCAGGTCAGATCGTGTGAGGCAAAAAGCAGATCCCCCTTTCCCTTCGGCCCGCTCGGCCCGTGGCCGTTCCACATCCGGATCGGCGTCGGGGAATCGGCGTAAAGCCAGTCGCGGACGTTGTCGGGAAAATAGGGATCGTGGGTGGCGTAGGCTCCCCAGCGTTTCAGAAGAAACACGGATACTTTCTCCACCGGGCGGACTTTTTTCTCCTCTTCCACCGCACCGATGGAAGCGTGTCCCCTATGGGTCATCGTCGCGAACGGCGTGTAAACGCAGCGCATCCCGGCTTCGCGAACCTTGAAAGAAAGGTCGAGATCCGAATGGGCTATCGGCGTATTGACCGCGTCAAACTCTCCGACCCGGAAAAAATCTTCCCGGCGCATCGCCAGGCAGGCGGCCGATAAGGCGGAGACGTCGCGCATCGATTGCGCGAAGTTTGTGTGCTCCGGCGAATCGGCCGGCCATTGATGGCAGGCGGTGCCAACAAGCCCTCGGACCCCGGTCACGAGGCCGGCATGCTGAATTTTTCCATCCTCGTAGAGCAGCTTTGGAGCGACCGCCCCGATCTCCGGATTTTCGAGCGGCTCGATCAGGTTCTGAATCCATCCCGGCTCGGTCGCTTCAACGTCATCGTTAAAAAAGATCAACCGCTCTCCCGTCGAAGCCGCCGCGCCGACGTTGCACTTGTCCGAAAAATTAAACGGCTGGTCGTAGCGAACCAGGCGGAGAGAAGCGTTCTCGGCTTTGAGCGATTCGAGCGGCCCCGCCAGCTTGCTGTTGGTCACGACCACGATCTCGAGGTCGGGATATTTGGTCGTGCGCGGAAGATCCTGCAGGCAGGCCTGCGCACGCGTCGGCGAATCGGTCGGCACAATAATCGAGACGCGTGGCCAAGGCGCGACCTTCAAGCGAGCCCGGTTCGCTGTCGGATATTCGAAAATGTCGGCGGGCAGATTTCGCCGGCGCATGGCCTCGGCCAGAGCGGCCAGATTCGTTTTTCGCGCGTTCGGTTTGCCGCCGGTCGAACCGGAAGCCGGGTGTTCCCGCCAATGGTAAAGAACGGCAGGGATGTGGCGGATCGACTTCGCTTGCTCCGTCGCGCGCAAGGCGAAGTCGTAATCCTGCGACAAATCGAATTCCTTGCGAAAACCGCCGAGCGCGTTCGCCAGAGAGCGGCGGTAAGCACTCAGGTGGCCGATATACATGGAATTGAGGAGCAGCTCCGGACTCCACTCCGGTTTGAAGAATGGCGTGTGCCGTTTACCGGTTTCGCTGAGCCGGTCTTCATCGCTGTAAAGAATATCGGCCTCGGGGAATTCACTCACGGCGCGCGCCAGCTCGAAAAGAGCGAAGGGCGCGAGCAGGTCGTCGTGGTCGAGACAGGCGACAAAATCACCTGTGGCCATTTTCAGGGCGACATTTGTATTCTCGGCAATCCCGAGATTGGCTTCGAGGCGCTCGACCCGGATCCTGGGATCGCGGGATTGCCAGGAACGAAGCAGCTGCACGGTTTCGGGCCGCGTGGAGGCCGCATCGACGACACAAAGCTCCCAGTTGTCGTAGGTCTGGGCCGCAACGGAGGCGAACATCTCATCAAGAAATGCGCCCGGCGTATCGTGAACCGGAGTCAGCAAACTAATCTTCAAGTCCGTCAGAAGTTCCTTCGCAGACTCCTTTTGTTTCGTGAGCGCGGCATCATCCGGCTCGTGTTCGGTGATCCAGCTTTCGTAACGGTCAGCCGCGGGGCTTTCGCCGGTCGCTGTCTTCGGCTCCCGTCCCTCTGGCGCGGCTATCTCTTTTTTGCCAAGCCCAAGGTTGCGCGGGAGCCGGCGTAACTCGCGGGCAATTTTCTCGGCAAACGGCCGGCGGACCTTGGGTCCGGTGTCGATTTGAAAGCAACGGCCCTTTTTCCGGCAGGCTGCTTTCGCCGCCTTCAGGATGGCCTTGTGCTCCTTGAGTTGGGCCTTGAGCGTGTCGAGCTGCTTCCTCAGCGACTCTCCCCGCACCACCCATTGCTTGAGCTGCTCATGCTGGCTATCCATGATGAGCTGCGCTTTCGCCCGGTCGCGGCGCAAATTCTCGACGTGCTGCGCCTGCTCCTGGAGCGATTCGATCACGAGCTGCGCCTTCGCGCGATCCTCGATGAGTACGGGCGACCTTCTCTTCCATGTCGGCGATGGTGTGCGCCTGTTCATCCATGATGTGCTGCACTTTTCGCCGGTCGCCTAACAGCGAATCGACCCAGACCTGACGCGTTTCGAAGGCCGAACGCTCTTTCTCCGCAAGGTCGGCCCGGGCGATTGCGTCTATTTTTTCTGCCGCCAGACCATAGACCTGCGCGAGGTCTTCAGGCTCTTTGAACGCAAATGACGCGGTGGTCGTTCCGGCGCCTGCAATCGCCAAACCGAGGCCGGCAGAAAAACTGGCGTGCGGGCGCTTCCTCGCCCAGTCGTTCCACGCCGAGCCGGGACTGTCATTCCGTTCCAAACTGACGCCGTGGAAAACTACGATCCCGTTTGCCGCAAGCTTCGCATCCCAGGCCTCTAAATCTCCACGCAGCTCTGATCCCGAATCGCAATCATCGAGCAAAAGAAGATCGACGCTGCCCTCCGCTATTTCCGCCAGAGCCGCCGCGCTCGACGGAAAAAAGCGCGTCCGGTCCCCGTAGAATTCTTCCCCATAATCCCTGCCTTTGCGCCACGCGGCATCGTCCTCTTCCGATTCCCCTGGCCGTTCGCGGCGGACCGCCACGCATCGGTTTTCAACGCCTTGCTCGCTGGCTGCCTGACAAAGGGTGAAAAAACCCTCCCCGTCACTCCACCCCACCGTCACCACCAGCTTCGGTTTCTCGCTGGCCACGAGATCGTAAAGCAGCGGCAGATGAAATCGCATGGGGCCGCCGGAATAAAACCGCGGCTGAAATCCGCGAAGACTCGGAAGTTTGTCGAACATCAAGGAAGCGTCAGATCAGGACTGGAATTTAGGGAAACCGTCGGGTAACCCGTTCAATAGAGGACCAAACCGGCCCGCCTGTCTAACGAATCGCGAAAATCCTTGTGGCGTGCGGGCGGTCATTGAGAATCGCCCCGGATGAGCTTCGTCGCCGGATTTCTCCTCTTGCTCTGGGTGGTCGCGTCCATTCTGGGAAACGGCATCGCGCTACTCCATTACTGGACGAAACTGCGCGGCCTGGAGCTGTTCGCCTACGGCGCCGGCGCCGGTGTTCTCCTCCACGGCTTCATCGGGTGCGGGATCGCCGCCATGCCGGCTGCGCGGTGGGTTTTCGTTGCTCTGCTGATCGCGCTCTCCGTGGCGAGCGCGGCTTATTTCTTCGTCCGCCGGATCGGGCCGGAACTTTCCGTCGCCCTCTCCAAACCGATAAAAATCAGCCTCGGTCTTTGGTTCCTCCTGCTCGTTTTTTGTCTGGGCCTGCTGCATGTCGAGGTCCGCTTACCGGACCCATTGCCGGATGGGGCTTACATCTTAAAAACGCCCACCACGAACGTGAAGATCCAGCATCTCACGTCCGCCCCGGCCGATAACTACATCCCCTACGCGGTCGCGGAGTTCTTCCTGCGCGGCGTCTCGTTCGAAAAAGAACGACCGATCCTGCCGGGAAACGAAGTCAGCAACCGCACCATCCTCATGTCGCTCGTCGCCCTGCCCTTCCGCGTGGCCCTCGGCGCGCCGCGCGACCATCCAGCGCTCGGCACTTACCACTATATCGACCGCGATTGGCCCGATGTATCGAAGCTCTATGCGGGAGATTCTTTCGAACAATTCGCGATCGTCGGCTTCGTCCTGAACTCGCTCCTGCTCGTCGGACTTCTCCTTTTCTGCGCCGGCTTTAGCGCTTCGTCGCTCCTGCCGGCAGCAACGTTGCTTTACGTCACAAATCCCTACTTCATCGGCCAAACGATCTATACCTGGCCCAAAGCCATGGCTGGATTCTTTATTTTGCTGGCCTGGAATTCCATCCGGAGCGGGCATGGCGCGGCGATTGTGGCTGCTCTCATGGCGGCGGCGTTCCACTGCCACCCCTACGCCATCGTCTTTGCCGGCTGGGCGGGTTTGTTCTATCTGACGCAGTGGCGGCGGGCGGAATCGCGCCTGCCCGCCGTTGTTCCCTACGCTCTTGTCTTCGCCTTGATCATTGCCCCCTGGATCATCTGGACGAGATACGTTCTGCAAATTCCCTCCGACCTGATCGCGCAGAACTTCGCGGGCCCCGGCACCGAACTGGCGTGGGCTTCGCCGCTCACCTTCGTCTGGATTCGATTCCATAATCTTTTTTATCTGCTCTGCTCGACGATTTTCCTGGTCTACCCCTTCGAATTGAAACCGATCATCAATAACTGGCTCGAATCGCTCCCCGGCGCGCTCGGTCTGGTGCTGATCTTCCCCGCATTGGCGCAATGCGCGGCGCTGCCCAAGCCGCGCCCGTGGCTCTGGTATGGCTTTCTCGGCCCCGCGCTTTCGATTCTGGCCGTTTACAGCTGCCCCGCCCTCCCCGTTTTGCACGGCTATCAACCCATCCTCGCCGTCCTGCTTTTCTTCGGCGTGTGGTGGCTCTCCCGGAACTGCACCCGCCCGAGTTTTTCTCACGCTGGTAGGCTTGCAGCTCTTGCTCAACCTTGGCCTGCTTCTGGCCCGCGGCGTATTCGCGGGCGTTCATTTCTAGGAACTAATGACTGACATCGATCTCCGTCACGCCGCTTCGAACCGCTCATCTACGGTGTCGGCGCATGGACTGGCCATATCCACTTTGCTTATGACCTTGTCGCCACGTCGAGACCGGCGTTGCTCGTCGAGCTGGGGGTCGATCGCGGCGAAAGCTATTTTGCCTTTTGCCAATCAGCTGCTGAAAACCAGACCGGCACCCGCTGTTTTGGGATCGATACCTGGCGCGGCGATCAACAGGCCGGCGGTTATGACGAGACGACTTTCGCCGAGGTTTTCGAACACAATCAAGCGCACTACGCGGCGTTCTCCACCCTCGTCCGCTCCGGTTTCGATGACGCACTCGGCCAATTCGAGCCCGACAGCATCGATGTTCTCCACATTGACGGGCTGCATACCGAAATGGCCGTTCGGCATGATATTGATTCCTGGCTCCCCAAGCTTCGGCCGGGCGGAATCCTTCTCCTCCACGATGTCGACGTGCGCGGGAAGGAGTTCGGCGTCTGGAAAGTCTGGGCCGAACTCCAAGTGCGCGGCCGTTCCACAACCTTCCACGACGGCCCCGGTCTGGGCGTCTGGCAAAAACCGCCCAGCTCGCCGCTCCCCGGATTTCTCGAGCCACTTCTCTCCCCGCGTGACGAGCAGAATGCGGAACTGGCGAATTATTACACCCGGCAAGCAGCCGCCCTGCAGGAGAAAATCGCCCGGCACTGGCGCGAAGGCACGATCCGGAACACGCCTTTTGCCCGGCAAACCGTCATCCAGGTTTTTTACACGAGCGACGGCTCGCACCGGGAGGAAAACTCGGTCTACGCCCGCGTCGGTCACCAGGGCTGGAAAGAGGTCCGGATCGAACTGCCCGCCGAGGCGGGAGCAGCGCCGCTGCGCATTGATTTCGTCAGCGCGCTGACCACCATTGAGATCGCCTCCATTCGGGTGACCAAGGGACCAGTTTCCTGTTTGGCCGCGCCGGACATCGTTGGATTCGAGGCGATCCAGACCGGTGGAGACGTCGAGCGACTTTTAGATTCCACGCTGCTGCGTCTTCGCGTCACCGGGATCGATCCGCAATTGTATTTGCCGGCGGTCGATCTTCCCGCGGGCGACGAGCCGGTGCTTCTTGAGATGCGGCTCCGCGTTCTTCCTTCCTAAGAGGAAACGCGGCAGACCAAGCCGGCCTGCCGCGTTTTAAATTTGGAGACCGCCCGCCCTCGGGCCGTTGTGACAAGTCTTACTTCAGCTTGCCCTGGATCTCTTTCGCCATCTCCAGGTGCTTCTTCAAAGTCGGAAGCGTCTTGCTCGCCCACGCCTTCACATCGGCATCGCTGCCGTCTTTGGCGATCTCCTCGAATGCCTTCACGTCCTTCTCATGGTCCTTCACCATCTGGTCCATGTAATCTTTGTCGAAGGTCGCGTCGTCCATCTTGTCCATTTTATGCTCGGCCTTATCGAGGGTCACACCCTTCTTCTTGGCGAGGGCTTGTAGCTGCGTGTTCGCCTTCGAGTGATCGGTCACCATGCGGGTGGCGAATTTCTTCACCTCCGCGTTCTTGGCTTGTTTCTGGCCCATCTTGCCCATCTCGACTTCCATCATCCCGTCTTTGGCCGCTTCCTGCATGAACGACTTGTCTTTATCGCTCAACGGCGCGGGAGTCGGCTTTTCGGTCTTCGCCGTGTCAGCTTTCTTGGTGTCGCTCTTCGCTGCGTCAGGCTTGGGCGTCGCTTCCGCGCCCTGAACAGGAACGGCGACGCTAAGCCCCGCGCCGATCAGGGCGACTACTGCAATTCGAGAAAATAAGGTGATATGTTTTTTCATAAGATAATCTGGTTGGTTTAGGCCGGTAGGTCCGGCAACTACAGATCGCGTGCACAGGCGATTCTGGACGTGAGTATCTTTCGCTCTTTACCAGCCTCTGTTCAGAACAAATCCATCTGCGGCTTTTGCGCGGTGGGCATCGATTTCTTGCTTCGTTTTCCCCTTACTGGCTTTTGCACTTCCGCGGCGCCATTTGGTTTTTCGAGATGCGAGAGGATGTCCTTCGCCCGATCGAGAATTTCCTTCGGCACGCCGGCGAGACGCGCCACGTGGATGCCGTAGCTCTTGTCCGCGCCGCCCGGAATGATTTTGCGGAGGAAAATGATCTGCTCGTTCCATTCGCGGACGGCGACGTTGAAATTCGCCACGCCCTTGCGTTCCTCGGCCAGCTTCGTTAGCTCGTGGTAATGGGTCGCGAAGAGCGTGCGCGCCTTGATCTTGTCGTGGAGGAATTCCGCCACGCTCCAGGCGATGGAAAGCCCGTCGAAGGTCGAGGTGCCGCGGCCGATTTCATCGAGGATGACCAGGCTGCGTTCCGTGGCGTTGTTCACGATGTTCGCGGTCTCGTTCATCTCGACCATGAAGGTCGATTGGCCGCGCGAAAGATCGTCGCTCGCGCCGACGCGGGTGAAGACGCGATCGACCAGGCCGACTTCCGCGCTCGAGGCCGGGACGAAGCTGCCGATCTGCGCCAGCAACACGATCAACGCCACCTGCCGGATGTAGGTCGATTTCCCCGCCATGTTCGGCCCGGTAATGATGGCGAGCCGCATCCGTTCGCCATCGAGGTCGGTATCGTTCGGCACGAATTTTTCCTCCGCGAGATTCTGATCGAGCACAGGATGGCGACCGTCGCGGATGACGAGCCGCATCGATTCGTTCAGCGCCGGCCGGCAATAACCAAAGAGCCGCGCCGTTTCCGCGAGCGCGCAGATGACGTCGAGCGTTCCAATCGCCGCAGCCGTTTGCTGGATCGGCGCCAGCTCACGCAACGTCTCCTCGCGCAAGGTTTGAAAGAGCTGATATTCCAGATGCCGCGCCTTCTCATCCGCGCCGAGAATCTTCGATTCCATCTCCTTTAGTTCCGGCGTGATGAACCGTTCGCCGCCCACCGTGGTCTGCTTGCGGATGTAACGCGCCGGGACGTTGGCCAGATTCGACTTCGTGATCTCGATGAAATAACCGAAGACGGAATTGAAGCGCACCTTGAGCGACTTGATCCCGCTCTCGGCAATCTCGCGCTCCTGCAGTTCGCGCGATCCATTCTTTCCCTTCGCGCGACGCCTGCCGGAGCTCGTCCAGGTCGGCATCGAAGCCATCGCGAAAAATTCCGCCCTCCTTGAGCACCATCGGCGGATCGTCGCACCAGCGCGCCGGTCAGCTTCGCGGCCAGCTCCGGCATTTCCTGCAACTGGTTCTGGAGCGATTGCGCGAGCGATTCCGGCCGATCTCCTCGCGCGATCTTGTTCGTCCCAAACGCGAGCCGGTCGAGCAACATCTGCAGTGATCGCTTAAGCTCCGGGATTTGCTCCAGCGAAATCTTCAAGGCGACCAGATCCCGCGCGTTCCCGGAAGCCTGGCTTAAGCGGCCCGAGGCGCGCTCGAGGTCACGAATCGATTTCAGGCAATGCCGCAACGCAGCGATCACGTCCGGCTCGTGCAACAAATCGGCGATCATTTGCTGGCGCCGCTCCAGCTCCGCGAGATCGCGCAACGGCTGCAAAATCCAGGTGCGCAGTTTTCGCCCGCCCATCGGCGTCACCGTCCGGTCGAGCGCCGCGAGCAGGCTCATGTTGCGCGCGCCGCGCGACTCCACCAGCTCCAGATTCACCTGCGTCGCCGCATCGAGCAGGACGTAATCGTCCCGCGCGTCGCAACGCAACGAGGCCAGGTGGTCCACCTTCCGCCGCAGTTGCTGCTTCAGGTAATGAATGATCGCGCCCGCCGCGCCGATGGCTGCCGGCATGTCGCTGCAGCCGAAACCGTCGAGCGATTTGACCCGGAAATGCTCGCACAAAGTGAAGCGGGCGTGATCCGACAGAAAGGCAAAGTCATCGTAGGCGAGCGCGCCCTGAATCTCTCCGAACTGCGCATTCTGCCGCTCGCTCACCAGCACTTCCGCCGGCGAAATCCGCGCCAGATCGTCGAGCAGCGCGCTGCTCTCCTTCGCCTCGGTCACACGAAATTCCCCCGTGCTCAGCTCCGCGTAGGCAAATCCGAAAACGCCATCCTGAAAATAAACGGCGCCGAGATAATTCGGCCGGTTCGATTTCAGCAGATCCAGCTCGCTGACCGTTCCCGCCGTGATGATCTGCGTGATCTCGCGGTTCACGATTTTCCCCGGCTGCGGCTCGCTGGTTTGATCGCAGACCGCGACTCGCTTCCCGGCCTGGATGAGCTTGGCGATGTAACCCTGCGCGGCGTGATACGGCATGCCGCACATCGGGACGCTGTTGCGGTGCGTCAGGGCGAGATTGAGCAGGCCCGAAGCTTCCTTGGCGTCGTCGAAAAAGAGCTCGTAAAAATCGCCCAGCCGAAAGAGCAGCAGCGTGTCCGCCGGCACGCTGGCGCGCAGCCGCTGGTATTGCTGCATCATCGGGGTGAGCGCGTCGGCCATGGGTTTTCAACCTTGGAATCAAGGAGACCGTTTTGCGAGTTTGTAATTCGGCGGGCAACAGTGTGAGTTGAGGCCGGCCGCCATGAGCGAGGGACTTTATCAGGCATTCATCTACCTGCTGGCGGCGATCGTCGCCGTGCCGCTGGCGAAACGTCTTGGGCTCGGCTCGGTGATCGGTTACCTGCTGGCCGGGGCCATCATCGGGCCTTACGCCTTGCGGTTCGTCGTCGCACGGCGGCGACGTGATGCACTTCGCCGAGTTCGGCGTGGTCATGATGCTTTTCGTCATCGGCCTCGAACTGCGCCCTGCGCTCCTCTGGCAAATGCGGCGGCCCATCCTCGGGCTGGGCGGGCTGCAGGTTCTCGGCACCACCGTGGCGATCGGGCTCATCTGCGCTCTGGATCGGCCTGCCCTGGAAATCATCGCTCGCGGTCGGCCTGATTCTGGCCATGTCCTCGACGGCCATCGTTCTTCAATCGCTCGGAGAACGCGGCCTGATGAAAACACCGGCGGGCGAGGCCTCCTTCGCGGTCCTGCTCTTCCAGGACATCGCGATCATCCCGATCCTGGCTTTGATGCCGTTGCTGGCGCTCGGTCCTGCCGGGGGAAGCCGGCGCACGCCGGAATCATGACGACGCTTGCCGGGCTGGCAACAAGCGCTGCTCGTCCTCGCTGCCGTAGCGGTCATTGTCCTGGCCGGTCGCTTTATCCTGCGTCCGTTCTTTCGTTACATCGCCGGCACGCGGCTGCGCGAAATGTTCACCGCCACCGCGCTCCTCCTCGTGGTCGGCATTGCCCTGTTGATGCAGTACCTCGGGCTTTCGGCCGGCGCTCGGCACCTTCGTCGCCGGCGTGGTCCTGGCGGAAAGTGAATACCGCGTGCAGCTCGAGGCGGACCTCGAGCCGTTCAAAGGCCTGCTCCTCGGGCTCTTCTTCATTTCCGTCGGCGCCAGCATCGATTTCTCCCTCATCGCCCAACGGCCGGGAACGATCGCCCTCATCGTCATGGCGCTCATCGTCGCTGAAGTTTGTCGTGCTCCTGGCGCTCGGACGGGCCTTCAGGTTGAAAGCCGGCGAGGGAATGCTCTTTGCCTTCGCGCTCGCCCAGGGCGGCGAATTCGCCTTCGTCCTCTTCTCCTTTGCCACCCAACACGCCGTCCTGCCGCCGGAGGTCGCCAATCTGCTCGTCGCGTCGGTCGCGCTCAGCATGGCCGTCGCGCCAATCCTCCTGACCGTGGAAGAAAAACTGGTGCGCCCGTTATTTCAAAAATGTGAGCCCGAACGTCCGGCCGACGAAATCGACGAGCACGACAATCCGGTCATCCTGGCGGGCTTCGGCCGCTTCGGGCACATCGTCGGCCGCCTCCTCCGCGCGAATGGTTTCGGCACGACCGTGCTCGATCACGACGCCGACCAGGTGGAAATGCTGGGCCGTTACGGCATGAAATCTTTTTATGGCGATGCTTCCCGGCTCGATCTGCTCGAAGCGGCCGGCGCGCGCCGCGCCAAACTGTTCGTGCTCGCGATCGACGACGAAGCCAAGGCGCTCCAGATCATTGAGACGGTGCAGCAGGAATTCCCCGGCCTGAAAATTTTGGCGCGCGCCACGAGCCGCCAGCACGCTTACGAAATCTTGCGGCGCGGGGTGGATCAGGTCTATCGCGAAACTCTCGGCAGCGCGCTCGAGATGAGCATCGACGCTCTGCACGAGTTGGGCATGGAGGAGCATCGGGCCCGCCGCGTCGCCCGAATTTTCCGCGAACATGACGAGGCTTCCGTGCGCGAGATGGCGCTTCTGCCGGATGACGACGAAGAGTATGTCTCCGTGGCGCGCAAACATGTCGAAAACCTCGAGCGCGCCCTCCAATCCGACGTGGAGCTGCACGGTGAGCCGGAGAGCCAGCGCGTCCCAGGCTAAACGACAACCGTTCCTTCGATCGCTGTCCGCTGCGCGAACAACTCGCTCAAGCGTCTGGTCAGCGGGCCGATTTCGCCGTTGCCGATGGTGCGGCCATCCAGCCTGGTTACGCCGGCCAGTTCGCCCATTGTCCCGGTGCAGAACATCTCCTCGGCGTCATGGAAATCATCGGGCGACAGGTCACATGCCCCGCATAAGATCCCATTCGCAGCGCAGATCTCCAGGACGGTCGCTCGCGTGATCCCTTCCGGGCACGCCACGACGCGCGGAGTGCGCACTTCCCCGTTGTGCGCGATGAAGACATGGGTCGCGTTCGTTTCGGCCACGAACCCACGGGTATCGAGCATGAGCGCGTCGTCCGCGCCCGCCTCGTTCGCTTCAATTTTGGCGAGGATCGAGTTCAGCAGATTTGCGTGATGAATCCGCGGGTCGAGGATCTCCGGCGGCGGACGGCGCATTTTGCTTGTGATCAAGGTCAGCCCCGTGCGCGCGTAAACCGGCGCTTTGTGTTCGGCGAGGACGATTAAGGTCGGGCCCGCTTGGTTCAGGCGTGGGTCCATCCCCGAGGTGACCTTAAGGCCACGCGTAAGCGTCAAACGGATGTGAACGCCGTCGCGCATCTTGTTCGCGGCCAGCGTCCGCTTGATCTCGTCGATGATTTTTTCATCAGGTGGAATTTCCTCAAAGGAGAGCGCTTCAGCGGAACGCCGCAACCGCGCGAGATGCTCGTGCAGCTTGAAGATGCGTCCGTCGTACAGCCGCAACCCTTCCCAGACCGCATCGCCGCCCTGCACCGCGGAATCGAAAGGGCTAATGCCCGCCTTATCGCGATGGAGCAGCTCGCCGTTGATGTTGATCAACAGATCGCGGTTCTTGTCGTTGAATTGCTGAAGCATATATCGCCCATGTGACCTGTAGGACCCATAGGACCTATTCGAGATTCAGCGCAATCGATATTCGGAAAGGCGCGCATAGCATTCCTGGGAGCGAGCGTGAACCTCCTGCAAATGGCCGGGCACGGCGGGTGGCGGAGCGGGGGCCGGTCTTCGAAAGCCGGTCGAGTTTTCCACTTCCCCATACCAATGCTTCGCCCAAATGCCGTCTGTCTCGCGGAGGCCTGGCGGCCACGAAAGCATTTCCGCCATGAACTCGACGCCAACCGCGTCGCACAGCATTCTCAAGATCTTCTCCGGGTTCTGGAGCACGTCGTGGGCGTCGATCACGGGCGGAGTCTCGCCGTTGTGCGCGCACACCCAATCGAAAATCTCCGCCTGTTGCACGAAACCGATGTCTTCCACCGTCGGATCGTTGTTCTTCCTGATATACGAGGCGATCACCTCAGCGGGATCGCGGATCAGAAAGCAGTTGGTCACCACGCCGAGCCAGCTACGATCAATTTCCGGCAGAAGATGATGCGTCATCTGCTTTTGAAAAAATATCCGCCTTCCTCCCGCAACCCGACCGGTCAGCTTGGCGATCACTTTCCGCCAATCAGTTTCACCGTGCTCGATCACTTCCTCGCGGCCGGGATGGTCTTGCCTGGTGGCGGACAGATAATAAGCGTAGAACGGCTCATCGCAGACGAACGTATCCGGCCGGCTTCCCCAGGCGCGCATCATCGCGGTTGAGATATTGCGCGGCCCCGACCACATCGCGATTCGCATCGGGTCTTTCCCAGGCATCTGCGCATCCTAGCAAAGATTTCCGCATAACCACTTGATTTCGGACGATATGAAGCCAAGGTCCCGGCCCCTTTCCAATTCAAAACAAGATCCTCCGGCCGCTCATTCGACGGTCCCGAGGGCCCGATAGGTGCTCGATTTAGTCAGGAATATGAAACGTTTTCTATCCATATTTATTCTATTATTGGTCACGGCGCCGGCTGGATTTGCGGTCCCCGAACAATCGTTGCTCGCCCGGGTGACTGTGTACTGGGCCAGCGGCGGCGGCGGCTCCGACCACTGGACGCGTCGGCATGTCACCTCAACCGGCACGCGCTTACGAACCGGTCATTGCGCGGTTGATCCGCGCCGCATTCCGTACGGCAGCAAAGTCACCCTGCCCGACGCCACGCTGCTGGCGGTCGATACCGGCTCTGCGGTGCGCAGCCGCAAGGCAGCCCGGCGTTCCGGGCGGACGGCGCTCGAGCGGAATGCGCTCGTCATCGACCGGTTCTTCGAAACCAAACAGCAAGCGCTCGGTTGGGCGCGCCGGAATCCTTATTTCATGCTGGTGCGCGTCTCCCCGCCGGACTCGAGGCCGGCGCCCTCTCGGGAATGAAAGCTCGGTCCGCAAATTCCCGACAGCACCAGATTCCCGCCCAACCGATGGCGCAAGTAAGCGTGCAAGCACGGCAAAAATCGTCGCGCTACGCGCGCTAGCAACGGCCTTGGTGGATCGAGCGCTCCGTCGCTCGATGTTATTGAGACGGCAAAGCCGCATTATCTGGCATCGCCCGCGGAGCGGCCGATCCACCAGGCAATCTCTGCTTTTTGTTTCGATCCCCGACCGGTCTTGTGGAAGTATCCCACCTCTCTTATGAACCGAACCGCGTTGCTGGCTTCCCTGCTCCTTGTTCCACTTTACGCCTTCGCCGCCGAGCCGACCCCCAAGCCGCCCATCGCGCCCGGCGACAATCTGGTCGTCGATGGCATTCCGCCGATCCCGGGCGAATTGCCCGATCAGGTGGGCCGCTACACCGAGTCTCGGGCGGCGGGTTTCCAGGACTGGCATCCGACCCGCGGCGAGATGCTGATGACGACACGCTTCGGTGATACCAACCAGCTCCATCTCGTTACCCAACCCGGAGGCGCCCGCACCCAGCTCACGTTTTTTCCCGATCGCGTCGATGGCGGAAAATTCGAGCCGACCAAAGGCGAATATTTCGTTTTCTCCAAGGGCGCCGGCGGCAATGAATTCAATCAGAACTACCGCTATGACTTCGCGACCGGCGAGATCACGTTGCTGACCGACGGGAAGTCGCGCAACAGCGGGCCAACCTGGAGCAACAAGGGCGACCGGATCGTTTACACTTCCACGCGGCGGAACGGCGCCGATACCGATATCTACGTCGAAGCGCCCACCGATCCAAAGAGCGACAAGATGATCGCCGAGGTGAAGGGCGGCGGCTGGGCACCGACCGATTGGTCGCCGGACGACAAGCAGCTTCTGGTAGTGGAACGCCTTTCCATCAATGAAAGCTACATTTGGCTGTTCGATGCACAGACCGGCGCGAAAAAAGAAGTGATACCGCGCCCGGCGGAGGGGGCAGAAAAGGTCTCCTACTCCAGCGCGCTATTCTCCAAGGACGGCAAAGGGATTTTCGTAACGACTGATCGCGATTCGGAATTCCAACGACTCGCTTACATCGACCTGGCGAGCGGCAAACACACCTACCTCAATCCCGATGCGCGCTTCGACGTGGACGACTGGGATCTGAGCCATGACGGCAAACAGATTGCCTACACGCTGAACGAAAATGGGGTGAGCACGCTCCACCTGATTGAAATCAAGCCAGGCGCCGGAACGGTCACCGTCGGCGCCAAAAAGGAACCGGTCTTTAATCCGCCATTGCCCGCCACCGTCATTTCCAGCGTGCACTTTCATCCCGATCCAAAACTCAGCCTGCTCGCTTTCAACGTCGTCGGCGCGCGATCGCCTTCCGATGTTTACACCTGGTCGACCGCCGGCGGCAAAAACGTGACGGCGCGCTGGACCGCGAGCGAGACCGGAGGCATCCCCGCCAGCCGTTTTGTCGAACCGGAGCTGGTGAAATGGAAATCGTTCGATGGAAAAGAAATTACCGGGTTTCTCTACAAGCCGGACCCGGTGACATACGCGGGCAAGCGGCCGGTCATCATCAATATTCATGGCGGACCGGAGGCGCAGTACCGCCCCGGATTTCTCGGTCGAAACAATTATTTCATCAATGAGCTCGGCTGCGCGATCCTCTTTCCGAACGTCCGTGGCTCGGACGGATACGGAAAGACGTTCCTCAAACTCGACAACGGACTGAAGCGCGAGGATTCCTACAAAGACATCTCGGCGTTGCTCGACTGGATTCCGTCGCGCCCCGAGCTGGATCCGGCAAAAGTGATGGTGACGGGTGGATCTTATGGCGGCTTCATGACGCTGGCCGTGGCAACGAATTACGCGGACCGGATTCGCTGCGCGCTGGACGTTGTCGGCATTTCCCATCTCGCCACCTTCTTAAAGAACACAGAGAGCTACCGGCGTGATCTGCGCCGCGTGGAGTACGGTGACGAACGCGATCCGCAAATGGCGGAGTTCATGGAGCGCACGGCACCATTGAACAATGCGCAGAAAATCACGAAGCCACTTTTTGTGGTCCAGGGAGCAAACGACCCGCGCGTGCCGAAATCAGAAGCAGAGCAAATCGTAGCGACCCTCAAGAAGCAGGGTACGCCTGTCTGGTTTCTCATGGCGAAGGACGAAGGCCACGGTTTCGCGAAGAAGAAGAACGCGGATTTCCAATTTTACGCCACGGTGCAATTCATCCGGGAAGCACTGCTGAAATAATCCAGGAAGGTTACGCCGCGAGGCGGCATCTGATCCTGCCACGGCACACGATAGAGGTGAGTGAAGTGGCTCATCATTCTTAGCGTCCTCCTTACCCTGGCGACAGGTGTTCGCGCGCAGGAAGCGCTTCTGCCAAATCCCAAGCTCACGCCGGGGCGGATTGCGGAGAACGAAAAAGACCGACGCGGTGTGACCGTGGAGATGGAGCAGAAAGTTTTCGCGCGCTACCGCCTGCCTTGGGCAAGCCGGGCGGCGTTTAAGATCGATCACCTGATTCCATTGGAACTCGGAGGCGCGGACACCATCGATAATCTCTGGCCGCAAAGCTTGCGGGCGCGGCCCTACGGGCCTGAACGGAAGGAGCTATTGACCGAAGTTCTTCTGCAACGAATCGCCAAAAGACAAATCACGCTGGAGGAGGCACAGGAGCAAATCAGGCGCGACTGGATCGATGCGTTTATCGACCATCTGGGGATGGTCTATCTCAAGGACACCGACCTCAACCGCCAGGGCGGGTTGCGCCTACGAGGAAAACTTCCCGTAGACTCCGGTTAACCGATATTTGCAGCGGTTCCGGGTCCAGTAATCACTCGCAAAACCGCTTTTAGTCCGAATGGAGACATGCCCCGCGGTGCCGTGTCCGTAAACCAGCACCGAACCGATTGGCGCCGCGAATTCATTGTGCACAGGAAGTTTTTTAAAACCGTAGCTCCGCACGAGCTCTTCGCCCGCCTGCGTGGCATAATTTGTTTTAGGGTAGGAACTAATGACGCCGGATGCGACTAACGCTTCCTTCACCGCGCGCCAGCACTTGGCCTTGGAGCGAACGTGGGCGCGTTCCTGGGCGATTGTGGCGGCCTTGCGCAGCCGGGGATCGAGGCGGGAATCCACCGTAGCATCAGGGCGGACGACGGGCACGCGCCAGTAACGACGAATGATCCGGGCGGAGCCAACGGAGCCGTTAAAATCGTTATAATAGAAGCGCTCCCGCGAGGGGTTAAGCCCTGCGGATTGCACGTCCACTGTGGTACTTATCAGCGCGCAGCTGACGAAAAAAGCGAGTAAGAGAAAACGTTGCACGCATTATGGGTATGCAAGCCGCGTACCAGCGTGACAAGCCTTTTCCGCGACAATTTTGATATTTTTTTATTATTACGGCTCGTTGGTAAAACAATAATAGAATTGTCAGAAACCAGAGCAAAAACTGGAGCTAATTCGAATGCAGGCTATTGCTCACAACACTTTGCGGTCTTACCTCTTCAAATGGCCCAATTCCCGGAAGAACAAAGCAAAGGCGGTTCGTTCAAGCGCCAGGAAGATGCCTTCCGCGATTGGGTGAAGCGCGATGGATCGACGCGTTATAAGCCGGAGCATGATCGTTATCATCTTTATGTCTCGCTGGCCTGCCCGTGGGCCCATCGCACGATCATCCTGCGCAAGCTAAAGGGTCTGGAAGACGCGATCGGCATGACAGTGGTCGATCCGGTGCGCGATGAGCGCGGCTGGGCTTTTCGCGAAGGGCCGGGCCATTCTGAAGATCTCGTAAATGGCTTCAAGTTTCTAAGCGAAGCGTATGTCGCCACCGATCCGAATTACCGCGGACGCGTCACCGTGCCGGTGCTCTGGGACAAGGAAACGGAACGCATTGTGAGCAATTCCGACGACGATCTGCTGCGTATGCTCAACAGCGAATTCGCTGAATTCGCTTCTAATGATTACGATTTCTATCCGCCTGATCTCCGAGGCGACATCGACGCGCTCAACAAGACGATTTACGAACGCGTGAATAACGGCGTTTACCTTGCCGGTTTCGCGACGCGGCAAAAACCCTACGAGCGGGCGGCGAAAAGATTGTTCGAGACGCTGGATGAACTGGATGTGCGCCTGGCAGCAGGGCGCTATTTATTCGGCAACCGCATGACAGAAGCGGACTGGCGCCTCTTCCCCACCCTTATTCGCTTCGACGCCGTTTATCATGGCCACTTCAAATGCAACCTGCGCCGCATCGTCGATTACCCGAATCTCTGGGCCTACCTGCGGGATCTCTACCAGCACGATGGTGTGGCCGGCACGGTGAACTTCGATCACATCAAGCGCCATTACTACATCACGCACGACGATATCAATCCGACACGGATTGTGCCGGTCGGGCCAAGCCTGGATCTCGAAGCTCCCCACAACCGTGACCGGTTGGGCGGGCTCAACTAAGCTGCTCTGAGGACTAACCCTTGACGTAAACGCCCATCAGCGGGCGCTTGGACGGGGTCTTCGAGCGGAAGTCGCTGACGAAACCGTTCTTGGTCCGAATCTCGACGTGGCCGGCTGCCCGGCGGGCATTGTAGACAAGGATCGCACCGACTGGGGCGGCAAACGGATCGCGAATCGGGAGTTTCTTGAAGCCGTAATCCTGGACCAGTTCGTTGGCCGCCTGTTTGGCCAAGGCGGTTTTCGGCCGGGAATCGATCACACCCGAAGCGAGAAGGGCTTCTTTCACATACCTCCAGCAACGCGACTTGGAGTGGGCGTGGGAGCGCTCCTGGGCGATCGTGGCAGCACGCATCAGCCTGGGGTCGAGGCGAGGGTCAACTTTGGCGGTCGGGAAAACCAGCTTCTTTTTCTGGTATTCGTCCACGACCGGGGCCGACTCTGTCCTGCCATTGCGGTCCTTGAAAACGAACCGGGGTTTAAAATCGAGGCTTTCGGTTTTGGCGGCGGAAGCTGAGGCGGCAAAGGCGCCACCGAGGACAATAGTGAGCAGGAGAGTAATTTTTCGCACGGGAGCGCCCCCTATGCACTTGATCGAAGGGGTGCGCAAACGATTTTTTAAGGTTTTTTTCACAAAAGAAGTAAATCCCTGGACGATCGGAAGCGGGTTGAGCGGGTTCATCCCGCTGAAGCCAGCAGGTATGGTTCCGTTCCGTTGAAAACCTCCACTTTCCGACGAGGTATTTGGATGAAAAGGCGCTTTTCCGAGGTTTGTCGCCCCCGGCATCTTGCGCGAACAGGCGCTATCTGCGCCGTCTTCCTCCTGGCAACTGCTTGCGCTGGCCCGATTAAATCGCTCTATCCACCCGGCCCAAATTCGACGCCCCGTTCCGTTTACGTCATTCACCATGGTTCGCTTCATACCGGTTTGGCCGTAAAACGATCCGATATCCCGACTCGCCTCTGGCCCGCCCACCGGGATTACGCGAAATTCAAACACCTCGAGGTCGGCTGGGGGGAAGACGACGGTTACCGCAAGCCCCTCACCACGGCTATCGCCTTAAATGCGCTCACGGGCTCCAGGCGGACGGTTCTCCTGGCCGATGGGTTTAACGCGATCAGGGAGAAAGTGAGGTCACCCCGTTTCACCGTGATCCAAGTTGATCTATCAGACCGGGGCTTCGCCCGCCTCTGCCGGCACATCGAGCGAACCTATGCGCTCGATGAAGCCGGACACCCAATTCGCCTGGGCAAAGGGTGGTATCGCGCGCGCGGCACCTACTCGGCGTTCCGGACCTGCAACACTTGGGCGGCCGAAGGCCTCCGGCAGGCTGGTTGCCCGATTTCCCCGGCCTACTGCCTCACGCCGGGTCCCCTCCTCTCTCAAGTCCGCCGTTTCGGCCGACAACTTCGGCCCTAGCGACCTTTCTAGACGAATACCGGCCGGGGCGGCGTTCATTTTTTGAAGCTCCGGGTTCAACCCGCTTCTGATCGCCAGAACAAATTCCAAATTCTCCTATTGACAGTCTATAGGAGACCCGCCATTCTCCTCCTACAGATTATCTATATGAGCACACGCGACGACGATTTGAAGGCTGATCTTTTGCAGGGAACGCTGGACTTGCTGGTCCTCAAGGCGCTCTCGGCGCAATCACTCCATGGCCTCGGAGTCTCGAACCGGATCAGTCAGATCACGAACGGCACCTTCGATGTAAAGCCGGGATCGCTCTTTCCGGCCCTGCACCGGATGGAGGAGGCTGGCTGGCTCAAGGCCGAATGGGGCGAGTCCGAAAACAATCGCCGGGCCAAATTTTACAGCCTGACCAAAGCCGGGCGCCGCCAGCTCGAGACCGAGACGGAAGATTGGCAGCGCATTTCGCTCGCCATCGGCAGCGCCCTTCGCGCGAGCTGACATGACAACGCTGTTTTCACGAGCCGGAAGCCTGGTCCGCAACACGACTCGCAAAGGTCAGGTGGACCGCGAACTCACGGAGGAGGTCGGATCGTATTTGGAACTGTTAACGGAGAAAAAAATGAAAGAAGGCATGAATGAAACGGAAGCGCGCCGCGCCGCTATGGTGGAAGTCGGCGGTGTCGAGCAGGTGAAGGAAGAAGTCCGCGCGGGCCGAACCGGCTTTGCGCTGGAGATCTTCTTTCAGGATGTGCGCTATGGAATGCGGTCGTTGCTGAAAAAGCCGGGCTTCACCCTTACGGCCGTGATCGCTCTCGCGCTCGGCATCGGCGCGAACACCGCCATTTTCAGTGTGATCAATGGCGTGCTGCTCCGTTCGCTCTCCTATTCGGAGCCGGACCGCATTGTCATGATTTGGGAGCGGAGTGTCACCGACACGCGGAGGCAGATGCAGAACGTCATTTCCCCCGCGAATTTCCTCGACTGGCAAAAGCAAAGCACGTCGTTCGAGCAAATGGCTGCGGTCGCCGACCAGCGCGTCAATCTCACGGGCGGCACGGGTGAGCCGGAAGAGATCAAGGCGCAATTCGTGAGCCAGCCTTTCTTTACCGCGCTGGGCGTGCAACCTCTGGTGGGTCGCTCCTTTCTGCCGGAGGAAGACAGGGTCGGAAATGAGCTCGTGATCATTCTCAGTCATGAACTGTGGAAAACCCGGTTTGCCTCAGATCTGCAGGTCGTTGGCAAACCGGCAACGATCAGCGGCCGCCAACGCACGATCGTCGGCGTCATGCCCCCCGGATTCCACTTTCTCGACAACCAGGTGAAAGCGTGGATGCCGCTGGCGCTCGATCCGGCGATTGATTACCGCGAAAAAGCCGGCCGCTATTTGCGCTCCGTGGCTCGCCTCAAACCCGGTGTGACGGTGCAACAGGCGCAAGGCGAGATGACCGGGATCGCAAAACAACTGGAGCAGGCGCATCCGAAAAAAAACACGGGTTGGGGCGTCAACCTGGTGCCGATGCATGAGCAGGTGGTCGGCGAGATTCGGCCGGTTTTGCTCGTGCTGTTTGCCGCCGTCGCCTTCGTTCTGCTGATCGCCTGTGCGAACGTCGCCAATTTGCTGCTCTCACGCGCGGCGTCACGGCAGAAAGAACTCGCCTTACGGGCTGCACTCGGCGCAAGCCGCGGCCGGCTTGTCAGGCAAATGCTCACTGAGAGTGTGTTGCTGGCTCTGATGGGCGGGCTGCTCGGCGTGCTCCTCGCCTTCTGGGGTCTTCAGGTTCTGATCGGGTTCGGCCCCGATAACATCCCGCGCTTGAGCGAGGTCACGCTCGATCTCCGCGTGCTTGGTTTCACCTTTGCCATTTCCTTGCTCACGGGGGTGCTCTTTGGGCTGATCCCGGCGCTGCAGGCGTCGCGTCCGGATTTAAACGACGCGCTGAAGGAAGGTTCGCGCGGTTCCACCGGGCGCAGTGGCACCTTCCGGAACGTCTTCGTCGTGGCCGAGGTCTCGCTCGCCCTTGTGCTGCTCATCGGCGCGGGACTCATGATCCGCAGCTTCATGCGATTGCAATCGGTCGAGACCGGCTTCAACGCCGAGAACGTGCTGACCATGCGCGCGCAGTTACCGCGAAAAAGTTACTCCGAGCCGCATCAGATCGTCGATTTCTTCAAGCGGGCGCAGGAACGGATCGCCGCGTTGCCCGGAGTGCAAGCCGTGGGGGCGATTAGTTATCTGCCGCTCACCGGGCTCGCCTCACGGGATTCATTCCAGATCGTTGGGAACCCGCCAGCCGCGCCCGGACAGGAGCCTGGAGTAGAGGTCCGCGTGATCACACCCGGTTATTTTCAAGCGATGGGCATACCGTTGCTAAAGGGCCGGCTGCTTAATGAGCGCGACGTGAAGGAGTCGCGCGTGCTGCTGATCAACGAGACGATGGCGAAGAAGTATTTCGCAGGCGTGGATCCGGTCGGGAAGCAGATGGAAGTTTTCTGGGATGGGAGCGGCCCCGATGAGATCGTCGGCGTCGTCGGCGATATCCGGGAAGGGGCGCTGAATAAGGAACCGGAACCGGCCATCTATTGGTCGCATTGGCGTGTGCCCTACTCCGGCATGGCGCTGGTTGTGCGGGCCTCGGGCGATGCCGCCCGCTTTGGTGCGGCGGTGCAGAAAGAGATCCGCGCGCTTGATCCGGACCAGCCCGTCGCGGATGTGCGAACGATGGAGCAGGTCGTCGCGAAATCGATCGCACGGCCGCGTTTCAATACCTTGCTGCTTTCAATCTTCGCCGGCGTCGCTCTCGTCCTCGCCTCTGTGGGTCTCTACGGCGTGATGAACTACTCTGCCACCCAACGGACGCACGAGGTCGGCATCCGGATGGCCCTCGGCGCGACGCGTGCAGACATCATGCGGCTGGTGGTCGGCAACGGCATGCTCTTAACGTTGATCGGCATCGGCATTGGCGTGGCCGCGTCGCTGCTGCTGACACGCGTCATGGCGAGCCTGCTCTTCGGCGTCACGGCGACTGACGTGCCGACGTTTCTGGGCGTGTCGGCCGTGCTGGCGGTGGTTGCTCTGGTCGCTAATTACATACCCGCGCGCCGAGCTACCCGCGTCGATCCAGTCATCGCGCTGCGTTACGAATAACCCGCCCGCCGCTTCCCGTGCGCATTCTCGCCTTCCTCCGAAACCTCACCCGGCGGCGCGAGGTGGAGCGAGACTTGGCCGATGAAGTCAGCTCGTATGTCGACCTAGCGACCGAGCGGAAGATGCGGGAAGGCCTGACGGAGACGGCCGCTCGCCGCGCCGCGCTCATCGAGCTCGGCGGCGCCGAGCAGGTGAAAGAACAGGTGCGCGATGTTCGCCTCGGACATTTTTTCGAGACGCGGCTTCAGGATGTGCGCTTCGCCTTTCGCACCCTGCGCAAAGCGCCGGTTTTTTCCTTCACCGTCGCGCTGGTCCTGGCGCTCGGCATCGGCAGCACGGCGCTGATGTTCACGATCGTAAACTCAGTCCTGCTGAAAGGACCGCCGTTTCCCGAGGCCGATCGACTCGTGATGCTCTGGCAGGATTTGCCGCAGGAAAAGCGTGTCTCGTTCTCGACGCGTGAGTTCACGGTTTGGAGTCAGCAGAGTCAGCTTTTCGAGAACCTCACTGCCATGACCGGTTCCGGTTTCACCATCACCGGCCGCGGCGAGCCTGAGCTGGCCATTGGTCAATTCGTGACGACCTCGTTCTTCCAGACGCTGCGCGCGACGCCGGCGTTGGGGCGCGTTTTTGTGGAAGCGGAAGGCAAGAGCGGCCAGGAGCGCGTCGTTATTCTGAGTCACGTCTTCTGGCGGGACAAATTCGCCATGCGCTCCGACGTCCTTGGGCAGCTCGTCACGATGAATGGGAAGCCGTACACCGTGGTCGGCGTCATGCCCGAAAACTTCGACTTCCCGCGGCGCGAGATAAAGCTCTGGGTGCCGGCTGCGCTGGATGGGGGCATCTACCAGGAGAATCCCGACGCGCATCTTCTGCGCGTTGTTGGCCGGCTGAAATCGGACGTGACCCCCGACCGTCTCAAAGCCGAGATCGATCTGCTCGGCACGCGCGTTAATGCGCCGGAGGACGACACAGTGCGCCGGTTCTATTCGATCAGTCTCCAGGAAATGATGTCCGGCGATCTGCGTCGGCCGCTCTTCGTGCTTCTCGGCGCGGTGACGTTCCTGCTCCTCATCGCCTGCGCGAACGTCGCCAACCTCATGCTGGCGCGGGCCAGTTCGCGTCAATCGGAAATGGCCATCCGCAGCGCGATGGGCGCCAGCCGGCAGCGACTGATCGCGCAACTGCTGACCGAAGCGGCCTTGCTCGCCTGCATCGGCGGTGCCCTTGGAATCGGCCTCGCCGCGTGGGGGCTCGACCTTCTGAAACATTTCGCCTCTGACAAACTTCCGCAGCTCGCGCATGCGCAGCTCGACGAATGGGCTCTGGGTTTCGTTCTCCTGATCTCTGCGGTGTCCGGGATTCTTTTTGGCCTTGGCCCCGCCTTCGCTGCCTCACGGACCAATCTGCAAGACGCCTTGAAAGGCGCGACCCGCTCGAGCAGCAGCGCTGGCGCGGAACGCACTCGGCGCGCGCTGGTTTTCGCGGAAGTGGCTCTCGCCTGTGTGCTCTTGGTCGGTTGCGCCCTCATGCTACGTAGCTTTGTCGCGCTCCTCCACGCCGATCCTGGATTCCGCGCGCAGAATCTCGTCGTCGCCGACACTGCGCTCATGCAAGACCGCTATCCCGAGCCAGGGCAGATGGTCCGCTTTTATCAAGAGGCGCTCTCTGCCGTGCGCGCGCTGCCCGGCGTCGAGTCCGCCGGCGTCGTGACGCATCTGCCGTTTGGCGGCAATAGTTGGGGCAACAGCTATGAAGTCGAGGGGCAGCCCTCCGCTCCGGGCGTGCAATACAACGCCCAGATTCGTCCGATCAGCCCCGGCTACTTCACCACAATGCAAATCCCTTTGAAGCAAGGCCGCGATTTCACGGAGCAGGACAACGAAAGCGCCCCCCTCGTCACGATCGTTAACGAAGTCTTCGCCCAGCGTTTCTGGCCGAACGAAAGCCCCCTCGGCAAACGAATCCGCTTCGGCCGCGACTGGCTTACGATCGTCGCCGTCTGTGGCAGCATCAAACACAGCGGCCTTGATGTCGCGCCCGACGCCGAGATCTACGTCCCCTATCCGCAGACGCCAGCCGGCGCCCTCACCTTTGTCGGTCGCCAGCTCAATTTCGTGGTGCGCTCAAGCGCTCCCGCCAGCGTGGCCCCACTGCTGCGCGGCATCATTAACAAGCTCGATCCCAACCTCGTCGTGCGCATCAACACCATGGAATCGCTCATCGACGATTCCATTGCCCAGCCCCGTTTCCGCACCTGGCTCATCGCTGTCTTCTCCCTTTTCGCGCTCACCCTTGCCTGCCTCGGCATCTACGGCGTCATCGCCTATCTCGTCACGCAACGCTACAAAGAAATCGGCATCCGCATGGCTCTCGGCGCGACGCGCGCCCACATTCTTCAACTCATCCTTGGCCGGACCCTTAAACTCACCGCCATGGGCGTCGCCGCCGGCCTCATCGCCGCCTTCTTCCTCTCCCGCTTCCTCAGCACCATCCTCTTCGGCATCACCGTCCACGACACCGTCACCTTCATCGCCGTGCCCGCCTGCCTCATTGTGATCGCGCTCCTCGCCGGTTACCTCCCCGCCCGGCGGGCGACAAAGGTCGATCCCATCACGTCGCTCCGCTACGAGTGACAGTGCTCTGGGCGATTGAGACCGGTTTCGGATTGGGATAGACTGCCGGCATGATCCCCCGCATCAAAGAGCTGTTGCATACCACGCCGTTCTCACCGTTCACCGTTCGAACAAGTGACGGCCGCGAATACACCGTTCCAACGCCGGACCACGCCGCGGTTAATCCAAAGGGAACGTACGTCGTCCTCTTCTCCGATGATGATAGCCATGCCGATGTCGCTGGCCTTCATGTCGCTGCGGTGGTGAAGCAGACGAGCGTCCAAGAGTAGGCAAAGCTCAGAGCCGCAGGCTGCAGCCTGGGCTTGTCTAAAACATGGAGCCCACAATAGGCTCGCCCTATGAAATCGACCTGTTTTCCGAGCAGAGTTTTTCTTCGATTGCTGATCGCCTCCTCCACCTTAGCGGTGGTTTCGGCCAAAGAGCCGGTGTTCGACGGACTCGGCTCTCACACCAGGAAAATTACGACTGAGTCGGCGCAGGCTCAGAAGTATTTCAATCAAGGGCTCGGGTTTTATCATGGGTTCAATCATGGCGCGGCGATCCGGGCGTTCCAGGAAGCGGCGAAGCTCGATCCCAAGTGCGCGATGGCGCATTGGGCGATCGCGCTGGCGAACGGGCCGCATATTAACTTCCCGCTGGTGCCGCCGGCGGCGGCGGAAGTGGCCTGGAAGGAATTGCAGCTGGCGCAGCAGCACGCGGACAAGGCTTCGCCCGTCGAGCGAGCGTTGATTGATGCCCTGAGCAAACGTTACGCGAACCCGCAGCCGGAAGACCGCAAGCCGCTCGATGAAGCCTACGCGGCGGCAATGCGGGAAGTCTGGAAGCAATACCCGAACGATCAGGACGTCGGCGCGTTTTTCGCCGAAGCGATGATGGACCTGCGGCCGTGGGACCAGTGGGCGCCGGACGGCCAGCCGCAGCCCGGCACGGATGAAATCCTGGCGACGCTCGATGCCGTCCTGGCCCTGAATCAGAACCATCCCTTCGCGAACCATCTTTATATCCATGCGGTAGAAGCGTCGCGGAATCCGGAGCGAGCGGATGCAGCCGCCGACCGGTTGCGCACTTTGCAACCGGGCCTTGCGCACAATGTCCACATGCCCTCCCACATCGATATTCGCCGTGGGCGCTGGCAGAAGGCGATCGAGACGAATGAGAAGGCGGTCGGCGCCGACCAACGTTACCGCAAGGTCACGGGACCGCCGACGGGGTTTCTGCCGGTTTACGCCGCGCACAACCGCCACATGCTGGCTTACGGCGCGCTCATGACCGGCCAGCGCCAGCTCGCGATGAAACATGCGCGCGCGATGGTGGCGGAGTTGCCGGCCAAATTTGTGAAGGAAACGCCCGAATTCGCGGACGGCTTCATCGCGGTCCCGCTCGAAGTGTTGGTGCGCTTTGGACGCTGGGACGAGATCCTGGCCGAGCCTGACAAATATCCGAAGGGCGTCCATTTTTCGCGAGCTCTCCATCATGCCGCGCGAGCAACAGCTCATGCCGCCAAGGGCGACGCGGCGAAGGCGCGGAAAGAACAGGCTATCTTCGCGGAGCGCGCCAAGCTGGTGCCGCCCGAGACGCCCATCGGCAACAACATGGCGGGCTCGGTGCTCTCGCTCGCGAGCCATATGTTGGAAGGCGAGATCCTCGTTGCGGAAGGCAAAGTGGATGAAGGCGTGGTGGAATTACAGACCGCGGTGAAAGAGGAGGATGCGTTGAAATACGATGAACCGCCCGCCTGGATGATCCCGGTGCGCCATTCGCTTGGGGCGGTCCTGATGAAGGCCAAACGGTTCGCCGAAGCCGAGCAGGTTTATCGCGACGACCTGCAACGCTTGCCGGAGAACGGCTGGTCGCTCTTCGGCTTGGCGAAAAGTTTGCGCGAACAAAAGAAAAGCGAGGACGAAGTTGTCTCGACGAACGCGAAGTTCCAGACAACCTGGGCGAAGGCGGATACAAAGATCACGACGTCTTGTCTCTGCCAGGCGCGTTAGTGGCGCCGGCACGCCCTCGTGCCGGCGGCGGCAGGACAAAACAGCGATTATCCCCAACGGTCTGAGGGCAGGCCGTCTCCATGGGTTTGCATCGTTCGCGACAGTTGAACTTCCCCGCCAAACCAGCGCATACTCCCTCGAATGGAACGCCCTAACATTTCCGCGACTACCTTCCGCACGGCGTTTGTGCTCCTGCTCGTCCTGGGAGTCACGCTCTTGTTCCTGGCCGTGACGTGGCCCTTTCTCAAACCACTCCTCCTCGGTGCGATGCTCGCCGGCTTGTGCCGCCCGCTTTATGGCTGGGTGAGACGCCTGGTGGGCGGCCGCAGGTCGCTGGCCGCGATCTTAACGCTCCTTATCCTCTTTGTTCTCGTGGCAGGCCCGCTCAGCGCGTTTGTTGGAGTGGTCGTGGCGCAAGCGATCCACGTGAGCGACCAGGCCATCCCGTGGGTGCAGCAGCATTTCGGCACCGCGACCTCGCTGAACGTGCACGACTGGCTGGTCCAGCGCTTTCCGGCGTTGGCCCCCTACGTTCCGGAGCAGACGCAGATCCTGGAGAGCCTGGGCCGGGTAGCGAAAGGAGCCGGGTCATTCCTCGTCGTGGGCGCTACGCAACTGACCGCCGGGACAGCCGGTTTCCTGCTCGATCTTTTCGTGATGCTCTACGCGATGTTTTTCTTTTTCCGCGACGGTCCCCGGATCATCGAGAAAATCTTTTATTACATGCCGCTGACGAGCAAAGACGAAGGGCTTTTGCTCGAGCGTCTCAGTTCGGTCACACGCGCCACCATCAAGGGGACGCTCGTCATTGGCATTATCCAGGGGACGCTGGCCGGCCTGGGTTTCTGGGCGGCCGGCATCGACGGTGCCGCCTTTTGGGGGACGATCATGACGGTGCTTTCCGTGGTGCCTGGAATCGGCGCGGCGCTGATCTGGGTGCCGGCAGTCATTTACCTGTTCATCACCGGACAGACGCTGACGGCGACGCTGTTGCTGGCATGGTGCGCTGCCGTTGTCGGCACCGTCGATAACCTCCTGCGACCGGCGCTCGTCGGAAAAGACGCAAAGATGCCTGATCTTCTCATCCTGATCGGCACCCTGGGGGGCTTGTTCCTCTTCGGCCCGATCGGGTTCATCGTGGGACCGATCGTTTGTGGGCTCTTCCTGACGGTGTGGGACATCTACGGAACGACGTTCAAAGCCATCCTGCCGCCGGTGAAAAATGTGACCACCGGCGAGTTGAAAGGACCGGAGTCGACGCTTGAAGAATAAGGCGGCGCTTAATTAGCCACCATCCGAAATAGCCCCGGCTCGGCGCAGCTCGCCCCGGATATCCATGAATGCCTCTTTCACATTGGCAGTGAATTCGATGTAGGCGACCCCGGCCAGGTCGGTCGGCATTTGTGTTCCTTTTTTCTTGATGATCGAAAGTCGCTTCGGGCCGAATCGGCCGTAAAACCAGCCGAGCTCGAAAAGCACGTTGGGCCGCGCCTGGAGATATCCAGCCGCCTGATCCCCGGAGGCTGTCTTCGCGAAATCGTCCGGCGTGAGCATGGCAAAAGCATAACAGCACTCGTTCGCGTAATCTTCAAACTTGCTGATGATGGTGCGGCTCTCGTTTACCTGCTCGGCCAATTCGATGGTTTCACATTTGAGATCATCCTCGAGCAAATCGACGAGTTCGCGCCATTTCGCTTCGTCGTGGCCATGAATGATGAAAATCTTTTTGCCGCTCGGCTGCAGATATTTTTCAGCGCCGGGCTGGCCGAGCTCGAAAAACTCCGTCCGGGTCTCGAAGCGGTCGGCCATTTCGTTCAGCATCGCGTGAAGTGCGCTAACGTTGGGATCGTCGGTCGCGCCGGTCATCTCGGCAGCGGCCCGGAACTCTGCGACAGTTCCCTTGAGCATCTCCAGATACTCCGGGATGCGGCCACGGAAACCGAGCTCCTCCGCCTGAATCTGGATCGCCAATCCGGATATCATTTTGCCGAGCGCGGGAAACATCACGCGGATGGCGCGCAGCGCGGCAGCGTCTCGCGCTTCCTCGGACCGCTCAAAGAGCGTGTCCATCAATGCGGCCCCTTCGGCCACGGCGGGCTGAGCCTTCATCGCTTCCTGCCGCGCCTTGGTGAAACGACCTTCCATCATGTATTTCTGGGTCCGCGCCAGGACAGCGTACAAGGAGATCAACGACTTCATCGCGGCAATAAAGAAAATTTCCGGACCGTCAGTCATGGCTTTCGCGCGGTCGTGAATGACGCGGATGCGGGCAAGAGCCTGGTCGCATCCCGCTACACTCTGCTGGGAAAAGGCAGCCATTGCCTGGTTCAGCGTTTCTCCCATCGCCTTCAATAGGTCATCCAATTCGGGGACCCGCTGGGCCGGCTCCAGCGGCGGTACAATCTGGGTCAGATTAGGAACAAGCTGTTTGTCAGACGGCGGATCTGGCTCGGGGTCGGGCATATGGAGGGGGATGGGCGGACTGGTTTTACTCGGACGCTTGAGAATAAGCAATGCTGTATCGCCCGGACCATCCCGAAACGCCCCGAACTTGCAGGGAAGCTCGCCCGGACCAAAGCGGCCGGAGGCGGCAGCCAAGCCTGACGACATCAGAGCTCGAGCGTTTTTTGCTGCGCCTCAGGCGACAGGTTGCCGAATTTTTTCACGAGCTCATCCAGCTTCGCAACGTAGTAATCAACGTTTTCGTCGCGATTCTGCGGATCGAAATCGGCGGCCAGTTTTGCTGCCTCGTAGGCGGCAACCTTCTTCGGAGTTGCTTTGATGTAGTAGCTGACTTGTTCGCCGGGCTTGTAATTGCGGCCGCTGGCCAGGGCAAGCTCGTAGGCCGCGGCGCGATTGCGACCGCCAGCGCCAATCTTTGCCCGGTATTTGTCGAGCGAATCCTGGAGCGTGTCGGTCTTCATCAGCATGTCGATGTTCCATTCTCGCCCGCGAATCTTCTGCTCGAAAGCGTCGCGCAATTTCGGGATCGATTCCGATTTCCCCTCCATGATGAGCTTGATCATCTCCTCGAGGAAGAGGCGTTGGAATTTTTCGAGCCCGCGCGACTTGAGCGCGCCG
The DNA here is from genome assembly GCA_963848215.1 of uncultured Verrucomicrobiae bacterium. GTDB lineage: Bacteria > Verrucomicrobiota > Verrucomicrobiia > Chthoniobacterales > UBA10450 > AV80. Next base: position 105,260 of record CAWKCU010000003.1, on the reverse strand, counting down.
CCTTTGATAATCACTTCGCCCTCGCGGGTGAGAAGCGCGTAGTTCTTCGCTTTGTAGCTGAACATCGCATCGAACTGCTCGTCGAATTCGACCTCGATCCCGGGGGGCAGCTCTTTAGCGAGCGCCTCCCGTAATTCGTCCGTTTTCGCGTTCGCCGGCGGAACGAAATAGATGCCATCGGTATCGACTTCGATGACCTGAGCGTCCCGCCCATTGAGCCAGTCGATCATTTTTTGCAAAAGCTCGCGGCCGATCTGGGTCACCCGCGCGGCAGCATCGAAATCGGCAAAATGTCCCTGCGCGAAACCGAGGTAACCGTAAAAGCTGTTAATCAGAATCTTGAAGGTGTTTTGCAGCGCCTGAAAATATTGCTGCTGCGCGCGATCCTTGGCGGCGCGCATACTGGCCTTTGCCTCCAGCCGGAACGTGCGCAGGTCCGTGAGCAAGCTCCGGAAAATCTGGAGCTGATCGCTCCCCGGGAAGCAGTCGAATTGCAACATGACCGACGGGTAAAGCGACGCGATATCGCAATGCCAGACGTTCCGCGCGACCCCGGTGAAGAAGATGGCGGTGTAGCCGCCCTCGAAGCCGCGCACCATCGGCATTTCGGGAATGGAGTGACGCTGCCTGTGATACTCGCGGAGGAAAAGAGCGTTGATGCGGGTGGCGTTGCCGCGCACGATAACGTCCTGGTAGTTGTAGGGAAAAATCTGCGCCTGGATGAAATAGCTGGGGCTGAGCAAATCCGCCACAGCGCGGGTTTCCCGAACAGCACAGAGCGCGCGTTGGCGGAAACGATCTGCCTCGTCGAGATAAGCGCGCTGTAGTTCCTTGCCGGACAACGAAGAGATCTGGGCTTCGTCGGTTAATCCGAAATGCTGGGCGACATCGATCCGCTCGAAGCCGGAAAGGCTGCGCATCCCGACGTCGTAGAACTGCGCGAGCAAAAAGGTGTCGACGAAGTGCCGGCCATCGACGGTGAATTTCGGGTAATCGATTGTCTTCTCCGCGATCTGAAGCCTGGATGGACGCGAGCGCAGAAAGCCGCCGCTGCGTCCCCAATCCAGCTTCACCTTCGCCTTGCGCGCGCGAGCCACCAGATAGGGCAGATCGAAGCGGAAAAGATTATGTCCTTCGATCACATCGGGATCGCGTTCCTTGATGATGGCCGTGAGACGTTTGAGCGCGGACCGCTCGGATTCCTCGACCGCCTTCGGATCGACCACGATCAGCTCTTCCCAGCCGCCGTTGTCGGAGAGCGCGATGCTCATGATGTGATCGGCCGGCTGCGAAGCGTCTGGGATTTCGGTTTCGCCACCGACGAAGGAGAGGACTTCAATCTGGACCCGGCGCAGTTCGGCAAAGGGCAAACCTTTGAAAAGAGTGCGGCCCGTGTGGGTGAGGTAATGCTGCACCGGATCGCTCAGGGCAAAGAAGCTCCGGCCCGCGGCCTTCAAGCCATTGCGCAACGCAATCAGCTCTTTCCAGCTATTGACGCTGATCCGCCAGCCGTAACGCAGATCGCCGGCCAGCTTCTCAGCCTCGATATTGAGGTCGGTTACGTCGGAATCGCACCAGACAAACGGGTGAAACGGTTCGATATCGGCCGCGGTTGAGCCATCCTTTTCCCGGCGATACACCTTCACCGTGCCCGTGTCGCCCAGCTCAATCGCGACGATGCGCTCAGTAGGGTCGGAGCCGAAAAGGAGCCTGTTTTCCTCGAAAGCCATGGGCCAGCAACTACGCGGCGGAACTGCGGTGAATCAAGTAAGCGCATTCTGTCTCGTGCTCGTAATCAATTTAAAGGCGCCGATCACGAGCAGGAGCACGAGCACGATTACGAGGAGGGAGAATCCCTGTATGCTTTTCGCGGCGCGCTCTGATATAGGTGCGGCATGAAGATCAGCTTTCTCTCTTTCGCTATTGCTCTCGCGGCAACTCCGCTCATCGCCCAGCAAACCCCGAAATCGCTCGCCGAGGCGGAGTTGCCATCGCTGATCGCCATTTATAAGCAGCTTCACGCGAACCCCGAGCTTTCCACGAAGGAAGAGAAAACAGCGGCGCTCGTCGCCAAGGAACTCAAGGCCGCCGGCTGCGAAGTCACCGAGCGCGTCGGGAAATACGATCAGCCGGGAGCGACCTGTTATGGCGTCATCGGCGTAATGAAAAATGGCGACGGTCCGACGGTGGCTGTTCGCACTGACCTCGATGGTTTACCGATTAAGGAAGAAACTGGCGTTCCTTACGCGAGCAAAGTCGTGACCAAGAACGACGCCGGGCAGGACGTGGGAGTGATGCACGGATGCGGCCACGATATTCACATGTCCTGTTTCATCGGAACGGCGCGCGCGCTCGGAAAGCTGAAAGACCAATGGAAAGGGACGATCATTTTCATCGGCCAGCCCGCGGAGGAAACAGTGGGGGGTGCTCGCGCGCTCCTGAAGGACGGGCTTTACACGCGCTGGCCGAAACCGAATTACGTCCTCGGGTTGCATGACGATGCGGAGATCGCCGCGGGCCAGATCGGTGTCACCGAAGGTTATTGCTACGCGAACGTCGATTCAGTCGACGTGACCGTTCGCGGCGTTGGCGGGCACGGAGCCTATCCGCACAAAACCAAGGACCCGATCATCCTCGCGGCAGAGATGATCAATGCCTGGCAAACGATTGCGAGCCGCGAAAACAACCCGATTGATCCAATCGTGATCACCGTCGGTTCCATTCACGGCGGCACAAAACACAATATCATCTCCGACGAAGTGAAGATGCAATTGACGGTACGGACCTACAAAGCGGAAGTCCGCGAGCGCGTCCTGGCCGCGATCGAGCGGATTGCGAAAGGGATCGCCACGGCAGCCGGTGTTGCCCCGGACCGCGCGCCGATCGTCCACGTGGAAAAGGACCAGTACACGCCGGCCACCTATAACAATCCGGAATTAACCAAACGCGTCTCCGCCGCCCTGAAGACCGCGATTGGCGCAGACAACGTGATCGCGAAAGACCCGACCATGGGCGGCGAAGACTTTTCCGAATACAGCCTGCCGGACCATTCGGTGCCCGCGTTCATGTTTAACGTCGGAGCTGTCGACCCGGCGAAAGCGGCGGAAGCGAAGAAACCGGGTGCTGCGCCACTGCCGAGTCTGCACTCGAGTAAGTTCGCGCCCGTGCCGGAGCCGACCATCCGCACCGGCGTGATTGGCATGACGAGCGCCGTCCTCGAACTGATGAAGAAATAACGGGCGGCGCTATTCCAGGATGTAACTGTAGCGACCGTTTATTTGGGCCTGAAAGCGGCCCGAATTCAGATCGCCGTCGTCAATCGTCGTATCAATCTCCGTCAGTTGCTGGAGAGAGGCCGTCGGGCTCACGACCGAAACGGCGGCCTTGAAACTGAATACATCCTTATCCCAATCCCAGTTGCCCCCGATGGGCGTCGTCGCGGTCCATTTGAGAGTGTCATCGAAATAGGTGTTCATGCCGGGAGGGACGATGCCTCGGTTCACATCAATGGGGTAGCTGTTGTGCTCCACCGCGTAGGTGTCGAACGCGGAAGAAGCGACCCGCAGGGCGTTGATGAACTTTGTATTTTGAGCCCGCTGGCGGGCCCGCAAGAAGGAGGGGACCGCCAGAACGGCCAGGAGGCAGATGATCGCCACCACGATCATCACCTCGGCCAGGGTAAAAGCATCCCGTGAGCGGCGCATGCCTGAAAAAGCACCATGATTTATGCCACCGAGCGGCGGTTTCCCGACCGCCGGCGATCTGCTTCGCCAGCCAACAACCGCGCTACGTGGTCTGCTGGAAGCGAGCCTATTTCACCCGCACGTTTTTACGCAGAAACGTCGGGACATCCAGGTCCTGGCCTTCCACGATCGTGGGTTCGCTCTTCTCGAAACGGCCGCGAGTCACCGGCTCGAATTGCATCACTTCCTGTTTGGCGAGCGGCTTCTTTTCCGCGACCGGTTTGGGCTCTTTGAAAGGCGCCGGTTTTTTCTTCGGAAGAATGACGCGGGGTGGCAACGGTGGTTCCTCGGTGAATGGTTCCTCCGGGCTTCGGCCACCGGAGCTGGCTCAGGTTCGAAGGCAGCGGGCTCATCAGCTTGAATCAATTCGGGAGCGGAGACCGGCGTCTCGAAAACGGGCTCGGGCTCCTCGGCCACAACAGGCGGCAAGACTTCCGCGGGCTCTTCCCAAACAGGCGGCGCCGGCGCGACAGGCTGCGGTTCTGGTTCCGGCTCAGGTCGAGCGGCGGGTTTCGCCTGGGAAACGCGTGCCGGCTTCGCGGGTGCGATCTCTTCTCCCTCAGCGCTCGCCAGCGAACTGATCAGCGTAACGCTCAGGCGATTTCCCATGCGGCTATCCACCGCGGTTCCAAAAATAATCTGGGTGTGATCGTGAATATGCTTCCCGAGTTCCTGCATCAGGATTTCCACTTCGGTCAGGGTCATGCCGGGCCCGCCCGAAACCTGGACGAGGACGTGCGACGCGTCGGCCAGCATCCGCCCGCGATCCATCAGCGGATTTTTCAGCGCCATGGTGAGCGCATCATGCGCGCGGTTATCGGAGTCCGATTCACCGAAGCCAAACAGGCAGCGGCCACTCGGGCTGCGCAGCGCGGAGAGCAGATCGTCAAATCCGATTCGGATCAAACCGGGGCGCTGGATCAAACTGATGATCGAGCGCACGCTTTGGCTGATCGTGACATCCGCGACCGCGAAAGCCTGATGAATCCCGGCTTTCGGCGCCACCATGTCGCCCATCCGATCGTTCTCAAAACAGATGACGGCGTCGCAGTTCTCCCGCAGTTTGGCCAGCGCTTCATGCGCTTGCGCGAGCCGCCGTTTTCCTTCGAACGCGAACGGCAACGTGGCGAATGCGATCACCAGCGAACCCCCTTCGCGCGCGACCTGCGCCACAGCCGGCGCGGCGCCCGAACCAGTCCCGCCGCCGAGACCGGCGCAAATGAAAATCATCCGCGCGTCCGTCAGCGCTTCGCGCATTTCATCCGCGGATTCAAAAGCGGCGTTGTAACCGACCTCGGGGTCGCCCCCCGCTCCCAGGCCGCGCGTGACCGTGCGCCCAAGTTGGACTTTGCGCGCCGCGACGGAGCTGGCGAGCGCCTGCACATCGGTGTTGATCGCGATGAGATCCGCCTTGTCGAGACCGTCGAGGACAATGCGATCGAGAACGTTGCAGCCGGCGCCACCGACGCCGACGACTTTGATGGGGATGTCTTCGTCTGCCCGCTCGGGCAAATTGTAGTTACGATTGAGTTGGATCATAGGCCCGTGGTTGGTGCTGCGTTATGAGCGCATTCCGTTAAAAATTTTGCCGAACAAGCGCCCCAGTCCGCGCGTCGGCCGGCGATCGGCCTGCATGGCTTGCGCGTACTTGATCAAACCAATGGCCGCCGAGAACTGCGGGTTCTCGAAAGCGCTCGTCAGGCCGGACATCGTCTGGGCGTGAGCGACGCGGGCCGGCAGCTCGAACACTTCCTCGGCCAGATGATCGATCCCGTTCAAGTGGCTGCACCCGCCCGTGATGAAAATGCCCTCGCCGATGTAATTGATGAACGGTTCCTCCTCGAGCTTCCGCTTGAGCAGCTCGAAGGTTTCCCTCAGCCGCAAGTGAATGATCGTGTTCAGCGTTTCCCGCTCGATTTCCTTCCCGGCGAACCCGGAGTCATCCTTCAAAAAAACGGTTTCGCCGGGCAGACAATTTCCAAGCGTGACGCTCCCTTCCTCGATTTTTAGCTTTTCCGCCCGAGTCATTGGAATGCGCAGCCCCATTGAAATGTCGTTGGTAATGTGGTCGCCGCCCACGCCAAGCACGCCGCTCTGCTTCACCGCGCCGTCCACGTACAAAATGTAATCGCTCGTCCCCCCGCCGATATCGATGACGAGCGCGCCAAGGTTTTTCTGGTGCTGCGTCAGCACCACCTGGGCGGAAGCGAGCGCGGTGAAAACGACGTCCTCCACTTCGAGCGGCAGCTCCTTCACGCAGCGGATCGTGTTTTGAATCCGCGTCCGCACCCCATGAATGATGTGAAAGTCCGCCTCCAGTTTTTGCCCGAGCATGCCGACTGGATTAAGCACGCCGTCCTGCCCGTCCACGTGATAGTGCTGGATGATCGAATGCAGGAACGCGTTCTGCGCCGGAATGCTCACTTCCCGCGCGTTGATCTTCACATCCTCGATGTCCTGCTCGTCAATCTCGTCGCGATCTTCCGGCAGCGAAACGGAGCCGCGGTTATTGAAGCTCTGAATGTGCGACCCGGCGACACCCACGTAAACGCTGCGGATCATGACGTCGCTCTTGGTCTCGGCGTCGACAACCGCTTCGTGCACGCATTTCATCGCCGTCTCGAAATCGACGATCTCTCCTTTGCGCACCCCGCGCGACGGCGCCTGGCCAACGCCGAGAATCTTGATCGTGCCGTCCGGACGACCTTCGCCCACGACAACACAGATTTTCGAGGTACCAATTTCGAGACCAACCATCAGATCGCTGCTTGCCATTTCGCCTAGTCCTTTCTGCTCTTCTTGAGCGGAATTGCTTTACGCACCGGCGGTGTCGCCTTCGCTCGCGCTTTCGGCGGCGCCGGTGTTGCTTCGTTTTTCTCCAAGGGCTGAACCGGAATCGCCTTGAGGATTCTCGGCTCCAAACCTTCCGGATCGATTGTTTCGTTAATTATATCCACGGCGTTCTTGGCGAACGTTACCGGAATGTTTCGCTGCACGAGAAGATTGACGGTCCCGAGCTCCTGCTTCGAATCGTCCGCGTAAACCAGGAAGTGCTCGAGCCGCTCCAATTGCGTATCGAGATTATCGAACCCGAAGGTGACGCGCGTTTGGTTCTTGTCCGTCACCAGCAGGCAATAACCTTTCGAGACATCAATCTCGCGGATCTGAAAACGCGTTTGCATGAAGCTGCGCGTGCTCAGCCGTAAAAGCTCGAGTGCGGCCTTCGCTTCGAATGATCCGACGGTCTTTCCCGCCTCGAGCGACTCGCTCGTGCACCCCGTGATCAGCGGCAGGCCGAGATATTCGGTTAACAACTTCTTTTCTTTCATCAGAACGCCGCGCGCGTCCACCAGAAATGCGGCGTCCGAAGCAAATGGATCGGACATTTGTTTGTCGGAAGTGATCCAGGCGACCGGCCGGCGTTCGACGATCTTGAGGTCGATCTCGCCAGGCAGCTTGCGGATGACCTGCACGTCTTCCACCTGCGGCAGCTGCAAGAGGCGGTCGCGGACCTGCGCGAGGTTCACGCTGAAAATGTTTTCGCCCTCGCGCAGCTCGGCGGCCTTGAGGATCTGGTCGCGCTGCAAGGTGCCATCGGTTTGCACCTGGATTTGGCTGAGCTGGTAATCGGGATTCTCGAAGAAGAGCCGCTTCGCTCCGAAACGCACGCCGAAGAAAATCCCGACGCCCAAAGCGAGCACGAGCACGATCTTCGAGGTCAGGACCAGCACACGCCGATTGCGATGCTGGGTGGCTTTGTGCGAACGGACGCGGACATCGAGCAGATGTTGCTGCCGGCGCTGCTTCGTATTGGAAACGCGTTCGTTGCGAGGACGCACCCGCTGGTTTTTCGTCATCTCGCTCCGGTCCTCCCTTGCGAAAGCTCGATGATCCGAGCGCATAATTCGGGATACCCAATTCCAGCCACGCCCGCCGCTTCCGGCAACAGGCTGGCCTCCGTCATTCCCGGAATCGTGTTGATCTCGAGCACGCTCGGCTCTCCCTCATCCGGCAACATGATATCCACGCGCGAATAGACCTTGAGACCGAGCGAGCGATGGGCCCGCAAGGCCAGCGCCTGGATGGCGCGCGTCTGTTCCTCGGAAATCTTGGCCGGACAGACATGCTCCGCTCCGCCGCCGGCGCTCGGATTCAGGAACGGATACTTGTTCGTGAAATCGTAAAAGCCGCCCTTTGCGATGATCTCAATAATCGGCAACGCCTGGTCGCCCAAAATTCCAATGGTCAGTTCGCGCCCGGGAATGAATTTCTCCACCAGGAGTTCGCGATCGTAAGTCGAAGCATCGGTAATGGCAGCCTCCACGTCGCGTTCGTTTCGGATGATGTGCACGCCGACCGTTGAGCCCTGGCGAGGGGCCTTGATCACGAATGGAATGGGGATAGTCGGCCGCTGCCCCAGCGTAATGATCTGCCAATATGGCGTGGTGATGCCATGCTGGCGGAACGCCTCCTTGGAACGGATCTTATCGAAAGCCAGCTCGCTTTCCGCGACACCTTCCCCCGTATAAGGAACCCCGCGATCCTCCAGGATCCTCTGCACCTGTCCGTCTTCGCCAAACGTCCCGTGCATGGCGAGGAAGGCCAGCTCAACCTCCTCCGGCAGTTCGAAGTGCGCATCTTTAACATCGACTTCGCTGACCTCGGCGCCGAGCGAGCGCAACGCCTTCGCGACGCCCTTCCCCGTCGCCATCGAAACATCCCGCTCCGAGCCTGGTCCACCCATCAGCACCGCGATCCTTTTCTTCGCCAGGTCGATCACGCTTCCTCCCCCACGATTTGCACTTCGGTTTCCAATTCCACGCCGCGCTCTTTCCGCGCGACGTCCTTGATCTTTTGAATCAATTCGAGCACTTCCTTCGCGGTCGCGTTGCCGTCGTTGACGATGAAGTTCCCGTGCACCTCCGACACACGCGCGGCCCCGATTCGCGTGTTTTTCAACCCCAGCTCATCAACAAGTTTTCCGGCTGGAATGCTCTTGGGATTCTTGAAAATGCAGCCGGCGCTTTTGGCGGCCGGTTGTGAGGTGCGGCGTTTCTCCTGCGATTCGTCCAGTCGTCGCTCGATATCTTCCGCCGCCGCCGGCGTCCCTTTGAAAACCGCGGAGACGGCGTAGTTCCGTTCCAATGAAGGCACGTGCCGGTAATTTATCTCCAGATCAGCAGGCGTTTTGTCGTGCGCATTACCTTCCTCATCGAGATAGCGAATCCGCACAACGTTTTCGAAAGTCTGCGCGCCCATCGCCCCGGCGTTCATCCGCAATGCTCCCCCCACGGCGCCGGGAATTCCTTCCATCCACTCGAGCCCACCGAGGCCGGCCCCCTTTCCCGCATACGCCACCTGCTTCAGCTTCGCGCCTACGCCTGCCCTGATTTCGTCTCCGGAAACTTCCACGTTTTCGAAATCTCCACCGGACGGGCGCACGACGACGCCGCGGATACCGCCGTCGCGGACGAGCAGGTTCGACCCACGCCCGATAACAAAAAGCGGAAGGCCTTCCCGGCGGCAATGCCGAATCAGGTCGGCGAACGCAGCCTCGGTGCGAGGTTCCACCCAAAATTGCGCGGGTCCGCCGACCCGGAGCGTCGTGTGTTTCGCCAGTGGCTCGTAAAGGCGCACGTCGCCTTCTTCGCCCACGATGGCTTTGAGCTTTTCGGCGATGACGAGGTCCGCCGCGAGACAGGAGAGCTGCTCGTGAATATTCCCCGCGCCCAAGCTGAGAATCAGGTCGCCCGCGGCGATCATGTTTCCGACATCGCAATGGAGTCGATCGAGACGCGGCTGGTAGCTGACTCCGCGATGACCGTGGGCAGCGATTTCGTCCGCGATGGTCTGCCCGCTGATTCCTTCCAGCGGCGTTTCGCTCGCGGCGTAAATGTCGGTCACCACGATGCGATCGGAGTTATCGAAAGCGCGCCCGAACTCGCGGCGCAGCGCTTTCGTTCTCGAATATCGATGGGGCTGAAACATTGTCAGGACGCGGCTGCGTCCGGCTGAGCGCGCCGTCGCCAGCGTCGCCGAAATCTCCGTGGGATGGTGGGCGTAATCGTCCACCAGGAGGAAACGCTCGCTCTGGTATTTGATCTCGAAACGCCGGCGCGCGTGTTGAAAACGGCCGAGCGACGCCGCGATTTTGGCGAATGGAATACCGAGCTCGGTGGCGAGCGCGACAACGCCCAGCGCATTACTCACGTTGTGGCGCCCCGGCACGTTGAGCACGGCTTCCCCCAGTTTTTCGCCTCGGTGATAAACACAAAACACCGACGCAAAATCCTTCAGCTCGATATCGGTTCCGCGGTAATCCGCTTCCGGGGCGAAGCCAAAGGAAATGGAATGTGGGCGCGGCCGGCAAATCCGGCCCGCGTGCGGATCGTCGGCGCAATAAAAGACCGAGCCGCTGGTTTGCTCGAGCAATTGCAGAAAGACAGCATCGATCGCCGCGAGGTCCGCATAAAAATCGAGATGCTCTTCCTCGATATTTAAAACCAGGGTGTGTTCCGGTTTGAAAAAGCGAATCGTGCCGTCGCTTTCGTCGCCCTCCGCCACGAAGTATTCACCGCGCGCGTCCCAATGAGCATTCGAGCCCAGCAGTGGAATCTCCGCTCCGACATAATGTGAGGGATGCAGGCCCCCTTCGCGCAAAACATGGGCCATCATGGCCGAGGTCGTTGTCTTCCCGTGCATCCCTACGACCACAATCCCCCGCTTACCCGACATGATAGCGGCCAGGGCTTCCGCTCTTCGCGCGACTGGCTGGCCGGCAGACCGCGCGGCCACCAAAACCGGATTCGTCTCCCGAATTGCCGAGGAAAAAATGATAAGCTCGGCGTCCCGCGCATCTTCCGCTCGATGCTCCGCGCGAAACCGCAAACCGAGCCGCTGCATCCGATCGGTCTCCCACGACCCTACCTTGTCCGAGCCGCTCACATCATGCCCCAGCTCGAGCAGGAGCGCGGCAATGCCGCTCATACCGCTCCCCGCGACGCCGACCAGATGAATCCGGTGGCGGCCGCGCGTGAGCAGCTCCTGCAAATTGACTTCAGAGGCGAGCGTCATGATTCGGTTGCGTATATCTTTCCATCGTTTCGACGACGAGCGCGGCTGCGTTTTTCGGCGCAAGCCGCGCGGATTTTTCGGACATGTGCCGCAACTGATTCGGATGGTCGATCAACTCGCGAATTTTCTGCGCCAGCAAATCCGTCGCAAGATCTGATTCCTTGAGAAGAAGCGCCGCGCCGGCCCGCACAAAAATCTCGGCGTTCTTCGTCTGATGATCTTCGGCCGCGTATGGAAATGGAATCAGAATCGAAGGGAGCGAGAACGCCGCGAGCTCAGCCAGGCTGGCAGCGCCAGAGCGGGCAATGGCGAAATCGGCCGCGCTGTAAACTTCTTCCATCGCGTGGTGAAATGCCGCGACGTGCGCCGGAATGTTTTCGCGGAGATAATTGTCCGCGACGAGCCGTTCGTCGCGCGTGCCGGAAAGATGAATCACCTGGATCGGGACATCATGCAGTGACGGCAGGGATTTGATCACCGACTGGTTGATTCCGCTGGCACCCTGGCTTCCGCCCATGACCAGAAGCGTGAGCATATCCTCACGCAGCCCAAGCCGCTGCCGCGCCAGTTTTTGATCGATCGGCTGAAGCTCCTTGCGGATCGGCGTGCCGGTGACTTCGGTTCGCGCTTTCGGGAAGAACGGCGCGCATTCCTTGAAGCCGAGCAGAACGGCGCGCACCATCCGCGCGGTCAGCCGGTTCGCCTTCCCGGGAATGGCGTTGGATTCGTGTATAAAAGTCGGAACTCCGCGCATTTTCCCCGCGAGCACCGGCGCGGTGGAAGTGAAGCCACCCATGCCGAGAATCGCGTGCGGCTTGAATTTGCGATAAATCCCGCGGCAAAGCCCGAGGCTTTCCGTAAAGCGGCGCGCGAAACCGAGAATCGCGGGCGAGAAGGGAGACGGCAGACCGACCGTAGGCAACTTGTGAAAGCGAAACTCCGATCGCCCCGAAAGCGCCAGGGCGTCGATCTCTTTTTCGGAGACGAACAGCACCACCTCGTGGCCGCGAGCCCGTAAAACCTCGGCGACCGCCAGCCCGGGAAACAAGTGCCCACCGGTTCCGCCGCATGCGATGACCGTGTTCATAGAATAGGTCCTATACGTCTTAGATGACCTATGGGTCTCATATTCTCGGCGTCGTCCGCGCTCGAATGACCGCACTGTTCTTCTTCGCGGGCTCGAGCACACCCTGCCGGTAAATATTCAACAAGAGCCCGATGCAAAAAAGGCAAGCCGCGAGGTTCGAACCGCCATAGCTCACGAAGGGCAACGGCAGGCCTTTGTTCGGCAGCAGCGACGTCGTCACCCCGATATTGACGGCGGCCTGCAACCCAAGCAGCGAGACGATCCCGCACCCAAGCAGCAATCCATTACGATCCTTCGCATGCAGGGCGATCATCATTCCGCACACGATGATGACCACAAACAGGAAGACCACCAGCAAGCTGACCCGCAAGCCCAGCTCCTCGCCGATCATGGGAAAAATGAAATCGGTATGGGCATACGGGAGGTAGAGCATTTTTTGCCGGCCGTTCCCGAGGCCCAGGCCTTCGATGCCGCCGCTGCCCCAGGCGATGAGCGCCTGCATTTGCTGCAAACCGGCGTCATCCTTGTAGCGCTCAGGATCCATGAAAGCAGCGAGCCGCCCCATGCGCTCCGACATTTGCGTCGCGACAAAAAGAATTCCCGCCAGCCCGCCGAGCGAAAGTAAACCGAGCCACGCCGGATGCGTGCCGGCCACGAACATCATGACGAACATCGTGGCCCCGATCAGCGCCGTCGTGCCGAGATCGACCTCCAGCAAAATCAGGATGAGCGCGGTGGAGACAATCCCCAGCGGAATGAGAAATCCCTGCACCAGCCGGCTGCTTTCTTTTTCTCGAGCCGCGAACCAGGCGGCGAGGAAAAAGACCACGGCCACCTTCGCAATTTCGGAAGGTTGAAAGCTCGCCGGGCCCAGGGAAACCCAGCGCCGCGAACCATTGATCTTCATGCCAAAACCCGGCACGAAACAAAACGCGAGGGCTACCAGAGCAAGGCCGAACCAGATCCACCAGGTCCGAAGCCAGAAATGGTAATCCACGAGCGCACCCACGGCGCAGACCATGAAGCCCACACCCAGCCAGACCGCCTGGCGTTTCACGAAAAATAAACATGTCACCGTGGCTGTCCTTCGCAAAAGCGCTCGTGCTGGAAAGCATGACGATGCCGATGACCAGCATCCCCAAAACAGCGAGAAACAAAAAGTAAGCGCTCTTGCGATGCATTCAGAGTTTCGGCGGTGGCGGCACCCGCGGACAGAACTCCTGCCCGTACGTGCAACAAGCGCCCGCCCCGGCGAGCGCCTCTTTAGTTGGTTGGATATTTCATTAATCGCCCTTCTTCGGCTTGGTCGCTTTCGTTGGAATGATCAGTTTCTGTCCGATCTTCAGCTTGTGCGGATCCTCGATCTTGTTCGCTGCCAGCAGGTCGTCGGACGAGATCTTGAATTTGCGCGCGATGGAAGCCGGGTTGTCCCCTTTCGCGACAACGTAGGTTTTCTTGCTCTCCGATTTCGTGACCGCGCTCTCGGACGCGGGCTTTAGTGGGATCGCCTTTCGCTCCTCTTTCACGGCCGGTTTCACCACGGGAACGGAGGGCGCTGTGACCTGAGTCGAGGCAACAGTCGGCGCTTGTGTTTGTGCCGGCGCCGGCTGGTTCGAACTGGTATTCGCGTTGGCCGAAGCGGGCATCGGCCCCTGCCGGCTCTTGATCGTGTTGAATGCGATGATGCCGGCGACAGCTACGACATGAAGCACGAGCACGATCAGAAGCGCGCGCGATAACTTCATGTTCGGTTCCGACATCTCTTCGTAATCCATCTCGTCGGGCGCGCCGAGAGACCTCCGCGCGGTCGTGGCGCGCAGTTTTTTGCGGGTGAGAAGGCTGGGTAATTTCATGGTTTTACTTGGGCAATGCCTGGACGAGGGCACGAAATTGATCGCCGCGATCGGCGTAGCTCTTGAACATGTCGAACGAGGACGTGCCGGGCGAAAAAAGGACGACCTCCCCCGGCTTCGCCAGCGCATGAGCGCGCTCGACCGCGTCAGCGAGCGAATTGGCGATCTCGCATGGCACCGCATCCTTCCAATCCTGGCAAATCCGGCTCGGCCATCTCGCCGATCAGAATCACTGCGCGCGCCTTTTCGGAAACCAGCGGCCGCAACGACTCAAAGGTAAATCCCTTGTCCTTGCCGCCCGCGATCAGGACCACTTTGCGGTTTTGCGACTGAAGAGCTTTCTCGACCGCGGCAAGGTTCGTCGCTTTCGAATCGTTCACATATGTGACCGCGCCAACCTCGCGCACGAATTCGCACCGGTGCGGGCGCGGCTCGTAGGTGCAAAGCGGCGGGAGCATTTGCTCGAAGGTCAGGCCGCGCGCCAGTCCCACGGCCAGCGTCGCCATCACGTTCTCGATGTTGTGCGAGCCGCGCAGCTTCGTATCGGCCATCCGCAGGACCGGCTTGTTTTGGTAAACGATCGAGCCGCCCTCGAGTCGAAAATCGGCGTTGTCCGCGTAGGCGCTGAAGGTCACGGCGCGCGCGGCAATCTTCGGCAGTGTCTCGCCCGCGTTGAGCACGGCGACATCTTCGGGAGTTTGATTCTCGAAAATCCGCAGCTTGGCGGCGCGATATTCCGCGACGGAGCGGTAACGGTCGAGATGGTCGGGCGCGAAGTTCAGCCAGACGCTGACGGAGGGACGGAACGTTTGAATGGTTTCAAGCTGAAACGAGCTCACTTCCACGGTGAGCACGTCGAGATCGCGATCTTCGAGTGCGACTTCGCAAAGCGGTTTGCCGATGTTGCCGCAGGCGATCGTGCGCTGACCGCACGCGTTGAGCATCTGCGCGAGCAATTCGGTCGTGGTCGTCTTGCCGTTGGTTCCGGTGATCGCGATGACCGGCACGTCGATGGAACGCCAGCCTAGTTCCAACTCGCCCATGATCTCGATTTGCCGGGAGGAAAAATTCTGGGCCAGCGGCGAGAGCGGATCGATTCCCGGGCTCAGGACGACAAAATCATAATTAGCCGCATCCTTCTCGGCTTGCGGTCCGCAATTCACGGTCACGCCACGCGTCCGCAGATTTTCGATCGTCGATTTCAGCAGCGTCTCTTCCGCGGCGCTGTCGAGCACGGTGACTTCGGCGCCCTCGCTGCGCAGCAGCAACGCCGCGGCTGTTCCGCTCAACCCCGCTCCGAGCACCGCAACTTTTTTGCCCTGGTACTTCACGTTATCTGAGCTTGAGAGTCGCCAGGCCGAGCAAGCGCGAAGATGGCCGACAAGATCCAGAACCGGACGATCACGGTGTTTTCCTTCCACCCGCTCAATTCGAAATGATGATGGAGCGGCGACATCGCGAAAATGCGTTTGCCGGTCAGCCGGAAGCTCAGCACCTGCAGGATGACCGAGGCCGCTTCGAGGACGAAAACGCCGCCCACCACCGCGAGCAGCAGCTCCTGTTTGCAACAAATTGCAATGACGCCGATCACGCCGCCAATGGCCAGCGCGCCCGTGTCGCCCATGATGACTTTAGCGGGATGGCAATTGAACCAGAGAAAACCCAGCCCAGCCCCGACGAGCGCCGTGCAAATGACCGCCAGCTCGCCAGCGTAGGAATAAAATGGGACCTGAAGATATTCCGCGATGCGGAAATTTCCGGCGGCGTAGGTAAGCAACGCGTAGGCGAACGCGACCGTGATGGTGCAACCGATGGCAAGGCCGTCCAGGCCATCGGTTAGATTCACGGCGTTGGACGAACCGGTAATGACGAAGGCGAAGAAGACGATCGTGAACAAACCCATGTCCAGGACGACGGGAATCTTGAAGAACGGCAGGTAAAGAGAGCGCGCCTGGACCTCGATCAGCGGATTAGTCAGGAACACGGCGGCGACGATGCCCGCCAGAGCGAGCTGCGTTACCAATTTGATCCGGCCGCTGATCCCGGCGGATTTTTTCTTGGTGACCTTCAGGTAATCGTCCACGAAACCGAGCGCGCCGAGATAGACCATGCTGAAGAGCGCCAGCCAGACGAAACGATTGTCCGGGCGCGCCCAGATCAGGCTCGAGAGCACGACCGTGCCGATGACCAGCACGCCACCCATGGTGGGCACCCCTTGTTTGGCGCTGTGCAATTCCGCGAGCTTATGGACTTCGTCCGCCGTCCGGATCGGCTGGCCCGCCTTGAGCGCGATCAATTTTCGAATGACGAAATTGCCGAACGCGAGGGAGAGAACGAAAGCGGTGATCGCGGCCATGACCGCGCGGAACGTGACGTAACTAAAAACGTTGAAGCCCTTAACCTGTTCGCTCAGGAGATGGAGGTAATACATCATGGCGCGACTTCCTCCGGTGCCTGCCGTTTCGCGAATGCTTCCAGGACACGTTCCATCCGGGCGGTGCGGCTGCCTTTGACCAGAATCAAATCGCCCGGCATGGCGTTTTCTCCGAGAAGCTCTGCGGCTTTCTCCGGCGAATCGACCGCTTTGCTGTTTTCCAAGCCAGCTTTCCCGGCCGCGTGCGCGATCGCTGCGCCGCTCGGGCCCACCGCGATCAATTCATCGACGTTGAGTTCGGCGGCGGTTTCGCCCAACCTCGCTGATGGCCGCGCTCGGATTCTTCGCCGAGCTCGCCCATTTCTCCCAGCACCGCAACGCGACGACCGTCCGCATCGAGCTCGATCAGGGTGCGCAACGCGGCTTTCATGGAATCGGGATTGGCGTTGTAGCTGTCGTCGATGAACTGAATGCCGTTGATCTCCGTGATTTGAAGACGCGCTTTCGTGAGCGGCGTCGAAGCAAGACCCGCGGCGCATTCTTCGAGCGAAAGCCCGAAGGCGCGGCCGGCGGCGACGGCCAGCATCGCGTTTTGCACCATGTGCACCCCAGGCACCGGCAGTTGCGCGCGGCAGCGATGCGCGCCTTCCAGGATGGTGAACTCGGATCCGGTGGCGCTCTGCCGGACATCGCTGGCGCGCACGGAGCCATTTTCGATTCCGGCAAGAATGATCCTGGCGCGCGTGAGTTTGGCGATTCCTTCGCTGAACGGGTCATCCGCATTGAGGATTACGGTGCCGCTGGGGCCGACTGCTTCGGCGAGCGAACCTTTCTCCGCGGCAATCGCTTCGCGGCTTCCCATGAATTCGATATGCGCGATCCCAACGTTCGTCACGATGGCAATATCCGGCGCCGCGAGTTTCGCCAGAGCCGCGATCTCGCCCGGGTGATTCATCCCGATTTCCCAAACGGCAATCTCATCGTCCAGGTTTGCCGCCAGCATGGTCTGGGGCAGGCCAACGTGGTTGTTGAAATTGCCTTCCGTCTTGGTGACGCGGAACTTTCTCGCCAGGGTCGCCGCCACAAAATCCTTCGTGCTGGTCTTGCCGTTGCTGCCGGTGATCGCGATCACTTTCAGCGGCAACGATGCCCGATAGTTCGCCGCCAGGGTTTGATAACCGACCAGTGTGTCCGCGACGCGAATCAAGGCGAAGCTGGCGGGTGTCGTGCCCTTCCAATTCTCTTCCACCATTGCCCCAGCCGCGCCCCGCTCGACGGCTTGCTGGACAAACTTGTGCCCGTCGAAATTCTCGCCGCGCAACGGGACGAACAGATCGCCCGGCTGAAGCGTGCGCGAATCCGTGCTGATCCCGAGTGATGGTCGTCTCCGCATTCCCGGCGGCGAGCGAGCCGCCGGCAAATTTCGTAATCTGGCCAAGTGAAAGAGGATTCATGAGTCGAACGCGAGTGGACGATTTTCCAACGCCTGCCGTCGCGACCTGAATGTCGTCAAACGGCACCGTGTGATCGGCAAATTCCTGGTAGGCTTCGTGTCCCTTGCCGGCGATCAGGACAATGTCGCGCGGCTGCGCCAGCTCGATGGCGCGCGCGATCGCTTTCGCGCGGTCGGCAATCTTCTCGTAGCGATCGGAGCGAAAACCTTTCTCGGCGTCGGCGATGATCGCGTCCGGATCCTCTTTGCGCGGATTGTCGGAGGTGATGATGCTGTAATCCGCATTTTGATCCGCGACGCGGCCCATGAGCGGCCGCTTCTGTTTGTCCCGGTCGCCGCCGCAACCGAAGACGACGATCAGCTTCCGCGGGCGAAAGTTCGCGCAATGTTTTGAGGACATTGAGCAGCGCGTCGTCGGTGTGCGCGTAATCGACAAAAACCTGGAACTGCCGTTTCGCCGGCACCGCTTCGAGCCGCCCGGGAACCTGCGGCGAACGGCCGAGGCTCAGGATGGCCTCACGCAGGCTGATCCCCATGCTGTTGGCCGCGGCCAGCGCCGCCATCGAATTGGCGACGTTGAATCGTCCGATCAACGGAACGCGCACGAGGTAGCTCTTGCCGCGCGCGTCGAGCTGATAGGATGTGCCGGCAAATTCGGCGTGGTAATTGGACGCGCGAAAATCAGCCCGCGCGCTCACGCCATAGGTGATGACCGGAACCTTCTTCTCCAGCCGGTCGACTAACTGCGCGCCGTAACGATCGTCGATGTTGATGACCGCCGTCGCCTCGGTCTTGGCCTTCTGCTCGGCCGAGTCCGGTGAAAAGCTGCGCCTTCGCCTCGAAATAATTTTCCATCGTGCCGTGAAAATCGAGGTGGTCCTGCGTGAGATTCGTGAAGACGGCGACATCCCATTCCAGCCCGCGAACGCGATCCTGCGCGATCGCATGCGACGACACTTCCATCGCCGCCGCCTTGCACCCAGCGTTCACCATTTGCGCGAGCAACTCCTGCACTTCGAGCGATTCCGGCGTGGTGCGCACCGCCGGCAAAACGCGGTCGCCGATCTCGTAGCGCACCGTTCCGATCAAGCCGCAACGCAGCCCTGCCTTTTCGCAAATATGTTTGAGCAGAAAAGTGGTCGTCGTTTTTCCATTCGTGCCGGTCACGGCGGCCAGCTTGAGCCGGCAGCGCCGGCCGGTTGTAAAACGCCGCGGCGAGATCGGCGAGCGCGTGCCGGGTGTTCTCCACCACGACACAGGTCGCGTGAGCGTGTTGCACCTCCTGCTCCGTCACGATCACCGAGGCGCCTTTTTCGACGGCTTGTTCGATGAACTGGTGGCCATCGCTTTTTTCCCCGCGCAATGCGACGAAAAGGCCATTCCTTTGCACACGGCGCGAGTCATACGCGATGCTTTCCACGACGCGATCAAGCGGCCCGATGATTTGGCGGGGGGAAATGGCGGCGACGAGAGTTTTGAGCTGCATGCGAAATGGTCAAACGGGCGCAGCGCGCTCAACGGCGTGACGCATTGGTTGAGGCCACTCGTTCCACGGGAATCGCTTTTCTCACCATCTTCCTGCGGCTCAAGATCGAGATAGCGCGCGGCTTTTTCGGCGATGCGCGCAAAGATCGGGGCGGCCACCAGGCCGCCATAATTCAGCTCCGGGTTTTTCGTCTGCGCATCATCCAGGACGACCAGGCCGACGAATTCCGGATTCTCTGCCGGCAGATAACCGGAGAACGAGACGAGATATTTCCCGTGCTCGTAGCCGCCTTTGGGATCCACCTTTTGCGCCGTGCCGGTCTTGCCGCAAATCGTGAAACCGGGGACCGCCGCCGCCGCCGCGGTTCCGCGATCGCTCACGACGGCGCGCAACGCGTTGCTGACTTGCGCTGCGGTTTCCGGCGAAATGACCTGGCGCAAAACGACGGGCGAGAAAGTGCTGACCGTCTTGCCCTCCTCGCTCGTGATCGATTTTACGATGCGCGGCGTGATGAGCTTGCCGCCATTCGCGATCGTCGCCATCGCCACCGTCATCTGCAACGGCGTGACGCCGACTTCATGGCCCATCGGAATGCGCGTGATGGAAATTTTGCTCCACGATTGCGGCGGGCGGATGATCCCTGGAATTTCGCCGGGCAATTCAACGCCGGTGCGATCGCCAAATCCAAAGCGGCGAATGTATTCGTAGAATTTTTGTTCGCCGACGGTCATGGCCAGCTTGGCCGCGCCGATGTTGGACGACTTGACCAGGATGTCGTGCACGGTCATGTCGCCATAACCTTTATGGTCGTGCAACGGCCGGCCGCCATAATTCCAGAGGCCGTTCTCGCAAAAAATCGTCGTCTCGGGACGGACCTTTCGCTCGTTCAGCGCCGCCGCCGCGGTGACGATCTTGAAGGTCGAGCCGGGCTCCATCATGTCGATGATGGCGCGATTCTTCATCTGCTCGGGCTTGGCCTCGGAACGCTGATTGAGATCGAAGTGCGGCCGGTTCGCCATGGCGAGGATTTCGCCGGTCTTCGGGCGCATCAGGATGATCGTCGCCTTTTGCGGCGAGTATTCGCGCATGGCCGCATCGAGTTCGTTCTCGACGATGTTTTGCAGGTTGAGGTCGATGGTCAGCTGGACCTGATAGCCGTTGCGCGGCGTGCGTTCCTGGCCGCGATAAAGCACGATCTCCTGCCCGGCGCGGTTATGTTCGATATAACGGTAGCCATCCTGCCCGTGCAGATATTCTTCCATGGAGGATTCCACCCCCTGGATGCCGCGATGCTCGAAATCGGTGAAGCCGATGACGTGACAAAGCATCGAGCCGTTCGGATAAATCCGGGTCGTATCGCGCTCGAAATAAATGCCGCGCAAATTCTGCGCGCGCAGTTTTTCGCGCAGCGCCGTGGCCGTCGCCACCGGCACTTCCCGCTTTAGACACGATGTAGCGGCGGCCCGTCTGCAACTTCTCCGAGATTTCGTCCGCCGGCAGATCGAGCGCCTCGCGCAGGAGCGGGACAATCGCGTCACGATTATTCAGGTGAGTCGCATCGGCCATGACGGTCTCGACCGGCGTGTTATGCGCGAGGACTTCGTTATTCGCGTCGAGAATCGCGCCGCGCTCGGCGAAGATCGATTGCTTATAGACGTGCTTTTCCGCAGCCAGCCCGGCGTACTCGTCGTGTTTGACGATCTGCAGATAAACCAGCCGGAACGAAAACAAGCTGAACAAAGCCGTGAACGCGAGGCAAACCAGCGCGCAGCGAATCCGGCTGTTCCACTTCATCTTTCGGCACGTTTGTTAGCGACGGGTTGAACTGCGTCCTCACCGTGCAAAGGCCGCGGTGCGCTCAGGCGAACGATGTTTTGCTCGGTGATGGGAATCATCTTCAAATAACCTTCCTTGAGCCGGCGTTGCAGGGCCGAGCGCGAAGTCAAGGCCGCGATCTGCACGCTGGCGACGTCATTCTCCGAGCGGAGACTGGTCAGCTCGTTCTCGAGCGCCTTCTTTCGCTCGCCGAGATGATGAAGCTGAAAAGTGAGGAAGAGATACATCAATCCGGTCAGCGCCAGGAATCCAGTGATCACAATCCAGCGCGCCAACGAGGCGGCGTTCATGGGATTGAAATTCTTTCGACGCGGCGCGTGCATCAGATTCTTTCGGCGACGCGCAACTTGGCGCTGCGGGAGCGCGGGTTAACGCGCTGTTCGTTTTCGCCGGGTTCGACCGGCTTGGTGGTGATGAGGCGGAAAGTGAAATCGGGATTGCGCTGGGGCTCGGGCCATTCCGGGCGATCCAGCCATTCGCGGCTGCGATCGCGGAAGAAATTCTTCACGATCCGGTCCTCGAGCGAGTGGAAGGTGATCACCGCGATGCGCGCGCCGGATTCGAGGCGCCGGGTCAGGACACGCAGACCTTCTTCCAGCGCGCCGAGCTCATCGTTCACTTCCATGCGCAACGCCTGGAAAACCTGGGTCGCGGGATGACGCCGTCCGTGACGCCAGACGATTTTCTCGATGGCCTTGGCCAGTTGCAACGTGTCCTGAAACGGCGTCGTCTTGCGGAGCTTCACCAATTGGCTGGCAATGCGGCGCGCCGCCGGTTCTTCGCCCAGCTCGCGGAAAAGACGGGTAAGATCTTCTTCGGAATAGGAATTGATCACCGTGGCGGCGGTCAGCTCGCGGCGCGGATCCATCCGCATATCGAGCGGGCCCTGTCGCATGACGCTGAAACCGCGGCTGGCGTTTTCCAATTGTCGCGAAGAGACGCCCAGATCGAGCAGCGCCCCGCCGATGCCGACGACACCAAGTTCATCGAGGACCTTGCCCGCCTCGCGAAAGTTCGCCTGGCGCAGCGTGACTCGGCCGCCGTACTCGGCCAGCTTTTCGGCGGCGAATTCGATCGCGTCGGGATCCTGGTCGAGCGCCAGAACATCGGCGCCGGTGCGCAGAATTTCCGCGCTGTGTCCGCCGCCGCCGCAGGTCGCATCGACGACGAGAGCGCCGGCGCGCGGAGCCAGCAGTTCCACCGCTTCCCGCACCAGCACCGGACGATGATAAGTGAAGTCCTCCATTTCCTGCGCCTCCTCCTCGACCTCCAGCGGACCGGTCGCGAACCAGATGGGCCGCTCAAACAGCAATGCGTTGATCATTTTCCAAAAGCGATCGCTACAGCCCGATCACGTTAGCGACGTGTTGGTACGTCGCGGTTTCCTCCTCCTGAGCGCGCTTCCATTTCTGCAGATTCCAAATCTCAAAACGGCCGTGGCCGCCCACGAGCGCGACCTCGCCTTTCAAGCCAAGCTCGCGGCAATGAGCCTCCGGCAGAACAAGACGGCCTTGCTTGTCGGAGGCGCCATGTTCGGCGCGCGAATGAAGCTGGCGCGAAAACACCCGGCGATCGCGCGGGGAGAGCGAGCTGTCCGCTTCGGCCTGCGCGCTCATGCGAGCAAACTCCTCCGGCGACATGACCAGCAAAAATTGCCCGCTGTGGCTCGGGCAGAATGATGAACTCCTGGGCCTTCGTCTCCGCGCCACCAGGAAGGAATGGTGATACGGTTCTTCCCATCCATGACATGACGGAACTCGCCGGCGAAGAATTTTTGGGGTTGAGAGTCGTTGTCCATGCGCCAGCGGATACGTGTGCCATTTTAATCCACTTCCCCCCACTTTTAACCACCTTCCGTACCAAGGGTCAATAAAAATTAACGCCCGTTTGCGGCCTTTTTCCCTCGCCGTAAACTCCCTCATGTTTTCCCGGCCGCTCGCCTGCCAGTTTCGTCCTCGCTTGGACGGCCCTCGCCGCCACGTCGCAAAGCCAGTCGGTGAGCCCAACTCCGGACGCGGTCCGGGTCACGGTTTCCATCAACGCCGACGGCTCAAAGACGGTTTATGAATTCGATCCCTTGCGCCACCGAGCCACCGCCACCACCACGGAGAAAGACGGCAAATTGATAGGGAGAATCCGCTACACGCTCGACGAGCAGGGCGTTTCGCCAACGGCGAGGTTTACGGGCCGGATGACCAGTTCCGCTTCCGGACGGTCTATAAGTATGACGACTCCGGCAAGCTCACCCAGGAGACTCAGCTTGGGCAGGACGACGTGGTGCGGAATAAGATCGTCTACGCCTACGACAAGAGCGGGAGGCAGACCGGCTACACGGTTTACGATGCGCGCCGGAAAGGTGATTCGGCGGACGCCAGGAACGGCACCGAAAGCGACTCCCGCACCGCAGGCGAAGGTAAGGCGAGCCGTCCCTACTGGCTTGCCACAAGCCCCAAAGCCGACTAAGACAAAATCTCATGATCGACTACATCCAGAAGGGCGGCCTGCTCATGTGGCCCATCCTGGTTTGCAGCGTGATTGCCGTCGCCGTCTTTGCCGAGCGGCTGTTTTACCTGCATCGCGCCACCATTCAACGTCGGCGAATTTCTCCAAGGCCTTTCCAATCTCCTCCAGCGGCGGAACTTCGCGGAAGCGCTCCATGAATCGGCGGGCACGCCGGGACCAGTCGCGCGCGTCATTCATGCCGCGATCATCCGGCATGACGCGCCGCGCGCGGAATTGAAAGAGATCGTCCAGGAAGCCGGCCAGCTCGAAGTGCCGAAGCTCGAACGTTTCCTCGGCGTCCTCGCGACCCTGGCTTACGTCGCGCCCTTGCTGGGACTGCTCGGCACGGTGGCCGGAATGATTGACGCTTTCGGCACGCTCTCGTCCAACGGCGGGTATGCAACCGTCACGGAATTATCCAGCGGCGTTTACAAAAGTTTGCTCACGACCGCGGCCGGCCTGGTCGTCGCCACGCCGACTTTTGTCGCTTACAGCTATCTTTCTTCGCGCGTAAATTCGTTGATGCACGAAATGGAGCGCGCCGGGATTGAAGTCGTCCACATGTTGACCGATCGCGAACCGAGCAGGCGACATCATCACCTTTCAGGCGCCTGCGGGCGAACGCGAAGCGCGCTAGTTTTCCGGCCGGGAGGCCGTTGCCGCATGAAGCTTTCCCGCACGAAGGATTACCAGTTCAGCTGGCTCGCCGCCATTCCGCTGCTGGACGTCATTTTTCTCCTGATTTTCTTTTTGGTCCTCAGCTCGAACTTCATCCTGCAGCCGGGAATTTCCGTCTCGGTTCCGCTCTCCCGCTTTACGCTCGGCCCCCAGATCAATCCGCAGATCATCAGCATCACCGGCGGCGCCGCGCCCGCGATTTATTTTCGCGATCAAAAAGTCGCGCTCGATCAGCTTGGGCCTTTGCTCGACGAAGCGAAGAAGGAAGGCCGCCCGATCATCATCAAGGCCGATCGTCTCACGCCTTACGCGCTTGTCGTCGAGGTCACTAATCTCGCGCTCGAACGCGGAATCACCTCCGTCGCCCTCGCGACGACCCCTGCGCGAAATGAATGCTGCCCGACACCTCCGCCGACGATCTGATTTTTGGATGGGAACGGCCCGGCCGCGGCAAATGGACCATCGCCGGATTTCTCTTCGGCTCGCTGGTCGTTCACGCCGCTCGGTTTCTACCTCTTCCAAATTGTCTATCCGCCGGCAGTCGCTCTCCTGCCGCCGCCGGGTCGGGTCAGCCTGATCGCGCCGAACTCGGATGAAGGCCGTCTGCTTCTCGGCTGGCTGGACGCGGAGGATCCGGCCCTGGCCTCCACCACTCAGCCGCTCGCCGGATGGGAAATCGCTGGTCATGCCGACCATCCAGCACGCGCCTTCGTATCTCGACTCGCCAACCGGCGCTCAAAGAATTGCCCCCGGCCCCTCCGCCGCTTGCGCATTCCCAGCGCGCGCCCTCCCGCTCCTGTCGAACCGCCCGCCAATCCGCGCCGAACCTGCCGCCGAAAATCGCGCCCACCGTGATCCGGTTTTCGCCGGAACTCGAGACGCTCGGATCCGCGCAGGTTCCCGGACTGAAATTCACCGTGCTCCGGTCAGGAATCCCCGCAGGCCGCCCAGTTCCGCATCGCCGTCAATGGCAACGGCGAAGTGCGTCATTGCTTCCTCCAAAATTCCTCCGGCGACGCCGCCCTCGACGAACAGGCGCGAAAATATCTCGCGGTTTCTCGCTTCTCCCCAATCGAAAATCGAGAATCGGGAGCCGGAACATAACCTCATCTGGGGCACTGCCATCCTCGAGTGGGGCAACGACCTCGCGCCCCCTTCCCCGCCTAACCCCAGCCCCACTGCGCCGTGATTCGCGTCAGCCTCTCCGCGCTGGTCACGATCTATTTGCTGGTTTTTCTTGCGGCGGTTTTTCTCCTCTGGATAGTTGGAGAGTGGAATCGCCGCCGTCGCGAGCGTCGCGCTTTGCGCTTTCGGCTGCGATGCGTGATTTGCGCGTTCGAATTTGAGGATCGAACGCCCGCTTTGCTTCCGCGTTGTCCACGATGCGGAAGCTTGAACGAACGATTTAAACCGGAACAAATTTAATCATGGGAATGTGGATCGGCCGCAATCGCAAAGCTCGCGTGACTTATGGGTTCGACGAGATCGCTCTCGTCCCCGGGCGCGTCACCATCAATCCGAACGAAGTCGATATCGCCTGGCGTTTGCCGCGGCGTGACGCCGAGCCGCTCGATTTCAAAATCCCGATCCTGGCCAGCGCGATGGATGGCGTGGTCGACGTCCGTTTCGCCATCGAGATGAGCAAGCTCGGCGGCCTGGCGGTGCTGAATCTCGAGGGCGTGCAGACGCGCTACAAGAACCCGCAGGAAGTTCTTCAGAAAATCGTCGAGGCCGACAAAGCGGAGATCACGCACCTGCTCCAAAAGATTTATCAGGAACCGGTCCAGGAAGATTTGATCGCGGCGCGCATCCGCCAGATCAAGGACAGCGGGGCGATCGCCGCGGTCAGTTCCATTCCGCAGCGCGCGGCCGAGTTCGGACGGATCGCGCAGGAAGCGGGAGCGGATGTTTTCGTGGTGCAAAGCACCGTCTCGACCGTGCGCCACATTTCGTCGGAGTATAAATCGCTCGAGCTGGAAAAATTTTGCCGCGAGATGCGCATTCCGGTCATCGTCGGCAACACGGTTGGTTACGACGTCACCTTCGAGATCATGGAATGCGGCCCGGCCGGCGTGCTCATCGGCGTCGGACCCGGCGCCGCCTGCACTTCCCGCGGTGTTCTCGGCCTCGGCGTGCCGCAAGTCACGGCGACCGTCGATTGCGCCGCCGCGCGCGACGCTTATTTCAAGAAGACCTCGCGCTACGTTCCGATCATCACCGATGGCGGCATGAGCAAAGGCGGCGATGTTTGCAAAGCGCTCGCCTGCGGCGCGGACGCCGTCATGGTGGGCAGCGCGTTTGCCAAAGCGCATGAAGCGCCCGGCTGCGGCTATCATTGGGGAATGGCGACGCCCGCATGCGAACCTGCCGCGCGGCACGCGAATCAAAGTGGGCGCGACCGGTTCCCTGAAGCAAATCCTGTTCGGCCCTGCCGAGGTGGATGACGGAAGTCAGAACCTGGTCGGCGCCATCACCACCTGCATGGGCAACGTCGGCGCGAGCAACATCGCCGAGTTCCAGCAAACCGAAATCATCATCGCTCCCTCGATCAAAACCGAAGGGAAATTATTCCAGACCGTGCAGAGCGTCGGCATGGGAACGCGGTAGATTAACGAAATCGTTCATGATCGCCGATCGCCGAGTTGTCATCACGGGATTGGGTGTCGTCACGCCCATCGGCAACGACGTGGACACGTTTTGGCGCAACCTGCAGAACGGCGTCAGCGGCATCGGAAAAATTCAGGCGTTCGACACGACCGCCTACGATTGCCAGATCGCGGGAGAGGTGCGCGGACTTCGAGCCGAAGAATTACTTCAAGAATCCGAAGGATGTTCGGCGGACCGACCGTTACACCCACCTCGCCATGGCCGCGGCGAAAATGGCCAAGGACGACAGCGGCATCGACCTGGAAAAGGTCGATCGCCGCCGCTTTGGCGTGATCGTGAGCAGCGGCATTGGCGGCCTGAGAACCCTGGAGGACCAGCACACCATTCTCATGACCAAAGGGCCCGAGCCGCGTTTCCCCTTTCACTATTCCGATGCTCATCAGCAACATGGCGAGCGGCCTGATCTCCATGGAGTACGGCCTGCAAGGCCCGAATCTTTGCATCGTCACGGCCTGCGCAACCTCCAACAACGCGATCGGAGAATCGTGGCGCATGATCAAGTTCGGCGACGCGGACATCTTTCTCGCCGGCGGTTCCGAAGCATCGATCATCCCAATCGGTCTGGCGGGATTCTCGTCCATGAAAGCGCTCAGCACGCGCAACGACGAACCGGAGAAAGCCTCACGGCCGTTCGATCGCGATCGCGACGGATTCGTCATGAGCGAAGGCGCGGGTGTCGTGGTCGTCGAAGAGCTCGAGCACGCGAAGGCGCGCGGCGCGAAAATTTATTGTGAGCTGACCGGTTACGGGCTTTCCGCCGACGCCTATCACATGACGGCGCCGCCGGCGGATGGCGAAGGTGCCGCCCGCGCGATGCAGATTGCGATGGCCCACGCCAAGACGACACCGGACCAGGTCGATTACGTCAATGCCCACGCCACTTCAACCGGCCTCGGCGATATCTCCGAGACGCGCGCGCTGAAGACAGTCTTTGGCGAACACGCGCATAAAGTTTCGATCAGCGCGACGAAATCGATGACGGGCCATTTGCTAGGCGGAGCCGGCGCGGTCGAGATGGCGGCGTGCGCGCTGGCCATCCGCGATTCCGTTATTCCGCCCACGATCAACCTCGAGAATCCCGATCCGGAATGCGATCTCGATTACACGCCGAAGGTCGCGAAAGAAAAGAAGATCCGCATCGCGCTCAACAACTCCTTCGGTTTCGGCGGTCACAACGCCACTCTCGTTGCCGCCGAATTTAGCGGGTAGCGGTTACTCGATCTTGCGAAAACCGGCGCGGCGGTGATGTCCGACGCGTCGAAGGAAAATCCGTGGCCGCCGCTCGAGAGCGCTTTCAGAAGCGCGCCGACGTTTTGCGCGGCGCTGGCGGAATAAAATCGCACCAGCCCTACCGTCGTGCGCCGGCCGAAAACCGTGATCATGATCGTGTCGTCATCGACCGAGTTCATGAAGATGTGATTGCCGTTCCCCTGATGATAGAGCGCGTTGAATTCGATTTCGCCGATGCGACGGGCCAGTTCTTTCGTCGCGGCAAATGATCCGGCAGCGAGCGCGGCGATGATGGTGACGTCCATCACCGTCATGTCGCCAAATTGCGAAATCACATTTCCACCGCGATCGATCACGACCGTCAGCTCCGCTTCCGCCTTCTTCAGAAAATCGCCCAGGACGCCATCGAGATTGGCGACGTCTTCAATGGTCAGGCACGGGATCGCATTCATACCGCGGCTCCCGCCTTTTTCGCAACTGGCTCGACCGGGATCGCCACCGGCGGCGGCGCGGTCTTCGGCACATCGCTTTGTTTGCTGAATTTGTGCAGCAGAATCTGCGAAACCGCGTTAAGCGAAGCGAAAACGTTCTGGCCGGTGCTGGAAACGACCTCGAAACTCTGGACGCGCTTCTTCCGATTGTTCAGCACGTACTCGAGGTAATTGACGGGCGCGACATTCTCGAGGTCCCGCTTGTTGTATTGCAGGACGTAAGGAATCTCGTCGATCGAGATGTTTTGCTTGGCGAGGTTGTCTTCCAGGTTCTTAAAACTCTCGACGTTCTCTTCCATCTTTTCCCATTGCGAATCGGCCACGAAAATCACGCCATCGACGCTGCGCAACACGAGCTGGCGGGTCGCATTGTAAATGACCTGGCCCGGCACCGTGTAGAGCTGGAACTTTGTCACGAACCCTTTGATGACGACCGCGTTCAGACGGCAGAAAATCGAAGAACAGAGTGCGGTCGGCCGCGGTCGCGAGCGAGACGAGATCGCCCCGGTTCTCCGGATTAATCCGCTTGTGGATGTAGCCGAGATTCGTCGTCTTGCCACACAGCGCAGGACCGTAATAGACGATCTTGAACTGGATCTCTCGGCTGGCGTAATTGATGATCGACATGGAGAAAGAACTCTAAACGGGGTGAGAATATTTTCGGGAAAGCTCGTGCACGATGCGGCCCAGCTTCTCGCGGGTTTCTCCGGGCAAAGTCGACGTCTGCATGGAGCGCGCGCGAGACAAAGATTTTCGTGCATGTAAAAGGTGATGGCACCCTTCACACAAGAAAGGGTCATGCCGCGGAGCGCGCCGAGTTTCGTATCGACCAAATGATTTTCGATACGCTGCATCAAGGAGGGCGCCATGGCGCAAATGCCTTCCGTCTCCAGCTCCGCGGGTAAGCTACCAGCGAGACTGAGACCATCGCCAAACAGGATGGCGCACGACTTCACGCCCGGGATCTTATTGACGAGAGCGACCACGGCCTTGGCGTCGAGTTTCTCGTCGGTGTCGAGCGCGACCTGAAGCGGCGAGCGAAGCGGACGATCGAAACCTTTTTCGCCTTCTGGAGCGGTAGCCGGTCTGGCGTATGCCTCCGGAGCGGCAACCGGCTCGGCTATTCTGGGTTCGACGGCAGGCGACACGCTTGCCGCTACAGGTTCCGCTACCGCAGGCAGACTGGCCTCCACAGGAACCGGCGCCACGACCGGTTTAGCGATGGGGGTTAGCGGAACGTTGAGCGTCTTCGCGTCTTCCTCAGCTTTCGCGGAAAACGGCGTGGCGAAATTCTGCCCCGCTTCCTGCTCCACCTGGTCGTCCCGCATGCGCAACGAAGCCGCGGGCAAATTCTTCAGCACTTCCTGCAACGGCAGCGAAACATCGACCGCACCCGCGCCGGCCTGGAACAGACTGCGGTATTCCGCGGGCAAACTCACTTCGAAAACCTTCGCGGTCACGCTGATCCGGCCCGTCGCAAGCTGCGGCTCAATCAGCGAAAATGGAAGCTCAAGACGGGCCTCCGCTGGCACGCTGGCCGCATCCCCGGTCAACTGCATCGGCGGCAGATTCCGCAAGATCGGCAGAAGCGGCAGCACGATCTTCACTTCCCCGGCGCTGACCGGTGCGGGCGGCGGCCGGCGGGGACAGCGGCCGGCCCGACGGGCGTCTCGCTCTCCGCGGCCAGACTTTCCTTTGTCAACCACGGCTCGGGCTTCGGACGCACGTCGTCCGACGGCGGCGTGATCTTGAACGGAATTCGCACCGGGCGCTGGGGCACGGTGGTAAAGAACTCGGAACGGACGGCCCGCTTGAGGCTGGAACACTCTCAGGTGCGGGCGCGTCCGTTCCATTCGGTGAAAGCTTGAAAGGAATGCGCGTGGGGGATTGGGGGGATTTTGCTGTTACAGACGGCGCGCGAGAAGGCGCCGGCGACATTTGGAATCTTGGATCGAGGGCGGGCTCAGGTTCAGCCGCGGCAAAAGCTTCCGCTGTCGGCGGTTCAATACGGACCACCGGTAAGTCGCCCGTCTCCATTTGCAGCGGTTCCAGCGTCGTGCCGAATTCCGAGCAATCCTCCACCGCCACTTTCAGAAATGGAGTTTCAACCTGCGGCACGCTGAGGTGGCGTTCCTGGTCGGCGCGCACATGCAGGTTCGTAAACTGATCGAGCACCTTGGCGAACGGCAATTGGACCTGCCACGTGTCCGAAGGCGAAATCGTGCGCAGGAAAATTTCGGGGACCTGCTCGTAAATGGTCGCCAGCGAAACGGACGGCTTCCCATTGGCCATCCCCTTCTCGACCTCCGAGGCCCTCAACAGAATGCGCCGGTTGTCATGCTTCGCTGAGCGGTTTGACATGGCCGGGCGGCATCGCCGCGACAATGTCGGCCAGCTCGAGCGAGATTACCCGCTCGACATTCGGCTCCAGAGCCAGCGCGACCGCCGGGGGAAGATCACGCGCCTTGACCGGCGGCGGGAGCTGCAAATGAAATCGGTCCGCGGCGCAGCCGGTGGCGGGGCGACCGCGGTAGCGGCTGCCATCTGGCCACCCATGGCTGTCGAACGCGCTGCCATTTGAAATGGATCCTGGGGCGCAACCGTGCGCGTCGCGCTCGGCATGACGGTCTTGCTGAAACGTTCGCTGCTCGGTTTTTCGAGCGGCGGCGGCGGCTTCGCGGCAGGAGGAGCGCTCTGCCTTCGCGGACTCCCCTTTGCCTCTCTTGAAGTAACTCAGAAACGGAATCGTCATCGAAATTAATTAATGGTCCTCCGCCGTGACGCGCCAGATTTCCTCGAGGGTCGTAACGCCTTCGAGCGCCTTGTCGATTCCCACCATGCGCAGCGTCTTCATCCCTTCGCTGATCGCCTGGTTCTTCACCACCGCCGACGAAGCGCGCTTGATGATCAGCCGGCGAATCGCTTCGCTCACCGGCAGAGCTTCAATGATCGCCGCGCGGCCCAGATAACCGCGGCCTTTGCAACGATCGCATCCGCTACCGTGATAAAAGACCGCGCCCTCCGGTGCGGCCATGGAGAGGCGTTCGAAAATTTCCGGCTCCGGCATGAACTCCTCGCGGCAGTTCGTGCAAATCCGCCGCACGAGTCGTTGCGCGCAAGCCATGATGACCGAGCTGGAGATCAGGAACGGCTCGATGCCCATGTCGTCGAGTCGGGTGATCGCGCCCGCCGCATCGTTCGTGTGCAGCGTGCTCAACACCTGGTGACCGGTCAGCGCCGCTTTCACCGCGATGTCTGCGGTTTCGTTGTCACGAATTTCACCGACCATCACGATGTCAGGATCCTGGCGCAGGATGGAGCGCAGGGCCGAGGCGAAATCGAGTCCGATGTCGTTGCGCACCGAAACTTGGTTGATGCCGGAAAGCTCGTATTCGATCGGGTCCTCGACCGTGACGATGTTGTACTGCGGGTTGTTCAACTCCTGCAGCACCGAATAAAGCGTCGTCGTTTTTCCGGAACCGGTCGGGCCCGTCACGAGGATCATTCCGTGCGGCGCGTCGATCGCCTTCTTGAACTTGTCGAGCGTCCCCTCGTCCATGCCCATCTGGTCGATGCTGCCGGTCAGGGCCGTTTTATCGAGAATACGGATAACGATCTTTTCGCCGTAGGCGGTCGGCAGAATGGAAACACGGAGATCGACATCCTTTGCCAAGACCTTGATGCGGAAACGTCCGTCCTGCGGGATGCGGCGTTCCGCGATGTTCAGGCCGGCGAGAATCTTGATGCGCGAAGTGATCGCCAGTTGGAGAGCTTTCGGCGGCGATTCCGCCGCGATCAATTCGCCGTCGATACGGTAACGCAGCTTCAGCGTTTTCTGGAACGGCTCGATGTGAATATCCGACGCCTTTTCCTTCACTGCCTGCACGAGAATCAGATTCACGATCTTGATAACCGGCGCGTCCTCGCTGTCCGTCGCCAGCTGATCGAGATCGATCTCGTCGCGCTTCTTCGATTCAATTTCGACATCTCCCGCGGCCGCCGCGTCCTCCGCGACCTGCTTGAGCACTTCGGCTCATCCGCGCGCCGCCATGGTGCACACCGGCCAAAGCATCGCTTACCGACTTCTCGGTCGCGATCATCGGCACGACGTCGAGTTGCACGCGCCGCTTCACGTCGTCGACCGCGAGCACGTTCGTCGGGTCGGCCATGGCCACGAACAGCTTGCCGTTCAACCGCGCGATCGGGACCAGCTTGTTCGCCTTCGCCATGTCGCGCGGCACCAGCGACATGATTTCCTCCGGCACGCGCAATTTCGCCAGATTGATCAGCGGCGTGTTGAGGCAACGCCCCATGCTCACCGTCATGTCCTGGTCGGTAACGAATTGTTTGTCCGTCAGGATCTTGAGCAGCCGGCCGCCTTCTTTTTGCTGAAGGCTGACCGCTTCCTCGAGCTGGCTCGGCAGGAGAAGGCCGTCCTCGATCAGGACATCAGCGATGCGTTCCGCGAAAGATTTACTTCTCATCTTGTCGCGCGGTTAGGCCCGGCTTTCGAGCCGGTAAACATCCTGTAAAGATTTGATGATCGCGCCCGGCCGCGCCAGGTACCACGTCACCGTATAATCGAGCGATTGCTGCACTGCTTCGCGGCCGGCAGCGTCGAACGGATTGCAGCACGCCACCATGATCGTGCGGCTGATCAGATCGAACGGCAGAAACAACCGCCCGAGCGTCAGATTGTCCGGCAACATCCGGGGGATCTGCCGGTCGACATCGTAATATTCCACCGGCACATACGCGAACTTCGTGCGGTCGATGAGCTGAGAGAGCGCCGCCTCCAGCTTGTCGGTTTCCTGCCGGCAAATCTTGTCCAGCAACGAAGCCCCGAGCGCCTGCCCGCTCAGATCCTTGTTCAGGTTTTTCACCGTCTCCAAGGCCTTCTCGACCTCCTCTTCGCTGAAGAGCTGCTGCATCACCAAAAACTTGGCCAGATGGTCGTCGCCGCGATCGCTAAATTCTGTCCATGCCGCGACTGGTGCAGGTCCATTAACCCGCCATCCTGCGCCCCATGGTGCGTCAGGCCATTTACCCCATTCCCACTCGGCTGCGCGATAAGGCCGTTCTTCGATCCAGTGGTCGCGATGGTGTGCCCGGCCGCCTGCAGCCGGGTTTCGATATCGCCCAGCATGGCGAGGATCTCTGGCGCATTCGGTTCCTTGAGAAGAATCACCTCGCATTCCTGCATGGCGAGCGTGTAGGAGCCGACGTTGAAATACGCTTCCGCCAAACGGCGCGAGGTCTTTAGCGAATCGGCTGCCCGCCCGACTTTGGCGTAGGCTTCCTTGAGGATTTCAAGCGATTGATAATCGTCAGGTTGTGTTTGAAGTATGACTTCAAACATCTCGATCGTCTGAACGATCTGACTATGCTCCTCCTCGGATAGCGTGTGTTCCAGCACAACGGCCCCATAAAAGCTAGAAGCATGCCCCCATTTGGGCCGTGGTCTCGTAAAATTCCTCAGATTTGCAAATTTCTCATTTCTGCTGATACGGCATCGACGAGCCAGTCCGCCCGCGTCCCCAGCCCCTGCACCGCCCCTTGAGTTAGAGCTTTCCTCGGACCTAATTTCTTCATTACTCTGCGTCCGTGATTCCCCCCAGGATTCGCTCCGGCGGCTTTACGCTCATCGAGTTGATGGTCGTGATCGGCGTGATCGTCCTCTTGGCGAGCTTATTGGCGCCGGCTTTCACGAACTTGAAAGGGGCTGGCGACATCACCACCGCCGCGGAAACGATCGCGGGAACGCTGGCGCACGCGCGCATCCACGCCTTGGCGAACAATACCTACACGTGGGTCGGTTTCTACGAGGAAGCCGCCACCTCAACTTCCGCGACCAATGCAATCCCGCCCTATCCGGGGAAGGGCCGTTTGTTGCTGGCGATTGTGAGGTCTCTCGATGGCACTTCGATCTTCGATGAGAACGACCCCTCCGCCGTCTTGCCCGCCACACGAATCGCCCAGGTCGGCAAGCTGGTGAAGCTCGAAGGGGTTCACGTCACGGATATTGGCGCTCCACCCTCGCCCGCACCCAACTCGACACCGCTGGCCAACAGCCTCGATGCGCGATCGGATTTTCCTTACACCTACGCCGCAAACCTGGATGCGGATCATTTCAATCGCATCAGCAGTGATAATGACGACCGAACCAAGTTCTGGTTCGTGGCTCAGGGCTACACGTTTTACAAGACGGTTCGATTTACCCCGCGCGGCGAAGCGAACCTCAACGGCACCTATTCGCTAAAGGTAGCCGCCGAACTCGGGCTGGTCCCCACCCGAGGGGACGTTGCGCCGACTCCACCGCCAGCCGGCGGTCGCTACACGGGAAATGTGGTGGCGATCCAATTCAGCGGCGTTGGGGGAAACTTCAAAGTTTACCGGCAGTGAAGACGCGCGCGCTCGAACGTTGCAGCTTCTCGCTGGTTGAAGTCACGCTGGCACTCGGGGTGGCTGCAGTTTCACTGCTGGCAATCTTCGCGCTGCTTCCAGTAGGGCTCAAAACCAATCAGGTGGCCATCGAACATAGAGCTTCGGCGGACGTCCTGTCAGGCGTTGTCGCGGACCTACGCGCTACGCCAGTCACGAATCCTCGTGGTGGCGCCGCCACTTCGCCGCGCTTCGCGATCGAAATCCCCGCAAATCCCACGTCAAACGTCACGACCACCACATTGTTCTTCAATACTGCAGGGCAATGCTCGACCGACCTCGAGGGTTCTGCAAAACCGGATGGTTCGAGCTGGGATCCGCCGTTGCATGCGCGCTATCGCGTGACGATCACGTTCATGCCGAACGGCCCCGGCACTCGCACTGCAACGCTCGTTAACCTGAAGACCACCTGGCCCGCCGCGGCCGAAGTCGGCAACACGGACGGCTCGGCAGAACTGTTCCTCGCTCTTGATCGTAATTAGCATGAGGAAACCCGAACAAGGCTTCACTTTAACCGAGCTCCTCGTGTCGATCTCCGTTCTGGTCGCGCTTGTATTGCTCTTCAGTCGCCTGTTCCTCAGCGCGACCAGTCTCACCACGTCCCGCAACAAGCGCATGGATACGGACGGGCAGGTCCGCCCATTGTTTGAGCGTTTTGCGGTCGATTTCGCCCAGATGATCAAGCGATCCGACGTCGACTTTTTCGGAAAAGGGATGGGGACACCTAATTCGGTGGGCGGGCCGATGTCCGGAAACGATCAGCTTGCATTCTACAGTGCGGTTCCGGGTTACCATCCAGCGGCAGTCTCTCCGAGCCCGATCTCCCTTGTCGCATATCGAATCGGAGCCAGAAAGCTGGAGCGAATGGCCAAAGCGCTGTTGTGGAATGGGGCGTCAGCCGCGGACACTCCACTCGTTCACCTGCCTCTCACCATCGCCGGCAACTG
Organism: uncultured Verrucomicrobiae bacterium; assembly: GCA_963848215.1. GTDB lineage: Bacteria > Verrucomicrobiota > Verrucomicrobiia > Chthoniobacterales > UBA10450 > AV80. The sequence goes on along the minus strand of CAWKCU010000003.1, from coordinate 69,398 downwards.
GGTCGCTGCCACGAACGATAATCCCGATGCGGACTACGAGCTCATCGGCCCAAACGTTTTCCGATTCGAATACTACTACGTGCTCAAGAATGGAACTCCGTCTGTGAGCCCCCGGGATGCGGCCGCTGGCCACCCTAAGCTTGGCGGACTGCAAGATGTAGCGGCGGTCCAGATTTGCGTGGCCGCCCTCGATCCGAAAAGCCGGGATCTGATGTCGAACGATCACCTCCACGCGCTAACCGAAGCCATGTCCGATTTTTCCCCGACGATGGGCCCCGGCGATTTGCTCGCCCAATGGCAAATTGCGCTTAACGGCGCAACGGCCTTGCCGGGACCCGCCATCACCGCAGTCCGGCTTTACGAGCGCAGCTTTCCAATGATGCCGAGGCCTTAATGCAGCGCTTCGAAGCGTCGCCAGGCAAGCGCCAAATTGATGCCGCCGCCTTGCTCATCGTCCTGGCCTTTGTCGTCCTCCTCTCCGGCATCGTGGTCGCCTATTTGTCGCGCACGAGTACTGATCGTCAGCTTGCCGAAGGGGATTTTCACTCTTCGACGGCGGACGCGATCGCATTGAGCGCTCTCGAAATCGTGGTGGCGGACTTCAAACAGGAGATCACAGATGGAACCCCTATCACTCATGCCAATATCGCTCCCCAACGAAATCCGACACCTACGGTCGTTTCGACGCCGCCGATCCCGAATTTAATTCGACGCAGCGTGTTTCCCGAATCCGCCCCAGGCCCGGCGGCCGCAAGCCGCGCTTCAAACGTGAACTCCACCACGACTTCATTGAACCGCCGCGCGATCAACCTCGCTCGCTGGAATGCACCCTACCTGGTGCCGAAGGCAAACACCGGTGACAGCTCACGGGATCCAATAACGGCCGGCTACATTGCGCCTGATTACTGGGCTCCCGATTGGGTGGTGGTCACGCGAAACGGACCGCGATCGTTCAGTGCCTGGGACAACGCTCTCCGCGACTCCACCGTGACGAATTCCGCATTCGCGGTCGGTCGTTATGCGTTTGTCGTCTACGATGAAGGCGGATTACTTGATGCGAACCTGGTCGGACTTCCTTCGCCCGCCCCGGCCGTCACCGATGTAGGGAGAAAAGGGCATGTCGCTTTTGCCGACTTAACGGCGATGAAGCTTACGTCTGCCGGAAGCACTCCGAATCCAGCGACGATCAGCAAAATGGTCGCCTGGCGGAATTACGCCACCCTCCAATCCTCCGGCACTTTCGCTGCCCTCTCTCCGGCACCAAATCCATCATTATTTTCAGGTTACTTCCTCGATACGGCTCGAGATTTCCGGACTGTCGCAGCCACCACGCATGCCCCCGTTCCTGGCGCGAGCCCGAGAACAGATCAACATTTCGTCACTCGCGGTCAGTTGATCGAATTATTTCGGGGCGATGGGACGGCGGGGAGCGCTGGAATCGGCGCCAGTTTTAACCTGTTGCAATTCCTCGGCACTTTTTCGCGCGAATCAAACGCTCCCACATGGAAGGCGGGAACGGCAGCGCTCAATCAGCGCTTCGCCATCGGCAAATTGAATTTGGTCAAACCGAACCCTGCGGCGGCTTCCAGCGCCGACATTAAGAAATACTTCGGTCTAAAATGGATCGCCGGAACTCCGGGCGCTGCCGGCCCGCCACCATCCCCGGCGATTCCGGGCCATTGGCAATACATTGGCCAGGGAACCGACCCTCTCAGCAGTATTCCCTCTTTCACCACCGATCCTGATTTTTTCCAGCTCCTGAACTATGCGATGCACGGAACGAACGCTGACGATCCCGCTCATATTTATACCACTTTGTCTGTCGGCGCCGCACTGATTGATCAGTATGACGACGATACGGCTGCGGATCCGGTCACCGGAACCACCACCACCATGATAGAATTCAACGGCGGTTGGGCGTTCGGACTGGAAAACAGCGATCCCGCGCGGCCAGGTCCGTCTCCATTGCCCACCGCATCGCCGTTCCCTCCGCCTGGCGGCATGGCGCCCACTCCGCCGCCTGCCGTATCTGGCTATGTGATGCTCAATCGACCTTTCCGAAACGTCGGAGAATTTGGCTACGCCTTTCGGCCGTCGACAACTCCTACGCCACCTCCCTCAATCCCGAAGACCATCGATTTTGTCAGGGCAACCAGTCCCGACGCTCCGATCCTGGACCTGTTCACCTACAACACGGCAGGCGTTCGAGCCGGGATAGTGAATCTGAATACGCAAAATCCGGCTGTTATCGCGGCACTGTTGAAAGGGGCGATTACGAGTGAGGTTTCTTCGGCGACGATCGGGCATGCCGCGTCCAATAACGCTGCGTCGAGCCCCACTCCCGCGCCCACTATCGGTGTCATTGCGAGCACGGCGCTCGGCGCAGAAGGAACCGCAGTCAAACCTGCAATTGGCCGGCAGGAGCTGCCTCGACTGGTTGCCGCAGCCGCCAACACGATCAGCGGCACCTCAGAAGAGGCGAAGGAAAGCGTCGCTCGAGCGCTTGCCGAGGTCACGCAAACGCGAACGTGGGGATTGCTGATCGATGTGATCGCCCAGTCGGGACGCTATCCTCCTTCCGCGAAAGACCTGACAGACTTCGTCGTCCAGGGTGAAAAGCGTTACTGGCTGCACATTGCGATCGATCGATTCACCGGTGAAGTCATCGATCAGCAACTCGAAGCGGTTTACGAGTAGGGAATTGATCGCACGCCTAGTTCGATTGCGTTTGCAGCAGCTTGATAGCGTCGCGCAGTTCGGCAGCGCGCTCATAAAGCTCGCTCGCGATCGCGACTTCCATCTCGCGCTGCATGATTTCCAGCTTCGAGAGCGGGCGTTTTGAGCTGACTTCCTCCAGCCATTCCTCGAGAAAGGCGAGCTCGGAGCTCTTGGTGGCCAGCTCAGGGAAGCTCGATTGCTGAAAAAATTCCTGGATGGCGTCGCGGCCGCGCTCGATCTCGCGCATCGCTTCGGCGAATTTGCCGTCGCCGAGAAAGATCGAAGCCTTGGCGCGGGTGTTCATCATGAGCACGTAAGGCCGGAACTGCTGGAAGCTCCAAATCATTTCGTCGCGGTCGGCGTGCTCGGCGACGAAGGCGAAGAGGTCGAGATTACGCTGCGTGTCGCGGATAACGCCGGGGAAATCGTTGATCTGAAAAAGGCTGAGATACCGGTGGTAATACTGGATGCCTTCCTGCTGGAGATCGTTGCATTGCTCGGCGTTGAGCTCGTAGTTCTCGCCGCGCGCTTCGGCCCGCTCCGCCCGGCGCTGATGGTAAACCAGGAGCGACTCGCAATTGTGCGGACGCTGCCCATCGGGCCGGCCGGCTACTTCCATCTGGAGAACGCCGAGGTCGATCCGGAGCTGCAATTTCTCGCGCCCGTCCAACCCGATAATCTTGCGCACTTTGATCGCGCCGGTTTCATGCGGCCAATCCTTGAGCAACGAATTGAGATCAAGACTCATGATGTGAATAACGTTCGGAACTCCGCCTCTCTTTGTCAATCGCCGCTCAGTAAAGAAAGCGATTCATATTGTTTGGACGAGCGCGCCACCTTTCCATTCGCTAAATCTTCGTCCCCAACATTTCACTTGTCACTCGCCCCTCACCACTCGTCACTTCACTTCGTGGAACAGGAGATCGATTCGTTTATCCGTTTCCTCGCGACGGAACGCGGTCTCTCGGACAATTACCAGCTCTCGACCCGCCGCTCGCTGACGGAATTTGCGGAGTGGTGTTCCTCGGCGAAAAAGATTACGGCGGTCCGCGACGTGACGCAGCCGGTGATCAGCGAATATCTTGTCGCTGCGCAAACGGGGCGGGCTGGCGGCGGCCTCGATCAAGCTGATCGTGGTGGCGCTGAAGATTTTCTTTCGGTTCCTCGGCGGCAAAGGCGCGCTCGAGCGCGACCCGACCGAGACGCTGACGCTGCCGCGGATCGAGCGTTATCTGCCGGAGACGCTGAACGAGCTCCAGGTCGAGCGCCTGATTGAGAGCATCGACACAAAGCAGCCGCTCGGGCTGCGTAACCGCGCGATGGTGGAGCTGCTCTACGCGAGCGGGCTGCGCATCTCGGAGCTGGCGAATGCGCGCCTGGAGAACCTGAATTTCGAGGAGCGCATCCTGCGCGTGACGGGCAAGGGCAACAAAATGCGGCTGGTGCCGGTGGGCCGGAAGGCGTGCGAAGCGCTCGCTTCCTACATCTCGACCGAGCGTCCGAAGCTGGTGAAACGGCGGACCAGCAGCGAAATCTTTCTGTCGAGCCGCGGGACGAAGCTGACGACCACCCGCATCTGGCAGGTCGTGAAGAAGTGCGCGAAGCACTCGGGATTGGAGACGAATATTTATCCCCACCTCTTGCGGCACAGTTTCGCGACGCATCTGCTCAGCAACGGCGCTGATCTGCGAATCATCCAGGAAATGCTCGGCCACGCCGATATTTCCACGACGCAGGTTTACACGCACGTGGACCAGCAGCGGTTGAAGGCGGTCCACCGGAAGTTTCATCCGAGAGCCTGACCGTTCGCCTGCGGCGAACGGAAGCCCAAATCCCAAAGCCCAAGCTCCAAGTAAATCCCAAGCACCAAACTTCAAACGCCGCCAGACGCCGTTCATGAACTCAGCTTCCTGGGATTTGGAACTTGGGATTTGGGATTTCCGGCGTAGCCGGTACAATGGCTGATTCATGAAACGTTTTCAGCTGGTCGTCCTGGTTTCGGCCATCGTGGCGGGGGCCATCTGGTGGGGATTTTATCGGACGCATCACACCTCGAGCCTGGCCGTCGCTTCGCTGTTGCCAAAGGAAACGCTGGCGCTGGCGCACGTGCCGGATTTCAACCGCTCCCGCGCGGATTGGCACCGGACCGATCTCTACCAGCTCTGGAAGGAGCCGGCCGTGCAGGATTTCCTGGCCAAGCCGCGGGCGAGCGTCCCAACGAAGGGGAGGATCGGACACACGGTGGAGGAAATCGATTCACTTCGAAATGAAGGATGGGTTCGTGGCTCTCGTCGCAATCGAATTCAGCGCCTGGAAATGGGTGGGCGGTTTCCGATGCACGGGAGACGCCGATAAAGCGGAAAAGACGGTCGATAACTGGAGAGCGAAACTGCTCGGTGATGGGACCGAGGTTAAGCACGACCTCGCCGATCATCAGGGCCGCCAAATCCGCATCGAGAGCGCGGGTCTGCTGAATCTGGCGACGGTTCGCTCCGGTCAGTGGTTCTTTTTCGCGAACGATGTCGAACGCCTGAAGATCGCTTCTCGACCGGGCGGAAGGCCGGGCGAACGATCCGCAAACGGCCCTTTCGGGGGACGATGTTTTCCTCGGCGCCTCGAAGCATATGCCGGCGAACTACGCGGGGCTCGTTTACGCGCGCGTGGACCAGCTCGTGGAGAAGATGATGCCGGCCGGCAGAACGATCGGCCGCCGGCCCGGATCGGCTGGCGATGGTTCGGCAAATCCGCAGCTTCTGCGGCACGACGACCTTTGATGGCGGAAAGATGCGCGACCGCCTTTTCGTCGGGATGCCGAAGATCGCGGACTTGGGCAACCTGACGCGCAGCGTCTCTCCCGATCGCAACGAAAGACACCTTTCTCTACGCCGCGAGCCTCCTCAATCTGACGAAGGAAATGGAGCTGGCCCCGCAGACGGCCACCATCGGCTGGCTTGGCGGCCTGCAAAAAATCACGAACGCGCTCTCGGCGAGCGGGATCACCCTCGAGGAATGGAAAAGCGCTTTCGGCGCGGAGCTTGGGCTCCTCGGGAATTGGCCGGCGAATACGCAGTGGCCTTCGCTTTTCATCGCGCTGCCGGTAAAGGATCCGGCAAAAGCCAACAGCATCGTGGCCAAAATGACGACCGGGAACCCGGAGGGCGACGAATGGACCCATCAGGAGAAAGGAGGGTGTCCATTATTTTTCCAGTGCCTCGAGGGCGCAGTTATTTTCCTTTTCACCGACAATCGGATTATCGGACCGGATGCTGGTGGCAGGAGCGGACCCAGGCTCGGTCGAGGCAGCGATGAAAAGGAGCGCGACCGGGGCTTCCGAGCTGGCCGCGACCCGAAATTTCCAGACGGCGGAGCGCTCGGTGCCGACGGCGCACCAGGCGTTTGCCTTACGTCGACCCGGCGCTTATTTATACGCGCATCGATGCGACGTTGCGGCCTCTGCTGATTATGGGCGCCGCCTTCATGCCGGGAATTGCCGACACGGTGGACCTGAGCAAACTGCCGCCGGCTGACGTCATCACGAAACACCTCAGCCCCATCGTGATGTCGCAAAGCTACGATCGGGATGGGTATGTTGCGGAATCCGTCGGGCCGGTCCCGCTTTACCAGACGATTCTGGGCGCAGTGACGACCGGGAGCGCGGCGGCGGCGATTTATCGGCGGCAAACGCAAGGATCGACGTCATCGCCGTTGTCGTCACCAAGCGGCAGCGGTTGACCGGTCAGGGCATCCGCCTTCGACCCGCTACTTCGCCTATCTCCGTCGCCCAGTCCGAAGCGCTTCGATCCTTAGTTCAGGAGGCAAGAACAGGACGAGAAAGGGCGAATTGGCTCGCCTAAAGCCTTCAAAATAAAGCCCTAACCGGCTCGGACTGAGAAATCTGCTGCGGAACGGGCAAAACGTGATATTATTGCCGCCCTATGGCTATTCTCAAGAAAAACGCATTCTCCCGTCGAGTTCCCGATCTGGTGACCGAGGAACTGGTAGCGGTGCTCTCCCGCCGTGCATCTTTCGAGTTCAAGCAACTCTTTGATATCGTGCACGAAAATCTGCGCGCGCGGAATGCGGCCAGCGGTGGCGAGGAAATGCTGCGCCTCCGTGCTTACGAAAAACTTCAGAATCTCGTGGCCCGTGGTGCGGTGCGGAAGACCGGCAAGAAATACAAAGGTCTGCCGGCTGCGCTCGCCCAGGCGATTGCGCCGCAGAATGGCCACATCCCCGCCGCGGCTGCTGCCGCCGCGAGTGCCCGAAACGCCGCCATTGCGCGGGCCGCTGCTGCCGCCGCCAAGTAACGCGCGTTAGCCCGGCTTACGGTCCCACGGGATCAGTATGCTTCGCGATTATCTTCCGCTTCTGCTCCACATCGGAGTGGCGATCGGCTTTGCCGTCTCGGCTTTGCTGGTCAGCGTGCTTCTCGGCAAAGCGGGCCGCCGCACGCGGGTCAAAGACACCGCCTACGAGTGCGGGATGGTGCCGCAAGGCGAAGCGCAGCCGCGCTTCAGCGTGAAGTTTTACCTGGTCGCGATGCTCTTCATCCTCTTCGACCTCGAGATCGTGTTCATGTATCCGTGGGCGGTCGTTTACCGGGAGCTGATCGTGGAAAGCAAGCTCGTGCTCTGGAGCATGCTGAGCTTCATCACCCTGCTCATGGTCGGTTACGTTTACGCGCTCAAGAAGGGCGCGCTGGACTGGAAAAAATAAGGCAAATTCTGGAGACGGCCTGCCCCAGGCCGTTGAGATAAGCGACGCCCCTCCGGCACGTGGGCGTGCCGGCTCCGAATCCGGCTTGCGCGCGAGCATTCCCCGCCTAAACCTAAGCCCCCATGGTGCACCACATCGTCCTGTTCAAACTGAAGCCCGAGGTCACTCTGGCGCGCATCGAAGAGATGATGATGAACACCCGCATGCAGCTCCTCAAAATCCCCGAGGTGCTCAGCATCAAGTGCGGGAAACGGATCGACCCCGAGCTGCCCTGGCCGTTTTTCATCGCGATCGATTTCGAGTCGATGGACAAATACGAGATCTTTCGGGAAGACCCGATCCACGTGAAGTTCATGGAGGAAGTGATCAAGCCGAACACGGCCGATTCGCTTGCCCTCGACTTCGAGATGGACCCGGGGAAAGACGTGCGGTTTTCCTAGAGATCGCGGATAAGCGGATGAGCGGAGTTCGGAGAGGGTTCGAGAGGACTGCCGACTGAGCGTTCGGTTCTCTTTCCGGTATCCGGTTTCTCGACTTCTGAACCTCTCAACGATTGCGCCTCGGCTACCTCTATTCCCGTTATCCAGTCCTCTCGCAGACCTTCTGCGACATGGAGATGCTCGCGCTGGAGCGGCAGGGGTTTGAGCTCACGGTCGGATCGATTCATCCCCCGCTGACCAGCATCCGCCATCCGCATGCCGGGCGGCTCAAGGCGCCGGTCCATTACGCGCCGCCGCCAGCGATCCTGCGGTTATGGGAAGAAAAGGCGCGAAAGGAAGGGCGCTGGCCGCAGGCTCTGATTGATTCGCACGACCAGAAATATGGGAGCGGCGTGAAGGCGCCGACGCGGGCGCGAAATGCCAGTTATTTCGCGGAACTCTTCAAGCGCCATCAGGTCGACCATTTTCATGTTCATTTCGCCAACCGCGCCGCGCATACCGCGCTTTTTCTGAAGGCGATGGCGAACATCCCTTTCAGCGTCACCGCGCACGGCCAGGATTTCATGGCTGATCTCGGCAACGATGATCTGCTGCGCGAGATCTGCGACGAAGCGGAATTTGTGGCGGTCGAGACCGATTACAGCCGCGGCCTGATGGCGGCGCGATGTCCGAACGCGGCGACCAAGATCCACCGGGTCTACAACGGGATGGACCTGACCAATTTTCATCGATCCCAGCACCAGCCGTCTCGGACTCGGGCCCGGTGCAAATCCTGAGCGTCGGCCGGCTCGTCGCATTCAAGGGGTTCGAATACCTGATCGAGGCCTGCGAGCAATTGCGCCAGCGCAGCATCCAGTTTCGGTGCGAGATCGTCGGCGATGGGCCCCTGCGAAAAAATTTGCAGCAACACATCGATGAGCTGCGGCTGCGCGGTTCCATCACGCTCGCGGGAGCGTTGCCGCAGGATTGCGTGCTCGAGAAACTGCAACGCTGCGACATTTTCGCCCTCGCCTCGACGACGGACGAACAACAGGCGAGCGACGTCTTCCCGACAGTGATCCTGGAGGCGATGGCTTCCGCGCGCCCCGTGGTTTCGACAACGCTCGCCGGCATTCCGGAAGCGGTCGTCGACAAAGAAACGGGATTGCTGGTGCCGGCGGGCGAAAGCGGGCTGTTCGCGGACGCCTTGGAAACGCTCTGTCGAAATGCGGAGCTCAGAACGCGTTACGGCGCCGCGGGTCGCGCTCGGGTGGAACAGAATTTCCAGGTCGAGATAACGGTCCGTCCGCTTGTCGAGTTGCTGGAAAAAGGAAAGCATCCAGCGCGGCTAGCGGCAGGAACGTCTGTTGAAGCGCCAGGACTCGCCCCGGATTGCTTACCTGATCGACCAATGGCCGGACGATGCGCTGCCCTGGCTCGAAACGGAGCTCTGCGAGGTGGCGAAACGAACATCTGGAGTGCAGGGCTTCGTCTGTGAGTTTCGCGCGGAGTGCAGAGCTTGAGCGGCGACGCGAAGGATCTCGCGCTCGAGCTCGAATTTCTGCCGGATGCGATGGCGATCGAGGCGGAGTGGCAGGCAAACCGCGAGCTGGTGCTCGCGCTGGAAGACGATCGCGCTAATGAATCGCATCGGGCGCCGGTCGATCTCTTTTTGCGGCAGGCCCGTTTTGCGCTCACCTTGCGGCGCATGTTTGCCCAGCGAAAAATTTGCCACGTGCATGCGACCAGCTCGCGCGCATTGATTTGCGGCGTGCTCTTGAAGAAAATGCTCGGCGTCAGTTTGAGCGCCTCAATCGAAGCGAAGCCCGCGTTGTCGCGCGAAGCGATCGAGAACGCGCTTCAACACGCCATCGGTGGCCGGATCGCCGATCGAAAATTGAGCGAACAAATCGGCGCTCCTTTCTTTTTCGACCGCGCCGCTTCAAATCAGCCCCTGGTCCGCGGCCTGCGCTGGCTGAAGCCGGTAAGCCGGATCGATTTGACGCGGCCCGCAAGTTTCTGGCAGGAATGGGTCAACCGGCTCGACCACTGGAGCGCCGCCACCTGACGACGCCCGTTTCTCATGAACAAAAAAGCTATTCTCCTCGCGGGCGGCGCCGGCACTCGCCTCTATCCCGCTCACCAAGATCGTCTGCAAACAACTGCTCCCGGTTTACGACAAGCCGATGATCTGCTACCCGCTCGCGACGCTGATGCTCGGCGGGCTCCGCGACGTGCTCATTATCTCCACGCCGAAAGACCTGCCGATGCTGGAGGATTATCTGGGCGATGGCAGCGCGGCTCGGCATCCGAATCGAATACGCGGCGCAACCGAAACCGGAAGGAATCGCGCAGGCCTTCCTGATCGGCGCCGACTTTCCTCGGCGGCTCAGGCGCCTCGCTGATCCTGGGCGACAACATCTTCTACGGAAAACTCGATTTCTACCGCGAGGCGCTCGCCATCGACCACGGCGCCTGCATTTTCGGATACCAGGTGCGCGATCCCGAGCGCTATGGCGTGGTCGAGTTCGGCCCCGACGGGCGCGCCGTAAGTCTCGAGGAAAAGCCGAAGCATCCGAAGAGCAACTTCGCCATCCCGGGCCTCTACGTTTACGACGAGCGGGTGGTGGAATTCTGCCGGCAGCTCCGACCGTCAGCGCGCGGCGAACTCGAAATCACCGATCTGAACTCGGTTTATCTCCGGCGAAAAGGAGCTGCATGTAAAACTGCTGGGACGCGGCATGGCGTGGCTCGACACCGGAACGCAAACCAGCTTGCTCGAAGCGGGAAATTACATCGCCACGATCGAACATCGCCAGGGACTCAAGATTGCCTGCCTCGAAGAAGTCGCCTACCGGATGGAGTTCATCGATCAGGCGCAGCTCGAACGCATCATCGATGGATTGCCGAAAGGCGAATATCGCGAGTATCTGCGGCTGGTTTCCGCGGAAGGCCCCGAGCGCGGATCATCCCGAGCCGAAAACCTGAATCACTACTTGGGCTGCTGCCGCAACAGGTGATTCGTGTCGGCGAGCAGTTTCGTGACGGAGTCCGGCGCGAGGGCGTCGTAATAACCGCGGATGGTTCCGCGCCGATCCACCAGGACAAAGCGCGTAGTGTGGATCGGACCGCCATCTTCTTCGGCGCCTTCCGACAAGCCGAGCTTGAAGCCGTCTCGCGAAAGCGAATGAATGGTGTCGCGCGGCCCGGTGAGAAAATCCCAGCGGAACGGCTGCTTGCGCAATTTGTCGGCATAGGCGCGCAAGACTTCGGGCGTATCCTTTTCCGGATCGACGCGTGAAGGAAACGAGATGGACGTCGCTTTTCTCGAGCGGCCTTTGCAGTTCGCTCATGCGCGTGCTGATGATCGGGCAAGGGCCGGGACAGGTGGTGAAGATGAAATCGGCGATCCAAATTTTGCCGGCTAATTGTTCGGAGCCGAACGGCTGGGCGTCCTGGTTCACCAGCTCGAATTTTGGCGCCGTTCCCAGGGAGGGGAGCGGCCGGTTCGAGAGGTGATTGACCTGGACTTGCCGGAGCCAGAAGAGCATCGCGGCGGTGACGAGCGGAATGAGAATCAGCGTCAGTTTCCAAGCCCGGCTGCTTTTCGGCGCGGGCGTCTTCACCGGGATGGATGCGGTCTCGGTCTTCATTTTTTGGTAAAGACGAGCGCAGCCAGGAGCAGCGGAAGATAAATAACGGAGGTAATGAAAAGCCGGCGCGCGTCGGCACGTTGTTGGGTGCGGAGGAACCGCATCGCGGCGAAAATGAAGAGTCCATTCAGGATCAGCTCCACCGTCAGGTAATTGTAGTTCACGACCTTGAGGAACGCCGGGCCGCCGGAAATGAAAAGCAGGAGAATGCAGAAGAGCACGCTCTGGCTGGCGCTGCGCGCGCCGCTGTCGTCGTCTTTCGAGATCATCTCGAAGCCGGCGCGCGCGTAATCTTCGCGATACATCCAGGCGATGGCGAAGAAGTGCGGTAGTTGCCAGCAGAAAAGAATCGCGAACAAGCTCCAGGCGCCGGGATCGAGGCGTCCGCTGGCCGCGGCCCAGCCAACCATGGGCGGCAACGCGCCGGGGATCGCGCCGACCAGCGTGTTGACGGTGCTGACGCGCTTCAGAGGCGTGTAGGCGAAGATGTAAATGAGGATGGTCGCGGCGGCGAGTGCGGCACTCAGCGCGTTGCAGAGGATCGTGAGATAGCCCACGCCGGCGAGAGAAAGCAGGCAGCCGAGAATCAGCGCGTCCCGCGGAGACATGCGGCCGGCGGGAATCGGCCGCGTCATGGTGCGGTGCATGAGCGCGTCGAGGCGGCGTTCCCACCACTGATTGAGAGCGGCGGCGCCGGCGGCGGCGAGCGCGGTCCCGAATACCGCGTGGAAAAGGCCGAGCGGAATTGATCGGGTGAGCGGCGGCGAGGTAATAACCGACAGCGGTCGTGAGCAACACCAGCAAGCGTGAGCCGCGCTTTCACCAGTTCCGCGAAATCAGCCAGGAAGCGCCGGCGAGATGCCGCCGGATCGACTTCGGCCTCGGCGGAAAGAGCGGCGCTTTTCATGACACGGGAATCTCCAGCGGAACGGGAGATTGGCGAGGCAATGTTGGTGATTCTATCGGGCGCAGAAGCCGGAGGCAGACGGCCGAAAGGCGATGCCGAGCGCGAGCATGGAGGCTCCGACGGCAACATGCGCGGTGGCGATGTCCGCCGCTTTGTTGCTCCAGATGACCCAGGCGCCCAGCGTGATTTGGCAGGCGAGGAGCAGGAACCAGATGTCGGAAAAACGGGAAAGCATTCCGGCGTCCGGTCCGGTGCGACGCGAGAGGAACAACGAAGCGATCACACCTGCGGCGATGACGACCGCGACAAAGCGATGGGTCATTTGCAGCCAGATGTGAGAAGGCGTCACGTCCGACAGGGCGCGGGCTTCGCGCCAGGCATTGACCTGGGCAAGCTTCGCCGGGGAAGTGTCGGGAATGATCGACGCCGTAGGCGGCGGGGAAATCGAGGATCGCAAGATCGCGGTGCTGGTGCCGCATGGTCGCGCCGAGACCGAGCTGGAGGTAAATCAGGATCGTCGTGGCGATGACGACGCGAGCGAGAGTGCGAACGGCGGGAGCGGAAGAACGATCGCAGGAAATTCGGCGCCACAGTTGCGACGTGGCGAGCGTGATCACCACGAGCATTCCCAGATAGGCCTGGGCGAGGCAGGCGTGGAAAATTCCGATTTCATCTTTCAGCAAAGTCACGCGCAATCCGCCGAGAACCCCTTGGACAATGACCGCGGCGAGCGCCGCATAGCCGAGATTGCGCAGCCAGCGGCGATCGTCCGCGCGCCAGATCCAGACCGCAAGGATGATGGTCATGAATCCGACCGCCGAGGCAATGAGCCGATGGGTATGCTCGAAAAAAATTCCACCAACCCATTGCGAGACGGGAAAGAGGAACATGTTGTAGCCGAACGTTGTCGGCCAATCGGGGACGGCGAGGCCAACGCCCTTGCTCGTGACCATTCCGCCGCTGCAGATCAGGATGAGCGTGGCGATGGCCGTGAAGAAGCGCGAAACGATGCAGCCATTTGTAGCGGCGTTCTATGACCGCCGAGGACGCAGGGGTTGCTTGTAACACTTCAGGAACCATGGAGACGGTGTCGGCGGTCACAGACCGCCGCTACAGGAAAAGTTCAGATGCGAGCCGCCAACAACTCAGTGTGCGTGCGGAGTCGGCGAGGCGGCAGGCGGAGGGGCCTGGCCATCAGGCGCGCCACTTGGGTTCACTGTCTTCGGTGCTCCCGGGCGGCGCAATGGTTCCGGGCGTCGGCCCGACCGGCGGTTCGCCGGGCGGACGGTCGGTAGGCGCGGGAGCGGTCTGGGTGCCGGCCAGCTCGGCGCGTTCCTTCAGCCAGGCCTGATATTCGGCCGGCTCATCGACGACGACCATTCCTTTCATGCTGTAATGCCCGAGTCCGCAAAGCTGGCCGCAGACAACTTCATAGCTGCCCGTCTTGATCGGCTTGAACCACAACGGAATGATCTGGCCGGGGATGGCATCCTGCGAAACCCGCATCGGATGAATGGCGAAATTATGGATCACGTCCTTGGAAGAGAGCTCGATGATGACCGGCCGATTCACGGGGACGTGCAATTCACCAATGGTGACGATGTCGTCCTTGGCCGCGGGATCGCTCGAATCGAGGCCGATCGGATTCGAGTTGGTCAGGAGACCGATGGAGCGCTTGCCGAATTGTCCGTCCGGGCCGGGCAGATGGAAGTTCCAGTTAAACTGCTGGCCGACCGCGTGGACCAGAATCGCGTCGCTCGGCATCGGGAAATTCATTGACCCGCTTGGCCCAAAGGGGAATCGCGAACCCGACGAGCAGGACCGCCTCGATCAGGACCACGGCGAATTCCAGATGCGTGGAGATGCCGCTCTTGACGCCTTCGTGGTCGGCGACGGGGTGCCGGCTTTTGCGGAAGCGCAGAAGGACATAAACGAAAAAGACCGACCAGCCGACGAAGAGCGCGGCCATGAACCAATGGCTGAACTCGAGGATGTGATCGATCTGGTAGCCGTGCTCGGAGGCATTTGGGGGCAGGCCGATCAGTTCGTTGAGGATGGCGAGCCTATTCATATTTCTCCAAATTTTCGTCCGTCAATTCCTGGTGCGGCTCGAGCGGCATGTTGGCGTGCCGATATAAATGGAAACCGAAGGCGCCGACTCCGCCCAGCACGGTCATGACGACGCCCATGAGGACCCAGATTGCGATCGCCATGTTCTCGGTCGATTTCGCGTCGCGGGCGCCGAAACAAACGGAGCAGGCCAGCGCCTGGCCGGTCTGGGAGCCGAGGAAAAGCATGAACGCGACGATGAGTTTCGCTCTCATACGATGATCCGAAGCCGTTTCATTTTTCGGTAAAACCAAACGCCATAAATGATCAGGACGACGGCGGCGACGAACGATCCGATCGCGCCGGCCAGATAAACAGGTGTGCCTTCGGCCAGGTTGACCCGGACGCACCAGACCCCGAGCACGCAGGCCAGCAGCGTGGAGAAGGTGATGAAAACGATATGGAAACCTTTCAGCGACATCTTAGCGAACGATCGGGTCGTACCAGGCCAGATAGGTGAGGAAGAAAAGGCCGAGAACGAAGAAGGCGGTGAAGATGAGGATGCGATAGATCATGCGCTTCTCGTTCGAGAGATGCATGAAGATCGCGGCGACCAGAGCGGCCTTGAACGTGGCCACGAGCATAGCGACGGCGACGTTCGCCTTCTGCGTGCCGAAATCGAAGTAGGAAAGCGCGACGGTGATGGCCGTGAAGACGATCAGGGTCAACCCGACCAGGAGATAGCCGCGGATATGTTTCGAGACGTCGTGGGCCACGTGCTCGTCATGGGCGACCTGCGCGGCCTGCGCTGCGTCGCCATCAGCGGAAAGAGCCGCCGCTTCGCCGATCGGTTCGTGCGTTTCGTTCATTGGATTAGAGCAGGTAAAAGAGCGGGAAAACGAAGATCCAGACCAGGTCAACAAAGTGCCAGAACAAACCGGCCACCTCAACCCGATTGGCGAGATGCTCGGGATTTCGTTTGTACAAGTTGGCGCCGACCGGCAGCCAGAAATAGATGAAGATCAGGACGCCACCCAGCACGTGCAATCCGTGCAGCCCCGTGATCGTAAAATAGGTCGCGAAATAGGTGCTGAAATTCGGCAGGAACATCCCGGCGAATTCGACGTCCTTCTTGTCGACATGGGCGATCTTGTCGGTGTGGTGGACTGGCCAGAAATGGGGCCGGTCGGATTCGGGGTTGGTCGGCTCGGCATTGATCTTGTCGAGCGCGATTTCGTATTCGTGGATGTTCGGATCGTTCAAGCGCCTCGGGATTGTGAAGATGGCCGGTGATCTCAATGCGCGGCTCCTTCCCTTTCGCCAGCAAGTGCTTGTTCCCGAGGTAAGGCTCGTATTTCTCCAGCGCCTCCGTTTTGATCCGTGCGCCAAAGTGGTGGAATTTTTCCGGCCACTCGTAAGCGAGTTTCACCCCCAGGAAGATGAGGCCGCACACAATCGTGACCAGCATGTACCACCAGTAGGCGCGAAATTTCCTCATCTTTAACGACGCCCACGCCATTACCACCGTGACCGACGAAGCGATCAGGATCGCGGTGTTCATGGTCCCGACCGGCACGTTCAACAAACCGTGGGGCCAATGCCCGGGAGGGGCGTCGAGCCGCAGAAAAACGTAAGCCGAGAAAAGCCCGCCGAAGAGCATGACTTCCGAGGCGAGGAAAAGCCAGATGCCGACCTTTGCGTTCCAAAGTCCCGTGTCGGGTCGCGCCGTTACTGTATACGGAATTTCCATGGCCGATTAGTGCACCGCGGAGGCGGCAGCTGCTTCGTAGGCTTTGCGGTCACTCTCGGTCAATGGCTCGCTTTGCATGGTGAAATCCTGTTCCCGTCCCGGCAGGCTGTACTCGATACGGCCCTCGATAAACGCTCGGGGTGGTGGCGAAATTTCCGTGGGGCGGCGGCGAGGGCGCGGTCCACTCGAGCGTGGTGGCTTCCCACGGATTGTCGTCTGTTTTCTCGCCGTGGTTGATGCTCCAGAAGAAATTGATAATGAACGGAATTTGCGCCACGCCCATCACCCAGGCGGCGATCGAGATCGGCGTATTCCACTCGAATCCGGTCAGGCCCCAAACCTTTTCGCCCGCCATGTTCCAGCCCTGCCCGCCGTCATACCAGCGCCGGTGCATGCCCAGCATGCCCTGGAGGAACATCGGCAAAAAGATGACGTTCATGCAGATGAGCGAGGGCCAGAAATGCACCTTGCCCCAGAATTCGTTCATTCTTCGCCCGGTCGCTTTCGGGAACCAGAAATAGATTCCGGCGAAGACGGCGAAGATTGTTCCGGGCGCGACGATATAATGGAAGTGCGCGATGACGTAATAGGTGTCGTGCAGGTACAGATCGGCCGAATTAAACGCGAGCGGAATGCCGGTCAGGCCGCCGATTCCGAACATCGGCAGAAACGCCGTGGCGAAAAGCATCGGGACATTGAACCGGATTGAGCCGCCCCAGAGCGAAATGAAGAACGCGCTCAGGATGATAACCGAAGGGATGGAAATGATCAGCGTGGTCGTCTGGAAGAAAGCGCTCACGACCGAGCCCATGCCGGTGAGCCACATGTGGTGGGCCCAGACGATGAAGGAGAGGAAGCCGAGAACGAGGGCGGCGAAGACCAGCGATTTGTAACCCCAGAGCGGCTTGCGCGTGTTGTTGGCGATGATTTCCGCCACGATGCCCATGCCCGGCAGGATGAGCACGTAGACTTCAGGATGGCCGAGGAACCAGAACAAATGCTGCCAGAGAAGCGGACTGCCGCCGCCGCTGATGTTGACCGGCGCGCCATTCACGACCAGCCCACTCGGCATGAAAAAGCTGGTGCCGGCCATGCGGTCCATCAATTGCATCACCACCGCTGACTCGAGCGGCGGAAAGGCCAGGAGCAGCAGGAAAGCAGTGATAAATTGCGCCCAGACGAAAAACGGCAGCCGCATCCAGGTCATCCCCTTCGCGCGAAGCTGAATGATCGTGGCGATGAAATTGACGGCGCCGAGGAGCGACGAGGTGATCAGCAGAATGAACCCGACCAGCCAGAGCGTCTGGCCGTTCCAGAACGGATCGTAGGTCGGCCCTTTATCCGAGATGATCGCGAGCGGCGTGTAGGAGGTCCATCCGCCTTTCGCCGCGCCTCCCGGAACGAAGAAGCTGATCAGCATCACCACGCCCGCCGAAGAAGAAAGCCTGGTAGCTCGCCATGTTGATCTTCGGGAAAGTCATGTCGGGCGCGCCGATCTGGAGCGGCACCACGTAATTGCCGAAGGCGGCGAAGGCGATCGGCACGATGCCGAGGAAAATCATGATCGTGCCGTGCATCGCGCCTAACGAGTTGTAAAACTCCGGCGTCATCTTTCCGTCCGGCATGCTGCCCGGCCCGAAGAGCTTGCCCAGGGCGTTGCCGATCCAGGGAAGCTCCTCGCCGGGATACGCCAGTTGCCAGCGCATCAGCATCATGAGGGCGAACCCGAAGAAGAGGAAAATAAGCCCGGTGATCCCGTACTGGATGCCGATCACCTTATGATCGGTCGAGATGATGTACTTGCGCCAGAAGGGAAGCTCGTGGTGATCGTGTCCGGCATCATGATGCGGCGGATGGTGTTCGGCGTGCGTGTCGGTAGCGAGGCCAGAGGATGCGTCCATAAGCGGAATCTGAAACTGAATATCAGGGCAAAGTTTTCAAGAGAAAAGCGCCTTTTTGGTCAGAATGCGGCCCCTCTCGTATTGATCGCGCCGCCGAGGGATTTTGCGTGCCTCAATTTTTCCGAGGGTTGCCCCCGGGCCAGGGGCACACTTCTCGCTAAGTGATACCGGCTTCTCCAGCTTTTTGTGAATAAACAAGTCATAGATGCTCTGCTTTCAGCGATGATCACCAGCAGCAAGGGCGTTTCCGATCTGCTCTTCGCTGTCGGCAAACCGCCTGTCGTCGAAGAGCACGGCACCCTCGAGGAATTCCCCATCGACACGCCCACCGGCGTCCTCGATTCCGCCCAGATCGAAAAGATCGCGGAGCACGTCATGGAGGGCGACGAGCGGTTGAAAAGCGATTTTGCCGCTCTCGGATCGTGCGACTGCAGTTACGCTCTCGGAGACATCGCCCGGCTGCGCGTCAACATTTTCAAGCAGAACGGGCGCACGGCGATCGTGATGCGGAAACTGCAAACCGAGATTCCTACCCTCGACGCGCTCGGGTTGCCCCCGATTTTCCGCGAAATGGTCAAGGAGAAGAACGGCATCATTTTTGTGACGGGCGCCACCGGCAGCGGGAAAACGACCACCCTGGCGGCGATGTTGAACGAGCTGAACGAGACGCAAAACATTCACATTCTTACGCTGGAGGATCCGATCGAGTTCATGCACCCGCACAAGCGGGCGCTTTTCAATCAGCGCCAGCTCGGCAAGGATTTTCCGGATTTCGCGAGCGGCTTGCGCGCGGCGTTGCGGCAGGCGCCGAAAGCGATCCTGGTGGGTGAGATTCGCGACCGCGCGACGATGGAGATTGCGATGACGGCGTCCGAGACCGGCCATGTCGTTTTCACGACGATGCACACGATCAACGCGGGCCAGACGATTAACCGCATTCTCGGCATGTTCGCCAAAGACGAGGAGCAGCAGTTGCGGCAGCGGCTGGCGGACACGATTCGCTACATCGTCAGCCAGCGGCTCGTGACGAAGATCAATGGCGGGCGCCTGCTCGTTTCCGAAATCATGGGCAGCAGCCTGCGAACGCGCGAAAGCCTGCTCTACGGGGAAAGCGAGAACCGCACGTTCCAGGAAATCATCGAGGCCGGCGGGACGATGGGCTGGCACAGCTTCGACCAGTCGCTGCTCGAAGCCTACAAATCCGAGCTCATCACCGACGAGACGGCGCTGATTTTCTGCGCGCACAAAAACAAAATGCGGCGCGACATCGATATGGTGAAGAAACTCCGCAACCTCACCTTCGAAGAACCGTCCGGCTTACGGTTGGAAATGGAAGCCGAACCGGCCGCTTTCTCGGCGGCATGAACGAAAATCTTCCAACAGCCAGAATAAACCTATGAATGAACCATCCCCCATCCCGAACGCTACCGAAACCTTGTCCGCCAGCGAGCGGGCGTTTCGGGCGGAGCTGAATCAAAAACTGCGCGCGCCGCTCAACGCCATCATTGGCTTTGCCGAATTGGTCGCCATGCGCCCAGGCACGACCAACAAGGACGCCGACGTGCAACACATCGTGAAAGCCGCGCGCGATTTGCTCGGGATCATTAACGATGAACTCGGCGATGGCTCTGGTTCGACGCAACCGGAAGAAGCGAAGCCGGCTATTTCCTGCGACGTGCTCTACATCGAGGACGACCTGGTGAACTTCACTTTGGTCGAGCGGATCCTGGAATTTCGCCCGGCGCTGAAATTGATGCATGCGCGTTGCGGCGAGGCCGGGGTGGAACTGGCGCAGGCGCACAGCCCGAAGCTGATCCTGCTCGATCTAAACCTGCCGGACATCCATGGCTCGGAAGTGCTGCGCCGTTTACAGGGCGAGCCCGCTACCGCGAAAGTGCCGGTGGTGGTGCTTGAGCGCTGACGCCACGCCGAGCCAGATCGAACGCCTGCTCACCGCCGGCGCGCGAAATTATCTGACCAAGCCTTTCGACATCGACCCGTTTCTGGCGGTGGTCGACGAGATGGTAGCGGCCTGAAGCGAAAACGCTTTGGCTACCCGCTTAATTGGTTGCAAGCCGCACCGACGAACGGCGACTGTCTCGAAATGTCGACGGTTTCAAACCGGCACTCCCTGGCCTAGATTCATCGCGAATGTTTGTAACAAGCGATCTCACCAATCTCCGCAAACCCGAGCTCTATCGCGAGCTGACGGCGCAGATCAGCGCCGTGATCGAAGGCGAGACCGATCCGGTTGCGAACATGGCGAATTGCGCGGCGATGATTTTCCATGCGTTGCCCGACGTGAACTGGGCCGGCTTCTACTTGCTCAAAGGCGGCGAACTGGTCCTCGGTCCATTCCAGGGGCAGCCGGCATGCGTGCGAATTGCGTTCGGCCGCGGGGTCGTTGGGACGGCCGCGGAGAAGCGGACGCACCATTCGCGTCCCCGACGTTAGACAAGTTCCCCGGCCACATTGCCTGCGACAGCGCCTCGAGGTCGGAAATTGTGGTCGCGCTCCTGGGTGCGGATTCTCATCTGCTCGGCGTTCTCGACGTCGACAGCCCCGAGCTCGATCGCTTCGATGCCGAGGATGAGGCCGGCCTGCGGGAGATCGGCAAGATTATTTCCGCGAAGCTTTAGCTTTCCGCTTCGTCTTCGAAACCTCGGGAATTGTCTTTTCCTCATCGATCTGCGCTTCGCGAAAGCGCCGGAGCGAATGCGTGGCCAGGCTCTCCTCGAAGAGATCGCGATTGATCGCCTGGGCGGCGGCCGCGCCCTGGCCGGCCGCGATGATCATCTGGCAATTGGCCGGAGTCACGCAACCGGCAGCGTAGAGTCGTGGCACGCTCGTGCGCATGCATTGGTCGACCTTGATCTGGCCATCTGAATCGAGTTTCGCGCCGAGCTTTTCCGCCAGGGCGGTGTGAAAAATATCGCCGCGGGTGGTGAAGAGGTAATCGATCTTGACGCACGCGCCTCCGACGAAATCGAGCGCGCGAATTTTGCGCCTCCGATGGTCGACGTCGCGAACGCGTGTTGCGTTTAACGGGAATCTCGTATTCGGCCAGCCAGCGGGCATGGCGTTTATCCCAGGAAGGCTTTTTGCCGTTCGTGGCCACGATGACGCAGGCCGAGTAATGCAGCATGCCGAGCGCGTATTCGACGGCTTCGTTGTTCGAGCCGATGATCGCGATCCGCTTTCCGCGCACGCGATAACCGTCGCAATCCTTGCAGAAAAACATGCTATGCCCGAGGCACTCCTTTACGCCCGGAATCTCGGGAGGCAGATGGAAAATGCCGGTAGCGAGGAGCAGCCGTTTCGTGCGGTAGGTTTTCCTTTTTCCTTTCAGGACGAAGACGGATCCACGCGAGGCGACACGTCTTGATTTCGTCGTTCGCAAACAGGACGTCGTGCTTCTTCGCCTGACGCCGGCCATTCTTGAGGAGCTTTTCCCCGGCCACCCCTTCGGGAAAGCCGAGATAATTTTGCACGACCGGTTCCCATTTCGCCATGGAATGGCCGGAATCGATCACGAGCGTGTCGCGTTGCGCGCGCCCGAGATAAATCGCCGCGGACAACCCGGCGATCCCGCCGCCGATGACAATAACTTCGCGTGTGTTCGGCTCGTCGAAGTCGGTGTGCTGGATCATGGTGTCCTTACAATACGCGAGCGCAGGCTGGCCGGCTTTAGGATTACGCTGCGCAATCGCGGGTGGATCGCGCGCTCCGTCGCGCGATGTCTCATTGTCCCGGCTTCGCCGGCATTATCAGCATCGAGCGGCGGAGCGCTCGCTCCAGCCTTTACGGCGACGGCGCGGGAGCCGGCGGAGCGCCTGGAGGCGCAGCGCGCATCGTCGCCCGGCAAATTGGCGTCGTCCGGCACGGCTTTCAGTTCCGCCTCCGTATAGGAATCGGGATGGCTCGCGAGCTCCTTGCGCAAGGCCGCCACGCCGGCAGGCGAAACCGGCCCGGCCTTGTTCCCCCACTCCTGCCGGATGTAGGTGAGAACGTCCGCGATCTTCGCGTCGCTCAAGGTCTTGTCCCAAGGCTGCATCACGGCCGTGCCGTATTGCTGGCCTTTCACGGTGATGGGACCTTGGAGGCCTTTGAGCACGATCATGCCGAGGCGTTTCGTGCTTCCCGTCACCCATTCGGAGCCGGCCAGCGGCGGATAACCCTGTCCCGCCGCGCCTAACCCGTTCGGTTGATGGCAGACAGCGCAGTTGGCGGAGTAAATCTTCTTGCCGCGATCGGCCGGCGAAAGCTCCTGGGTCTGAGCGCCGCCCGGTCCGGCCACGCCCGTCTTTGTGACGCGCGGGGCGCCGCCGAGTGGATCGAGCCCGTCGCCGCTAAAATTGCCGGAGAACCGGCCGAGGTAGGCGCCGCCGAAAAAGATGGCGAGGCCGTAAATGGCAATCAACCAGAGCGAGAGCGGCTCGAGACCCATCCGCGGCTCGATCTTTTCGCGCTGGATGGCGGCATGCTGCTGATGCACGTCATCGGTTTCGCCGTAATCCATGCCCTGGCGCACGCGACGTTCCGGAGCGGACGAACTCTCGTTCATTTCTTGTCCTCCTTTGCCGGCTCCGGCGACGTGGCGGGCGCCGGCGAGGAAGCGGCCACCGCGGTCGATTTGGCTTCCTTGAGCTCGTGCGATTGGTCGAGCGACATCAGGTAGGCGACGAGACATCTCGCCTCGTAGGTCGGAACGATTTCCCATTCATCCGAAGGCGCATCGGGGCCGGTGAGCTTCAGCGCATCCGCGGCGCGCTCGCCGTTCACGCGACGTTTCTCATAAAGGAAACGAAACGCGGGCATGTTGGAATCCTGAGTGATGGTGCGCGGGCTGTAGAGATGCAGGTGATGCCAGGGCGCGGAGTAAGGAATCGGCGCGCCGTCGGGTCCGACCACCGTGTCGGCTGAGGTTGCCGAAGTGGCGGCGGAGTTGGCGGAAGGCGGCGGAACGGCAGCAGTGGTGGCGTTGGTCGGCGCGGGCGCGGGAACATTTGCCGCGAGGGCCTGGGCTGGCGACGCAGCCGGCGATGTCGCCGGACTGGCGGCGGGCGAAGTCGCCGGCGCCGCCGGAGCATTAGCCGCAGGCGAAGCGGCCGGTGATGCCGCAGGGCTGGTGGCGGGCGAAGCCGCCGGACCTGTGCTCGCGGGCGGCGGCGCATTCTCATCGTCTGAAGGGGCGCGTTTCCCGATGTTCGACAAATCCGGGCCCATTCTCGTTTTGCCGATCAAGGCGGGGCGCTCGAAAATGTAATCGCGCGGCGCGCTGCGGCGGACGCCCCATTTCCGCTCGATATCGGACGCCGCATAATCGGCGCGCACCTGCTGGCTGTGGCAATACATGCAGCCGTTCGCCGCGTAAATTTGGCGGCCACGCTCGGCCATGCCCGACTTCGGCACGGGATAAATGTCGGTGCCTTCCTCGTCCGACTGCGGATCGAGATGGCCGATCTGGTAATTGGGGATGAGCGCCAGCCCGACCCACGAAAAGGCGAACGTGGCGAAAATTCCAAGAAAGAGCGGAGCTATGCCTTTCATATGTGGTCCTTCACCGCCTCCTCTTCCTGCGGATTCAAAAATGTCGGCATGCTGGCCGTGCGGCCCGAGGCCGAAAAGCATGAGGCCAAAATGAAACGCGAAGACGAAATGCGCGATCGTGAGCAGCATTCCGGAAACGCTGCGCCCGCGCAGATAGGGCAGGATCGATTGGGTGCTCTCGGTAAAGGCGAGCGACGGATCGTGCATGCTGCTCCCCTGCGCGAGGCCGCCGACGAAGAGCATCAACACCATCAGGCCGACCCCGTAGGTGGACGACCAGAAGTGGAGCTTGATCAGCGAAGCGTAACGCCATTCGCGGCCCACCAGGCGCGGCACGATGTAATACATCGAGCCGAACATGATCATCGTGATAAAAGGCGTAAAGGCCGAGATGCGAATAGGCGATGCTGGCTTCGCTGAAATGGACGTAGCCCGCGACGGAGCGGAGCGAAAGGAAGACGCCGAGCAAACTGAAGACGGTGTAGGAAATGGCGCCGAAGACGGTGAAGCGCAGCGTCGGGCTGTAGCGGAGCAGCCCGAAATACCCGCGCATCGTCATGTGGTGATTCAGGCCGACGGTCGCGACGGGAATGATCGTCAGGATCGTCGCGGCGATGCTGGCCGTGATCATCCAGGCCGGGAACGGACCGTCCACGAGCCGTTGCATTCCGGTCCAGCTCGCGAAGAGCGCGTAAGTCCAGAAGCCGATCGCCGCCAGGTGGTAGCTGTAAACCGGCCGGCCGATCACTTTCGGGATCATGTAATAAGCGGTGCCGAGCCCGATCGCGCCGAACCAGAGGAAGAGAAGATTATTCGCGAACCACCAGGTCACGGCGGCCTGCATCACGCCCTGGACCGGCACGACGAACAAGCATCACCTGCGTCGCGCCGTAGACCCACGGGAACCAGAGGAAGGCGCCGAGCAGATACCATTGCGTGATGTAAATGTGGTCGCCGCGGCGGAAGCGGAACATCAGCATCGCCCAGGAGACGACCAGCGAATAGGCGATGAAAAGGATGCTCGAGGAATAGGTCGGAAACTCGAGCCATTCGTAGCCGGTGCTGTGGCCGGCCAGGATTCCGCCGACCCCGAGAAGGACGCCGAGATTCCAAAACGCGCCGCCCGCGATGAGCAGAAGCGGATGGCGCAGCGTGGTCCGGCACAAGCCGCGCCATCAGCCAGATGGCGGTGCCGATGCCGGCCATCGACGCCCAGCCATAAACCATGACGTTCATGTGCGCGGGACGGACGCGGCCCCAGGTGAGCCAGCTGCAGTCCGCCAGCAGATCGGGCATGTGAAGCTTAAAGGAAGTGAAGCCGGCGAGGATCGTCCCGAGCAGCAGCCAGGCGATGGCGGACGCGTAGAAAAACAAAACGGGCAGCCGGGTCGAGGCGTCGATCAACGCGCGTTCCACCTTCTCCACGTCGTGATTCGTCACGTCGCTGTCCGCCGCGGAAACCGCGGCAGTCGTCGGCGCTTTCAATGGGACCTCGGCAGGATTCATTGGAAATTGGGCGCGTTAAATCAAAGAAATTCATGGCGTTTTGCCGCGGACGGGCAGCGGCGTTCCCGGCGCTGAAGGCGATGGAGATGGTGACGGGCTCGCTTGCGCCTTCGCCGCGGCGGACGGAGGCGAAGAGGCAGGTGTCGTGGAAGGGCCCGGTTGAGTAGCGGGCGGCGCGTTGGGCGGATTCGCCGCGGCGGCAGGCTGAGCGCGGATTTCGGAATCGGGGCCGGTCACTGATGAAGGTTTATCCGTGGGGGCGGGAGTCGCGGTCGCGGCCGGGCGTGGCGCTCGGGCTGGCGGCCGGCGAGGCGGTTGCACCGGCAGCGGGCGATGTCGGCGGGCGACGCGGCCGGGCTCGTCCCAGGCGCGGCCGCTGGTTCGGGCGTGGCAATCGGATTCGCCGCCGCCGGCTTCTTGTCCGCCAGCTCGGCGACGGTCAATTTCATTGCCTCCGTGATCGGAATCCGGACGACGCCTTTATTTTTGTCGACCCATCCGTAGGTCGTCTGCGCCGTCAGCATTTGCTTCTGCGCCGCTTCCAGTTTCTCGAGCGCGGGCCTTGGCGCGTTTCTGTTCGTAAGTATCGCCGCGCGGCGCCGCCCGGAGCACCACCAGCGCGAGCAAGCCAAAGAAAGCGAAAAGCAAAACCACGCCGATCCACGTCGAGAACATCGACTGCGGCTGGTGGCTTTG
Source organism: uncultured Verrucomicrobiae bacterium (assembly GCA_963848215.1). GTDB lineage: Bacteria > Verrucomicrobiota > Verrucomicrobiia > Chthoniobacterales > UBA10450 > AV80. The sequence continues at coordinate 43,533 of CAWKCU010000003.1, read as the reverse complement.
GAGTGGTTCGGGCGCGGTCACGGTTAGTTAATGGTGTGAAGCGATTCGAGAAGGCGCGGGTCGCGATTCGGGAAGAGCGAAGCTTTGCGCGACGATCCAGAGATAGAAAAAGCGCGAGCGTTGCGCCGATCCCGAGGAGCGGCACGAAATCCCAGATGCTCACATGCACGCCGGTTCCGTGGATAACCGGGAGCACCACGATATACATGTCGATCATCTGCATGAAGATGATCCACCCCGCGATGAGACAGAGCCGGTGCGGCTTCTTCTTCGGGCTGCGCATGAGGAGGATCGCGAAGGGAATGAAGAACCGCCCGACGACCAGGAAGATGGTGAGCGCGTTCCACGACTCGATGTTCCGCCGGATGAAATATTCGGTCTCTTCCGGGATGTTCGCATACCAGATGAGCATGTACTGGCTGAAGCCGATGTAAGCCCAGAACACCGTGAACGAGAGCATCCATTTGCCCATGACGTGGTAATGCTCGGTCGTGACGGTTTCCTTGAGATAGCCGGCCTTGCGCAGAGCCGTGATCACCAGCACCAGCAGCGACATCGAGCTGCCGGCGGCGCCGGCGAAAATGTACGGGCCCCACATGGTGGAGAACCATTTCCATTCCAGCCCGAGGAGCCAGTCGTAGGTGCCGAAAGTGAGCGAGATCGCGAAAAGCGGCAGGGAGATGAAGGCCAGCTTCCGCATCTTCAAGGTGAACGCCGGGTTCCCGTCGCGATCCTGCCGGATCGAGAAACGCCGGAAGAGCCAGGCCGCGGCGATGAAGAAGGCGAAATAGAAAATCGAGCGGAACAAAAAGAAGTTCCAATTCAGGTAGGCGCGCTTGCTGTCGAGAAGATGATCCTTGCCCGGCGGGATGTTCATCCATTCGTAGAGATGATGCCGCATCAGCAGGATCGGAATGACGAACAGCGCCATGATCGACATCAGCATCGCCAGGTTTTCGAGCTGCCGGCGGACGACGACGGACCATTCCGCATCGGTCGCATGGTGGACGACGACCCAGAAGAAGCAGCCGGCGAGCAGGGTGAAATAAAAGGCGAAAGCGAAAAGCCACGAATGGCTGAATTGACTGCGGCGCGACGAAGGCGCCCACCACGCTGAGGCCAAGACCGACCAGGGCCAGGATGGCGAAGCAGGAACGACATCGCGGAAAACCGGTTGGTCTCCACGTATTCGCCTTCCGGAGTTGGCACGACGTCAGATCGCTCGCTCATTTCTTGGCCTCCTCCGGGGCAGGTGCAGGTGGTGCTTCGGCCGGTTTATCCAGCTCCGCGCGATGGTCCGGCGGCACGTCGGCTTCGGTCGCGTTCTGGCTTCGCTGCAACGCGCGCAGATAAGCGATGATCGCCCAGCGATCGCTCACCGTGATGCTGGGCCCGTAAGCCATCATCGTGTTCTTGCCGTGCGTGATCGTGTTGAAAATTTCGCCGTCCGACATTTTGCGGATCCGCTCGTCCTGCAAAGTGACGATGGTGGCCATGCCGTACTGCTTGGTGATTCCATCGCCCGCGGCGAGTCGGCCCGTGGCAAATGGCGCAATTGATATCGAAGCGCTGTTTCCCCCGCTCCATCATGCGCCGTCGACCTGCATCGGGAAACCGGTGCCCCAATTCGCGCCCATCTTTCCGGTGTTGAAATAATCGGTGCCGCTGGTGAAACCGAGATTCGGTTGAGCGTTCATCTCGCCGGGGACCGGCACGGCGCCGGGCGTCGCCTCGCTGCCGGGCTTCGGCATTTCGTAGCCGAGCGGCACTGTCCCCGCGACGGGCACGCGCGAGCCGCGGCCATCGGCGAAAAATCCGAGCGGCGCCTGGGCCCGCACTTTCATCTGCCGCACCATGTCCGGGAAAACTTCGATCGGCGAGCCGGTGCTCGTCTGTCCGCGGAAACCGAAGACCGCGACAATCGCGATCCCGATCAGCAGAAAAATGAGAAAGAAGCCCCGGAGCATAATTTAATCTTCGTGGATGATCGTCACGTGCTGGCCGCCGCTTTGCTCCAAAAGCTCGCGCGCTTCGAGTTCGGTGAAGCGCGGATCGCGCGCCTCGATGATGAGGAAAAAGCCGTCGTTGGTCGCGCGGCTGAACCGCCGCCAGTTAAAGACCGGGTGATACCAGCGCGGCAGGCCGTTCATGATCAGCATCGCGAAAAACGCGCTGAAAGCGGCGAAGAGAACCGTGAGCTCGAACATGATCGGGAAAAAGGCGGGCACCGTGCGCCAGTCGACCGGTTTGCCATGGACGACGAGCGGATAAATGAACCAGGAAGGGCCAAAGGTCAGCAGGCAGGCGGTGAGCAATCCGGTGATCCCGCCGCCCAGGACAGCGGCGCTGAGCCACGATTTGCCGAGGCCCATCGCGTCGTCCATGCCGTGGATCGGGAACGGCGAATGCACATCCCATTTCTTGAAACCCGCATCGCGCACCCGCTTCGCCGCTTCATAAAGCGCGGCGGCGCTCGGAAATTCCGCGCCCATTCCGTAGACCTTGTTTCCGGAGGGCGTTCTCAAGTGCGCTCCTTTCCAGCCGCGCGCGCGACGGGATGATGATCATGCCGCCGTACGCGTGATGATGCGGATCGGCCTCAGGCAGGACGATCTTCACTTCCGACATGGCGATCATCGGCAGGTAGCGAATGAAAAGCAGGAAGAGCGAGAGGAAGATCCCGAACGTGCCGATGAACGTCCAGATATCGACCCACGTTGGATAAAACATTCCCCACGAGGAGGGCAGGAAGTCGCGATGCAAGCCGCCCACGATGATGATGAAGCGCTCGAACCACATGCCGGCGTTCACGCACATGCAGACGAAATAGACGACGTAAATGTTATCGCGGAACCGCTTGAACCAGAAGAGCTGCGGCGTCAGCGCGTTGCAGAACAGCATGCCCACCCACCAGTACCACCAGTAGGGACCGAGGATGCGGTTATAGAACGCGTACTTCTCGTATTGGTTGCCGCTATACCAGGCGACGAAAAATTCCATCGCGTAGGCGTAGGAAACGATCATGCCGGTGAGCAAAATGATCTTCGCCATCTTGTCGACGTGCTGCGGCGTGATGATGTCGTGCAGCTTGAAAATCGCGCGCGCCGGAATCATCAGCGTCAGCACCATGGCGAATCCGCCGAAGATCGCGCCCGCGACGAAGTAAGGCGGGAAAATCGTGGTGTGCCATGTCGGGATGATGGAGGTGGCGAAGTCGAAGGAAACGACGCTGTGCACCGAGAGCACGAGCGGCGTGGAAAGGCCGGCCAGGAGGAGATAGGCCATTTCGTAATGGCGCCAGTTGCGGTTCGAGCCGCGCCAGCCGACCGCGAAAATTCCAAAGAGCAATTTCTTCACCTTGGTCGTCGCGCGGTCGCGTAACGTCGCGAGATCAGGGATCAGGCCGGTGTACCAGAAGAGGACCGAGACCGTGAAATAGGTCGAGACCGCAAAAACGTCCCAGAGAAGCGGGCTGCGGAAGTTCGGCCAGATGCCGTAATTGTTCGGCAACGGCGCGAGGAACCACGCCATCCAGACACGGCCGACGTGGACGCCCGGGAAAATGGCGGCGCAGATAACGGCGAAGAGCGTCATCGCTTCGGCCGCGCGATTGATCGAGGTGCGCCATTTTTGCCGGAGCAGGAAGAGGATGGCGGAAATGAGGGTGCCGGCGTGTCCGATACCGATCCAGAACACGAAGTTCGTGATGTCCCACGCCCAGCCGACCGGATGATTCAATCCCCAGGTGCCGACGCCCGTGGAGATTTGGTAGCCGAGGCAAAAGAGGCCGAACATCGCGACCATGGAGGTGATCGCGAACGTGACCCACCACCAGCGTGGGGCCGGCTGTTCGACCACGCCCGAGATGCGCTCCGTGATCCAGCTGAAAGTTGCGCTTGTTCAGGACCAGCGGCACATGGGCGAGCGGCTTCTCGACCGAAGACGATGCTTCGCCCGCAATCACGTTTGGAGCTGTGGTGGCGCCGTCCATGGTTAAAAAATTGTCGATTGCAGATTGTAGATTGCAGATTGCGCAAGCGATTCAGCCGGCAATCTGAAATCTGAAATCTGCAATCTGCAATCCTTCATCAATGTTGATGCTCCGGTGTGGCTGAGGGCGACGGCGATGCGGCGGGCGCGGCGTGATCATGATGGCTATGATCGTGCGCGGCCGGCGTCGGCGTTGCCTCGTGGTGCTGGTGCTGGTTGAAATCGTGTTGGCCCTTCGGCGCGTGCGAAGACTCGGCGTGGGTCGGGCCATGATGATCCAGACTCGCCACGCCGATCTTGATGGGCGTCGGGCATTTTCGGATTTGGGTTCCGAATCCGCGCCAGGTAGCTGGTGCGCGTGCTTCACATTCAAATATTCGAGCAGCCGGTAGTTCCGGTCCTGCATTTTCATTTTCGAAACGCGGCTCTCGGGATCTTTCACGTCGCCGAAAACGATCGCCTCCGTCGGGCAGGCTTGGGCGCACGCGCTCGTGAACGAATCCCGCGGAATGAGCGTCTTGTCCGACGCGCCGGCCCGCACTTTCGCGGCGATCTTCGCCTCTTCGATCCGCTGCACGCAATAGGTGCATTTCTCCATGACGCCGCGCATGCGGACGGTGACGTTCGGATTCTTCTGGAGCTTCACCGTGTCCGGCGCGCCTTTTTCCGTGAGCGGCCCGAGGTATTCCTGGAAACCGTGATCGGCCCGATCTTCTTCTTCCCGATCGGACGCTGGTTGTAATCGAAATAATTAAAGCGGCGCACCTTGAAGGGACAGTTGTTCGCGCAATACCGGGTGCCGATGCAGCGGTTGTAGGCCATGACGTTGAGGCCGTCCTCGCTGTGGACGGTGGCGTTCACCGGACAAACGGTTTCGCACGGCGCGTTCTCGCAGTGCTGGCACATCATCGGTTCGTGCACCATCTCGGGGTTCTTCCGGATATTCGCCCCGGTCCTGGTTGAACGTCTTTCGCGCTCGCGTAATAACGATCGAGCCGCAGCCAGTGCATCGCGCGGCCGTGGCTCACCTGGAGTTTGCCGACGATCGGGATGTTGTTCTCGCTCTGGCAGGCCACGATGCAGGCGCTGCAACCGGTGCAGACGTTCAGGTCCACGCTCATGCCCCATTGCTGCTCGGCTGTCGAGCGGCGGATGGCTGTAAAGAGACGGCAGCTTCGGCGGCAGGTGGTCGTCGCCCGCGATCTTCTTCACGAACTCGGGGTCTTCGCGATACTTCTCGATGCTCGCCTCGCGAACGAGTCCGCGCCCTTCGATGCTCCAGTGGTCCTGCGTGATCGCCAGCGCGTATTTGCCGAGGGTGTGCAGCTGCTTTCGGCGGCCGTCGGACGTCGGAGTCGCGGGATGGTGGACGGAGTTCCCGTCGGCTTGCGGCGTCGGCGAGGTGGTGACGGTAATCGCCTCGATCGTCTTGCCGTCCACCGCGATGTAATGCGGGTTGGAGCTGGTCCGCAGCAGAAAGCCGTTGAAGCCCGCTTCTTCGCCGACGGGCCCGGTCTTCTTGCGGCCGTAGCCGAGAGAAATCGAGATCGAGTTGTCCGCGTGCCCGGGTGAAATCAGAGCCGCGATGACCAGCTCACGCCGCATCGGCTTCTTGTTGGCGTCCTTCGTCGTTTCCGTGACGGCGATGTTGATCAGGTCGCCGGTCTCCACGCCGAGATGCTTGGCCAGCACCGGACTCATCAACGCCGCGTTGTCCCACGTCAGCTTCGTGACCGGGTCGGGCAATTCCTGGAGCCAGCCGTTGTTGATGTAACGGCCGTCGTCCATCGCATAGCTGCGCGTCAGGACGATCTCCGGAGCGTCGAGCGTCGGATTTGGCGGCGGTGGCCCAAAGCGTGTGAGCGACGCCGCCGGCATTGTTCGCGTTGAACGTCGGCGGCTTCTCCTTGAGCGCGACATGCGAAGCAAAACCGTCGCGCAACAAGTTGCGACCAGGCCGCCTGGAAATCCCCCGGAGGAGCGCTGGCGCGAAATGTTTCCTGCACCAGTTCCGGCCCTTCGACTTTCGGGCCGACCGAGCAAAGCATTCATCAGCTCGATCTCCGACATCCCGCCGAAGAGCGGAAGAATCATCGGCTGGACTGCGAGATAGGCGCCGTCCGCGGTGAGCGCGTCACCCCAGGTTTCGAGATAATGCGCGGCCGGCACATGCCAGCGGCTCAGCTCCGAGGTCGCGTCTTCGTAATACCCAAGGCGCACGACATCCGGCACTTTCTTTTGCAGTTCGGGCCAATCGACGGGCGCGTGGCTTTCTCGATCGATGGTCAAGCCTTTGGGCGCGTTGTAAACCGGATCGCCGCCGAAGATGAAAAGCTGTTTGATCCGGCCCGCATTCATCTCGCCGGCGAGCTGGAGAATGCTGTTCGTGCGGGGCGCGCGCGTGAACTCGCGGACGATCAACGTCGCCCCCACATTCTTGAGCGCCGCATTGATCGCGTAAGCCATCAACTGCACCACGACCGGTTGATGCGAGCCGGCCAGCACCAGGCTCGCGCCCGGTTTCGCCATGAGATCGTTCGCGCATTCGGTCAGCCATTGCTCGTCGAACTTCATCGCGTTCGCCGGCTCGGTCAGCGTCGCAATCGTCGAAGCGAGGCCCTGGTCTTTGGTCGCGACCGCGATCTTGCCGGCCAGCGCGCGCGTGAAAGCTGGAATCTGGCTGGCCGGACAACGCAGCCGATGATCGGCCATTGCGCCGGTGAGCGTGAAACGATTCTCCACGACATAGAGCCGGTTCATCGAGTCCTTGGCGGCGCTAACCCGGCGCCGCGAAGAGAAGGCGCGGATGCCCGCCAGGTCGCCTTCGCCGCAATCGAGGAAATCGCTGTCGAGCGCGAGGACCACATCAGCGCGCTCGAAACGCGGGATGAGCCGGGCGTTATCGCCGAAGCTGAGCTGCGTGGCGAAACTCTGCGCTTCGGTAAGAAGCGGATCGTAAACGCACCAGCGCATCCTCGGGTAAACCTTCAGCAGCTCGGCGCGCAAACGTTCCCGCGTGGGCGAATGCACTTCTTCCACCAGAAACGCCAGGCCTGCGCCGCCGTCCGCGGCGATCTTGGTGCGAAGCTCCGCCAGGTAATTCTCGAAGTAGGCGCGATCGCGCCGCTCGAAATTCTCGACCTTCTTCCCCTTCTCATCCTTCTCGCCTTTCTCGACGAAGCGCTTGGAACGCGCGGGATCATAGAGGTCGAGAATGGAAGCCTGAGCAAAAACATCGGTCGCGCCGCCGCTGGCAGGATGGAGCGGGTTGCCGTCGATCTTGGTCGGCCGGCCATCGTGCGTCGTGACGACGAGCGGCAGGGCGCCGGTCCGGCGCGGCATCGCGGTGGCGTAGAAGAGCGACTTTGCCCGGAATCGCCCACTCCACGCTTTTGGTGAATGGAACCAGATGCGCTTCGGGCCGGCGGCAGCTCGTGAGACCAAACCCGGCGAGCGCCATGGAGGCGCCCATTAATTTCAGGAAGCCGCGCCGCGACCATTCGTCGCCCTTCCAACTGGGCCGCGCCGCCGGGGAACTCGCGCTCGAGCCAGCCGCGAAATTCCGGCGTGTCGCTCAGCTCGCCCAGGCTGCGCCAGTAGCGCTTCCCGGTTTGCTCTTCAGGTGGATGCTCGAAGATTCGTTTCATCGGTGGCACCCCTGGCAGTTGAGCGGCGGCTGAATGTTCCAACGCTCTTTCAGTGTTCGGCCGATCTCCTGTTGCGTCAGCTTTTCTTTCTTCGACCAATCATCCGTCTCGCCTTTCGGCTGGCCATATTTCGCGACAAAATCGGCCGGTTTTTCCCAATTCCGGTTTCCAATCGAGATTCGTGATCTGCGTTTCCGGCCGCAGGAAATTTTCCGGATGCCGATGGCACTCGAGGCACCAGGCCATGCTGTGGGGCCTGTCGTGTTGCACCACCGGCCATCTGGTTCACCTGGCCGTGGCAGCTCTGGCAACTGATGCCGCGGTTCACGTGCGCGGCGTGATTGTAATAAACGTAATCAGGCGTGCGATGGATCTGGACCCACTCGACCGGCTGCCCGGTTTTCCAGCTCGCCCGCACCGGCTCGAGCTTCGGATTTTCCTTCTGCACCTGCTCGTGACAGGACATGCAGGTTTGCGTGTTCGGCAGATTCGAATGCGCCGCCACGTCGACGAAATTGTGGCAGTAACGGCAATCCATCCCGAGCTGCGCCACGTGGACATCGTGCGGGAACGGCACCGGCTGGATCGGCGCATAACCGACGCGGGTGTATTTCGGCGTGATGTAATACCAGGTCCCGGCGGTCAACCCGCAGACGATGACGATGCCGCAGATCGCGATTTTCAGCGGCAGCCAGTTCGTCCAGCGTGGAAAAAAATTCGCCATAAACGCTTAGCGAACTGTGCTTCCGGGGACGCACAGCCGCCAAGTTAAAAACGGCGCAGAGTTGTGGTTAGGATGTGCGGCGCTCAGAGGTCGGTGAATTTAAGGTTGATCGCGGCGAGTCCAGAAAGAGGCGGCAACTCTATAAATCGGCCTCGCTCTTGGCAAAGAAATTTGTTTTCCCATTCGTTTTTTCCCTCGAAAAATCGCCCTCACAATTCTTTCCATTACGGAAAAGCATTCAATAAGCAAAATGGATAAATCAAAAAAACTATTCACACTTTTCGCGTCGAAGCGCAGCGCGCTCGACCTCGCGCCGCCGACTGGCGATGATGGCCGGATGAAAATTCGCGCTCTCGTTCTTTCTCTTGCCGTCAGCAGCGCGCTTTCCGCCGCAGCGGAACCGCCAAAGGCGCAAACTGTTTTCATCAACGGCAACATCTACACGATGAATGAGCGCCAGCCGCGGGCTGAGGCGATCGCGGTGCAGGATGCGCGCATTGTTTTCGTCGGCTCAAACGCGGACGCGAAAAAATATCAGATCCGCGGAAACAAAAACCGTCGATCTGGCGGGGAAGACGGTCGTGCCGGGATTGACCGATTCGCATTGTCACATTTTCGGGATCGGCGAGCGCGAGATGAACCTGAATCTCGAAGGGACCAACACGCTCGAGGCGTTCCTGGCCAAAGTGAAAGAACGCGTGACGAAAACCGAGCGCGGCAAATGGATCACCGGGCGAGGCTGGATCGAGACTTTCTGGAAGCCACCGCAATTTCCGACGCGCCAGGACCTGGACAAGATCGCGCCGGACAATCCGGTCTTTCTCACGCGCGCCGATGGGCATGCCGCGATCGCGAACAGCGCGGCGCTGAAAATCGCCGGCATCGACAAGAACACGCCGGCTCCTTTTGGCGGCGAAATCTTGAAGGACAAACAAAGCGGCGAGCCCACTGGGATGCTGATCGACAAGGCGCAGGCGCTGGTCAGCTCAGCACATCCCGAAGCCGAGCGAGGCGGAACGGCGCGAGGCATTCGTGCGCGGGGCGAAGCGGGAAGTCGAACTGGGCTGGTGCCAAATCCAAAACGCCGGCGGCAATCTCGAGGATCTCGCGCCGATGCGGCAGGCGTTTGAGGCGGGCCAGGTGAAGCTTCGGGTTTACAACGCGGTCTACGCTCCTGGACCGGCGGCGACCCAGCTTTTGCGGGAAGGCATTTCGGTGAATCAATTCGATCACCGTTACACACTCCGCACGCTCAAGGTCCCATTCGATGGCGCGCTCGGGTCGCGCGGCGCCGCGCTCCTCGAGCCTTACGCAGACGCGCCCGAGACCTCCGGGTTCCTCACCCAGAAGGAAGAGGAATTGCAGCCGATCTTCGAAGAGGCGTTGCGGCGCGGCGTTCAAATCGAGACGCACGCCATTGGCGACCGCGCCAACCGCGTGATCCTGGATCTATATGAGAAAGCGATGAAGACGGTCCCGCCCGAGCGAGCGGAAAATCCGGGACCCGCGCTGGCGGGTGGAGCATGCCCAGATCGTGACCGCGCAGGACATTCCGCGCTTCGCCAAGCTCGGCGTCATCGCGTCGATGCAACCTTCCCACGCCATCAGCGATCTGTTCTTCGCGCCGAGCCGGCTGGGCAAAGAACGCCTCTCCGGCGCCTACGCCTGGCAGAGTTTTCTGAAGTCCGGCGCGATCATCGCGGGGGGATCGGACGCGCCGGTCGAGCGCGGCGAACCGATGATCGAGTTCTACGCCGCCGTGACGCGCAAAAGCATCAAAGGCGAATCGCTGGATGGCTGGCATCCCGAACAGGCCGTTTCGCGCGAGCAGGCGCTTGAAGATGTTTACGACGTCGCCGCGGCCTACGCCGCGTTCGAAGAAAAAGACAAAGGCTCCATCGAAGTCGGCAAGCTGGCCGACCTCACCGTCCTCACCAAAGACATCATGAAAATCCCCGAGCCAGAAATCCTGAAGACGACCTGCGCGATGACGGTGATCGGCGGCGAAATCGTTTACGAAGCGAAACCGTAACGAGCTGCGGTCATCCCGAGCCGCGAAGACGGCGAGGGACCTCTCAGTCGAGGGAGAGTTACGCAATGAACGCTTCCGCGTCGCCGCCGCGCGACAATCGACCTCCCGTTATCTATCTTGGGTGATCGCTGACCGACCGGGAGGTCCCTCGCCGTCTGCGCGGCTCGGGATGACACGCATGTTGTCGCTACGAGTACAGATACTCGTCGTGATACTCGCGCTGCGGCGCGAACTGCACGGTCTGGTCGCCGCCGGTCTCGGGATATTCGAAGATTTTGCCTTCGTAGTTGCGGATCACGATCTTCTCGTTGTCGTGATAGAGAACGTAGCCGGGATTGATCGGCACCTTGCCGCCGCCGCCGGGAGCATCGATGACGAACTGCGGGACCGCGTAACCGGTCGTGTGGCCGCGCAAGCCTTCGATGATCTCCATCCCTTTCGCGACCGACGAGCGCAGGTGCGACGAGCCGGTGATCAGGTCGCACTGGTATATGTAGTACGGCCGGACGCGGCACATCAGGAGCTTTTGCACGAGCGTCTTCATCGTCTCGACGTTGTCGTTCACGCCGGCGAGCAGCACGCTTTGGTTTCCGAGCGGGATGCCGTGATTGGCGAGACGCTCGAGCGCGTGCTTTCACTTCCACGGTCAGCTCGCGGGGATGATTGGCGTGCACGCTCATCCAGAGCGGATGATATTTCTGGAGCATCGCGCAAAGCTCCGGGCGTGATGCGTTGCGGCAGGAAAATCGGAACGCGCGTGCCGATGCGGAGAAACTCGATGTGCGGGATCGCGCGCAGACGGCTCAGGATTCTCTCCAGCTTGTCGTCGCTGAAGATGCAGGGCGTCGCCGCCGGAAAGAAGCACGTCGCGAATTTCGGTGTGTTCTTCGAGATAACGGAACGCTTCCTCGAAATCGGTGTGCAGTTCCTGTTCGCCGACGCCGCTGACGACGCGGCTCCGCGTGCAATAGCGGCAGTAGCTCGCGCAACGGTCGGTCACGAGAAAGAGGACGCGATCGGGATAACGATGCACCAGGCCCGGCACCGGCATGTGCGAATCTTCACCGCACGGGTCCGCCATATCGTAAGGCGACGTCCAGGTTTCCTCGATCCGCGGAATGACCTGCCGGCGGATCGGGCAATCCGGATTGTCCTTCTCGATCAGGTTGAAAAAATGAGGCGTGACGGCGAGAGCGAGCTTGGTCCCGGAGAGCAGAACGCCGCTGCGTTCTTCATTCGAAAGCTCCAGGTGCTGTTCGAGCTGGGCCAGCGAGGTGACCCGGTTTTTCAGCTGCCATTTCCAATCGTTCCAGAGCTCCGCGGGAACGTCGGGCCAATAGCCCGGCGTATGCGAGACGAACTCTTTTCCATCCATTTTGCCAGGGGCAAGAGTAAGCATTTTGTGTTGGTGGACGAAAACGTTAAGGGCCTTAACAATCGTGTCAATGTGGGCACCTCGCGGTGCGCAGCACCTGGCTCTTGTTACTCGTAATCGTGCTCCTGCTCCTGCTCGTGCTCGGTTTGAGCAGCGTTTCGATCACGAGCACGAGCAGGAGCACGATTACGAGCGAGAGGTGAATTCCGCCCTATTGCCAATTGAACAGCCGCCGTAGACTCCCTGTCCAATCTCGAAGCCATGCGCACCGTCCCTTGTCATCCTCGCCCTCGCCTTTGCCACCTCTACTCTGCTGGCCGCCCCGCCCCTCGCCCAGCCGGAAACCGGCCCGACCTCGACCGTGCCGCCAGCCGCGGCAGATGCCGGCAAGGACGTCGTCCACCAGCTCAACAGCGCGTTCACGAAAGTCTTCGAAATCGTCGCGCCCTGCGTGGTCATCATCGAAGTCACGAAAAAGAACGACGCCAGCGACAACTCCTCGCTCGACGATCTCTTTTTCCAGGGACCCCAGGACGACAACGCCCCGCGCCGCGGTCCGCGCTCGAACCAGCCGATCCAAAGCGAAGGCTCCGGATTCATCGTGCGCGCGGACGGATTCATCTACACCAACTATCACGTGCTCGAAGGGGCGGACCGGGTGGACGTGAAGCTGAAGGACGGACGCGAATTTCAGGCGAAGATCGTCGGCACCGACGAGAAGACCGACATCGCCGTGATCAAGATCGAGGCGACGAATCTGCCGGTCGCGCAGTTTGCCGACAGCGACGCGGTCCGCGTGGGCCAGTTCGCCTTTGCGATCGGCGCGCCGTTCAAGCTCGATTACACTTTCACCTACGGCGTGATCAGCGGGAAAGGCCGCAGCAAACTGCTCTCGAGCGGCGGCTACTCGATCTCGGATTATTTGCAGACCGACGCGTCGATCAATCCCGGCAACAGCGGCGGACCGCTTTGCGACATCGACGGGAAAGTGGTCGGCATGAACACGCTCATCAACGGATTGAACCGCGGCCTCGGCTTCGCGATCCCGAGCAACCTGACGAACGAGATCGGCCTTCAGCTCATCGCCGGGAACAAGATCCTGCGGCCCTGGCTCGGCATCCGCATTGAATCGTTGGGCGACGATCCGTCGATCCGCGATTTGTTCAAAGGCCTCGACAAAGGAGTGGTGGTGCGGACGATCGAGGCCGACGCGCCCGGCTTACAAAAGCGACCTGCGGCCGTTCGACGTCATCACGCAGGTCGATGGCGCGGCCGTGACCACCGACACGCAGCTTCAGCGCGAGATCCTGAAGAAGAAGATCGGGCAAAACGTCGAGCTGACGGTTTGGCGGAAAGGCCAGACGATGAAGATTCCGGTCACGACCGGCGAATTGCCGGGCGACATCTCGCGCGCGTCGAACGAGATCAACCCGCCGGCGCCGCCCAAGCCGGAAGACACGAACAAGTTCGGCCTCCAGGTGCAGGAGCTGACCAAGGAAGTCGCCGCGCGCTTGAAACTCAGCGTCGACCAGGGCGTGATCGTGACTGACGTGGCGGACAACAGCCTGGCCGCGGCGCAGGACATTCAACGCGAAGACGTGATCACGGAAGTGGACGGCAAGAAGATCACGAACGTGGCGTCGTTCCGCGAAGCGCTGAACAAGGCCGATCCGCGCAAAGGCGTGCTGCTTTATCTCGATCGCAAAGGCAGCAAGACGTTCGCGGTGCTGAAGGCGGGGAACTAGGTCGTCGCTGAGCCTGCCGCTTTGGTAGGGCGAGACTCTGTCGAGCTCTGGCGTGTCGAACCGCCGCGTTCGGCTCGACAGAGTCGACGGCTACAGAACCGAACTACTTCGGCGCGTTCGCCCGCAGATATTCGCCGAGCGGCAAGCCATCCAGATAAAGCTGCTCGAGCGCGGCGTCGCCTTTGAAGACGCGCACCGTGACGAAAGCGTTTCGCTTTTCGCGTGAGCTCTGCGCCGCGATAGGCCGCTTCGGCGGCGGGAGCATCGCGCTCGGTCACCCAATATTTGTCGAATGGCAGTGAGACAGTGGTGCCGTGCAGTCGCGCTTGCATGAAGTCGTCGTCCGGCGGAGGCGATCGGAAGAACCTGGTCGATCTGCGGCGAATCCTTCGGCGTCTGGTCGCAGAGTCACGAAGACCGTTTGGCCGTACTCGGCGTTCGGCGGCGGCGAGATCTGCTGCGTTTCCGCCTCGAACTCCAATGCGACGTAACGGCCGCGGAACGCATCGACCGGATCGACCGGCGCGGTGCGGAATTTCCAGACGCTGGCCCTTCCGCAAGGTTTGCTCCCGTTTCCAGATCAGGGAGGCAGGCACGGCGATTTGCGCGCATGCGACCAGGGCAAAAACAATGAGGCGCCAATATTTCACGCGCGCGCCCTCCGTTTGAATACGACCAGGTTCGTCACAAGAAAGCCGAGCCCGATGGCGATAAAGGCGATTCCGCGGACGACGAACTCGAAGTCGCTGTCGAAAAATCGCGCCAGGGCAAGCGCGGCGATGACGAGCATGCCGAGATTGGCTTCGAAAATTCGGCCGGAACGCACTCCCCGAATCAAGGTGAAGAGACCGAGCCCGAGCCCGAATAAATTCAGCAGCAGGGAAGGGAGCAGCGGATTCCTGGTTTGCTTGGCGATCCCCCAGGCGACCAGCACCACCGGGGCGAGAAGGGCCGGCGCGAGATTCACGCGATCGCGAAATTCTTTCCAAAAAGTGTAAGCGCCCAGAAGAAGAGCAGCGAGCACCCACGCGATTTGAATCCCGACAGCCAGCGCGTCCGGATAATGTCTCGCGGTGGCGTCGACGGCGGTCTGCCATTGGTTCGTGCGCCAGCTATCCTTGAAGCTGAGAAAAATCGTCAGGGAAAGGATGCCGATCCAGCCGATCGCCACGAAAGGATGAGCGCGCGGTCGGCCGCCAATCCTTGAAGTAGCCGACGCCGGCCAGGTAAACCACGCTCCAAAAGGCGGCGAACGCGCAACGCCAGAATGATTGAGCGCCCAACGAGTCGGTGGCTCCGAGCGCAAAAGCGGCCGCGAGCGCGAGCGAGGCCGCGGCGAGCAGCGTCCCGAACCCGTTTCGATTTCGCCGCAGCAAGTCGATGAAAGCGGGCAGGCCCAGAAAAATGAGCGGCCAAACCCAGAGATCGTTCGGTCTCACGCCAAAGAGGTCGCCGGTCTTGGAAGAGAGAACCCAGACCATCGTCCCAATGAAATAAGCGGAGAGGCCGGCAGCTCGTGCGCAGCAGGTAAACCACCGGGATAGCCAGCAGCATCCAGACGAGGATAAACCGCGCGAAATCACCCTGGATTTGGTAGGTCTGGCTGACGAGCGCGATGGCGGTTCCGATCGCGGCGACGTTCAGGATCGCGGCGCTCTCTCGCCATGGCGCTGACTCGCTCCGGCGGATCAGGACAAAAATGGCGAGCGCCTGGCTCAGAACCAGGGGCGTGAAGGCGATCGCACAACGGATGGGCCGGCTGAGAAAATCCCAATTATGGGCGACGAGAAGGATGATCCCGGCGCCGACCAGCAGGGAACCGAGGATGGCCGAAAGGATGAAGCCGAGCCGGCGAGGTTCTTCCGGGAGCTGGTCCGCGTAATGGCGCTCGAGTGCTTCAGCGGCCTCGGGGGTGAGAACTCCGGTCGACACCAACTCCGGAAGCTCGGCGCGAAGCCACCGAATTCCCGAGCGGTCCGCGCGCATCGGCGGTATTCAATCAGCCCGCGCGCGCGAAGAAAAGATGATTGGTAGGGCGAGACTCCGTCGAGCCGCGCAGTTGAAACACGATGGCTCGACAGAGTCTCGCCCTACCGAGAGTGTCGTTGCCGCCTACGCCTTCTTGTTCCCGACCAGCACGAGAACGATGCCACCGACGAGGCAGATGCCGCCGAGGATCGGCGGGAACGGCACCGTCTTCTCGCGGTCGGCGCTCACCTGGAGCGGGCCGGCATCGATAATCTTCTCGCGCTTGGTGTAGCTAAAGCCTCCGTAGGCGAGGGCGATGATGCCGATCGCGATCAGGATGATCCCGACAATTCCAGCGGGCTTCACTGAGTGAGAGCAGCTAGAGCGACCGGCGGCCTGAGATCAGATTGATGATCAGGACGACCACCGCGATGACCAGCAGCAAATGGATCAGCGCGCCGCCGAACTGACCGATGAAACCGAGGAGCCAGAGAATCAAGAGAACGACGAAGATAGTCCAGAGCATATGTTTTCCTTTTGAGTTGGTTTCTTTTGCTTCGTGCGCGGAGCCGCGGGTGCGCTTAAAGATTTTTAAAATCCGCGCGGCATTTTCGGGAGACACCGGCCGGCAGGCCGGCAGCGAAACA
This sequence comes from uncultured Verrucomicrobiae bacterium, assembly GCA_963848215.1. Taxonomy (GTDB): domain Bacteria; phylum Verrucomicrobiota; class Verrucomicrobiia; order Chthoniobacterales; family UBA10450; genus AV80. Next base: position 27,405 of record CAWKCU010000003.1, on the reverse strand, counting down.
AATTACTGGCGGCTTGCAGTCGAAAAGACTAGAACGCCCCTGTCGTTCAACCATCTCATTATGCGCACCAGATTCCTTGCCGGTTTCGTTTTGTTAACAGCGTTCGCGGGAGGCGCGTCCGCCGCGGTCGTCATGGAAAAGAGGTCCCGGCAGTTGCCGTACGTCGAGGTGTTCGAATGCCAGGGCATTCATTCGTTTATTTTTCGCGGGCCGACCGGGACGTCGCGGCGGCCGATCCTGGTTCCGCCGCGCGAATATTGGACGGCGCGGGAAGCCGGCATCTACAGTTTTGTGCTGCGCTATTCGAGCGGGAAGGTCTGCTCCCGACTGGTCACGCCCGAGGTCTTCGCGCGTTATCAGGTCGGCGAACATTTCTATGATCGGCGCGGCGCCTGCGCGATCATTACGAATCGGATGACAGCAAGGCGACGGAGACGGTCGTTCGTCATCGTCACACCATCGCGCAGGCGTGGCCCAGCAGTCAGAAGCGCAAGAGCAACCGACGGTGGCGAAGCATCGCAAGCAGAAGCGGACGCCGAGCGTAGCTAAGCGCTAGAGCGCGTCTGGAGCCGGCACGCCCTCGTGCCGGAGGCGACTCGCTAGCTCGCTCAACGGTCCGCGACTGCGGGAGCAGCCGTCTCCAGTTTCTCGCAGCGCCGCGCGCAGATTCCAATCGTGCGTTGCAGACGCTCGACGGCTTCGGCGTAGTCGCACTTCGCCAATCTCGGCGACGAGACGCGCGGCGCGATCGCGCAATTTGGTGTTGGAAATCGCCAGGTCGATCATCAGGTTCCCGCGCACTTTGCCGAGCGCAACCATCGTGCCGGTGCTGATGATGTTCAGCGCGACCTTGGTCGCCGTCCCGGCCTTTAAGCGCGTGGAGCCAGTCAGCAGCTCGGGTCCTGTCGCCAGATCGATTTCGAGGTCGAACGCTTCGGCTCGAGTTCTCGCCGGATTGCAGGTGAGCAAGATCGTTTGCGCGCCGCGTTTTTCGCCTCCGCCAGCGCGCCCAGAACAAAAGGAGTCCGGCCGCTCGCGCTGAGCCCACAGACAATATCCGCGCCGGTCACACCTCGCTCATCGATCGCGAGCGCGCCGCCGCCCGGTTCGTCCTCGGCGCCCTCGACGCTGCGATGCAAGGCGCTCGCTCCGCCCGCCATGATTCCCTGCACCAATTCCCGGCGAAGCGCCGAAAGTCGGCGGAATCTCGCTGGCATCGAGCACCCCCAGCCGTCCGCTCGTCCCCGCACCGACGTAAAACAGGCGGCCCCCTTTGCGCAAAGCTTTCGCCGCCATCTCGATCGCGCGGGCCAGCGACGCCGTCTCCTTTGCGCAACGCTTCCTGGACGAATTTTTCTTCCTCCACGAAAAGCTCGACCAATTCCTGCGCGCTCAGTTCCTCCAATTTTTCCGAGCGCGGATTGCGTTGCTCGGTCAGGGCTCGCGCCAGGTTTTCCACTTCGGCGCCGCGCGTCTCCACGGAGAAGACCGGCTTCTCCTCCATTTCCGCCGCCAGCCAGGCCGCGCCCAGCTCGGGCGATTGCTCGCTCATCGCGACCCGCGCGTCCGAGAGATTCTTTTTCAGCTTCCGCTTGAACGCATGGACGTAAACCCCATCCCGCTGGAACAGGCCGCCCAAAAGAATCACCTTGGGCGCGAGCAACCCGAGCCGCGTCGCCACCGCGGCCGTGTATTCACTCAGCACGCCCGCGCCATCCTCGACGATTTTCATGACGTGCTCGTCTCCGTTGGTGGCCGCCTCAAAAACGACGGGCGCCAAACTCGCCACCTCCAGTTTGTCCGCCGTCTGCGCCCAGCGGACCAGGTCGTCGCGGCTGTTCAGCGCGAGCGCGCGCAGGATGCTGGCGGTGAACTGCGCTTCTCCCCGGTGCAAATCGTATTCGCGCAAAATGAATCGCAGCGCCTGGAGCGAGAGAAAATAACCGCCGCCGGCGTCGCCCAGGATATGCCCCCACCCGCCCGCCTTTTCGATGCGTTCGCCGCGGCGGCCGGTCACGGAGGCACCGGTGCCGGCGTTGACGGCGATTCCATCCGCCTTGCCCAAGCGCGGCGGCCAGGCCGGAATCGCGGTCGCTCCCCACCGCGATCTTCGCCGTGCTCCAAACTTCCGCGCGAAAGTTCCGCCAAAAGCCGGCGGTCGTCCTCCGTCGCGCAGCCGGCGAGAAACATCCCGACGCGATCGGCCTCGGCCGGCATCTGCTGAAAGATCGCGCGCAATCGCTCCGGCGAGGTGAGGCGAAAATTCGAAGGAGGCAGCTTGCCCTGATCGATCACGCGAAAGGCGTCCGCGTCGTGCTCGACCAGGACCCACGATGTTTTGGTGCCGCCGCCTTCCACGCCGAGGATGCGTTCGCTCACAGTTGGCTAATGCTTAACTCAAGGAGCGGCGGTTTCCAAACCGCCGACCTGAATAAAAACGGCGATTTCAAATCGCCGCTCCTTGGAGCTTATTATGCGTCATGGCTTTAGAGGAAAAGGAAGCTGCCGAGCGCGTCGCGCAGCTTGCGTCACGAGATCGAGGAGCACAACCGCCGTTATTACCAGGAAGCCGCGCCGACCATCAGCGATCGCGAGTACGACAAGCTTTACCGCGAACTGAGCGATCTCGAAAAACGCTTCCCGACTCTCGCCGCGCCCGATTCCCCTACCCAACGCGTCGGCGGCGAACCGCTGAAGGCGTTCGCGCAAATCACGCATCGCGTCCCGATGCTGAGCCTCGACAACACCTATTCGGAAGAAGAGGTGAAAGATTTCTACCGGCGCATGGAGCGGCTTCTGCCGAACCGGAAAATCCCGGTCGTGATCGAGCCGAAGGTGGATGGCGTCGCTGTTTCGCTGCTCTACGAAAAAGGAGAGCTTCGCTACGCCGCGACGCGGGGCGACGGGACGGTCGGCGACGACATCACCCAAAACATCCGGACGATCCGCGCGGTGCCGAAGCAGTTGAAGGGCGACGTCCCCGACGTTCTGGAAGTGCGGGGCGAAGCGTATCTCGACAAGGGCGGCTTTGCCAAATTGAACGCGGAGCGAAAGGCAGGCGGGCCTGCCCGGAATTTGCGAACCCGCGGAACGCGGCGGCCGGTTCGTTGAAACAGCTCGATCCGGCGATTGCCGCGCAACGCCCGCTGGGCGTTGTCTTTTACGGAACCGGACTCGATCGAAGGCGCGACCCTGGACAAGCATTCGGAGCTTTTCGCGCTGCTCAAGAAGCTGGGCCTGCCCGGGCAGCGAGCGCTGGTGGCTGGCCGATTCGGTCGAGGAAATCCTGCAAGCCATTCATGAGCTCGATCGGATCCGGCACGATTTCGCCTACCAGACGGACGGCGCGGTCGTGAAGGTGGATGCTTTTTCGCAGCGCGAGATTCTCGGATTCACCGCGAAATCGCCGCGCTGGGCGATCGCCTTCAAATACGAAGCGGAGCGGGTGGAAACACGCCTGCTGGATATTTTGATCCAGGTCGGCCGGACCGGGACGTTGACGCCGGTCGCCGCGCTCGAGCCGGTGACGGTCGGCGGCAGCCGCGTGGCCCGCGCGACTTTGCACAACGAGGAAGAGATCGAGCGAAAAGACATCCGGATCGGCGACACGGTGGTGATCGAAAAAGCGGGCGAGGTGATTCCGGCTGTCGTCAGTGTCCGCACCGATCTGCGAACCGGCAGCGAGAAAAAATTCCGGATGCCGAAGCATTGTCCGGAATGCGGGAGCGCGGTCGTGAAGGACGAAGGGCAGGTCGCGGTGCGTTGCGTGAACAGCCAATGCCCGGCGCAAGTGCGGCGCCGGATCGAGCATTTCGCTTCGCGCGGCGCGATGGATATCGAAGGACTGGGCGAAGCCGTGATCAATCAGTTGGTGCAGCAAAAATTGCTCGGCGACGTGGGCGACATTTACTCGCTCGAAGCCGGAGGCGCTCAACGAGCTCGAGCGCATGGGAGAAAAAAGCGTGAGCAATTTGCTGGGGGCGATCGAGCGGAGCAAATCGCGGCCGCTCTGGCGGCTCCTTTTCGGACTGGGAATTCTTGCACGTCGGCGTGAGCGCCGCCCGCGCGCTGGCGGATCATTTTCCCAATCTCGACGCGATCAAGCGAAAGCTCAGTCGAGGAGCTGCAGCGGATTCCCGATGTGGGCGAAGTGGTGGGCCAGAGCATCCACGATTTTTTTCGCGAGCCGCACAATCTCGCGCTGGTCGAGAAACTGCGAGGGGCCGGATTGCGATTCGAAGCCGAGGAAAAAAAGGCCGGCAGCCGGAGCGCCGGGCTTCAAAGGCACCACCTGGGTGATCACCGGAACGCTCAGTCAATCCCGCGATGAAATCGCGGAGATGATTCTGGCGCGGGGCGGAAAAGTCAGCGGCAGCGTGAGCAAGAAAACGAGCTTCGTGCTCGCGGGCGAGGAAGCCGGAAGCAAACTGGAGAAGGCGAAGAAGCTCGGCGTCCGAGTGCTGGACGAAGCCGAGTTTCGGCGGCTTCTGTAGGCCGTCGCCCTGCCTGCCACGCCGAAGCCTGCGAAGGCGGGCGGGCGACGCGGGGCAAACGTAGGCCGCTCTCACGCTTCGCACAGCGAAGCGGCTACAGATCTACCCTCGGGCGTCCGGCGGGTGGCGTCGATCTGCAGCGGAATCCCTTCCTTGAGTGAGCGTCGCAGCCTGGGGGAGGCGGACACTCAACGGGATGGAAATCGGACTCGATTTCGAAGGTCAACTTCTCGTTGCCGCGAAGGACGGTGATCGGAACGGTGTCTCCCGCGGTGATGAAAAATGAGGCGTCGATCACATCCTCGGGCTGGCGGACTTTGGTTTTGCCGACCTGCAAGAAGAATATCGCCCGGCTGAATGCCCGATCCGAAGGCCGGCGTGTCTTTCATGATCTCAGTCATCTCGGCGGTGGAACCCTCGAGCCGGTTTTTGGCGCCGGCGGCGACGTTGATCCCGATCCAGCCGTGGCGCGGTTCGCCGAAGCGAATGAAGTCGTTTCGAATTTTTTCCGCGGCGTCGATGGGCAATGCGTAACAAGCCGAGCCATTGTCGATTCTGCGCAATGAGAATACCGATGACTTCGCCTTTGAAATTCAGCAGCGGCGCGCCGCCTTGCCCGCGCTGGGTGGGAAGGTTGACGCGCACGTGCGTGGTGGAAAAATAGCGGCCGAGGAATTTCCGGTCGAACCCGGCGACCATGCCGAAGCTGGGTGTTTCGGGAAGATCGAGCGGAAAACCGATGGTCATTACCGGCGTGGCCACTTCCAGTCTGCTCGGATTTTCCGAAGGGCAAAGCGGGTGTGGCGATGTCCGCCTTGAGGATCGCGATCCCGCTGCGCAGATCGGCCATCATGACGCGGGCCGGATAAACCTTGCCGTCGAACTCGACGGTCAGGTTCTCCGTATCGTCTGCCACCGAGAAGACCGTGTAGAGCGTGCCGGCCGGGTCGATGAAAAAGCCGGTCCCGGAGAGGTCTCCATGCTGATCGGTCCCGCGCACCTTCACCACGGCTTTGCCGGATTTTTCGAAGATCTCCTTTACCTCGCGGCTGATCGAGCTGGTGGAAGCTTCCGGTGCGCGCGTTGGTTCAGGCGTGGGCGTAGGGGTCGGGCTGGCTGCCTCCTGAGCGCGAACGAGGGTGACGCAAGGAAGAAGCGTGAGGGCAACAGAGAAGGCGAGCGCCATTGCCGGGAAAACAAATCGGCGGTTTGGAAAACCGCCGCTCCCTGCCGGCAGCCTAGAACCGGAAAGCTGCTTCATAACTCACTGGCGTACTATCGAGCACGTAACGCGGAGGCGCTGCGACCCGGTGAGTTTTGGAGCTGTCTTTGACAGTGCGAACGAGCGACGGGCCAAGATCGCGGGTCGTGACCGGATTGGAGAGGCTCCAGGCCGTATCTGGCACCGTAGTGGTCGCGACCACGGGAGTGCGATTTTGGGCCGCGACATTCACGCCCTCGGGGGTCTGGTAAACCTTCAAGGAAATGACAGCTGCACAAACCAGCAGCGCGGTGGCCATCGCCGGATAGGAAGTGAGCCCGGGGAGATTGAGCCGGAACAGGAAATCCTGCGTGCGCTGCAGGCCGATACGCCAGAGCGGCTGGCGGAGAAGCTCGTCCCGCTGCCGGCGGTGAAATTCGTGCAGGAAATTATCGAAGTAGCCCGGCGGCGGCTGCTCATACTTTTTGAGCCGCAAAAGTTTGCCGATTTGATCTTCGTTCAATGGGTCCATGCAGCGAGTGGTCTAAAATGGCGGTGCTTAGGAAACTGGGTTCTTTCGAAATTCTTCGAGGTAATTCTGTAATTGCCGGTTCGCGTAAAAGAGCCGGGAACGTACCGTACCCTCGGAAACACGCAAGATTTTACTGATCTCGGCATGGGGCATCCCTTGGATATGAAACATGGTGACCACGGCTCTGTGTTCATCAGACAATTTCATCATGGCCTCGTTCAATCTTACCTGGAGCTCGGACAGGTCGGCTTCGCGGACCGGACTGGTCGTGGCGGTGAGCTCGAGGAACTCCTTGTCGTTCTGGACGCTCCCGTCCATGTCGTCGAGGCTGAGATGGAAACGGCGGCCCCGTTTCTTGAGGAAATTCAGGGTCATGTTGACCGCGATGGAGTGGATCCAGGTGTAGAACGAGGATTTGCCGCGGAAGCCGCCGATCGACTTGTAGGCCTTGGAAAAGACGTCCTGGAGGAGGTCGTTCGTGTCCTCGTGGTTCGAGGTCATGTTGTAGACCAGGCCGTAGAGGCGCGGGGTGTATTTCACCACGAGCTGGTCAAATGCGACCGCGTCGCCGCTTTGGGTCCGCGCGACGAGTTGCTGGTCTTCATCCGATCTCGGCTGTTCCATCGCGTCCCGCTTAGGCTTAACACGCCGCCGCAGGCCCGACGATAAGAAATCGGCGAAGCGACGCGGAGACGGCAGGGCGATGGTGGAATTCATCTTCTTGGGCGTGGCCACGCGGACTGATTAGTCGCGATCCCGCACCATGAACAAGTAGATGAGGTTCCCCAGCGTGGCGACGAAGGCGGCCACGTAGGTGAGCGCAGCGGCGTTGAGCACGCGGTTCACCCCCGCCATCTCATGACCGGGCTGCACCATCCCCATCTGATCGAGGATGATCTTGGCCCGGCGTGAGGCATCGAACTCCACCGGCAGCGTGATGAGCTGGAAGGCCAGCAGGATCATGTAGCAATAAATGCCCAGCGTGATCAGCCCCGTGATATGGAAAAAGAGTCCGCCGATAATCACGAAAGGCAGCATCCGGGAAGCGAGGGAAGTGATCGGCACAATGGCCATGCGCGCTTTCAGAGGCGCGTACGCTTTGGCGTGCTGAATGGCGTGGCCGGTTTCGTGCGCGGCGATGCCCAGCGCCGCGACGGAGGGCGTGTTGTAAACATTCGTCGAGAGGCAAAGCCGCTTGTTGCTCGGATCGTAATGGTCACCGAGGTAATCGTTCGTTTCGACGACTTCCACGTCGCGGATTTGGGCCGCCTCGAGGATTTCCCGGGCCGCTTCCGCCCCGGTGATATTGGAACTCGCGCGCACCTCGCCCCACTTTTTGAAGGCGCTGCTCACGCGGAATTGGGCCCAGAGACCGACCAGAAGGGGCAGCCCGATCAGGAGGAGCCAGTACGACATTCCACCGCCGGAACCGAATGGAGTAATCATAAATTAAATTCGTCTGTCAGAGCGCTTCTTGGTTTCTCAGTTGGTTAAGGTCTGGCGCATGCCCGAACGCGGGCATGACAAACTCGTAAGATTAGACCCTTCATGACCTGGTTCGTTCAGATTTCGAGCCGCTTCTCGAAACGCGACAACATTCGGGTTCCGGAGGCCGTCAAAACCACCACGTCTTCGATGCGCGCGCCCCCGATTCCCGGGATAATAAAGGCCCGGCTCAACCGTCAGCACCTGCCCGGGCTTGAAGACCGTTTTTTGGAACCGCGGGAACTCGTGGATTTCGAGGCCGAGCCCGTGCCCGGTGCCGTGGAAAAAGCCGACCTGCCGGCCGTCGCGGACCTCCGTGGGAAAACCGCGATCGGTGAAAAGCTGCTTCACTTCGTTGTGGAGCTTCAGGCCATCGACGCCGGGCTTCATTTTCTTCAGGGCCAACGCCTGGCCATCGCGCACCGTCTCCCAAAGGCGGCGCTGCGCTTCGCTGGCGCGGCCCGCGCACCACCGTGCGGGTCATGTCGCCGAAGTAGCCGCTCTTCGCGTCGCGCGGGAAGATATCGAGGATGATAAGCGAGTCTGCTTTGAGCGGGCCGGAGCCCCGCTCGTGGGGATCGCAAGCCTGGTCGCCGCCGGCGACGATCGTGTTCGCAGGCAACCCGCCAGCGCGCAGGATCGCGGAATCGATTTCAGCCCGCAGGATTTCGGAAGTCAGCGTTTTTCCCGACCACGACAGCTTCTTCCCGGTTCCGGGCTTTTGAAGCGGAGAGCACTTCCATCGCCCGCGCCAGACCGCTTTCCGTGATCGAAAGCGCGCGGCGCATAAGTTTCAATTCTTCCTCCGATTTCGCCTCGCGCTCGGGCCAGAAAAGTCCATTCGTCGTGCGCAGGCTAATCCTGGATGCGGCCAGTTCCTGGGCGAAGCCGAGCGGAAAATTCGCGGGAACGAGCGCCGAGCGCACGCCCCGTTTTCGCAAAAAGTGCGAGAGGACTTTTTCGTAGGCGGGCGCTTTCGTCTGTTTCCCCTGCACTTCGCGCTCGAGCGCGCTGTAGGAAACGAACTCGTCCGCCGTGGCCTGTTTGCGGGCGCGATCGATCTCCAGATCGCTCAAGACCAGGGTGCGCTTCCCTTTTTCCTCGAGGAAAATGAAGGCGTCCGGCGCGAAGAACCGCGTCGCATAAAGCATGTCCGGATCATGTTCGCTCGCCGCGACGATAAGGCGAGTGTCGCTCTTGGTTTTCGTGCGCTTGCTCATTGGATATTTCTAAGCGCGGAAAACACGCTTGTCAGCTGCTTTGGCGAGCGTCCTCGTTCCCAAACTCTGTTTGGGAACGAGAAGAGGATAGTCGATGAGTTCTACCGCTGACCGCTAGCTTCTCCGCACTTCGAGTTGCCGTCGCAGAATCCAGTGAAGAATGCCAAGCAAGGCCAGGGTCGATGCGATCAGCACGATGGTGTTGAAGATGAACACGTTCACCTTCATCCCGAGGTAACGCTTTTCCTGGCCGAAAAAGACGTTCAGCTTCCCGCCGCGCCGGTAATCGCTCTGCTCCATCTCGGCATTTGAAATCAGGTCGGAAACCTTCTGGTTCACGTAGAGCACCTCCGCGGTCACCGGGCCCACCGCATCCTTGAAGAGGGCGCGATCGAACGGACGTTTTCCCTTCAGGATCTCGTCGATCAGGGCGAGATAATTATCCAATTCCTCAGGCGTTTTCGCCTCCAAGCCGGAAAGCACCGCCAGCGTCTCCTTCAATTCATCCAGACGCCTGGTCGCTTCCGGCGTCTGCTCCTTCCGCGCGACCAGTCGATCGATCTCATCCTGCGTTCTCTCCTGCCGGCGGGTGAGCGGATTCAGCTTGGCCTGGGCCACCACCATTTCTTCGTACGACCAGCGCATGGCGATGAACTGGCAGATGAACGGCACCTGCAGCCGGCTGCTCATCTTCTTCCCGCGCTCCTCCGTGGGATGCTCGGAGAACCAGCGCGTGAACGTGTAAACCAGCGCCAGGTTCCGGTTCATGTCCTCATATTTAATGAGCGCTCCACCCATGATGATCTGCGGAATCAAGACCAGCGGGACGATATTGGCCGCGGTTTTCGGATCGTTCACGAGCGACGAGATCACGAGGCCGAGCGCCACACCGCCCATCGCCGTCATCAGCATGATGCCGAGATCGATCCAGAACATCCCGCGAATCCCGAGAATGTAATTGCCGATGAGGACAAAGAGGATGCACTGGAACAGGGCGAAGAACCCGAGCGAGATGAACTTCGAAAAGACGTAATACGGCAGGCGGACGTTGAGATTGCGCTCGCGCTGCAGCACCGCGCGGTCGCGAATGATGTCGTCGGCGCTGTTGGTCAGGCCGAGGAACATCGCCACGATCAGGCTGAGAAAGAGAAACGTCGGGATGTGATAGGCGGAGGCGAAATCGTATTCCCCGCGCTCCGAATAACGGAGGAGCGTGGCGATGAGCAGCGCCAGGACCGGCGCGACGCCGATGGTGATGACGAGGTTCGCGCGGTTGCGCAGCTTGCTCATGAACGAGCGGCGCATGAGCGTGCGCAGCTGCGTCCACTCGTCGCGCCACCGCATGAAGAACCGGCGCTTGGTCGACGGCGCGGGCGGCAACGCCGCTGCCGGGCCGCGGCGCAGCGAAACCTGTTTCACGTCCTGGATCAGCCGGAAGGCCTCGTATTTGTCCCGCCAGAATTCCGGCGAATAACGGCGCGCCGCCACGAGCTGACCTCGCGTGTTCTCCTCGTAGATCACGTCGCCGCTGATATCGCGCAGCGGCGTCTCGAGCACGTCGAAGATGAACTCCGGCCGGGTCGTTCCGCACGACGGGCACGCGCCCAGGTCGGCGCCGAACTGGTGCTGATGTTCCGCCTCCGCGAAGTAGCGCAGCATGTCGGTGGGCGTGCCGAAAAAGACGAGGCGCCCGCCCTTGTCGAACAGGATCGCCTTGTGAAACATCTGGAACAGCTTCGAGCTCGGCTGGTGGATCGTGACGATGATGATCTTGTTGTGCGCCAGCGCGCGGATGATCTCGATGACGTGCTCGGAATCCTTCGAGGACAAACCGGAGGTCGGCTCGTCGAAGAGATAAACGTCGGCCGAGCCGATCATATCGAGGCCGATGTTGAGCCGTTTCCGCTCGCCGCCGCTGAGCGTCTTCTTCACCGGGCTGCCGACGATGCTGTCGCGCCGCTCGTTTAAGCCCGAGCTCGATGAGCTTGCCCTCGAGGCGGCGGGTGAGGTCGCGTCCGGAAAGATGCGGGGCGCGGATGGCGGCGGCGAACTGGAGGTTTTCGCCGATCGTGAGGTGCTCGTCGAACGCGTCCTCCTGCGGGATGTAACTGATGTAGCCCTTGAGCAAATCGAGGTTTTGATAGAGCGGGCGATCGTTCAGGAGGATTTCGCCCTGGGTCGGCTGGAGCTGGCCGCCGAGCACCTTCATGAGCGTGCTCTTGCCCGAGCCGCTCGCGCCCATCACGCAGACCAGCTCGCCGCGATTGATCGAAAACGAGACGCCTTCCAGGCCGACCTCGTTGTTCCCGAAGCGATGGGTGACGTCCACCACTTCGAGCGAGCGAATGATGTTCCGCTCCTCTTCGATGATCCGCTCGGAAAAATTGCAGCGCAGAAATTGGCCGACATCGATGCGGATGGTGTCGCCATCCTGAAGCGGCGCGGTGCCGCGAACCGGCGTCTCTCCCACCATGATGGGCCGGTCGGCGTCGATCACTTCCAGGGTGCCGACGCGCTTGTCGTAATCGCACAGGATTTTGAGGAGCACGTCGCCGCTCGTGCCCGGGCGAAAGAAGGATGTCGTCTTCCTCGAGCATGCTCGGGTTGTTCGAGACGAGATATTCGGACTTCGACGCCTTGAGCTGGAAGCGGCCGCCCATGGCGCGGGCCCGGCGGCGCAGATCGAGCAGGTCCATCTCGCTGTCGTTGTGAAAAACGATCCGGTCCTCGAGCGTCGCCTCGACGGTGGTGCCGGATTTCAACTTCACGTCGTTGAGCACGGCATCGACGTCGCGCAGCGCTTTGACGCGCACCTTCAAACCGAAGGTGACTTCGAGCGCGCTTTCCCGGGTCCGCGAGCGTTCCAGCTGCACTTCGTCCGCATCCTTGTGCACGCGCACGAAGATTTGCGGAAGCGAGACGTTTTTCTTGGCGTTGAAATACGCCGCCAGCTCCTGGTAGGTGAGGAATTGGTCGCCGACCAGGATGCGTTGTCCCGGATAAATTCGGCAAAAACCTCCGCGCAACAGCGGCCGGCCGCGGACCGAGATCGTCTGGCCCGTGTAGTTCTTGAGCAGGATCAAATCGTGATAACGGAAAGCGAGCAGCCGATCGTTCCCGGTCAGGCTCTTTAGCGTCACGTCAGCCGCGCCATTCGTTCCGAACGAGAGCGACTCGAGAGGCGACGCCCCCCGCTGATAAATGGCCGCGTCGGCATCTTCCGAGGCGTTCAACTGGTAAACGATATCGATGGCCTGCGCCGCCATGCCGAGCTGGGACATGAAAGAGTAAAAGGCCACGACCTGTTCCTGCTTCAGGCCTGCCTGCGAAATCAGGTCGTAAAGCTGGACGCCGAGCATGATCTTGCGGTCGGCGCTGAGCTGCGCGGAGAGCTTTTGCGCCATCGCCGAGAGATCCTGTTGTTCGTAAAGCGCCTGGCGAAACAGTTGGCGCAGCTCGGAATAAACCGCTTCGGGATAATCGTAGCGCAGGAAGCCAAGGCTCGAATCGATCTCCTCCTCGAGCAAAACGCCGTCCGCCTTCGAAAAGCTGGCCAGCACCTGGATGAGGAGCGGCAGGAGATTCGGCCCCTCGGAAACGCTGCGCGGCTTGCGCAACGCCCGCCGCATCCACCGCCGGCCCCGCCGCTGGATGCGATAGGCAAACGGCGTGACCTTCTGCACGGCGCGGTCGATCTTGTCTGCGACTTTGTTCAGGGCTGTCATTTCAAGGGGCGCGCAAAATTACCGCACGCAGGCGGCAACGCAATCTGGCAGAGGTCGGAGGTCAGAGGCCGGAAGTTGGAACAGAGATTGAACGTCGGTGCGTCCTCTGTCCTCTGACCTGTGACCTCCGACCTCCGTTTTGCATTGCCAGACATTCATGTTAGCCTTTTTTCGCCCGCGCACCGCGGGCTCCATACTCTATGGCCCAGCCTGATCGTAATTCTCAAAAAGAGAACAAACCTCGCGGGAACGAGCCGAGCTTTAACTGGCGCGGCGTCATTCTCATTGCCATCGCCTTCGCCCTGATCGGCCTGGCCGTTCTCTTCCGTGGCGGCGCTTACAACAACTTCGAGGACGTGCCCTACAACCGCTTCCTCGAACTGCTCGAAAACAAGCAGATCGTCGTCGACAAAAATTATCCGCTCCAGCTTGTTTACGAGGAAGGCCGGCCGACCCAGACCTTGCGCGGCGCCTATATCAAGCAGGCGGTCGGGCCGAACGGCGCCCAACAGGTGCCTTTCCGCACTACGGTCGCGCTGAATTTCGCCACCGATCTCCAGGAGAAACTCAGCGCCAGGCCGGCATTCACCCCTGCCATCCGCACGGATTCCAACCTGATGGCGCAGACGCTCGTCGGCTTCCTGCCCATCGCGCTCTTCCTGCTCGTCCTCTATTTTCTCTTCCGCCAGCAAATCCGCATGGCCGGCAAAGGCGCGCTGAACTTTGGAAAGTCGAAAGCGCGGATGCTGGCCCGCGACAAGAACAAGATCACGTTCAAGGACGTCGCCGGTGTCGAGGAAGCGAAGGATGAAGTTCAGGAGCTGGTCGAGTTTCTGCGCGATCCCGAAGAAGTTTCAGAAACTGGGCGGCCGAATCCCGAAAGGCGTCCTGCTGGTCGGACCTCCGGGAACCGGCAAGACGCTCCTGGCCCGCGCTATCGCCGGAGAAGCGGACGTGCCGTTCTTCTCCATCAGCGGTTCGGATTTCGTGGAGATGTTTGTCGGCGTCGGCGCTTCGCGGGTGCGCGACATGTTCGAACAGGGCAAGAAATCGGCGCCCTGCATTATTTTCATCGACGAAATTGACGCGGTCGGCCGCCATCGCGGCCACGGTGTCGGCGGCGGGCATGACGAGCGCGAGCAAACGCTCAATGCGTTGCTCGTCGAGATGGACGGCTTCGACACGCAGGAAGGCGTGATCATCATCGCCGCGACCAACCGCCCCGACGTGCTCGATCCCGCGCTGCTTCGCCCCGGCCGTTTCGATCGCCAGATCACGGTCAATTTGCCGGACGTGAAAGGCCGCGAGGAAATCCTGCGGGTCCATTCGAAGAAAGTGAAGCTGGCCGAAGGCGTCGATCTTCAGGTGGTCGCGCGCGGCACGCCCGGTTACTCCGGCGCGGAACTCGCGAACGTCATCAACGAAGCGGCGCTGCTCGCCGCGCGTCGCGGACTGAAAGGCATCACTCTCAAGGAGCTCGAAGAGGCGCGCGACAAAGTCCGCTGGGGCAAGGAACGCCGCAGCATGGCGCTGAGCGAAAAGGAAAAGACGAACACCGCTTATCACGAAGCCGGGCACGCGTTGCTGCTCGAACTGCTCCCGCACACGGAGCCGCTTCACAAAGTCACCATCATCCCGCGCGGTCCCTCACTCGGTTCGACCATGTGGCTGCCGGAAGAAGACAAATACACCAACCGCAAGAACGAGCTGATCGCCGGGCTCGCCGTCGGCATGGGCGGACGCGTCGCGGAAGAGATTGTTTTTGGCGACGTCACCAACGGCGCCCGCGGCGACATCAAGCAGGCCACCGCCGTGGCTCGCCGGATGGTTTGCGAATGGGGCATGAGCGAGAAGATGGGCATGGTCGAATACGGCGAGCACGAAGATTACGTATTCCTCGGCCGCGACATCTCGCGCGCCCGCGACTACAGCGAAGCCACCGCCGAGCAGATCGACGGCGAAGTGCGCAAGCTCATCGACGACGCCTACCAGACCGCGAAACAAGTGCTCACGACGCACCGCGACAAGCTCGAAGTGATCGCGAAAGCGCTCCTTGAATTCGAAACTCTCGACGGCGTGCAGATCAAAGAAATCATCGAGCACGGCCGCCTGATCAATCCGCCCAGCGCCCCGCCTCCGCCCGATCAAAAGATGCCGCCGGAGAAACCGCCCAAGCAAGTGGTCGTCGCCCCCGATGTCACCCCGCCGCTTCCCGGCGCCCTCGGCGGCGCCCCGGCGTAGTCGCACAACGGAAATTGTAGGGCAGGCGCTGCGCCTGCCGAACCCGATGGCAACCGGAGCGGTCGCCCTACAAAGCTCTGGGGCCTGCCGTCAGACCGTTGAGAGAGGAAGCGTCGCCGCAGCAACCGGCACGAGGGCGTGCCGGCTCAAAGGGGCGTGCAAAACCGCTACTTCGGCGAGCGGGTATCGGCGTGCGTCTTGACCTCGTGGCGCTGTTTGTCCACGAGGCGGCGCAACTCGCGCTCCATCGTTTTGAAAGCGTCGTGGATCACTTTGGTGAGCGGCGCGTAGGAGCCGTTGTCCATTCCTTTTTCGTCCGAGATCAGCTCATGGCCGGGCGGAACGGTGACGTCGATCCGGACCCGGAACGGATTCCCCTTTTGATGACGCGTGATTCGGCTGCTCAATCGACGACGTCGCACCGGTTGATGTGGTCGCAGAATTTCTCCAGGCGCGTCCGCGCTTATCCAGGACGAGTTGATCGATATCGGCGGATTTTTCGACGCCGCGGTAGGTGATGTTGATGGGTAGTTGCATAAAGTGGTGCGGCCTCCGGCTGCGCTCGTGAAAGAGCGAACCGGAAGTCTGCGGCAAAGTTACATCGGCTGCAAAGATCGAAAATGCGTCCCCAATTTCGCCGGCTCGATTTTGACCAGGTCCGATTTCACATGCTCGACAATCCGGTCGCGCACCGGCGGCGGGCAGAAGATCGACCACCGCCGCGTGAATCGACGCCGGCGCCGCAAACGACCAGCCGTCTTTCCCTTCGCGCTCCACGATGTCCACGATGCTGTCGGCGAGTTGCTTGAAAATGCGCCGGTCGTTTTCGATATCGATTCCGGTGCGCTCGGCGATTGAGTTCCCCTGGCCCGGCGCCGCGCCGCTCGGGAAAGCGCCCGCCTGATCGGTAAGCTTGTCCTGGTAACGCCCATGCGCGTCGGTCGTGTCGAACGCCTGGACCAATTGGAGGCTCGGGCCGCGGGTCGGTGTTTCGTTGACCTTGTAGGCTTTCAGGCTGCCGCGATCCGTTACGATGATCAGAGATGTCGGTGTCATGTTGCTAAGAGTTCTTCGCAGAACGCTGGGGGTTTGGTTCGCTCAAACACCATTCCCGCAATCTGAAGACGCGCAACAAAACAGTGTCATCCTGAGCCGCGCAGTCGGCGAAGGACCTCCCAGTCGAACCGTGCGTCACACAAACTAAGACGGACTATCTGCGCTGGCTGGCTGTTCGTGGCTCGCGCGAGCGTGCCTTGGGTAAACCGTCCCGCGACTGGGAGATCCCTCGGCGCGCTTCGCCTGCCTCGGGATGACAGGCAAAAGATCAATGCGATTTGGATCATCCCGCCAACGGCGATTGATAATAGCGCTCGAGCAAATCAGCCGGATCACGAAAAATCGCGACGGCGCCCGCGTCGCGGAGAACGTCTCGGAAAATCCGCCACAAAGCACGCCGATGATCGGCAGTTCGATTTTCTTCGCCGCCTGGATGTCGTAGGGCGTGTCTCCGATCGCGATCGCCTCCTGCGGCGGCAACGAACCCAGCGTCGCGCAGCGCCGCGATGAAAACGTCAGAGCTTCGGTTTCGAATGCGCGACCTGATCGGCGGTGGTCATCGAGTCAGACCAAGCCCATCGATCCCGGCGAGCTTCTGTAGTGGTGCACCTCGCTCTTCCTTCCCCGAAGAAGCGAGCGCGATCTTTTTTCCCTCGCTCCGCACGCGCTCGAATAACTCGCGCACCTTGGGAAAGGGGCGCACTTGCGGCAGATATTTCTTCTTGAAAATCTCGCCCCGATATTCGTCCGCTTCCTCGCCAAACTCGCGCAGCTCCATCTCGTTCAGAAACTCAGGCAAATATTGATCGCCGCCTTTCCCGATTTGCTCGCGGAGCTTTTCGAGCGGGATCTCCTTGCCGAAATGGCGAAACGTTTCCTGCCAGGCCCGGACATGCAGCTCGTTGGAATCGACCAGCGTCCCGTCGAGATCGAAAATCGCAGCGCGGATCATGGGTCGTTAGGGCGAGGTTTCTCGGTAGGGCGAGACTCAGTCGAGCCGTGAGATGCAGCGTCGCCTCCCGTTTCGGCTCGACAGAGTCTCGCCCTACCAACGCTAATGGATATCACGCGTCAGATTCCTTTTCGTCCACGCGCTCTTCTTCGTCTTCCGGCAACGGGGGCGGTTTGGTCGTGGCGGCCGCGGTCTTCAGATCGCGCGGCAATTCCACCTGGCGCTTCTTCCATGATTCGTGGCGCGCGCGAGCCTGCGCGCCGGTCGCCAGCTTCAACACTTTCACCCCCCGGCCGATCACTTCCAGATCGTCCCCGACGGAAAATTCCTGGGCTCGGGCAGAAAACCGTCATCCTCCGCGGTGTCGAGAATGAGCCGCCACTCGAGATGCTCTTCGCCCGGCAGAACAAAACTGATCGGCTCGTGGTGCGCGTTGATCAGGAGCAGAAACGTTTCGTCGCGGATCGGCTCTCCTTCGAAACTGAGCACGTCGATCGTGTCGCCGCTCAGGAGCACGCCGATGCAGCGGACGAACGGCGAACCCCATTCCTCGTCGCTCATTTCGTTGCCGCCCGGATTGAACCACATCACGTCCCGAATTTCCGAACCGCGGATCCGGCGGCCCTGGAAAAATTTCGGGCGCCGAAAGACCGGATGATCGCGCCGGAGCTGAATCAGCTTCTTCGTGAGCTCGAGCAGTTTCTTCTGTTCGTCGCTGTGTTCCCAGGCGAGCCAGTTCAGCTCGTTGTCCTGGCAATAGGTGTTGTTGTTGCCGTTCTGGCTCCGCGCGAATTCGTCGCCGGCCAGCAGCATCGGCACGCCTTGCGAAAGGAAGAGCGTCACCAAAAAATTCCGCCGTTGCCGCGCTCGCAACGCGTTCACCTCCGGCTCGTCGGTCGGCCCTTCGACGCCGCAATTCCATGAGTTGTTGTGGTTGTCGCCGTCCTGGTTGTTCTCGCCGTTGGCTTCGTTGTGTTTGTCGTTATAGCTGACGAGATCGTTCAGGGTGAAGCCGTCGTGCGCGGTGATGAAATTGATGCTCGCGTACGGGCGACGGCCGCTGTGCTGGTAGAGGTCCGGGCTGCCGGTGAGCCGGTAGGCGATCTCGCCGATGCGGCCTTCGTCGCCCTTCCAAAAACGGCGCACTTCATCGCGATACTTCCCGTTCCATTCCGCCCAGAGGACCGGAAAATTCCCGACCTGATAACCGCCTTCGCCCACGTCCCACGGCTCCGCGATCAGCTTCACCTGCGAGAGCACCGGGTCCTGGTGAATGATTTCGAAGAAGGCGTGCAGCTTGTTCACGCCCTTGTCGTCCCGCGCCAGGGTGGAGGCGAGATCGAAGCGGAACCCGTCCACGTGCATGTCGTTCACCCAATAGCGGAGGCTGTCCATGACGAGCTGGAGCGAGCGCGGATGGAGGAGATTGAAGGTGTTCCCGGTCCCGGTGAAATCCATGTAATGCCGCGGATTCTCCGGCGAGAGCCGGTAGTAAGCGGAGTTATCGACCCCGCGAAAACTCAGGGTCGGCCCGAGATGGTTTCCTTCCGCGGTGTGATTGTAAACGACGTCCAGGATCACCTCGATGCCGGCCGCGTGGAGGTTGCGGACCATGCTCTTAAACTCCGAGACCTGCTCGCCCATCATCCCGCTGCTCGAGTATTTTGCCTCGGGCGAGAAAAACCCGATCGTGTTGTAGCCCCAGTAATTGACCAGGCCGCGATCGACCAAAATCTTGTCATCGATGTGGTGATGGACCGGGAGCAATTCCACCGCGGTAACGCCGAGATCCTTCAGATATTTGATCGCGCCGCGCGCTGCCCATTCCCGCGTAGGTGCCGCGCAATTCCGCAGGAACATCGGGGCAAAGCCGGGTAAATCCCTTCACGTGCACCTCGTAGATGATCGAGCTGTGCAACGGCGTGCCCGGCCGCTTGTCGTTGCCCCAGTCGAACGAATGATCGATCACCGCCGCCTTCGGCATGCCCCAGGCGTCGTCGCGAAAATCGCGCGCCAGATCTTCCTGCGGGCCGCCCACGACGTAGCCAAACATTTCGTCCGCCCAATTCACCTGGCCCGCGATCGCCTTCGCATACGGATCGATGAGCAGCTTCGAGCTGTTGAAGCGCATCCCGCGTTCCGGATCGTAGGGGCCGTAAACGCGAAAGCCGTAAAGCTGGCCGGGCCGGACATCCGGCAGAAAGACATGCCAGACCTGGTCCGTCTGCTCCGTCATCGGAATGCGAATGTTTTCCTGCGGCGCGTCGATGTTGTCGAAAAGGCAGAGATCGACCGAGGTAGCGTTCTCGGAGAAAATCGCGAAATTGACTCCGTTACCGAGCCAGGTCGCCCCGAGCGGATATGGATATCCCAACCAAATTTTTACCGGCGTCATAAACAAAAATGAGCGTTTCCTATCCGCTACGCTTTTGGGCTTGGCAATGGATGAAAGATTTTCGGTGAACTTCTCGCGCGCATGTTCGCGTGATGCTTAGGTGAAGCGCTCGATCCACCGTGAAGCGCGTCGAACTAAATCCGGACTGGCCGCAATCGTGGAAGGATTCGCTACTTCTACGACCAGAGCGAAATCTACGGGGAGATTTCGCATTATGGTTACGCCTATGCTTACGAGAATCGCCGGCGCGAAACGCTGCGCCTGCTCAGCGAAGTTCTTGCGCCCGGCGCGCGCGTTCTCGATATCGCGGCGGCGCAGGGAAATTTTTCGCTGGCCCTGGCGGAGCTGGGCTTTGACGTAACGTGGAACGACCTTCGCGCGGAGCTGGCTGATTACGTGCGGCTAAAACACGAGCGCGGCCAGATTCAGTTCGCTGCGGGCAACGCTTTCGAGCTCCAGTTTCCTTCCTTATTCGACGCGGTCCTCATCACCGAGATCATCGAGCACGTCGCGCATCCGGATGAATTCCTGGCCAAGGCTGCGGCCCTCGTTCGGCCCGGCGGCTACATCGTGATGACGACGCCCAACGGCGGTTATTTCCGGAACCCCTTGCCGAAGTTTTCCGAATGCGCTGACCCCGCCGCCTTCGAATCTGTCCAATTCAAGCCGAACGCCGACGGCCACATCTTTCTTCTTCACCGCGACGAGATCGAGCCGCTGGCGCGGCGCGCGGGACTAGACGTGGAAAAGATCGTTCTGTTCACCAATCCAATCACGGCCGGATACATGAAGACCGAGGCGTTGTTGAAGATATTGCCGCGACGAATGGTCGAGTGGACGGAAAGGGCAAGCCGGCGTCTGCCCTCGGCTTTGAAGTCGAAAGCGCTGGTCCAGATGGCGGCCCGCCTGCGGAAATCTTCCTCTACCTCTTCCTCTCCCTCTTAATCTTCCTCATTCCGCAGAAGGATAGAGGAAGATGATTTACCTGAAACGGCCGAACCAGCCGTAGGGGAAAACATCCCCCGGACAATCGGTCGCCCAGCGTGGTGGATTCACCTCGCGATGGGGACGAACCGAGAATCGCCCGCTTCCGCAACGATCCTGCAGATATTTGATCAGCTCCTCGGTCGCTTCGAGTTGCGCGCGCGTCGGCTGATGCCGGTTGAAATCGCCCACCAGGCAAATGCCAAGCCCGATGTTGTTCATGTAGTCGCTGTGGACGTGGCCGCCCCTCGCCTGCCGCGACCAGCGATCGCCGATCTCGATCTGGCCGTCGCGCGTCGAGGTGCCGTTGCCGATCGACGAAGTGATAAGCCAGACCGTTCTTCATCCGGCGGACGCGGCGATGATAGTAATCGAAGACGCGGGCGCTCCCCTGGCGCGTGCCGCTGTTGTGCACGATGACAAATTTCCACCGGGCTCGCTGCACCGGCGCGCGGCGGATCGCCTCGATGTTCGCGGCGGAAAGATAGCGGTAGTTCGCCGGACGCCGGGACCATGGCCAGAAACCGCGCCGCGGTGGCGGTGGTGGCGGCGGCTCGAAACCCTGCTCCTGCTCCAAGCCTGATTTCTCGATGGTGATGTCTGACGGCAGCGAGGTTTGAGGTTCGGGCGGCCGCGCACTCGGGACGCGGCGCCGGTCGCGGAACGGCGGGTGATTCCGCCGCCGGCGGCGATCGGAACGGCTCAAGGGTTGGCCGTGGAGTCGTCGCTGCGGGACTCGGACTTTTTGCCGGCTCCGCTTTTTCGGTCCGCTCTGACTTGGGCGTTGGGGTCGGCGATCCCGCCTTTTTCTTGGAGCAGGCGACTTATCTGCCGGCGTAGGACTCTTCTTCGGATTTCGCCTTGGATTTGGGAGTCGGCGACTTCTTGGCTGACGGGGTTGGACTATCTTTCTTGCCCGGAGTCTTTCGTCGGCTTCCGGCGGTCGCCGACGATTTAGGCGTCGGGGATTCGTCGGCTTCGTCCGGGCTTGTCGTCGCCTTCGGCGTCTTGGTCGGCTCCGGGGTTCCCGTTGCTTTTGCCTTCGCTTTCGGAGTTGGAGTTGGCGTTGGGGTCTTTTTCGCCGTCGACTTGGCTTTCCGGTTCGCCGGTTTCGGCTTGGCGCTGGGTGACGGCGTCACCGACGGCGTGGGCGAAGTGACCGCGCGCATTTCCTCGCGCGCCTGTTTCTTTTTCTCTTCGTCGGTCGATTGCGCCCGGACAAGCGAGCCGACCATCGCGCCCAGGACGAGCGCGGTGCCGAGAAAAACGCGAAGTCGGATCACGGCGGGCGAGCGTAACAGAGGCGGAGTGCGTGATCAACTCGCGAAAGCTTTCGGAGTCACGCGGGCTGTGGCACGGCCTCGGCGCCTCTCGCGCGGCGGCCCGCTCCCGTTCGCGCCGCAAAATGGCGTTTAGTTTCCCGCCCAGGAGCAAAAGCAGACAGGTGAGCCACATCCAGGTCATCAACATGATGATGGAGGCGAGGGCCAGATAAGTCGGGTTGTAGCGATCGTATTTCGCGACGTAGAACTGGAAAAGTTTCGTGACCAGGATCCAGCCGATGGAAAAGAAAATCGCGCCGGGCAGAGCCTGCCGGATGGTCAGATAATTTTCGGGCGTGAGAAGATAAAGAGCGAGAGCGAGCCCCACCAGCGCCAGCGCGGTCAGCGGCAAACTCAGGAAGGCGACCCATTCCTGGAGCGGAATGGTCAGTTGGAAATTTACCTCGGCCACGCCGGCCAGCGTTTCGCCGAAGACCATGGCGTTGAAACAAAAGAGGATCGTGATTCCGAACCAGAAGACGAGAAAGAAGGCGATGATGTATTTCGACCACCAGTTGCGGTCCTCGACCACGCCATGAGTGCGGCTGAGCGCGTGCGAAATCGTGGAGATGAAAATCGTGCCGAGCCAGATGCCGAGGAAAATCCCGACGTTCACCAGCTTGCCGGTCGAACCGGTGACAACGATGTTCGCCACGATCGAGTCGATGATCTCCTGCACCTTTGGATCGGCCGGCAGGAAATTTTTCAGGATGTTCAGCATCTGATGCAGCTTGGCCGGGTCGGTGCCGAAGAGGCCGAGCAGATACCAGAGAAAGAGCAGGCCGGGCGCGAGGGTGAAGAGGAATTGATACGCCATCTGGGCGGCCAGGCCCATGGTGGTGTCCATGGCCGTCTCGTAAATCATGCGCCGGGTAACTCTGCCGGCGAAGCGCAGAAAGCTCATCTGCGCGGAAGTTTACTTTGCCGGAACCAAATATCCATTAAACTCTCCGGCCAACCGGCGGGCTGGCCACGCCGTAGCCCTGGCTCGCCGGAGCTTTAGCGAAGGCGGCTTGGCGAAGGCGGGCCCTAACGAGTTTTGAAAAAGATTTTGATCCTCACCGCCGGCTTCGGCGAAGGACATAACAGCGCCGCGCGCGGCATTCGCGACGGTCTCCGCAAGATCGCCCCCGACGGCGCGCACGTGGAACTGCACGATCTTTTCGCGGAGACCTACGGGACGGGCAACGATTGGGCGCGCGTCCTCTACATGGGGATGATCAATCGCACCCCGCGCGTCTGGGGTGTGATCTACCGCTGGCTCGACCGGCAGACCAATTTCGTGGGCGATTTCCGCGTCTTCTTCGCGCTGAAGAATTATCTGCGGCAAATGCTCGACCGCTTGCAGCCGGACGTGATCGTCTCCGTTTATCCGGCCTACTCCCACATGCTCGACGAACTGCTCGGGCTGGGAAGGCGCGCCGCAGCACAAGCGCGTGGTCGTCATCACCGATTCGATCAGCGTGAACGCCATCTGGTATCGGTGCAGCGCCGATTATTTTCTCCTCCCGAACGACGTCAGCGCGAGCGGTGCTTCTCGACGCTGGGATCGCCCCGGAAAAGGTGAAGACGTTCGGTTTTCCGGTCAGCCCCATCTTCGCGCAACCGGGCGAGGTGCGGTTGCCGCCTTCGGATGAAACCGGCCGGCGCGTTCTTTACATTATTAACGCCGCCAACTCCGCCGCGCCGGAGCTGGTCCGGCGCCTGGCCGGGCTTCCAGAAATCCAGCTCACCGTCACCGTGGGACGCAATGCCGGACTGAAAGTCTCGGTGGAAAAAATTCGCCGGACCGTCACGCAGGAATTCGAAGCCGTGGATTGGAGCGACGAGCTGCCGCGATTGCTCCGCGCGAATCATCTCGTCATCAGCAAAGCCGGCGGCGCGACGGTGCAGGAAGCGATGTCGGCCGCGTGCCCGATGATCGTGAACCACGTCATCCCCGGCCAGGAGGAAGGCAACGCGCGGTTCATCATGGAAACGAAATCCGGCACGGTCGCGCTCAGCCACGATGCGGTGATCGCCGCGGTGCAGAACGCTTTCGCGAACGACGCCGCCCAATGGCACGAATGGTCCCGGAACATCAGCCAGCTCGGGCCGCCCGACCGCCTCGCTCGATATCGCGAAGTTTTTGCTTTCTTTGTAGGGCGTTTCTGTGAAACGCCGTGGACGCAGGTGGCGTCCGCCGCGGAGACGCCCTACAATTCTACCTGCGGAAAACTTCTTCGCCGGCCACGAAGGTCTGCAAGACTTCCAGCTCCGGCGAGAGCACCACGAAATCCGCGTCAGCGCCCGCCTCCAGTTTGCCTTTCGTGTTCAAGCCAAGCGCGCGTGCGGGATTCGCGCTCGCCATCGCCACCGCTTCGTGAAGCGGAACGCCCACCTGATTCACCATCATCGCGCACCAGATCGATCATGCGCGCCGCGCTGCCGGCCAGCGCCGAGCGATCCGCCAGCAGGCAAACGCCATCCTCGACTACACAGCGACGCCCCGCGAGCGAAAATTCCTTGCCCGCCGGCAATCCGGCGCCGGCCGTGGCATCCGTCACGAGGACAATTCCGCCCGGACCCTTGGCCCGATAAAGCATCTTCATCAGGGTCGGCGAAACGTGATGGCCGTCGGCGATGAGCTCGCACAGGATTTCCGGTTCGCTCAGGGCGAATTCGAGCAAACCGGCCTCGCGATAAAGTCCCCTGTCGCCGCGCGGAGGACATCGCGTTGAAAGTGTGCGTCACGTGCCGCATGCCGTATTCGAATCCCGCGCGCGCTTCGATATCCGAGGCATCACTGTGGCCGCCGCTCACGACGATGTTGTGCTCGCGCAAACGGCTGATCAACGCGAGCGCCCCAGGCAGCTCGGGAGCCAGCGTCACGATTTTGATGACGTCCGCGAATTCCAAGCAGTTGATCGACCAGGTCGAGCATCCGGATCGCGAATGAACTCCGCGCGTTGCGCGCCGGCGCGCGCCTTGGAAATGAACGGCCCTTCGACATGCACGCCGGCGATCTGTTTGATGCCGCCGCCCAGCGCGCGCACCGCGCGTAACACGCTCGACGATCTCCGCGATCGGCGCGGTCACCGTGGTCAGCAGAAGCGACGTCGTGCCGCCCGTGGCATGGTAGTCGCAGATGGCGCGAAAACTTTCGGGCGTTGCTTCCATCGTGTCGCGCCCGAGAGCGCCATGGATATGCAGATCGATGAAACCCGGCGCGAGATAGTTTCCGGCAAGATTGACCGAGTCAGCCGCCGAGCGTTCCCGGATCTCGGCGATCTTTCCGTTTTCGACGACAACCTCGAGGCCATCGCGGATTCCATCCGGCAAAATCAATCGCGCGTTCGAAAAGATCATCACCGCAACAAGCGTAGCAGCCTTGCCGGACGTGTCGCAATTTCGTCCGTGAAACCGAGCGCGCGTTTGAATTCCCAATCCCGCTCGAGCGGATTCGCAATGCTCTGGCAGCGCCGAAACGTCGCCCGGTCGATCCAGCGCTGGAGCCACATCCGATGGCCGAGCACCGGCACCGGAAAATCGCTCCCATGCAAAATCCGCGGAGCAATTTCGTCGCGCAGACAATCGCGCAGATGTCCGCAGCGGTTCAGCGACACCATCGCGCTGATGTCGCCGTAAAGATTGGGAAACTCACCCAGCATTTCCACCCAATCGTCGAAGTAATCGCGGTCGAACGCGCCGCTGCGGGTGGCGCAATGGGCGGCGATCACGGTCACGCCGCACTCCAGCGGGAAACGGAGCAGCTTGGGATCGGCCAGCGCGGCGTTGACCACCGGCACCGTATGTTCACCGCCGGTATGCGCGAGAAGCGGCAGCCCGGCCTCGGCCATTCGCTCCCAAAAAGGCCGGTAACGTCTGTCCGAGGGATCGATGTTCTGGCAGTTCGGCAGACATTTCATCAAGACCGCGCCGCCGGCGAGGCAGCGTTCGAGTTCGTCGAGCGCATCGCGCGCGGGCCGGATGAATCGAAACGCCGGGGAGAAATTCCGGAAACGTTTTGGCCAGTCCGAGGACGACATCGTTCGGCACATACATGGAACCGAGATCCTCTCGCGGCGTTCCATCCGGATCATGGACGCGTTCGTGGGCAAGCAGGACAACGGCATCCATCGACGAGCCGCGCACGAGCTTCGCCAGATGGTCGGCATAGATCGATTCGAGATCGCCTTCGAGCGCGCTGGCCGGAATGCCGAGCTGGCGCAGCATGAAGCCGGCAAGCCACTTGTGCCAGCCCTTCAGCCGCAGCCATCCGCCCGAGCCGGCCACGCCGTTGCCCACCATGTGGACATGCATGTCGATCCGCCGGGCCGTCCCTGAAGGAGTGGCATCCATCACCGGGAAGCGTTGCGTTTACGAGGCCCTGAGTCCATCATCTTCGCTGCGATGAAATTCGACTACGATGTGGTGATCGTGGGAGGCGCGTTCTCCGGCGCCGCCACGGCCCTGATGCTGAAGCGCAAGCATCCGGCCGCGCGCGTCCTCATCATCGAGAAGGCCGCCGAGTTCGATCGCAAGGTGGGCGAATCGACGACCGAGCTGAGCAGTTGTTATATGACGCGTTTGCTCGGGCTCACGAACTATCTCGGGCACCATCATCTGGCCAAGCAGGGCCTGCGCATGTGGTTCGCAAACCGGCCGGACCAGCCTTTTGACGATTGCGTGGAGCTGGGCGCGCGGTATCAGGCGCGGCTGCCGACTTTCCAAGTGGACCGCAGCACGCTCGACCAGCACATGCTGGAGCAGGCGGTGGAGGCCGGCTGCGAACTGCAGCGGCCTGCAAAAGTGACCGGGCCTCGAGCTAGGAATCAGATAGGTCCCATGTGACCTATAAGACCTATGAAACGGAGCAGACCGTAACCACCCGCTGGCTCGTGGACGCCAGCGGACGCGCCGCCATGCTCGCCCGAAAGCTCGGCAATTTCCGGCAAAACACCGAGCACCCCATCAATGCCGTCTGGGCCCGGTTCACTGGAGTCAAAGACTGGGACAGCTACGAGTGGCGCGAAAAATTTCGCGATTACGCGAACGCCTGCCGGACGAGCCGCAATTGGGCGACCAACCATCTGATGGGCCACGGCTGGTGGTGCTGGATCATCCCGCTCCGCGGCGGCGATGTCAGCGCGGGCATCGTTTACGATTCGCGCATTTTCAAGCTGGCCGAAGGCTCGAGCCTCGGCGAACGTCTGCGCGCGCATCTTCTTTCCCATCCGGTCGGCGCCGAAATCTTTGGCGGCGCGCAAATCATCGAGGGCGACGTCCATGCTTATTCGGCCCTCCCTATTCCAGCACAACGGTCTGCGGCGAGAGCTGGGCCACGGTGGGCGACGCGGCGGGATTCATCGACCCGCTTTACAGCCCCGGCCTCGATTTCTGCTCCTACACCAGTCATTTCGTCGCCGATATGCTGGCGCGGAACCTGGCGGGCGAAGACGTGGGGGAATCGCTCGCTTATTATAATGAGCAATATCCGATCACCTACCGGCTCTGGTTCGAAACGCTCTACAAGGACAAATATTATTACATGGGCGACGCCGAGTTGATGGCGGCCGCGCTGCTCCTGGATGTGGGGACTTATTTCATTGGTCTCGTCATCCCGGTTTACAAGGATCCGGAGCGGGAATTTCTCCACCTCCCCTTCGAAGGAAAAGCCGGCCAGCTTTTCGCTGAGATGATGAAGTTTTATAACCGGCGCCTGGTCGCGCTGGCGAAACGGCGGCTGGCCACCGGCTGTTATGGAAGACGCAACGCCGGCTGGCGCGAGCTTTATGACGGCTTCGTGCCCGACCGGCG
>CAWKCU010000002.1:0-411007 GCA_963848215.1 uncultured Verrucomicrobiae bacterium | reverse complement strand
TCCGCCAATCGGAAGCGGACTTCAAATTCCGTCCATTTTTCATTCGAAGAGACCAGACGCAATTCGCCGCCATGGAGACGAACGAGCTCACGGGCCAGATTCAGACCGAGACCATGCCCGGCGACCTTTTCGCCATTCGCGCCACGGGAAAAGCGCTCGAAGATGAAAGGCTGCATCTCAACAGGGATGGCTGGGCCGGTATTGCCCACGCTCAAGTAAGCCCATTCCTCGTCCTTCTTCGCTTTGACCCGAATCTGGCCAAGGATGCGATTATACTTGCGGGCGTTTTCCAGGAGATTTTGCAGGATGAGTGAAGTGTAGCGCCGTTCCCCGGCGATGTAGAGCGCAGCGGGGACCTCCGTCTGCACTTCAAGGCCGAGGGGATCCGGGAGCGCCGTTAAGTCCTCCAGCCATTCTTCGATGAGCTTGGTGAGATCGACGGGGCGGAAATCGATCTGGAGCCGCCCGGCATCCATCCGCGAGAGGAGGAGCAGGTCCTCGATCACGCCGGTGAGGCGATAAGTTTGGTGATGAAGCGCGGAAAGCTCGTCGTAAACGGCCGTCTCGAGACCCTCCCGCCGCAGCAATTCCTCGATGCCGGCGCGGAGCACGGTGACCGGCGTTTTGAGCTGATGGGACGCGTCCGCGGAAAAGCGGGTCGATCTTTGCAGCTCTTCGTGGGTCGTCGCCAGCGCGGCTTCCACTTTTTTCCGGCGGGCGCGGTTTTCTTCCGAATCGACGGCGAGTTTCGCGACTGGCGCCGAAAGGCGCTTGGCCAGCAAGTGACTGGCGAGCAGGCCGACAAGCAAGAGGGCCGCGCCGGCGCCGAGAATTTGCCAGCGCAACCGGCGCTGCCGCGCGAGCGCATTCTTCAGCGAATAAAGGCAGACCTCGTAAACAGCCGGGAACGCGGACTCGGGATTCAACCGCTTGAAGAAGAGGAAATGCGGCTCGCCCTCAATCTCGATGCGCGAACTGCGTTCGGCGCTGTTCGGAGCGGCGGCCAGGCGCGCCACTTCACCGGCGATTATGGCGCGGGCGGATTCCGAGAGCGCTGGCAAATGGAGCCAGCCGCCGAGCCAGATCCCGCTCTTCATTTCGTTGCCGCCAGGTTTCCGGCCGACCTCGAGCGGCTTGAATCCCACCACCAGCGCCGCGATAACCTCGTTGCTTTCCGTGGAAGTAATCGGGAGCGCGAGGATTTCATCAATGGTTTCCGCGGGCGTTCCGCGCGTGCGCAGGAGGTAGCCGATCTGCGGCACCTGGGGGATCGGCTTCAGGGCGAGCTGCGCCTCTTCATCGGGCTGGAGAACACCGACCTCGGCGGGGTTCGGTGGCGGAAGGACCGAACCGGTGCGATCGAGAAAACGATAGAAGCTGGCGCGTGGTTCTCCGGCGGGTTGGTCCGGCTCGGGATTCACCGGTTTCTGCATGATGTCGCGCAGCTCGTCCTTGGCGCTCGGGTAAAGCAGATCGAGCGCGTTATCTTCCAGCGCCGCATGGATGCGCGGTTTGGACGCCAGCGCGCGGCAGCGTTCTGCCAGCGCGGCATGACGCAGCGCCTCGAAATCGTGTAACGCCGCCAGCTCGGTCTGGAAATCGCGCTCCAGGTCGCGTTGCACTTCAGCCGCGGCGTTTCGTTCCACCAGATAAAGGCCGGTCGCGGTCAGTCCCGAGACGACCAGCATCATGGCGACGAAAAGTTTCGCCCGAAAACTCGTGGCGTGAGATTTTTCTTCCTCGCGCGCCGGCGTCACGGGAAATCGACGTGGAGGGTCGAACCGCTTTTCAGGTCCACCGGCTTTTCGTGAGTGACGCGGCTGTCTACCCAGGCCTTGAGCGTGTAACGGCCGGCCGGCAAACCGGTGAGCCGGTAACCGCCGTCGGTATTTGTCACCACGAAATGCGGTGTGTCGAGCACCAGGACCAGCGCGCGCATGTGCTCATGAATATCGCACCGAAGGGTGACAAGGCCGGCCACATCGAAAATCTGCGACGGAATCGGTTTTTCCTCCGGCCGGTAACGGCCCAGGTCGAAACGTTTGGCGGGCGAGTAGGAAAAAATGTTGTGGTAGGTGTCCTCCTCAAGATTGGGAAATTCCACCTTGGTTCCGACGCGCACCGGCAAAAGCGCCGGAAAGAAGGTGAGATCTTTCTGGACGATTTGTTTGGTGGGCAATGAACCCGGCTTCGCGAACGAACCCTCGAGATAAACGACCGCGAGCGGGGGACTCGGCGAGAGGACGCCACCCTTGGAGACAATCTCGTACCGTTTGGTCACGACCGGCGCCGAGCGGGTTTGCGGCAATGCGACCCGCCCTTCCACCGAGGCCTGCGCGGCGGCGATTTTCAAGCCGATGGCCAGAACCGCGCAGGTAAGCATAGACGCGACGCATACAAATGAATCGCGCTAGCTAGTCCTGCCGGCCACCAAATGTAAACCCATCTTTTTACGCGATGCGTAATTTAAGCTGATTTCGGCTGTCTGAAATGAAACCGGGGCGCGAGTTTACGAACTGGACCGATCGGGCCGATCGAGATCCACAATCGGCGCTCCCGCTGCGGCAAGCCTCCGCTGGAGAGCCAGCGGTTTTACCTGGCTATTGAACCGGGGCGTCGGGCGGGGGAAGTTGGACCTTTTGCTCCGGTTCAACGGTGGCTCCCGCTCCGGCGTCCACTGAGGACAGGCGCGATTTCGCCACTTTCCCGGTGATAACGCCGATTGCATCCAGGACCGACTCGACCTCAACGCCCTGTCGCTTGAGAGACGCTTTCACCGCTTTCAACCGTGACGGAGTGGCGTCCGGGACAGTGATGTTAATGCGGACTTTTTCCATGGTGTGGGAGGGAAGTTCCAACTCTCAGAGCATAGGCCGTCAGCCCAATTATTGCAAAAGGTCTGGCCCCGGCTTGCGCCGGGGCCGATCACCTTTGCTTACTTCAAGGCTGCGTCATGGGGCCTGAACAAGTCCCCTTCCCACATGCTGAGCGGGCTGCCCGATGGGCCGGGCGGTGGAGAGCAGTTTATTCCAGAGCGCCATGCCACGGAGTCCGGTGCGCTGCGACCAGAGGGCGGCGATGCCCGCTACATGCGGCGTCGCCATACTGGTGCCGTTCCAAGTCGCATACCGAGCCGGCATTTTCGTGCTGGAAAACACGCCGACGCCCGGGGCGGCAATATTAACTTCTCCGCCGTTGGGGTTAACTCCTCGGCAAGAGAATGCGGCGCGCTGCAGATTTTGATCCACGGCCGCGACCGCCATGATGGAGGGTGAATTGGCCGGCCGAGCAACCGGGAAAAGTGTGGGATGGTTTCCATCGTTTCCGGCCGCGGCTATTATCAATGATCCCGCATTGAGCGCGGCGCGGCCCGCATTTTCATACGCTACCGTCGGGGGTGTGCCGACGCCGACAGCGCCACCCAGCGACATGGAGATGACTCGCGCGCCGTTCTGGATGGCCCAGTTGATCCCCGCGAGGATACCGCCGTCTGCCCCGGAGCCGGCGTTCGATAATACCTTGCCAACAAGGATAACCCCCTGACGAGCACATCCGTAGCGGCGCGCCCCGCCGGCGAGCATTCGGAATCCCAACGCAGTTCCAATGCAATGCGTGCCGTGGCCATGGAGATCTTGAACGGGTTGGCCAACGAAGGTGGCTGCGATGACCTGCCTGCCGGCGAAGTCGGGGTGTGGCTGGAAAAACCCGGTGTCGAGAACGGCGATCCTGATGCCGGTCCCCGTGGCCGTGGAAATGTGTGCACGAGTGGCTTGCAACCCCCAGGTGAACTGAGGAGTGTCGGCAAACGTCGCGGCTATCGGGATTTCGCCGGAGCTTTCCTCCGACGCAGGTCCCAGGAGACGGTGCGCCCAGTCGTCCCCACCGTCGCGATAACCGCGGATGTACATCCCGGCCGGATGAGGTGAGGAATCCTTGATCGTTGATCGCCTGGACATATTCCTCGGGCTCCACGGCCACGATGGGATTGGTGTCGTCTGCGACCGCCATTTCCAGCGACTGGATTTGTTCTGCATCGTTACCGGAAACGACGGCAACGCTTAGATGTTCGAGGAGCAGCGCATCAGCGCCGCCCAGGCTTTTCATGTCGGGCTTTGCGTCGTCGGAGTCGGCAGTCGAGGCGGCGCTCAGGCCCGCTGAATCTTTGAGCGTCTTGATGAGGCTTCTCTGGCTTCCGGGAGCCATGGTGATGAGGAAACGGCCCGTGGGGCCGACCGGCAGCTCGGTTTCTGAAAGTTCAGGCTGAGTTTCAGCCTTGGCGCTGCGTGGGGTTGCTTTTTTAGGCATGAGGAGGGTTTCTATCTTGGGGTTTGCTGTTTGCGTCCTGAATTGGGTCAGGAAAAAATTTTCTCCGCAATCGCGGCAGGGCGAAAGCCGCCGTTTGAGACGATATCCGGGGGGTGCTCATGAGATGAATAGGGGGCTACAGATGCACGTACGAAGTTGGCGCGGCGAAGTTCCCTGGGATTCGCGCACGGCCCCGATTTCTGGAAGGGTCCGCAATTGCTTTTCGCAATGGCGGCCTGCACCAGGCCTTCGAAGCCAGAGTTCGGCGGCGAAGGGGGCTGCCCCTCAAATTAATTTTGTGGCAGCTAAGTGACAGCGCTCACTCCGTCCGCAGCGCGACCATCGGATTCACGCGAGTGGCGCGGCGGGCGGGCACGAAGCAGGAGAGCGCGGCTACCAGGGTGAGCAGGCCGGCGACGACGAGGTAAACGAACGGATCGAGCGGCTTCACTTTGAAGAGGAAGTTTTGCAAAGCCTGGGCGAGGAGAACGCCGAGGAGCAGTGCCGCCGCTCCTGTGCCCAGGGTTAGACCGATCGCCAATTGCCAGGCCCCTTGCCGCATGACCATCCCAAAGATGCGTTTCGAATTCGCGCCCAGCGCCATGCGAATGCCGAATTCCTGGGTCCGTTGATTGACCGAAAAACTCATCACCCCATAGAGACCGACCGCGGACAACACGAAGGCGACCACGCCGAAGATCGTGAACAGATTCGCGGTCAGGCGATTCACGCCCAGCGTTTCATCGTGCAGCCGCGCGGGCGTGCCGGCGAAATAGGTGGGCAGGTTGGAATCCAATTCCGCGATCGCCTTGCTCAGGATCGGGCCCATGTTCTCGGCGTTCCGACCGCCCTGCGGCCGGACCACGATCGTGCAGAATTGCGCGGCCGGCGTCGCGGCCAACAGAGGAACATAGAAGCCAACACTGTCCCTCTGCGCATTAAAGGGCCCCTGCATCAGCATGTCAGGCGCGACACCGACGATGGTGCGCCATTCCTGGGGTTTAGCTGGATTGTGCAGTCGCACCTGATGACCGAGCGCGCTTTGGCCGGGAAAGTGTTTACGCGCAAAACTGGCATTCACGATCGCCACCGGCTGTTTCGCGTCGGAATCTTCGAGGGTAAAATCGCGCCCCTCGAGGATCTTCAAGCCGAGCGTGGTGAAGTAACCGTCCGAGACCGATTCCCAGTTGTCGCGTGGGCGGTCGCGATCGGTCTGATAGGTTTTGCCATCCACTTCGTATTGGCCGTTGGGCGCGAAGGTCATCCGGAACCGGTCCGTCATGGCCGCATTTTCAAAGGAGGGATTCGAACGCAGCGTCCGGAGGGCGCGGACGAAGAACTGGCGCTTGGCGTCGTCCGTTGGGTAATCACCTTCCATCAATCCCATGCGGGCGCTGTAGACGGCGTTTTCGTCGTAGCCGTAATTCTGCGTGGTTTGGTTCCTGATCGATTTGATCTGTAACGTCGCCATGATCAGCAACGCGGCCGTTAAAGCGATCTGGCCGATTACCAGAATTTTTGTGATCGCGTTCACCAGACGGCTGCTGTTGCCGCGGCCGCCTTCTTTCATGGCTTCAGCCGGATTGGCGCGAGCACTCAGATACGCCGGGATAAATCCCGAGACCAGCGTCGCGAACAAAGTGATACCGACGGTGAAGAGCAGGACTTTCCCGTCGATCTCGAATCTCACCCAATAGGGGAGTGGGAACGGCAGCGCGTTCGTAGCGCGAACGAGCAGGCTCACGCCCCATTGCGCGACGAGAAGGCCGAGCACCGTGCCGAGCGCCGCGACGAGGAAGCTTTCCGTCAGCATCTGGCGAACGAGGCGCCAGCGCGTGGCCCCGAGCGCACCGCGGATGGCCAGCTCCTTCGCCCGCAAGGCGGCGCGGCCGAACTGCATGTTCATCACGTTCACACACGCGATCACCAGGACGAGGGCGACCGCGCCGAGCATGGCGTAAACCGTTCCGCGCAGTTGCGGTCCGACAAATGAGTTCAGCAACGGCTGCACGTTTGCGGAGATGAGCTCCTTGTTCGTTTTGGGGTTATCGGCCGCGATGCGTTTGGCCAAAGCAGAGAACTCGGCGTTCACCTGGTCCACAGAGATGCCCTCCTTCAAGCGCCCCATGACCGCTGGCGCCCCGCCCTGGGCGCGCGCGTCGTCGCGGGGTTTGACAGGAAATTCATTGTAGAGCGGCACCCAGAGTTGCTCCGCCTGAGGGAATTTGAAGCCCTGCGGCATGACGCCGATGACGGTGGCCGCCTTCCCATTGATGCGCACATTCGCGCCCACGATGTTGGGATCGCCGCCGAAATCGCGCTGCCAGATTTCGTGGCCAAGGATCGTCGTCTTTTCTGCGCCTGGCTTGTTGTCGTCCGCGGTAAAATCGCGGCCAATGATCGGCGATACTCCAACGATGCGGAAAAAATCCTCGGTGACATAACCGCCCGTGTAACGCTGGGGATTATTCTTGTAGGTGACGTTGATCGTCGAGCCGTTCAAATAACCCGCCATCATCGCGAAGGATTGCTGGCCGGCCTTCAAATCTTCATAGTCCTGCGCGGTCGGGATGTTGCCGTTGCCGTTATTATTTTGCTGGTCCGTCGCCTGCGGATCGATCAGACCCACGCTCATGAGCTGCTCCGGCTGGGGGAAGGAGAAGCCGCGAAGGACGAATGCATTTACCACGGTGAATTGGGTCGTCACACCGCCGATGCCGAGCCCAAGCACGACGGCGGCGAGAATGCAGAAGGTTTTCTCCTTAACTAAGACACGGAGACCGACGCGGACGTCCTGGCGAAAAGTATCGATAAACATAGTGGTATCAGGGTTGGTGTGTTTTGGCGGCGGAGACGGAAGCTCCCTTCCAGAGTGAGATGCGCGCTGGAGCGGGAATGGATTCAGAAAAGGTGAGGGCCAGGCGCGCGCAGCGGTCTTGCACACTGAAATGACGCCGCCAGTCGGGCGTTTTGTTTAATGGCGATAGTCCGCTATTCGATCGCATAAAGATTCCCATCGGTGCTGCCGAAATAGACGACGCCATTGGCGACCAGCGGGGTGGAGAAGATCGCGCCGATGCTGAACTGGCGGTCGGTCGAGACGACCGGCGCTTCCCGCCAGCTCGAGTAATACAGCATCGGACCGTTGAATTTGCGGTCGGCGGTGAGCACCCAGCCTTTGTTTTGCTTCGACGCTTCGGTCTGGAATTCCCAGAGCAATTCGCCGCTGTTCCGGTCCCGCGCGGCGAGGCTGCCGTTCAACACGCCGATCAGCACGACGTCCCCGGCAATGGTCGGCGAAGAAAACATGTAGGCTTTGTCCTCCTGCTTCACGACGCTCTTCCCCGTGGCGGCCTCGACCACATGGTAAAGAGCCGAATCCGACGTCGCGAAGAAGACCTTGCCCTGCGCGACGGCGGGGGAGCTGATGACCCAGCTCATGGCGTTGTTAAATTTCCATTTCTCTTTTCCCGTCGCGGCCTCAAGGGCATAGAGATTGGCGTCGCGGCAACCGACATAGACGACTCCGTCCACCACCGCGGCGGAGGATTGAAAACCCACCTGGTTGTGAATCAGCGGGTCTTCCCCGCCATGGAAGCGCCACTTCTCTTTCCCGGTCGCCGCCTCTACCGCGTAAAAGTAGCTGTCCCAGCTGCCGACAAAGAGAACGCCGTCCGCGTAGGCGGGAGAAGCATGAATCACATTGCCGGTTTTAAATTTCCATTTCAGCTCGCCGGAATTCGCGTCGAGTGCGTAGAGATAGCCGTCGCCGCTTCCGAAATAGACGGCGCCCTGCGCGATCACCGGGCTCGAGAGATAAACGTCGAACTGATCCGGGATCGTTTGGTTCTTTGGTTGAAGCCCATGGATGCCCTTCGCTTCAAACCGCCGTTCACCTTCGGTCGCGAATTTCCATTTGATTGCGCCGGTCGCGGCGTCCAGTGCGTAAAACTTTCCGTCATAACTCACCGCATAGACCATCCCATTCGCGACGGCCGGAGTGCACGGAACCGGTCCTCCCGTGGTTCGCTTCCAAACCTGTCGACCCGTCTCGGAATCAACCGCATAAATGTTTCCGTCGTCGCTTCCGAAATAGAGAATCTTGTCGTGCTTTACCGGCGACGACATGATCCGGTCGCCGGTGGGAAACTTCCATTTTACCCGATGAAACTCGCGCGGCGCCTTCTCGGTCGAAACGCCGGATCGGCCCGGGTCACCGCGGAACATGGACTGCGCATGCGCTGAAAGGGCCATGGCCACGGCGCCAAGGCCAATCGCAATCTTAAAAATGGGGATCCAAAAATTTTTCACGGTGCGCGCCGCAGGCTGAGGGACGACTCCAACGGGCCCTGAACGATCGTTCCGTGAATCTCGCCGGTCTCTTTCTTAAGGCGTCCTTCAAAGGTCATCCCGAATTCCGCTGAGGTGACCGTCAGGAAGTCGCCTTCTTGTGTAATCAGACTGACCGGCACGTTGTTCACGCGTTTGCCGACAACGGTAAATTCAAGGGCGGCGCCCTCTGCGCCGCGATTCGAGAACTTCATCGTGACCTGGCGTGGGTAGCCCATCATTTCGTACTGGCCCTTCCATTCGCCCTCAACCTCTTTGCTCACCGGCGTGTTACGGGGCGGTAATTCCACCTGCGGTGGACCGGTTTTTTCCAGGACGAACGGCGCGCTGTTGCCCCCTTGCTTGAAATTGCCTTCGAGGCGGTTGTCCGCCGTGAGATGCGCCTGGATTTCAGCCGGGGCGATTTTTTCGTTTCCGAGGACGCCTTTGATTTCGAAAACCAAATCGGGACCGCTGGCTTTCCGATCGATGAGTTGCGCTCCCTTGATCGCGAGGCCGGGAATAATGATCGACCCAATCCAACCTTTTCCGGTTTCGTCCGAGAGATCGATGATGAGTTTTAGCTCACGTCCCGGGACTTGCGCCTGGCCCTCCCAGCGCCCGGCCGCGCTTTCCGCTCCGCGACAGAGCAGAGCGGAAGCAAAAAAGACTAGTGCGAGGAATCGCAACGAAGTTCTCCTTGAACTACGTTAACGATTAGGCGCGATAATTGGTTTCAGCAGTTTGGGCGATCGAACCGGATGCGCTGGTGCGCACAAATGTCACCGGCTGATGCGCGGCCTGCCAGATCGAAAAGACCGCGCTGAGAATGAGGACGAGGTAAACCGCGCCTTCAAACAGGTTGCGTTCCTTTTCTTCAGAACGAACGATCAACGCGTAGGTGGATTCGAAGCCTTCGGCGGAGAGTGTGGAGTTTTTCATAGGTTTGATTTGGTTGACGGCCATCTCTTATGCACAGGCCATGCCACCGCTTCAAAATGAGTTATAAGCCGTTCACGTACGGTAAGTTATCGACTGAGCTTGAGTTGGAGGCCCTATGCAAATGGTCTCGCGCTCGGGATTAGTCGTTCCGTTTTTGGGACAACCTAACGAGTCGAAAACGCTGAAAGCAAAGAAGCGCAAGGGAACTGAATCCCTTGCGCTTCTCGTTAACCCAACGGACGAATTACATGTAGTTCAGCGCGCCGCACCGCCAGCACGTGAACCAACGCCAACTGGCGGAGACATAATTTCCCGCGCCATCATTGAAGCAAGTGTAGAGCAGGGTCCTGCGGCGACCGCCGACTTCACTCGCGTCCTCCTTTTCGGCCCCTCCGCCGCCTTCTTGATCCGGCTTTTTGCCGGCATTTTCGTCAGCCATAACGTTTTCCTTTCTTGTTGTTGTTTCAGCTGCCACCTCATTCGATGCGGCAGCGGGACCGCCGTTATGCCGATTCCCGGCACGCGAGGCAAGCCCGCAGTCACTCCGAATGTTTTGTAGCAAAAGGCAGACGTTCGGGGTCCAGCGAATTTCGAAATTGTTTGTGCCGTCGGATTAAATTCTCGAAATAACTGTGCTGCCCAGGGTCGATCTCAGCGGGGAATTTGGCGGCGGACCGGTTCCATTTCTCCAGCCAATCGTTCGAGAGCATTTCGCGCGGCACCGCCAGCGGGGAATGAAAGGCGGCGGGGGTGAGCGCGATCGTTGTCTCCAGCTT
The DNA here is from genome assembly GCA_963848215.1 of uncultured Verrucomicrobiae bacterium. Lineage (GTDB taxonomy): Bacteria > Verrucomicrobiota > Verrucomicrobiia > Chthoniobacterales > UBA10450 > AV80. Next base: position 400,655 of record CAWKCU010000002.1, on the reverse strand, counting down.
TTCTCCGGCGTTCCGGCCCCGGGCCACGAAGAAGCCCGCAGCGAGGAGCGCGGCGCGGTTTGCCGTCGAACAGGTGTAAGTAAAAAGCTCGGCCGCCCGGCCACCGCACGCCTCAAACACCTGGCCAAACGCAGAGAACCTCCAGACCTCGCCTGAGGTTTTCGTGGAGAACATGTCGTAGAAAATGAGATCCGGGGGAAGGGTGGCCTGAGTCATCGTCTTAAGAAAGTTTCCAGGTATCAGCATCCAGCTCAAACCGGGATGCGACCGGGATTGCCATCGGCCGTCGGTCAAGATGGCGGCTGGCCCGCTGTGACGCAGATAAGGGAAATCGCGATTGTGCCGAAAGGCGAGCCGGAGCGAATCGAGATCATTTTCGAAACTGATGATCTGCATCGGACGCACTGCTCCCAACGCCGCCTGCTCTTCGTAACAGTTGATCGCCGCCATCGCATTGGCCGCGGCGCCAAGGCCGACGTCCCAGATCACCAGTGGCTCTGCGCTCTCCGGCTCCTGACCAGGCGAAAGACGAAGCCGGTCGGCCAGGTTCGATTGCTCGATGTAAAGCCGGGTCGCTTCCTCCATCGGCGCCGTGCGCGAATGCATGATCTCGCCGGAGGAAATCTGGCGAATGCTGGCGAAGCCTTCCCACGCCTTGTGCACTTCGTAGTCGCCGAGCTTGGTCGATTTGGGCCGCTTCGCTTTCTGTTCGCGAATCGGATTGTCCATGTCCGATTCATGGAGGAAGGCGCGCTTCTCCTGGTAAAGGTCGAGAAAACGTCCAGCCAGAATGCTCTCCCGGATTTCGCGCATGAGCTGGTGGTAGAAATGAATGTTGTGTTTGCCGAGCAACTGCCATCCAAGCGTCTCGCCCGTCTTGGTCAGATGATGGAGATACGCCCGCGAGTAACGAGCGCAGGTCGGGCAATCGCAGGCCGGATCGAGTTTTTCGTCTGCGTATTTGTAAACGCCCCGCCGCATTTGCAGGAAGCCGCGGGAAGTAAAGACCGCGCCGCGTTGCGCGAGCTGCGTCGGCATGATGCAATCGAACATGTCCACGCCGCGGTGAACAGCCTCGAGAATATCGAGCGGCGTGCCGACTCCCATCAGATAGCGCGGCTTGTCTTCCGGAAGAAGCTGCGCCGTGAATTCGCACATCTCTTCGCGCTCGTTTTTGCTTTCGCCCACGGCCAGACCGCCAATGGCAAAACCGTCGAACGGCATCTCACTCAATTGCGCCGCGCTCTCGCGCCGCAGCTCCGGGAAGAGCGCGCCTTGCACAATGGCGAACATTGATTGCGGCGAATCTCCCCGCGCCGCCAGGCTGCGCGCGGCCCAGCGGTGCGTGATCTCAATGGCCTGCCGCGCCGTCGCTTCGTCCGCGGTCGAGGCGATGCAGTGATCGAGCGCCATCATAATGTCGCTCCCGATTGCCTTTTGCGTTTCGACGCTGACCTCCGGGCTGAGCAGGATCGTCCGTCCGTCGAGGTAGCTTTGGAAAATCGCCCCCTCTTCGCTCATGGAGCGGGAATGCGGCAGCGAGAAAATTTGGAATCCGCCGGAGTCCGTCAGCACCGAGCGATTCCAGCTCATGAAACCGTGAATGCCGCCGGTGCGCCGAAAGACGTCGGGGCCGGGCCGGAGAAGAAGGTGGTAAGTGTTCACGAGCAGGATCTGCGAGCCCGCGTCCTCGAGCGTCTGGGGTAATTGCGCTTTCACCGTGGCCTGCGTGCCGACGGGCATGAAGAGCGGCGTGCGCACTTCGTTGTGGAGCGTTTGAAATGTCGCGGCCCGCGCACGTGACCCGCTGGCGAGCGCGTCGAGATGGAAGTTGAGCCACGAAGGATGCATGAGTGATGTTGGCCTGCTCGTTACAAAATCGTTCTTGTCTCAGCTTGCGTTGCGGTTGAACTGTTTCAACTCCAGCGCATCTAACAAAGAATATGAAACGCATCTCCACGACTCTCACTGCCTTCGCCCTTGGCCTTTTCTCCCTGGTTGCCACCGCGCAGGCCGACCTTGACCTGCCTGACGTGAGTCAGCATGCGGTCGTCAAGCAACGCGTCGGACTGACCGATATCAAGATCGATTATCACCGGCCATTGGTGAATGGTCGCAAGGTCTGGGGCGGTATCGTTCCGCTCGGCGAAGTCTGGCGCGCGGGCGCGAACCAAAACACCGTGATCGAGTTCAGCGACAACGTCTCGGTCGAGGGGCAGGCGCTGCCCAAAGGGAGATACGGCCTGCACATGATCCCGACGGCCGACACCTGGACGATCATTTTTTCCAAAATGGCGGACGCCTGGGGCAGCTACACCTACAAACAGGAGGAAGACGCGCTGCGCGTAACCGTGAAGCCGCGCCCGGCTGAGATGGAGGAAGCGCTCGAGTTCGAGTTCGAGGATCTGAAGGCTGATTCGGTGATGGTGACGATGAAATGGGAGAAGCTCGCGGTCGCCTTCAAGGTTTCGGTTCCCGATGAAACCACGTTTGCGAGAATTCAAAACCAAATGCGGGGCCGCGCTCAATACGAGTGGGACTCGCTCAATCAGGCCGCGCAATACTGTCTGACGAAAAAGATCAAACTGGAGGAGGGACTGAAGTGGGCTGACCAGTCGATTCAAAACGAGGAGCGTTTCGAGAATCTGGCGACCAAGGCCGATCTCCTGAAGGCGATGAACAAGCCGGAAGACGCCAAGAAAACCTGGGAACAGGCGATCTCGAAGACCACGCCGATCCAGCTCTATTCATACGGGCGCAGACTTCAATTCGAGAAGAAGGACGCCGAGGCCATGGAGATCCTCAAGGAAGTGGCGAAGCGCTACTCTGACACTCCGTTCGGCCATCTCTCGAACGCGCGAATCAAATCCGCCGCGGGTGATTTCGGCGGCGCAACGGAGGACGCGAAGAAGGCACAGGCTGTGGCGATTTCCGATCAGCAAAAAAAGAATATCCAGGCTCTGATCGACCGGTTGGCGGCGAAGCAGGACATCAACAAATAAGCCAATCGTTGGCGGCAATCGCGGAGAGGGCGATGCGCTCGCTGGGTTTCCAATGTCATGCTTATGATTGCTTGCCGGCGAATTTTGTGGACAACCGCCGCTTTCCTTTTTGCCGCCACGACTCTGATGCGCGCGGCTGAACCTTCGCCGCGCCCGTTTCCGCAGCCGATGAACGCGGCGGAGATCCAGCTCGCCTTGCAGAAGCTCAATGTCCTCGGGCGCGTGCTCTACGTGGCGGCGCACCCGGACGATGAGAACACGAACCTCATCGCGCTCTGGGCGAACGGTTCGCTCTACGACACCGCTTATCTCTCCGTCACCCGCGGCGACGGCGGCCAGAACCTGATCGGCCCGGAGTTAGGTGAACGCCTCGGACTCATTCGCACGCATGAGTTGCTAGCAGCCCGGCGGCTCGATCGCGGCCGGCAATTTTTTACCCGTGCGCTTGATTTCGGATTTTCGAAAAGCGCCCCGGAAACGCTGAAGATGTGGGATCGCGAGAAGATCCTCGCTGACATCGTCTGGGTTATCCGGAAGTGGAAGCCGGACGTGGTCGTCACCCGTTTCAATACCGATGACGACAAGACCCACGGACATCACACGGCCTCGGCGATTCTGGCGCGCGAGGCGTTTCAGGCCGCGGGCGATGCGAAACGCTTCCCGGAACAGCTGCCTTGGTCGAGCCGTGGAAGGCGAGCCGCCTCGTCTGGAACACGTCGGCTTTCTTTTTCTCCAACCGCAATCTTCCCTTCGATCCGACTGGTCTCGCGACGCTCGAAGCGGGCGGGTTCAATCCGCTTCTCGGCAAAGCGTTCACCGAGATCGCAGCCGCGAGTGTGAGCATGCACAAGAGCCAGGGCGTGGGCCGCCCGCCGATCCGGGGGGCGCGGAAGGAATACTTTAAGCCGCTGGAGGGCGCGCCTCTGACGGGCGGGCTGTTCGACGGGATCGATACGACCTGGGCGCGCGTGGCGAAATCGGAAGCGATTGCTGAGAAGGTAAAGGAACTTCTCGCGACCTTCGTGCCCGCCGATCCCGCCGCTTCGGTTCCAAAGCTGCTGGAGTTGAGGAAGGCGCTCGCGCAAGCAGACGATAAGAATTGGTTCGCGGCGAAGGCCGGGGAAATCGATGCCCTGATTGTGGCGTGTCTCGGTCTGCACATCGAAAGCTCCACGGCGGCCGCCGTGGTTACCGCGGGTCAGCAGTTGCCGATAAAGCTCGAATCGATCAATCGCTCGAAAGTGCCAGTGCAATTGGTCGAGGTGCGGACGCCGGTGACAGGGGAGCAACTGCGGTTGGATGCACCGCTGCCGCAGGACCAGCTTGTGGCCAAGGACCTCTCGCCCACGCTCCCGAAGGACGTCATCTGGACACAACCCTACTGGCTCCGCAAACCGGCTGTGCTCGGCACCTTCGTAGTCGATGATCAAAAGCTGATCGGCCTGCCCGAGAATCCCTTTCCGTTCCCAGTGGAAGTAACGTTGCGCGTCGGCGATCAGGATTTGCGTTACGTCGTCGACACGAGACATCGCACGGTCGATCCGATCGCCGGCGAACTGCGCCATGCTTTGGTCATTGCGCCGCCCGTCTTCGCGAATTTGCAGAACAGCGTCTTCGTTTTTGGAGACGATAATTTCAAGACAGTGCAGGTGCGCGTGACCGCTTCTACTGGCGCGGTAAGCGGCCAGCTGAAATTGGAAGCGCCCAGTGGATGGCGAGTCGAGCCCGCTTCTGTCCCGGTGGACTTGAAAGCGGCCGAGGCCGAATCGTTCGCCACTTTCACCATTCATCCGCCGACGACCCCCGGCCAGGGAACGCTCCGCGCTGTCGTGACGGTCGATGGGCGCGATTACTCCTTTGCGCGCGAACGGATCTCCTACCAGCACATTGGCGTCCATACGTTGATGCCGCCGGCCGAGGCGAAGATCGTGCGTGCCGACATTAAGAAAAAGGGCGAGCTGATCGGCTACATCGCCGGCGCCGGCGACGAGATTCCGCAGAGCCTTCAGCAAATTGGTTACAACGTGAAGATGCTCGAGGCCTCCGAGATCACCGCGGAGAACCTCAAGCGTTTCGACGCTGTGGTGCTCGGCATTCGCGCCTACAACACGCACGACCGCATCGCGAACTGGCAGCCGGAATTGCTCGCTTATGTCGAGGCCGGCGGAGTCGTCGTCACCCAATACATCACCACGGCTGATCTCAAGACGAAACAGATCGGTCCGTTCCCGCTCGAGCTTTCGCGCGAACGCGTGACCGATGAAACCGCCGAAGTCCGGGTTCTGGCGCCGGACCATCCGATGATGAACACGCCTAACAAGATCACCTCCGAGGATTTCAAAGGCTGGGTGCAGGAGCGCGGTCTTTATTTTTCAAACAAATGGGATCCCGCCTGGAAACCGATTTTCTCGTGCAACGATCCGGGGGATAAGCCGCTGGATGGCGGCCAGCTCGTCGCGAAATCTGGCAAGGGTTATTTCATCTACACGGGTTATTCCTGGTTCCGCCAGTTACCGGCCGGCGTCCCCGGCGCCTATCGTCTCTTCGCCAACATGGTTTCCTTGCGCGACGTGAAATGAGCTTGCACGATCATCCGCCGTTTTTCTCGACTTGGGCCAAGGCCTACTGGTTCGCCATCGTTCTGTTCGCGGTTGAGGTGGCACTGCTTTACGTCTTCACGCTCCGGTTTTCGTGAACCGGCTCGATTACATCGTCCTTTTCGCGACGATCCTCGCCATCCCGCTCTACGGTATTTGGCGCACGTATAACCACCCGAATCTTCGCGAATATCTCAAGGGCGACCGGACCATCCGTTGGGGAACCATCGGGCTCTCGGTCATGGCCACGCAGGCCGGCCCAATCACCTTTCTCTCCATGCCGGGCCAGGCCTACGACAGCGGCATCGGCTTCATCCAAAACTATTTCGGGCAACCGTTCGCCCTCATCGTGGTCTGCGCGATCTTCGTTCCGATTTATCAGCGCCTGAAGGTTTTCACCGCCTACGAATATCTCGGCCAGCGCTTCGACCAAAAGACGCGGCTGCTCGGCGCCTTTCTCTTCCTGATCCAGCGCGGCATCGCCGGCGGCATCACCATCTACGCGCCGGCCATCATTCTTTCCGCCGTGCTCGGCTGGGACCTGAATCTCACCATCTGGCTGGCGGGCGGTTTCGTCATTCTCTACACAGTCGTAGGCGGAACAAAGATCGTCAGCCTCACCCAGCGCTATCAGATCATGGTCATTCTCATCGGCATGGCGCTCGCCTTTGGCATTGCGGTCTATCGCCTGCCCGCCGAATTCTCGTTCAGCGACGCGCTTTCCATGGCGGGCAAGATGGGCAAACTCGAGGCAGTCGATTTCTCGATCGATCCCTCCCGGCGCTACACGTTCTGGTCCGGCATCCTGGGCGGGTTCTTTCTCTCGCTGTCGTATTTCGGCGCAGACCAATCGCAGGTGCAGCGCTATCTCGCCGGTAATTCACTTCGCGCCAGCCGTATCGGCTTGCTCTTCAACGCCATCGTCAAAGTGCCGATGCAATTTCTCATCCTCCTCCTCGGCGTGATGGTCTTTCTCTTCTATCAATTCGAAAAGCCGCCCATCTTTTTCAACCAGCCCACCTATCAGCGCGCGATCGAGCGCGGCCACGGTCCCCAATTGACCGCCCTGGAGGCGCAGTTCGACGACGTCTTCACCCGGAAGCGCGACGCACTTCAGGCCATGCCGAAGGCTTCCGCCGAAGAATCGCGTGCGTTGACTCAACAAGTCCGCCAGCTCGAGGGAGAGGCCCGCGTCATTCGCGATAACACGAAGAAAATTCTCGTTGAGGCCGGAGCGAATCCCAAGAGCAAGGACTCCGATTATGTCTTCATCACGTTTGTGCTCCAGCATCTGCCCCATGGCGTCGTCGGCCTGCTGGTCGCTGTGATTTTCTGCGCCACCATGTCGGCTACTTCCGCGGTCTTGAATGCGCTTGGCTCAACCAGCGCGATCGATTTCTATCGGCCGCTCATCCGCCCGAAGGCGAGCGACCATCACTACGTGGTCGCGACTCGTTGGCTGACTCTTGGGTGGGGGCTGGTGGCGATTGCGGTCGCCTCGTTCGCCAGCCTGGTCGAAAACCTTATCGAGGCCGGCAACATTCTCGGCTCTGTTTTTTACGGCAGCATCCTCGGGTTATTTCTGGTCGCCTTCTTCCTGCGCAACGTGCGCGGCTCCGCCGTTTTCTTCGCCGCCGTCATTGCGCAAACGTTCGTGCTCATCCTCTTCTTTACCTCCAACATCGGATATCTCTGGTACAACGTGATCGGCTGCGGCAGCGTCGTGCTCATCGCGCCCCTCTTGCAACGAGCCTTGTTCCGGAACGAACCGCCGCCGGCAGCTCGAGCCTGAACGAAAGACCATGGCTGAGCCGATCATCTGTTTCGGTCAACAACCGTGCGGGTTTTTTCCCAAGCGTTTTCTTTACGCGAAGATCACCGCGGCGCGCCGGCTCCAGGAGGAGATCGGCGGCGAGATCGTTTTCTTCTTTCACGACAGCGACCACGATCCGCGGGAAACCACGACGAAGCTGCGCGAACTTCAAACGGGACGAGAAGAAGCGCTGAATTTCCAATTCGCAGAACAAGATCCAGAAGCAGTTCTCGCCGCTCTTTGCGAAACGGGTGTCGCCGGAGTGGCAAACGAAGATGACGCGGCAATTGCCGAACTACGTCGCCGCCGATCTCGTGGAGCATTTCAAAGCCGTCGCAGCTGCCAACGCCGCCGACTTCTGCCGCGACATGTATGCGCGCATGGGCCTGCTCGAGGGAATTCGCGTGGAGCGATCGAGTGATCCTGAATTCAGAAAGCGTGCTGTGTCAATCGACGACTATTTCGTCGATGTGACCTGGAAAGACGAAATCGTTCGCGCCCGTCATCGCGACGGCAAATTGGTTTTGCACAAGGGTGGAGATTGCTTCATCGAGCTTCCGCCGCAGCCGTACGACGCTGCAAAGATCAGCCCGACGCGCGATACGCGGTTACGCTGGATGCAGTCGGTCATTCGCTGCACACATTACGTCGCCGGAGCCGGCGAACGGCAATACTTGAACGAGGCGGACGCGCCCGGCGTCACCTTCGTTGAACGCGACGAGATCTCCGATTCCGACTTCGCGTATATTGGCGAATGATGGAAGCGCGACCTCTTAAGATTGGGATCACTTGTTTTCCCCTAATTGGGGGCAGCGGAATTCTCGCGACGGCGCTCGGGACCGAGCTTGCGGTCCGCGGCCACGAAGTCCATTTCTTCAGCCACGCCAAACCTGTCCGCCTCGATCTCGCCCAGGCCCGCATCCATTTTCATCAAGTTACGGTCGGCCAGAACACCGTATTTCCCTGCCCGGATTACACGCTTCCCCTGGCGGTAAAGATGGCGGAGATCGGGAAGGCAGAAGGCGCTGGATGTTTTCCATGTCCATTACGCCGTTCCGCATGCCACGGCGGCTTTCCTCGCCACGGAAATGATCGGCGAGCGCGCGCCCAGAGTTGTCACCACTTTGCATGGGACCGACACCACATTGCTTGGTCCGAATCCTCAATATCGCGCGGCCATCGAACACGCCCTCATTCATTCCGACGCGGTCACCACCGTTTCGGAGAGTCTCCGTGGACAAACGCAGGAGATCTTCCGGCTGCGGGACGAAATCCAGGTGATCCCAAATTTCTTTACGCCGAGCGCGTCGCGCAGGTCGCGCGCGGAAGTCCGGCGCGAGCTTGGAATTAGGGACGACCAGTTTCTGGTCGTGCACATGTCCAACCTCCGGGCGACTAAGCGAATTGATCTGTTGCTGCGCGTCATTGCCGCCACAACGCATCGCGATCGCATTCGCCTGCTGATTCTCGCCGGCGGTTCCTTCAGTCCATTTGAATCGCTCGCGGCTGAGCTCGGTCTTCGCGAAAACGTGATCGTCAAGGAAGACGCAGCCGTCGTGGAAGATTATCTCCCGGCGGCGGACGCCGGTCTCTACACCTCGGAAAATGAAAGCTTCGGCCTGAGCATTCTGGAGACCTTGTTTTTCGGGAAACCGGTCGTCGCCTTTCAGATCGGCGGCATTCCGGAAGTGGTGGGCGACGCGGCTCATCTGCATCCGTTCGGCGACATCACCGCCATGGCGGCATCGCTTGATGCGCTCCGTCGAGTCTCCGGAAGCTGCCCGCCAAATGGGGGAGCGCGGCCGCCAGCGCGCGGAAACGAATTTTACCGCTGACCGCGTTGTGCCGCAGTACGAAGCGCTCTATCGCTCTGTGCTGGACAACTAGCCGAGCGCTGTCTCGACCGCCGCGGGAAAAATCTCGCTCACTTCCCCTTCGATCCGAAGAGAAACGCGCGGGTCTTCGTCGTGTTCCGTCACGCCGCGATTGATGATGACGTAAGGGCACGCCGCGTTCCGCGGCCATCAGCGGAAAGCCAGCCGCGGGGTAAACCGACAGCGTTGAACCGAGCGCGACCACGAGATCGGTTTCCATGGCCCTCGCGGCAGCCCGTTCCAAGACTTGCGGATCGAGGCTTTGTCCGAAACTAATCGTGGCGGGCTTCAGGAATCCGCCGCACTCGCACAGAGGCGGCTTGCGCTTGGTCCGGAAAAATTCGAAATGCGGCTCCGGCTCGCCGCGCCATCTGCAACTCTGGCATTCGACCAGGAGATTGGTGCCGTGCAGCTCGAGCAGACGTTCCGGGCTTGTGCCGGCCAGCGCGTGAAGCCCATCGATGTTTTGCGTGACGACGGAGAGGACTTTGCCGGCTTTTTCCAATCGAACGATGGCGTGGTGAACCGCATTCGGCTGCGCGGTTCGAAAGCCATCCCATCCTTCCAGCTTGTAATCCCAGTGTTCGATCCGCGCCGCTTCCGAGGTCATGAAGTCCTGGAAGTAAACCGGTTTGCGCCGGGTCCAGACGCCTTGCGGTCCGCGGAAATCCGGAATGCCGCTCGCGGTCGAAACCCCTGCCCCTGTAAAAATCGAGCGCCTTCCGCGAGGCTCGCAGGTAATCGGCGAGGCGGGCTTCGGGGCTATCGGGCGGCACTTCGGCGGGACCGCGAAAGATCAGCGCTGACTCTCGATGATCGCGCGGTTGGTGGCGATGGCGCCTTCATCGGGATTCGGACTGGCCTTCAAAAGCTCGATCGACTTTTCGGCCGCGGCGATCGCTTCCTTTTTGTTCCCCATCTTGGCGAGGATCTGCGCCTTTCTTTGCTGCATGAAATACGCCTTCGGATTCTTCTCAATCGCCTGATCGACCCACTTCAGCGCTTGCGGCAGATCTTTGTTTTGGTCGAGGTAAAAACTGGCCGCCTGATAGTAGAAGCCGGCTTCCTGCGGCTTGCCGTCTTTGACCGCAGCGTCGATTCCCTGCGTCACCTTTTCGACGTCGTTGGTCGTGATTTTCAAGGGGACGCGCGTCTTGTCCCATTCGAGGTAAAAAATGGCGGAGTTCGCCCGCAGATCTTCGAAGCCGATCGTGAAGGTCTCGGCCGGCATCGCGATCATGGCAGGCTTGGCTTTCGCGCGCGCAGCTTCCTCCTCAGGTTTGTGATCGGTGAGCGCCTGCGCCTTTAGATTCTTCGAGAGAATCAGCGTCCACTCGTTCGCGTTCGGAATGGTGTAGAGGACGTACTCACCGGCGGGGACTTCCTTGTCGCCCCACTTAATGGGCCCGCTGGTCTTGATCTTGGTGGGCTGATTTGCGCCGGTGCGCCATGGCTTGTCGAACGGCACCAGGCCGCCAAAAATCTGTCGATCGTTCTTGTTCGGGCGGGAATAATCGACCTCCACGTCAGTTAATCCGACGCGCTGCTTCAGGACCGCGTGCGCGCTGGCTGCGGGAAATTCCAGCTTTTCCTGGGCAAAGGCCTGCGCGGGCAGAAGAAAACTGGCGATGCAGATGGCAGAGGGAATCGCGAAAAAGGTTCTAAGCATGGTGAGGATCTCCGAAGTTGAATTGAACTTGTTCCGTCGCCTGAGTGCTCCGGAAACCGTTACGATACATTTCCCAGCCAACAGGAAAAGCAGCTAATGCACGTCTAGGCGGAAGACGCGGGAGGAGCGGTGGTCGTCGCAGCAGGGGCCGGGCTCGCCGCGGGAGCGGGTTTCTTCTTCGCGGCCGCGGCGGCGAGATTTGCGTCCACCTCTGCCGCCTCCATCGGATGAATGGTGTGATAATAGGAATTCGACTTGGCCAGTTCCCCCTTGCCCATGAGCAGAGCGTCGAAGCGTTCCCGCCGGCTTAGCTCGTACACCTTGTCCATCTTGATCGCCTCGAACGGACAGACCTCGACGCAAATCTGACAGCTCATGCAGACCGAAATGTCGATGTCGAACGTCTTCGGATAAAACTGCGGCTTGCCCATGTAATCGGGCTTCTTGTCGTCGCTTTTGACGATGTAGATGCATTGCGGCGGGCATTCCTTCTCGCAAATCTTGCAGGCGACGCAACGCAAGCCCGCCTCCGGGTCGTTGTCGTAAACGAGGAAAGGGAAGTTGCGGTAATTCTCCGGCAGCGGGCTTCGCTCCTCCGGATATTGCACCGTGATCAGCCGCTCTTTCTCGAAGTAGCTCCCGAAAAAATTCCGGGCTGTTACCGCCATTCCTTTGAGAACGCCTGTGCCAATCATCGTGTCATCCTATCGATCCACTTCGCCCATCACGATATCGACACTGCCCAAAATTACCATGACGTCGGCAACGGTGTGGCCGAGGCAGAGGTCCTCCAGGACGGTTAGATTGATGAAGCTCGGCGGCCGGACGCGGTAACGATACGGATTCGCGCTGCCGTCGCTGATCAAATAAAAGCCGAGCTCGCCCTTGGGTCCTTCGATTCGGCCGTAGGCTTCGCCGAGCGGGGGTTTGAACGCGCGAATCTTTACCTTCGGGTTCATGATCGGACCGGCCGGAATCTCGGCAAAGGCCTGGTTAAGAATCCCGATGCTCTCGCGCATTTCGAGCGCGCGCATCATGAGGCGATCGTAGCAATCGCCGTGATCGCCCAGCGGCACGCGGAATTTGAAGCGCGGATACAATCCGTAGCCATCGACTTTCCGCAGGTCGTAGTTCACGCCACTGGCCCGCAGCATGGGGCCGGTGATTCCGGCACTGATAGCCAGCTCGGCCGAGAGCTTGCCAATTTCCTGGGTGCGCGCGATGACGATTTCGTTCGAGACGATGAGCTGCTCGAACTCATCGAGAAAGCGCGGAAAGGCGTCGACGATCTTTTTGGCGCGCGCCAGCCACTCGGGGCTCGTGTCCACCCGGCAGCCGCCAAAGCGCATGTAGTCACACATCATGCGCGAGCCGGAAAGGGATTCGAACAGGTCGAGAATTTTCTCCCGCTCACGAAAAGCGTACATGAGCGGCGTCCCCCAGGCGCCCATGTCGCTCAGGAGGAATCCGAGGAGCGAGGCGTGGTTCTGCAGCCGGGTCAGCTCGGCCAGGATGATGCGCAAATAGTCGGCGCGCTCCGGCACCTCGATTCCCGCGAGCTTCTCCACACTGAGCGCGTAAGCCCAGTTGTTGGTCATCGAGCAAAAGTAATCGAGCCGGTCGGTATACGGCATGGAGCCTAGATAGCTCGTGTTTTCGCCGATCTTTTCATGATTGCGATGCAGGTAACCGAAGACCGGTTTCAACTTGCGCACGATTTCGCCGTCGAGCGCGACATTCATGCGGAAGACGCCGTGGGTCGAGGGATGCTGCGGCCCCATCGAGATTTCCATCAGCTCGCCGTCGAGTCGTGCAGTCATGGCCGGAGGCGGCGGTGATGGCGCCGCGGCTAGCTCGTGAAATCCCGTGGAACTCATGGTTGGGCGGTCAGCTTTTCCGCGCCATCGATCTCGGGTCGCGGAGTGTAATGCTCCTTCGCCTTCTCCAGCACTTCATCGTGCGGCGTCGGCTCGTATTCGTAATCGTCTGGCTCCCGATAATCTTTCCGCATCGGGAAATCGACGAATTCGTCCCACATCAGAATGCGGCGGAGATCGGGATGGCCGTCGAACTTGATCCCATAGAGATCGAAAATCTCGCGTTCCTGAAATTCCGCGCTCCGCCAGATGGCGGTGAGCGAGGGAAGGCGCGCACCCTCCGCGCGGTCAGCGGTCCGCATCCTCACAATCACAGGGCCCTGCTTGAGCGTCATGGAAAAGAGGTGATAGACCGCTTCGAGATAGCCGGGAAAAAACTCCTCCTGCGTTTCCTCGACCTCCTTCTCTTCGCCCTCGACCAGCTTTTTCACTTTCACCTTCTTCGTCACCTTGCGATCAAGCCAGTCGACCCCCGTCACGTTCGAACAATGGTCGAGCCGCAGCGCCGGATCATCGCGAAGGAATTGCGCAACGGCGACCGCGTGCTCGTTACCTATGACGAGCGAAGGCTGATTCGCCGGCCCGGGATTCGGAACGACCTCGATTCTTGCGCCCGGCACCGCCGCTTCCGCGCGCGCCTTGATTTGCTCTATCGTTTCCATAGGTGGATCGCGCGCTCCGCCGCGCGATGCCGATTAATTTGCGGCTTCGCCGCCACTTTAACATCGAGCGCGGAGCGCTCGATCCACCTGATTTGTTCATGCGCGTTCCAGTTTCGGCGGTCGAAAGATGTCCGGATTGCTGGGCGGCTCCAGATCGTGCTCGCCGAAGGCCGGGACGGGAAACTCGCTCGGCTGTTCTCTCTGGAGGTGGGCGGCTTTCCCGGCCCCCGTCAGTTGCTGGTCCTTGATCTTGCGCTGCAATTCCATGAAAGCATGCAGCAACGCCTCGGGCCGCGGCGGGCATCCCGGAATGTAAACGTCCACCGGGATGTAGCGGTCGATCCCCTTGAGCACGTTGTAGCCCTGCTTGAAGGGACCGCCGGAGATCGCGCATGCGCCCATCGAGATCACGTACTTCGGGTCCGGCATCTGGTTGTAAAGGCGCACGATTTGCGGCGCCATTTTCTTGGTGACGGTGCCCGCCACAATCATCAAATCCGCCTGGCGCGGCGACGGCCGGAAGACTTCGCCGCCAAACCGCGCCAGGTCGTAACGAGAGGCGGCGGTCGCGATCATCTCGATGGCGCAGCAAGCGAGGCCGAATTGAAGTGGCCAGATCGAGTTGCGCCGGCCCCAATTGTAAAGTTCCTGCGTCGAGGTCACCCAGACGCCGCGTTTTTGCAGCTCGCTCCGCAGCCCTTCGTCGATCTGTTTGGTCATCGTGCGCCCTTCCGCATCCTGGCCCAATCTAAACAACCTTTGCTCCAAGCCCAAACGAGTCCCTCGAGCAGGAGCAGCAGGAAAACCAGGATGGCAATGAACGCCCCCATCGGCAGGCCGGTGAAGGCGACCGCGAACGGCACCAGGAAGATCGCTTCCACGTCGAAGATCAGGAAAATGATGCAGTAGAGATAATACTGCGATTGGAACTGCACCTGCGCCTCACCGAGAGATTCGATGCCGCACTCGTAGGTCGCATTCTTTTGCGGCCCAGGCTTCGGTGGCTGGAGAAATTTTCTCCAAATCCACGCCACTCCCAGCGGCATCACCGGAAAGATCAGGGCCACCCCCGCGAAGATGACGAGGAAAAAATAGGGATCAGGCGTCACAATCGGAAGAGTAATGCAATTACCGCGTTTTTGTTAACCGAGAGTCCGATCCGGTGCCAGCGCATTCGCTCTTGCCTAAGCAATCCCTGATCGCTTTCCTTCAGGGCGGATGAGCGGCTCGGTCGATCAGATTTTTCTTTCTCTGAAGCAGTGGCTTCTCTCGTTCCTTTCCGGTGCGCCGGAATGGTTGCAATTGGTGGCCTCCAGTTTGATCAACATTTCCGGCGTTCTTGGCGTTTTCATGGCGCTCTTCGCCCTCATCTCGGTGCTGGAACGCAAGATTCTTGGACGCATTCAGAATCGTTACGGACCAAATCGTGTCGGGCCATTTGGGCTATTTCAACCAATTGCCGACGGCATCAAGCTCCTCATCAAGGAAGACATCGTCCCGATCCGGGCCGACAAGGTCGTCCATTTTCTCGCGCCGATTCTGATGGCCGCGCCGGCGATCCTGGCGCTGGGCGTAATCCCTTATGGCCGAAACATGACCGCGTTCTCGATCGATGGCGGCATTCTCTTTTTCTTCGCGGTCGGCTCGGCCACGGAGCTGGCGGTTTTCATGGCGGGCTGGGGGAGCAACAACAAGTTCTCGATGCTCGGGGCCATGCGCGCCATTGCCCAGATGGTGAGTTATGAGTTGCCGCTCATCATCACGGTGCTGCCGGTGGTAATGATCGTGGCGTCACTTTCGCCCGATGCGATCGTCGCTGCGCAGGCTGGATACTGGAACGGCTTCCTCCCGCGCTGGTTTGTTTTCACCCCCTGGGGCGCGGCCGCTTTCCTTTTGTTTTTCGTCTCGGGCTTGGTGGAATCGAACCGGACTCCGTTCGACGTGCCGGAAGGCGAATCGGAGATCGTGGCCGGTCACATGACGGAATACTCCGGCTTTAAGTACGCCATCTTTTTCCTGGCGGAATATTTCGGAATGTTCGCCGTTAGCGGCCTCGCGGTGACGCTTTTCCTCGGCGGCTGGCACGCGCCGCTGCCGTGGCTCGAATTCATTCCTTCCTACCTTTGGTTTTTCGCCAAGCTCGGCATGCTCCTCTTCGTCTTCGTCTGGATCCGCGGAACGCTGCCGCGGATGCGCGTCGATCACGTGATGAATTTCGCCTGGAAATTCATGATGCCGATGGCGTTCACCTGCATTCTGGCTGCGGCGGTCTGGCATTATCAGGCGCACGGCTGGGCGGGCTGGCTCTGGTCCTTCGGGATCGTGCTCGTGGTTTATCTCGCCCTCTCGCGCGTTCTGCGGACAGGAAAAAATCTGGCCGCGCGCACTTATCGTTTCGCCGAATGAGCGCCGCCGCCTTTCTCATTATTTCCATGGTCATGCTGGCCGGCGCGCTCGCCGCGGCCTGCCTGCGCAAGCTTGTCCACGCCGCACTCTGTCTGGTTGTCGCCTTCGTTGGTCTCGCCGCTTTCTTCTTCCTCTTGGGCGCCGAATTCGTCGGGCTGGTCCAAATATTTGTCTACGTCGGTGCTGTCGCGGTTCTGGTGGTTTTCACGATTCTGCTCACCCGGCGCGAAGATGAGGACGCGGTCGGTTTCAACTGGAGCGGAGTGCTCGTCGCCCTCGTGGTCTTCGGCGGCCTCCTCTGGACGATCCTGAATACGGCTTCTCTTTCCGTCGTTGCGCCCGCCATCGAAGCACTCACGGTTAAGCGCATCGGCGAAGTGCTCATGACTCATTACGTCTGGCCGCTGCAATGCGTCGGCCTTCTTCTTACCGCTGCCTTGATCGGCGCGCTGGTTCTCGTCATGGAGGAAAAACCGTGACCCCAACGCTCCAGCTCTGCCTCATCGTCTCCGCCGCGCTCTTCTCCATCGGCTTGCTCGCTGCGTTGAGCCGGCGTCACGCGATTTTCATTCTGATCGGCATTGAGATGATGCTCGCCGCCGCCAACCTGAACTTCATCGCTTTCTGGCGCTTCGGTCCCGCTGCGCCGAATCCCACCGGCGTCATGGTGGTGATCTTTTCCATCGCCATTGCCGCGGCCGAAGCCGCCGTTGGCCTCGCGCTCGTCATTGCCGTTTACCGCCATTATCGAACGACGAACGTCCGCCGACTCGATCAACTCAAAGGATGAATCCCTGGATCGTCGAGCATCTCTGGCTTGTTCCCGCTGTGCCGCTGGCGGCTTCGCTTTTGATTTTAGCCTTCGCCAAAAACCGCGGCACGGCTGCGGCGGCCATCGCGGTCATCGGTCAGCTCGCGGCTCTGGTTCTGGCTGTCATTGCCTTCTTGCCCACGCTCCAGGGACCCGGCTGGCGCTCGTTTCATAATTTCACCTGGTTCACTTTTGGCGACCAGGCGGTGCGCATCGGTTGGGTGCTCGACCCGCTCACGGCGGCGATGCTCGTCATGATCACGTTCGTCGGCCTCTGGATTTTCGTTTTCAGCAAAGGCTACATGGCCGGCGACAAGGACTTCTCCCGCTTCTTTGCTTACCTTTCGTTTTTCTCCGCCGCCATGCTCGGCGTCGTCATCGCCAACAGCCTGCTCCTCCTTTTCGTCTGCTGGGAATTGGTCGGACTCGCTTCTTACCTTCTGATTGGTTTCTGGATTCACAAACCAAGCGCCGCCGCCGCGGCGAAGAAGGCTTTCATCACCACGCGCATCGGCGATCTCGGGTTTTTTCTCGGCATCTTCTGGCTCTACGGCAGCAGCGGGACACTTCTCTTTTACGACGGCGGCAAGGGTTGTCTCGAAGCCGCGGGCCTCCTGGCGATCGGTTCCAGCGCCACCTTCATCGCGCTCCTGATTTTTTCCGGCGCGGTGGGCAAGTCGGGGCAATTCCCGCTCCATGTCTGGTTGCCGGACGCGATGGAAGGTCCAACGCCAGTGAGTGCGCTGATTCACGCCGCCACGATGGTGGCCGCCGGCGTTTTTCTGGTGGCGCGGGTCTATCCGCTCTTCACGTTAGGCGCTGTCGATGGCGTCACGCCGTCGCTCACCGTGGTGGTTTGGATCGGCGTTATCACCGCGCTGATGGCTTCGCTCATCGCAATCGCACAGGCCGACATCAAACGCATTCTCGCTTACTCAACTGTCTCGCAGTTGGGTTTGATGATGGTCTCGCTGGGTGTCGGCGGGGTCGCGGCCGGCATCATGCACCTGCTCGCGCATGGGTTTTTCAAAGCGCTCCTCTTCCTCGGTTCCGGCTCGGTGATTCATGGCTGTCATCACGAACAGGACATTCGGAAAATGGGCGGCCTGCGAAAGGTGATGCCGGTCACCTTCATCACTTATGCCATTGGCATGATGGCGCTCAGCGGCGTCCCGCTCTTTTTCGCCGGCGCCTGGACCAAGGAGGAAATCCTGCATGCGACCGCGCATTGGCCCAAGTCGCGAACGCCGCATTACCTCATGATGGCGGGAGTCGTCCTGACCGCGCTCTACATGACGCGCCAGATGATTTACGTTTTCTATGGCAACCGGCGCGCGGCGGCCGAGCACGCGCACGAAAGTCCGCCTGTCATGACGAGGCCGTTGATCGTGCTGGCCATCTGCGTGATCGGCTTGAGCGCAATTCTCACCCCGGCCTGGCCATGGCTGCACCACTATTTGTCCGGCGAAGCGGTGCACGTCGATCTCGGTCAATTGATCCAGCCGATGCTGTTTATTTCGCTCGCGCTCGTGGCCGCCGGAATCGGTCTGGGTGTTTTGCTCTATCGTCATGCCGGCGTGACCGATCCCTTGCAACAAGCCCAACCAGCTCTGTTTCGCTTTCTCGAAAACAAAATGTGGCTCGATGAACTCTACGCCAACACTGTCGTGGCGCTGAGCAAGACCGCCGCGCTCATCTCTGATTGGATGGATCGCTATGTCTGGGATGGCCTTGTTCGGGCGTTCGGCGGGATCGGCCGGATCTTTGGCGGCTTGAGCGCGGGCGCTGATGAACGCGGCATCAATGCCGGCGTCGACGGAGGTGTGATCGGCACGCGCGGGCTTGGCCGCCTGATGTCGAAACTGCATTCGGGCCAGATCCAAACCTACCTGGGCGCCGCCGCGGTCGGCGTGCTGGTGTTGCTTCTCTTCTACGCATGGCTGGCCTGATCACCATCCTCATTCTCTTGCCCCTGGCCGGCGCGGTTTTTGTCAGCATGTCGCGTCAGGATTCGGCGCGCGCCATCTCGCTCGGCGTCAACGCGCTCAGCGCGATCACCGGTTTCTTCCTCTGGCGAAACTTCGACGCGACGGCTCCGGGGATGCAACTGGTCGAGCGGTACGCCTGGATTCCAGCGATGGGCGCGGAGTATCTCGTCGGCATCGATGGCCTGAGTCTGCTCCTCGTCATTCTGACGTCGCTCATCTTCCCCTTCGCTTTTCTCGCCCAACGGATGTCTCGCGGCGCCTGTGCGCTGATGCTGGTCATGCAGGCCGCGCTTTACGGCACGTTCACTGCCCAGAATTTCGTGCTCTGGTTTTTGTTTTACGAGATGAGCCTGATCCCCGGGTTCCTCCTCATCAGAATCTGGGGCGGCGCCAACCGCGATCGCGCGGCGACAAAGTTCTTCCTCTACACTTTTCTCGGCAGCGTCGCGATGCTCCTCTCCTTCCTCGGAATTTATCTCGCGAAAGGGACCTTCGATTTCGCCGCGCTCGCTGAGCTCGGCCGGAGCGGGCCACTCCTGGAGGGCAACCTCGCCTGGATCGCTTTTGCCGGAATCTTTCTCGGGCTGGCGGTGAAAGTGCCGCTCTTTCCTTTTCACACCTGGCTGCCCGATGCATACGAAACCGCGCCGGTCGGCGTCTCCATGGTCTTGACCGGTGTGCTTTCGAAGATGGGTGTGTATGGGTTCGTCCGCCTGCTGCTCCCGCTCTTTCCCCGGGAGATCCAGGTGCTCGGTCCGTGGCTGCTTGGCCTGGCGGTTTGCTCGATTGTCTTCGCGTCGCTCGCCGCCTGGGCGCAATCGGACCTGAAGCGGATGGTCGCTTATCTTTCGATTAACCACCTCGGCTATTGCCTGCTCGCTCTCTTTGCCGTGAGCGCGACCACGGCCCGCCCCGCCATCGAAGTGCAAGCAGCCTTGAGCGGAGTCTTCATGCAGATCTTCAATCACGGCATCACCGCGGCCGCGTTGTTTTATTATGTCGGCCTGCTCGAGGAACGCCGGGGCTCGCGCGGCATCAAAGACTTTGGCGGGCTGATGCAACGCACTCCGCTGCTCTGCGGCTGGATGAGTGTCGCCATGTTTTCTTCGCTCGGGCTGCCCGGCCTGAACGGCTTCATCGGCGAGTTCCTCATCTTCAAAGGCTCGTTCGCTCTCGCGGCCACGGCGACCGCCGTCGCAGTCCTCGGTCTCCTGTTTACGGCCGCCGCTTTCCTTCGCGCCATGCAAATGCTCTTTAGCGGCCCCCTGGCCGAAAGTTGCCGCGCCTTCCCCGATTTGCTGCGCCGCGAGCAGCTCGTCATCGTTCCCGTCACGCTGCTCATGTTCGCCGTCGGCATCGCGCCGCAATTCGTCTTCAACATCTTCAACACAACCGTCGTCCATATGGCGCGGTTCTTCGCCTAGCCATGAGAATGCGATGATCGCCTGGACCATTTACGTCACGTTCGGCGCGGCTTTGCTCGTCCTCTTTCTCCCCGGCTTGCTCGCGCGCTGGATGGCGCTGCTCGCGGCCATCGCGGGATTCGCCATCAGCCTGGCCGGATTCATTAGCACCCCCGACTCCAGCAGCTTTGCGACGATCATTCGCCTCCCATGGATTCGTGGCTTGGGGATCGAATATCATCTCGCGGCGGACGGCATCAGCCTCACGATGTGTCTGGTCACCGGCTTGACCGCCGTCAGCGCCGTTCTTTTCTCCTGGGACGTTGAAGAACGGCCGGCCGAATTCTTCTTCTGGCTGCTCCTCGTCGTCGGCGGATCCTACGGCGTTTTCCTCAGCGCCGATCTCTTCCTGCTCTTTGTCTTCTACGAGCTCGTCATCGTGCCGAAATACTTCCTCATCGCGATCTGGGGTTCGACGAACAAGGAATACGGCGCCATGAAGCTGACCCTTTATTCCTTCTTCGGCGGCGCGCTGGCTCTGATTGGAATCATTGCCCTTTACGTCACGGCTGGCGGAACCACGGGGGCCGCTGGCTTCGATCTCCAACAGCTCGCGCAGTTTTCATTTCCACCGCAATTCCAGGCCTGGGCTTTCCCGGTTTTGTTTCTCGGCTTTGCCGTCCTGGCCGGCATCTGGCCGCTGCACACCTGGGCGCCGACCGGTCACGTCGCGGCGCCCACCGCGGGTTCAATGCTGCTGGCCGGCATCGTCATGAAACTGGGGGCCTATGGCGCGTTGCGCGTTTCCATGAACCTTTTCCCGCAGGGCTTTCATCTCTGGAGCAAATGGATCGCGGTGCTCGGCGTCGTGGGAATCCTCTACGCGGCGGCGGTCGCGTTGCGGCAGCGCGATCTCAAATTCGTCATCGGCTATTCCAGCGTCAGCCACATGGGTTTCGTCTTGCTCGGACTCGCGACCGCGAACGTTCTCGGCGTCGGCGGCGCGGTCCTGCAAATGTTTTCTCACGGCGTCATCGCAGCCCTGCTCTTCGCCGTGGCCGGGCGGATGATTTACCGGCGCACCCACACGCGCGACCTGGCGACGCTTTCCGGCCTGGGGTTGCGCCACGTGATGCCCTTCGCGGCGTTCTCCTTCGTCATCGCGTCAGCGGCGTCGATGGGCATTCCCGGTTTCAGTGGATTCGCGGCGGAAATCACGATCCTCATTGGCGCCTGGAAAGCTTATCCCACGGCCGTGCTGGTGACCGGCGCGGGTATGGTGCTGGTCGCTGCCTTCACCTTGCGCGCGCTGAAGAAAACATTTTTCGCTGACGGTGTGGTGACCGCAGGTGGATCGGCCGCTCCGTCGGGCGATGCCAATAATATCTCGGCTTCGCCGACCCTTGTGACATCGAGCGCGGAGCGCTCGATCCACCTCGCTCCCATCACGCTCGCGGAAAAGCTGGGAGCAGCTTTGCTCATGTTCGCCACTCTGGCGGCGGGCGTTTATCCCAAATTCCTGCTCGATCGCATCCTTCCGGCCGTTGAGACGATGCGCTGGTTGAAGCCATGAATTACCTCGAACTGCTTCGACTCGCCGCGCCGGAAGCTGTCATCGTCGTGACCGCGCTCGTTGTCCTGGCCCTTGGCCTGATGACCGGGCGAACGAGTGGACTCTGCTCCGGCGTCGCCGCGGCCGGTCTTATTTTCGCCATCGCAACGGTCCTGATGTTGCCTGCCAACGCGCTGTTGTTTGACGGGATGCTCGTGGTCACACCGCTCACCTCCCTGTTCAAAATCATCTGTCTCGCGCTCGCCTTTTTCACCGTGATCCTGTTCCGCGGCAACGACCTTCGCCACCGTGGCGAATATCTCGCGCTCCTTTTATTGGCCACGATCGGGCTGATGCTGCTCGTGGGCAGCGAAGAGTTGTTGGTGATTTTTATCGGCCTCGAACTGACCGGTTTGTCGCTCTACATCATGGCGGGGTTCGACAAAACCGACGTCCGTTCCGCCGAGGCGGGCCTGAAATATTTTCTCTTCGGGAGCACGGCGAGCGCCTTCACCCTGTTCGGCATCAGCCTGATTTATGGAATGTCAGACGCGACAAGCCTTGCCGCGATCAGCGCGAAACTAGGGACGATGACGCCACTGCTTGCCGCCGGCATTGTCATGACGTTGATCGGCTTCGCCTTCAAGATTGCCGCCGCGCCCTTCCATCTCTGGGCACCCGATGCTTATCAGGGGGCGCCCATTCCATCCGCGGCCTTCATCGCCTCGGCGTCGAAAGTCGCATCGTTTGTGGTCCTGGGAAAAATCGTCCTGGTCGGCTTCGGTCCGGCGCAAGGGGCGGCCGGCTGGCAGGCGATGATCGCCGGCTGGGCGCCGCTGCTCGCCGCGCTTGCGGCCTTGTCGATCCTCCTTGGGAATCTGGTCGCGCTCGCCCAATCGAACGTTCGCCGCCTGCTTGCCTACTCCGCGGTCGCGCATGCCGGCTATACGTTGCTCGGTCTCATCGCTGGCGGCCGCGAAGGATTTGGCGCCACCTTGTTTTACACGACGATCTACGCCTTCACTCTGGTCGGAGCATTCGGCGTTGTTGCACTGGTCCGGCGCGAAACCGGCGGCGACGATTTTTCCCATTTCGCCGCGCTGCGAGCTCGTTCGCCGTTGCTCGCGGGTTGCATGGCCGTCTTCATGTTATCGCTGGCCGGCCTCCCGCCCCTGGCGGGATTCTTTGGAAAATTCTATCTCTTCGCGGCCGCGCTGCGGGTGGGCGGAAACCACGGCCTGCTCTGGCTCGTCGTGCTTGCCCTCTTTGGGAGTCTCATTTCCTTCTATTACTACCTCATGGTGTTGAAGGTCATCTTTGTTGATAAAAGCTCGAGTGATTCTCCCCGATTCAGGCTGGATCTTCTCCAGACGGCGTCAATCGCGGTGCTTGCCGGCATCGTGCTCTTTCTGGGGATATTCCCGGGAGGGTTACTCTGGCAGATCAGCAGCTCCCTGCCCTAGGCTAGCGCCGCCCTATCCCTCTACCTCCAGCACTTCGCCAGTTTCGCCGGCCCTAACCACGCTTTCCTGCTCTTTGTCGTCGAGCGGGGCGATCTTGTAATATGCGCCGTCGAAGTAAGCGCGCGCTCCATGGTAGTAGCTTGTGTTGGCGCCCGTGACTTCCAGATGTCTCTCCTTTTCGACGAAGGCGATGTTGGACTCCTCTGGCTTCTCCGCCTGCCGGCCCTTGTCGCTGAACCATCCCAAAGGCGAGTTCCAATGCGCGGTGCCGGCGATCGCCCCAACATGGAGACTGTGTCCGCGCACGACATGGAAAATAAAGAACAGCTTCTGCGTTTCCTCGCGCTCTACAATTTGCAGAGTCCCGCCACTGCCATCCGTCCAAAAGCCCGTCAACGGATCGTCCTCGTTATCGGCGAGCCGCCGCAGCCATTGCGCGCGTGTTTCGGTAAGACGAGCCGCCGTCTGCCAATAGACCGCCGATTTCTTCGCTTCCGCCGCGTCCTTGGGGGTGGGGGACGCTTCCAGCGCAAGCCGGTCGCGAGATTCCAGCCAACCCCGCTGCTGCGCTTTCAGCTCGGTGAAAATCTTGTCGGGCAAGCGCTTTTTCATCGCCGTCCAGGCTTCATTCAAAGCCTGATCTGCTTTCGCGAAGGCGGCCTTCGCTTCGGTCAGGCTCGCGGTCTGGGCTTCGGCGCGGAGGATCGGGGCGAGGAGGCAGAGGACCAGCGCGAGGCGATTCACGGTGCGAGACTAGCGAGCCAGATTCACGTTGTCCATGGCGCCCGGCGCGGGCTTGACTTCGCGGTAACTCCTTCGGCATGATCGGTTCATGAACATTAATCGAGCACTCATTCTCACGGTTGCACTGGCGGCAACGTCTGCTTTCGCGCAAGCGCCGACGCCTGTTGCTACGACCAGCCCAGCCTTGTCGAATGCCAAGCCAGCGGTGCCGACGACCAGCCCCGCTACGACGACCAGCCCCGCTACGACCACTAGCCCCGCCACCACCACGACCACCGCTCCCGCTCAGCCGAGCGCTGATATGCAGGAGATGATGAAGGTCATGATGGAAATGGGCAAAGTGGGCGAAAATCACAAGATCCTGGCCGAGATGGCCGGCAATTGGACCTACACCTCAAAAATGTGGATGGACGCATCCAGCCCGCCGCAGGAATCAAAGGGCACCGCCACGCGCAAAGCGATCATGGACGGGCGTTACTACATCGCCGAACACGCTGGCAAATTTAAGATGCCTGGCCCGGACGGCAAGATGATGGACGTGAACTTTAAGGGCATGGCCATCGAGGGCTACGATAACGCCAAGAAGAAGTTCGTCTCATCGTGGATCGATAACATGAGCACCATGATCATGAACTCGGAAGGCACCTATGACGCGGCGACCAAGACCTTCACCTACAACGCCGAATGC
Source organism: uncultured Verrucomicrobiae bacterium (assembly GCA_963848215.1). Taxonomy (GTDB): domain Bacteria; phylum Verrucomicrobiota; class Verrucomicrobiia; order Chthoniobacterales; family UBA10450; genus AV80. Next base: position 376,106 of record CAWKCU010000002.1, on the reverse strand, counting down.
GAGATGATGCCTGGCAAGATGACCAAGATTCGCGAGGTCATAAAAGTGGTCGATAAAGACCATCACCTTTTCGAATGGTACGATAACAGTCGCGGTGCGGAAGCGAAGACGATGGAGATCTCCTACACCCGCGCAGGGAAGAAGTAGCGCGCCTCTCTCCACATTACTACGGAGGGACGTGCTTCTGCACGTCCCAAACCGTGGACATGCGGAAGCATGTCCCTCCGAGCAAAAAGCTGGATGTTTGCTCCCGCTTTTGCTACTCTCTTCGCACCGTGGTTAAGAAGAGCGGGTAGCCGTTAGTAGGGTCTTTGCATCATGTTTACCGAAACGGCACCGCCCCCATCTTCCGCCACTCTCTTCTCGCGGAAGAATCCGTTTCCCTCCCGTCTGCTCACGAGGCGAAAGCTCGATGGGCCGGGCTCCGAGAAGGAAACGTTTCATTACGAATATTCACTCGAAGGGTCGGGCCTCACCTTCGAGGTGGGCGATTCGCTCGGCGTGTTCCCGGCCAATGCGCCGGAGCTGGTTAAGGAGATCATCACGCTGCTCGGTCTCACCGGCGAAGAGCTCGTGACCGGCAATTCCGGCGAGAGCATCGCGGTGCGAACCGCCTTGCTGGGCGAGCGCACCATTACCGGGCCCTCCCGGCAATTCGTCCAGATGGTCGCGGAACGCATCCCGGCCGCGCGCTTTCTCCTCGAATATTGCGACCCGAATCAGCGGGCGAAACTCGACTCCTACCTCTGGGGCCGCCACGTCGTCGATTTCCTTATCGAATACCCCGAGCTCCGGAACAAGATTTCGCCCTCCGAGCTGGTCACTGCTCTTTCCAAGCTCCAGCCACGCCTTTATTCCATCGCCTCAAGCTTGAAACGCTATCCGGAAGCCGCGCACCTGCTCGTGACGAACGTCGGTTTCGTCAGCCATGGGCGGAACCGCAAAGGTGTGTGCACGAGTTTCATGTCTGAACGAATTGACGAAGAGACTCGCGTTCCCGTCTTTATTCATACGGCGAAACACTTCCGTCTGCCGGCTGATCCGGCTGCGCCAATTGTCATGATTGGCGTCGGCACCGGGCTTGCGCCTTATCGGGCTTACCTGCAGGAGCGAGAGGCCATCGGCGCGACTGGCCGAAACTGGCTCTTCTTCGGCGAGCAGCGCCGGAGCGCGAACTTCTATCATGAAAAGGAAATGGCCGAGTATCGCGCTTCCGGTTTGCTCACCCGTTTCGACACAGCGTTCTCGCGGGATCAATCCCAGAAAGTTTACGTCCAGCATCGTATGCGCGAAGTGGGCGACGAAATCTGGTCGTGGCTCCAGGATGGCGCCTACCTCTACCTCTGCGGCGATGCGGAACGGATGGCGCCGGATGTTGACGCCGCCCTGCAAGACATCGTCGAGAAAGCGGGCGGGATGACCAAGGAAGCCGCGGCCGAATACATGGCCAAACTCCGAGCCGAGAAGCGCTACCGCCGCGACGTTTATTAGCCGCTGATTTCACTTCGATCGTTACTTGCGCCCGCTGCGCTTGCCTTCGACCCAGGCTTTGAAGCCGCCTTCGAAGAGCATCCGCCAGCCTTCTTCCGTCGCGCTCGGATCTCCCAGGCAACCGAAAGTGGAATCGGTAACTTCCATCACGGTGGCGGATTTGCCCTGCGCTGAAAACGCCACGCGCAAAAGCGACGTGGCCGGCCCGCCAAAGGGAGGCGCGATGAACCCGGAAAGCGAGACCGAGTTTGGCGCATCCAGCGCGATCACGTGATACCAGACCAGTCCATTGCCGTCCCCCGAATCTTCGTATAGGCGCCCGCCTGGCTTTACTTCAAACACGATTCGCTTCGGCGATTCCGTTGCATAAAAATCCTTTGGCCACCAGGAATGGATGTCGCCAGTGAACGCCTTCCAAACCGCGGCGTGCGGCCGGGCGATTTCCAGAGTGAGCCGATGCGTCACCGTCGTGATTGAATTGTTAGCTGATTTCGTAGACATGATTTCTCCTTGTTGCGCTGTAGCCGCGGCGCTCAGTCGCCGCATTGACCGCGATCGCGAATCCCGCCCGCAATGATTGGGGCAGGGAGCTTCCCCGATCCTTCCGAAACGCCGACGGCGTGGTTCCAAATTGGGCCCGGAAAGCACGCGTGAAAACCTCGTGGCTTTCCCATCCCGTCTCGAGCGCGATGTTAAGCACAGTCGCAGGCGTTGTCAGGAGGAGCCACGCCGCACGATCCAATCGGACCCGGCGCTGATGAGCCGCCGGCGTCTCGCCGATGACATCCAGCGTAAGCCGGTGAAATTGCCTCCGGGAAAAGCAGGCTTTTCGCGCCATCACGCTAACCCCGCGTGGTCCGTCCGCCGGGTTCAGCCCCCGGCGCAACCGCCCGGCGGTTTCAGTATTTCGATTTACAACTCGCGCCTGCATTTTCCGTTTCTACTCCTCCTTTCTACTTTCTACTTTCAGGTTCGTCTTGATCTTTCATGCCTTTTTTGCCGCCAATCTCTGAATCATGAATCTGGAATTCCCATCGATGGCCGACTACGGACTCGAGCGCGCCGCTGAAGTGCTTTCGCGGGCGTTCGAAGATTACTTTGTCCGGATCCCCTTCACGCTCGGCGCACTCTTGAACGCGGCGCGCACAGACGGTGTGGATCTCGCCCTCGAGCCGCATCTTCGTGCGCGATGGCGCGGCTGTCGGCGGAGCGCTTATTGCCCGCCGCGGTTGGACGACCCGGCTGGCCGGCATGGCCATCACGCCGGAGGCACGCCGCACCGGCGTCGGTCGCACGGCCGTCCTCCAATTGCTCGCTGAAGCGAATGCGCGCGGCGATCGAGCGATGGTCCTGGAAGTAATCGAGCAGAACACCGCCGCGGTGGAGCTCTATCGCGCTTGCGGGTTTCAGACCGTCCGTCGGCTAATCGGCTTCGCCGGTCCTCCTCCTTCCGATGCAATTCTCCAACCGGGCTTAAGGGAAATAGATTTTCGCGAAGTCGCCGCTGCCGTAACGCGTTACAGCCTGCCCGATCTGCCCTGGCAACTATCCGGTGAAACGCTGGCCCAATTGACGCCGCCCAACCTGGCTTACCGGCTCAACGATGTCTGGATCGCCCTCTCAGATCCGACGCAGCCGATTGTCACGATCCGCGGCCTTATTGCTGAAGCTGGTCCTGGAGACGGCACGCCCTCGTGCCGTGAGGGGGAAGCGACCTTGCTGCGCGCCGTCATGGCGAAATATCCGGGCAGGGAAGAATGGCGATTATCGGCCGTTTGGCCTGAAGAGCTCGCCTCGATGCTCGCCCCGGCGGGTCTTCCCCGAAGTCCGCTGACTCAATGGCAGATGCAGCGAGAAGTGTAGCTCCCTCTCGACATTTGCCCGGCCGAATTGGTAGAGGTTTGGGGAGAGTATGAAGCATCCACGATTATTGGCAGGAGTCGCGTGCGTCCTGGCCCTCGGGCTGGCCGGGTGTGGATTGAAGCAGAACACAAAAGCGGCAGAAGCCGAGGTCGACCGGTTTCACCAGCGTTGGAATGCGGACGAATTCAAAGCCGTCTATGACGAAGCGCACGCGAACTTTCGGAACTCACAGTCGGCCGACGCTACCATCGGCACGCTCCAGGGGGTGAAGCGGAACTACGGGGCCTTCAAGAGCGCGACGAGGCGCAGCTGGGGCTTTAACTCGGACAACGGCATGACCGACGTGAAGTTGAAGTACGACTCGGCTTACCAGAACGGCACCGCCGTGGAAGCATTCGTTTACCGGATGAGCGGAGACAAAGCGTTGCTTCTTAGCTATGACATCATGACGCCTGAAAACGCGAAGAAGCACGAGGACGCGGAGAACGCCGCGCGGGAGGCGAAAAGAAAAGCTGACGAAGAAAAGCGCCAGGCGGAGCGCGAAGCGCGCCGATCACCGAAGAAGCCGTAACGGCATAGAATCACCAGGAACTCATACGCCCTAGGGCGTATGGACGAGATTCGCGAGACAAGCTATTAATGACGATCCCCCATGTCCCCCCGGAATGGCCGTCGTAATGACGAGCCCACTAAACCCACTCTAAAACGACCCCCCTCCCCAGAGGATCGGCCACCGACGAAACGCGAGCTCGAGGTCGTGGAATGGATCGCGGCCGGCAAGCGCAACGCCGAGATCGGTAAAATTCTCGGGTGCAGCTCTCGCACCGTGCAAAAGCACGTCCAACACATCCTGGAAAAACTGCACTTGGAGACGCGTGTCGCGGTCTGCATTTGGTGGTACGAGCATCGGATGGATGGGAAAACGGACCAAAGTCCGGGACGGCGAACGGCAAACAAAACTTAGCCGGCATTGGAAGCTCCAGCGCACCTCCGCCGAATTATTCGCAGCATCGCGACCAAAAGGTACCAGGGAGGGGACTCGAACCCCTAAGGATTGCTCCACCAGATCCTAAGTCTGGCGCGTCTGCCAATTTCGCCACCCTGGCTTGTCGCCTTCACGAGGTAACTTGCAAAAAATCGCAACTTACACTCGGGTATCAGAAGCCACGCGACCCTCCGGCTGAATAGCATGCAGGCCAAGTCGCGGCTTTCAGAAGACCGTTTGAGACAATCGCTCATCTCCTTTGGAGAACTCGTAACAATTGCTTGCCCCGAGCAAATCGCAAATCGCGACTCTCTAAACAGCAATTCGCTAGCTGTTGGGCATTGCGCGAGCAACGCCAGGAAATCCAAAAAAAGACGGCCGGACTTATTACAAGCCCGACCGCTTGAGCACCTCAAACACTTCCCTGTTTCTTGCTCGCAAGATAGGGCTATGCCCATCTATGTCCGTCAAGAAAAAATACGCGGCGAATTTATTTCGTGAAGGCGACCGACCGGTTTTCGCCGTGTTGGCTCTGGACGCAGGAGAACGTCCGGCCGCCAGCTATCGTTGGCCAATCGCCGCGAGCGGATCGATGCTCGCCGCTCGCTGCGCGGGTACCCAACAGGCCAGTAGGGCCACAAACGCCAGCAAACCACCGACCAGCACGATCGTAAGCGCGACTCCGTCGTTGCCGCCATGGATGACTTTCGCCAACAGCCGCGTGCCAGCGAGGGAGCAAAGCATTCCCAAAACCACCGAGCATGCGACCACGCGCAAGCCCTCCCCAACGATCAGTCGGAAGATGGCCGCTTTTTGCGCGCCCAGCGCCAGGCGGATGCCGATTTCGTGACGGCGTTGGTTAACCGAATACGCCATGACGCCATACACACCGATGCCGGTGAGAACCAGGGCCGCCAGGGCAAAAGCCGTCATGAGGACGGAGCTCAGCCTGACCTGCGCCATTATCCCTGTAAGATAGTGTTCCATCCGGTGCGTTTCATAGACGGGAACTGTCTGATCGATTTGCCGAATCACATCTCGCAACGTCGAAATGACCGAATCCGCCGGTGCTGCTGACCGGATTATCACGGTCATGTCGCTGGCGGCACACTGCGGATGCGGCAAATAGAGAGTGGGCTTTGGCGCGACCCCGGCATCCTCGCTGTTGATGTCGCCGACAACCCCGACGATCTCACGCTCAGGCGCGTACTCCCTGGGAGTCGCGTAGACCGGAGCGAATCCGTTTCCCCAGCGGATCTTCATTCGGGAAGGTGCTCCGGGCCAGAGATTCGCTGATGATGACGGTCGGCGGCGCTTCCCGCTGATCGCGGCCATCGAAAGCGCGACCCCGCTTAAGAGGAATGCCCATCGTCCGAAAGTAATCCGCGGTAACCGTGAAGCTCCGCGCTCGAGGCAAATCGGCCTTTGCGATCGATCTGCCCTGGATTTCGTAATCCGCGAGTCCTCGGGAGGTGAACGGCCACGGATAAATTCCCGCGACCGACTCAATTTCCGGCGAATTTCTGAGGCGTTCCATTACCCCGCCAAAGAAGGCGGCGGCTGGAACCGGCCCTACGCTGCCGGTGTCCGCCATAGAGATGTTTGCCGTCACAAGATTCTGACGGTCAAACCCCAGGGGCACATTTTCCAGCTTCCAAAACTCACGCATCAGTGTCCAGGCGCCGGCGAGCAAAATGAAAGCGAGGACAAGTTCGGCGACGACCAGCGCGTTGCGGGCGCGACGGCCTCGCGGAGCACTACCAGGGACGCGACCGCAATCATTCAAAACCTGGGCCAACGGACAACGGGCGGCATACCAGGCAGGAGCGAACCCAAAAAGACAGCTCGTCAGAATACTAATGAGACCAGCGAAGGCCAGGACCTGGAAATCGGGAGAGATGTTGCCGCTTCGGGGAAAATCGGGTGGAAGCAACGGGACAATGTTGTTGGTGCCCACTATTGCGATAAGCAGGCCGAGGCAACCGCCAAAAGTTGAGAGGAGAAGGCTTTCGGCGAGAAGTTGACGGAGCAAGCGTCCGCGCCCTGCCCCCAAAGCCGCCCGGACCGCCATTTCCTTTTGTCGAGTGGAGGCGCGAGCGAGGAGCAAATTGGCGACGTTTGCGCAGGCTACGCAAAGAACACAAGCCGCGGCACCGATCAGGACGATTAACGAAGGCCGGACCTTCGCCGTAATTCGATGCAGCCATGGCTCCACCGAGGTGGCGTAAAGCCGACGATTTGTCTGGGGATGCAACACAGCCAGGCGGGCAGCAATCCCGCTTAGACCGGCGGCCGCCTCCTCGCGGCTTACCCCAGCCTTGAGTCGGCCGATAACCCGGACATACCATGCGTCACGATGGTGGGCATACACGTCGTCTCCCGCGGGCATGGGTTCACGATCGCGGGCAAACGTGGTCCAAAGTTCGGACGGCTCATTCGCGATCGGGAACTCAAAATTTGCCGGCATCACGCCGATCACGGTGTGATCCTGACCATCGACGGTCAGCGTTTCGCCAATGACGGTGAGAGCGCCGTGAAAATGTTGCTGCCATAATTCGTGACTGATGACGATACTTCGGCTCCCGGGTTCGTTTTCCTTATCAGCAAAGACTCGTCCGAGTTCTGGAGCAATGCCGAGCAACCGAAATACCTCAGGAGTAATGCGGGCCCCGGAGATGTGCCTTGCGTCGTCCCGACCGCCGCTGATCACGAAAGTGGTGGGAAAAAATCCCCCCATCCCATTGAACCATCGATTCTCGGCTAAGAGATCCGTGAAGTCGGGATAGGAAAATGGCCTCGCTCGCTCGGCCTTTCCGTCTTCCAGGGAGGAGATGGACATGATTTCTTGCGGCGCCGGGTAAGGTAGAGGTTGGAGCAAGACGTTGCTGACGACGGTAAAGAGCGCTGTGTTCGCTCCAATCCCCAAACCAAGGGCGAGAACGGCGATTAGCGTAAAAGTCCGGTCTCGGCGCAACATCCGCCACGCAAAACGCAAATCCTGGCCGAAGGCTTCAATCAGACCCCCGCCGGTGACGTCGCGCCAGGCGTCTTTGATTATATTGACGTTTCCAAATTGACGCTGGGCGGCCAATAATGCCTCTTGTCCGGACATTCCGCGGCGGACGTTCTCCGCCGCCCGCATCGTCAGGTGGAAACGGACTTCCTCGTCCATCTCGATCTCCAACTGACTTTTGTGACCGAGCGCGAAGAGGCGCGCGCGGAACACGCGAAACAAGTTCATGGTGACTAAGCGCGACGAAGGACTCTGCTAACGGCTCCAGAAAGGCGATCCCAGTCGGCTTCCTCGATCTCAAGCTGCTTTCGGCCGGATCTGGTCAACGTGTAGTATCGAGCGCGTTGATTGTTATCCGAGATGTCCCATTCACTTTTGATCCAGCCCTGTTGTTCAATCCGGGCCAGGGCCGGATAAAGAGAACCTTCCTCGACCGTCAGCGCGTCATCTGCCAATTGCTCGATGCGGCGGGCCACGCCGTAACCGTGCATGGCGCCGTGGGAAAGCGCCTTGAGAATCAACATGTCGAGCGTTCCCTGCAGCAGTTTTCGATTCCCTCTTAGAGTCATTGGGAGCAAATCGTAGAGTATCGGGGCTGGCACGTCACGTCCGATCTTTTCCGCGTGGATACTGCGGATGTCATCATGCTTGTCACCCGAGAGGTTGCTGGTCCGGGCTGGAACAACCTCTCTTTGACACCTCGGCGCAATTCCACGCGAGGGAAGCAGGCGGAACACAACAGGAGCATGGACGGATTCCGAAAGTTAAGGTCCGACATCGTAGACTTCCACCAAGCCGATACCCGTGACGTTGCTGTGGCCGGCCAGTAAGGCGGTGTACTGTCCAGGCGCTAACGTAGCCACCATTGCGGACTCAAGGTCATTTGAAGGCGCCAATCCGGCCGCGACGAGCTGCGCGGCCTGCACCGGATCGTCCTGCCAATCATTGTTTGCCTTGAGGAGCAGGCCGTTCTCATCGCGAAGCTCCAGGGTCGGATCGGGCAATGGATTTTGCACGCCCGCGGACGACAAGCTGGGCCCAATTCCCCTCAGAACCACGCGACCCGACCCGTTCTGATTTCCAAGGATGAAGCCGGCGATCGTAATGTCAGCACCCGTGCTGACGACCGCGCGGGTGCTGATGTTCGCCAGTTTTCCGGCAGCCTGGTTCAAATCGTAAACTTCTACCAACGCCACGCCGGCGTCTCCCTGATTTCCGCTGACGATCGCGGTGTAATTGCCGGGCGTCAGGGTAGTGTCGATGGCTGACTCAAGATGGTGCGGGGGCGGAATGCCAGAAGCTTTGACCGCCTGCTCCTGGGTGTCTCGCCAGTTATTGTTGGTGGCGATAGGCGAAGGACCGGAAGCAAATAATTCCAAGCGCGGATCAGCGAGCGTGTTTGTCACGCCGGATTGGGCGAGGGAAGGACCGATGGCTCGAATAAGGACGTGTTTGGGGGTGCTCCCTCGAATAATGAAGCCGCCAATGCCCACGTTGTCTCCGGGTTCGACGCGCATCCGGGTTGAGAAATTAACTGGCTGAGCCGGCGTCGCAGTAGGCGTGGGAGTCGGAATCGCCTGCGGCGTGGCGCTTGGGGATATCGCCGGTGTTACGGTCGGGGTAGCGGTAGGCGTTGCAGCAGGCGTCGAAGATGGCGTAGCACTGACAGTCGGTGTGGGAGTTGGCGTCGCTGTTGGTGTTGGTGTTGGTGTTGGTGTTGGTGTTGGCGTTGGTAACGGTATTGGCGTTGCCGTCGGTTGGGGTAGAGCAGCGAGAGCAGGGGAAACCCTCACATAATAGATGTCTTCCTCCTGATTGAACGTGGCGCAGTAAGCTACATTCCCGCCGTTGTTGTCAGACACGATTGTGATGTAGTCTCCCATTTTCGATTGTTGCGGATAACCGAGATAGGGATTGAAGAGAGCGCTCACTGCGACATTGGGCGACCAGGAATCGCCTCCATCGGTGCTGTAAGAATAGAATAACTGTGAGTCGGTGTTGTTGGCAGCGTTCCTCGTGTCGAGCCAAACGGTATCGATCCGCCCGTTTGGTGCGACCGATAAGGTCCCAAACCAATGCCATTTTGCGAAATTAATCGGATCGTTGTTGAGTCGCTTGGGCGCGGCAAACGTCGCTCCACCATTCGTGCTTTTGGCAAACATCACGTCACTTCCCGAAACAGCACCATTGGGTATCACGCTCGCCAGCATGTAGATATTATTATTGGTCGTGGTCCCGGAACGATCGATCGCGAGGAACAACTGGCCCATCAGGCCTTGGGGATTGATGAGTTCATTTACCGCGAGCTGGCCACCGAGATCGACCTCAGTGCTTTGATCAAACGTTGGGATTACGCTCCCGTTCTTCGCGTCCGTTGAGCGAACACACCAGTTGGCGGCGGTGTCGAAATTTATGCCGCCGATGAAGAGAATGCCGTTGGAGTCTACGTCCAGCGTCCCCCAGCATGGCGCATTCGGAATAAAGATAGGGTCGAGCCACGTCAAGCCACCATCGGTCGATCGGGTGAACTGCCGGCCGCCATAGTTATTGCCGCCGATGCTCCACGATTGATAAAGGAAACCGTGTCCGGTACTGGTGGTGTTGTCGATCGTGAACCATTGCTTGTCGCCGCCGGTGGCCGGCCCCAGCTTCGCCCAAAACTGTCCGCCATTGGTCGAGCGCCAGATGTCGTCCTGGAAATTCGAAATGAGGCTTAGATAGAAAAACGCCCCAGTGTCGGTAGAGAATAGGACGGGATCGCTCCGAAAAACGTTGTCGAGAACGCCGGAAAATGTCCAGGAAGTGCCGCCGTCAGTCGTGTAAGCCCAACCGCCCTGCCGGAAATTAGAAAGGACGCTGTTGAACTGGCGCCACCCAATCGCCATCCTGTTTGGGTTCGTCGGATCGGACGTAATTGAAGGCTCATTGGCGGCGTCCCCGAGAATGTTCTGACCATCGGCGCCCACGTTCACCTGGTAACTGGTGAATGGCCCGAACTGCGAAAGCATCCTCGGGGAGGAGTCGGTGCGAAAGATGTAGGCTGGGCCATCTTCATATTTTTCCAATTCAGCTGCTGGCAGCGATCTCCGTGACGGTGGCGGCGTCTCTCCAAGGTCGACAGAAACCGCAATCAGCAGAAGCAAGAGGGTTACGATGCAAGTCCGCACAAAGCGCTTATCGATGTGGGGAAAAACCCGACCAACCAGCGACCGGTAAGGCGCCGGTTTGATGTCGCGTCGCGGGACGTAGATTACGCTCTCTTTCCGTCGCCTCGGGTGCGACAGTGTTCCAGGCCAGAATTTCCTCCGGCGTGGTTTGAACGGATCTCAGGGACGTTGGGCAGGGTGGACGGACATAGCCTGGCGCGGCCGCCCGAGTGATCAGAGTCATTCGCATGCGAGTTTTTGCGCCATTTTTCCGGTTGCTTCGCGTCCATCACATAGATCCTCTAGACCCCCAGAATGTCAATCGTGTTCGAACCGCCGCAATCACACTGGAGACTTGTCGAAGCGTCGAAGCAGCGCCCTGGGTGGGATAGGGAATGCGGCGACCTGCCCCGCCCCAACGTAGCGCTACCCACGGTCAAGCCCACCCTTATTACATTTCCGTCACCACGAAATAAAATGCTTGTTCGATGTTTCTGTTTCCATAAAGCTAGAGGACATAGAAACGCTAGGGCCATGGATCGCTCATGAAGATTTCCGGTTTGATACGCCGTAAGCATTCTGTCTTTCGCTTGCGTGCCAGCGCCCTCAACCTCCTGGCGCCGGGCGCCGATCTCGCGTTCGCGGTAACACAAAGCGCGTCCCGCGAGTCTTTGTTGCGGCCCTGGTTAGGAACTTACGCCGGTTGCTGCTGGGCGACCATCGATCAAGGAGAACTTTAACCGGTATGGCAACCGTCGCGTCGACTAAAAGGGGCCGTCAGAAAATGCGACCAACCAGGGTCGGAGAGGACGCGGAATAATGGCACGACTGCGAACTAACTGGATCCCTCCAGAGATAGAGAATGATATTCCTGTGCCGTCTCCTCCAAAACGGCGGCGCCAATCCCCGAAGAAAATTTCACCCTGGCTGGTTTTCATTCGAAAACTGAAGCCTGGTCAAAGTTTTGTGCGGGCAAGCAATGAGGCTGCGGCTGCAATCGTCTGGTTGAAGAAGATGGAGATCCCTTTCGTGACACGACGTCCCCCGGGTATGTCCCGTAATATGATCCGAATCTGGATCACGGGCGAACCAGGCAAAGCGCCCGATCTTGAGCCTGAGCGACCGGATCCTCAAAAGTCGGAGCGACGCGAAATGGGTAGGGAGCTCCTCGTTCGCATTGGACTCGTTGAACACGGTTTTCAATGTGACACGCTTTGTTTTATTGAACCTTTCGGCGACAGAAAGGAACAGCGAATCGTCCAACGGACTACCTGTCGCGATTTTGCCGGCGACTACGCCATTTTGCTAATTCAAGATGCCGCGGCCGAAGCCATCCATACGGCCATGATTAATTTGGAGAAAACGCATTTGAGAAAAACGAAGGCGGAGGAAGAAAACGGCTTGCTCGAGACTTTATTTGCTGTGAGCGCTTGAGTTATTGGCGCGAACCCGGGAGACACCGCCTTGCGTTTTGTCACGCTGCGATCCTCGAGGCGATTTTCTTAGTTTTCTTGTTTGGATGGTGACAATTGCGGCTCAGGCTGGCACACCCATTTGCGGAGAGCGAAAGGCCAGCGCTGGTGATTACGATAGCGCGAGGCTGATGTTCGCCGCTTTCGGCGCTCGGTTCGAATCGTAAACTTTCCACGAGGACCACGCCGAAACCCCGGTCCGTTGTCGGTCCGCAAGTTCATCACTATTACATTTGCGTAATAATCAAAGAAAAGGATTGCTCCTTCCTTTGCTTGTCCCATAGAAAGACAAGGCATAGAACATCTATCTCAAGTCTTGGTTTTTTATCACTATGAAAATATCCCGTTGGTTTAGTCTAAATCGTTTTACGTCTCTGCGCGTCGCTGGAGCGGTCACTTTGCTGGCTGCCGGATGTGCCATCGCCATCGTTGGGACCCGAACGGACAACAATGATAAAGCAATGGTGGCTCGCTCCGACGGGAACTCCTATAAAGCTTTTAAAAGAAATTTGCTCAGCGCCACCACGCCTAACTTGACGGAAGGCGGGCCCGCCGCCTTGGCTGAACACAAATATGCGGTTCGGGCGTATCCAGCTGATCACATACCTTTCGATTTAACCAGGAAAGCGAGCGAATCCTGGACCGCATTCCAAATCGAATCTACCCGCGCCATGGAGGCCGACGCCACATCGGCCCCCCTTCTCAATTGGACTCTTTTTGGACCCAGTGTTTCGAATTTTCCGGCAGTCCTGACCTTTTCTGGCGCACCTTACATTACTGCGGGCCGCGTGACCGATGTCGCCGTGGATCCAACTTGCAATGCTACTACTTGCCGCGTCTTCGTGGCGGCGGCTGGGGGCGGAATCTGGCGGACTAACAATGTGCATGACGCCACGCCTAGCTGGACATTTGTCTCCGGCAGCTTCGCCACGAACGCGATCGGATTTCTGGGATTTACGGGCGGCGCCCTCTATGCGGGAACGGGCGAGGCGCACCAGTCAGCCGATTCGGCGGCAGGTTTCGGCATCTATAAATCGACCAACGGAGGCGATACGTGGACGAAACTTGCTGCAAATACGACTGTGCTCCAAGGGGCTGGGGTCGATTGCACCGCGGTTGGTCTCGGCGGCGGAGTGCTCATGTCGCCAGCTTATTCCGGGCCGGCTTTTGACGGCCGCTCGATCTCGGGAATCGTCGCCGATCCTGGCAATCCAAACATCCTGTATGTTGGCTCGACCCGCGGTGCCCGCGGCATCAGCTCGACCAGCAGCGGCGGCGTGGCCACCTTCTCTCCCGGGATGCCGCCTTTCGGTTTGTGGAAGTCCACCGACGGCGGCGCAACGTTCACCTTGCTGAACGCTCAGGACGTTTGCCTGAATCCGGCGACACCGAACAATGGCGGCATTGTGGCCTCGAGCTTCGGCTCCAGTCGCGGCGTCCATGCTCTTTCGCTCGATCCAAGTTCAGCCTCGGTTGTTTACGCGGGCGTGTACCCGCAGAACAACGCAATCCCGCTCAATACCAAGGGCGGCATATGGCGTTCCATTGATAACGCCATGACCTGGACGCAGATGAAGAACGCGCGCAATCCGGTGTCAAATGCCGACCGATGCTCATTCGCGGTGACACCGATTGCCGGTGGATTCACGCGAATGTATGCCGGCTGCGGCAACAACAGCGCGGGGGCGGCAAACATAGCGCGCGTCTACCGAACGGACGACGCCCTGACCGCCGTCGACGCGGGCTTCACCGACCTCTCCGCCGCGCAGGACGCAGGTCCGGCGCCGAACCAGTCGTCCAATTACTGCACACAGCAATGCAGTTATGACAACGTGGTCTATACTCCACCTGGGAAACCCGATGTCGTGTATATCGGCGGATCGTTTGATTACGACAACGACGGTGAAAGAAACAATGGCCGCGCGTTCATTCGGTCGACCAATGCCGGCGTAAGCTTCAACGACGTGACTTGGGATGCGACGAACTCCGGCACGCCGGCAGGAAGCTGCTGCGCACACAATCCGATCGCCCCGAATGGTATGCACCCCGACAGCCATGCCGTGGTCGAGATCCCCGGCACAGACAAGGCGATCTTTGGCTCCGATGGCGGTGTCGTGATGTCGAGCGGCGTTTTCACGGATATTTCAAGCCAATGCGACAACTTGAGCCGGAATTTCGGCGTCCCGTTACCGCCCACTGACCTGGCCACCTGTAAGCAGTTGCTCGCCTCGGTTCCGAGTGTGATCAGAAGCCTCAACGTCGGCCTCTCCACGCTCCAGTTCCAAAGTGTGGGCGTCGCGGGCGATAACAACGCGAAGCTTATCGGCGGCACGCAGGACAATGGCACGCTCATGTCGAGCAGCTCCCCCTCGACGTTTAATCTGGTGTACTTCGGCGACGGCGGAAACAACGGCATCAGCGTGACCAACTCGAACCTGAGTTTCAATACCTTCACCGGGGCTAACCATTCGGCGAATTTCAGGAATGGCGATCCGAAGTTCTCCGTCTTCATCAGTGCCCCGATCGTGATTACGGAAGGGGCGATGTTCTATCCGCCCATCATCGCGGATCCGAGCACTGCCGCTGGCCAGACGATCTTCCAAGGCTCCACAAGTGTGTGGCGCACCCAGGACTGGGGCGGCAATCAGGCCTTCCTGGAAGCTAATTGCAATGTGTTCGGAAGCATCCCGCTGACTTGCGGTAACTTCGTCCGGATCGGGCCTGTGGGCGCAACAATCCTGACGGCGTCCAATGCCGATTACCGCGGCACCACCCGCAGCGGCGGTAACATGGCATACCTGGCTCGGACACCGTCGGATACGGGGACCTTGTGGGCCGCGACCTCCGCGGGCCGTCTGTTTGTCTCGAAGAACGCAGATAACGTTAACCCCGCCCTGGTCACGTTTGTTCGTATCGACACGCTCGCGGCAAATAGCCCCAACCGCTTTATCAGCGGTATCTTTGTCGACCGCGCAAATGCGAATCGCGCCTATGTGTCCTACTCCGGCTACAGCAGTATCACGCCCACAACGCCTGGGCACATTTTCCGGGTGGATTTCGATCCAGCGGGTCCGACCGCCACTTGGACGGCTCTCGACGGCGCGGGCCCTGGAGCGTACCCGGATTTGCCGGCGACGGCCGTCGCAGCTTTTCCTTCGGGCGATGTTTTCCTGGCCAACGATTATAACGTTTTCAGATTGCCGAACGGCTCAGCCAACTGGGAAGTGGCGGGCATCGGTCTGCCGATGGTTGAAGTCGCAGGCCTCACCATCTCGCCCGACGGCCAGAAGCTCTACGCCGCCACTCACGGTCGCAGCGCGTTTGTGGCCAACATCGTTGCGAATCCGCTCGCCACGGCCCTGACGACACAGGCTTCGCCGAATATCACTCTCGGCCAGGGAACAATCCATGATGCGGCTACGCTCACGGGCGGGGCGAATCCTACGGGAACGATCACCTTCTCGCTCTACGGGCCAGATGACGCCACCTGCGGTGGGGGAGCGATCTTCACTTCGCCGGTAACGGTAAATGGAAATGGCACCTATACCTCGTCCGCGTTCACTCCTACGGCCGCAGGCACCTACCGCTGGATTGCGACCTACAGCGGCGACGGGACCAACGGCGTGGCAGCCGGGGCTTGCAACGATCCGAACGAATCCGTCGTCGTATCGCCGCCAGCAACGCCGACGCCGACGCCGACGCCGTCACCGACCGCGACTCCAACCCCAACTCCGACACCGACCCCATCGCCAACCCCTGCCTCACAGGCCGTCAACCTGTCGACGCGCATGCATGTGGCTCCGGGAGATAACAACGCTGGCATCGGTGGATTCATCATCACCGGAAGCGCGCCGAAACACGTGATCATCCGCGCGATCGGACCGTCGCTGACGAAGTTCGGATTCTCCGACTCTGAAGTGCTGGCCGATCCAACGGTGGAAGTGCATGGCCCCGGATCGTTCGGAACCATTACCAACAACAACTGGAGAGATTCACAGGAAGCCCAGATCAAGGCCGACGGCTTGCCGCCGACACACGATCTGGAAGCCGCGATTGATGCGACCCTGCCTCCGGGCGCCTACACCGCCATCATCCGCGGTAACGGCACTGGCGCAGGCATCGCCCTATTCGAAGTTTATGACCTCGACACAGGGGCGGCCTCGAAACTGGCGAACCTCAGCACCCGGGCCCACGTTGGGACGGGCAGCAACGTGGTGATCGCCGGATTCGTCCTCGGCGGTAATGCCGGCGACGATCGGGTCGTTGTCCGGGGCCTCGGGCCGAGCCTGAGCAGCTTCGGCGTGTCGAACACGCTGCAGGATCCGACCCTGGAGCTCCGGGACCAAAATGGCGTCCTGCTGATCGCGAATAACGACTGGCAAGATGATTCGGCGCAAGCGGCTGAGATTACCTCGGCCTCGGTGGCGCCGACCGATACCAGGGAATCTGCGATCGCAGCCACCCTGCCTCCAGGGCTCTACACCGCCATCCTGGCCGGACGGAACAACAGCGAAGGCGTAGGAATTATTGAAGTCTACGATCGCGGACCGTAGTCGCGACTCCTGCCCTGGTTCAGAATTCAGCGACGGCTCCGGCGGATTCCCGCTGGAGCTGTTTGCTTTTGGTAAGGACCGCTGATTCGCGTTCGCCCGCGCGAAAACGCACCAACCGTCACAAACATAGATTATCTAGCCCCAGATAAATTAGATGCTTGACGGACGACAACGCGGTCGCCAGTCTCGCGGTCTCACGCCCTCGACTACCTATGTCATGTTCGAGGGCCTCAACCCTGAAACCCTATGCTCGTACTCTAATTATGAAATCAGATATGATAACTTCTAACCTTAGACGTCTCTTCACGAGACTTCGCTTGGCCGCGGCAGCCCTGCTTGTCCTTGCCGGCGGCGCCATGGCCTTATCGGCGGCAAGCTCCGGTGCCGATAATACGTCCTCAAAATCGCCGAACGGAGTTTATATCGTGAAAATGCGCCAGGCTCCCGCCGTCGCTTACAAAGGCGAAATCCCGGGCCATAAAGCCACCGCCCCGAAGAAAGGGCAAAAGATCGACCCGCTCGCTCCTGATGTGGTCAAATACGTCGGTTATTTGAAAAACAAACACGACGAAGCCCTCCGGAAGGTCGGCAATGGTCAAAAGCTTTATTCCTATGCGTTCAGCTTCAATGGCTTTGCCGCCAAACTAACCGGCGGTCAAGCCGCCCTCCTGGCGAAACAAGATGGTGTGCTCGCCGTCTCGCCCGACGAATTGATGCACGCGGATACTTCCACCACCCCGACTTTTCTCGGCCTCGACGCAGCCACCGGCCTGTGGAGCCAGCTCGGCGGGGTTGGAGACAAAAAAACCAGCGGGGCTGGCGAAGGCATGATCATTGGCGTGGTCGACTCTGGTATTTGGCCGGAAAGCGCGAGTTTCTCGGATCGCGATGCGAGCGGGAAACTTGTTTTTCAACAAATCCCCGGTTTCCACGGCAAGTGCGAATCGAACGGCAACGTGGGTGATGGCTCCTGGAACGCCAATCTTTGCAACCAGAAGCTTATCGCAGCGCGACACTACAACGCGGGTTGGGGTGGCGACGCGGGGGTCGCAGCTCAATTCCCGTGGGAATTCCTCTCCCCGCGCGATTATAACGGTCACGGCACGCACACGACCTCGACCGCCGGTGGCAATAATGCGGTTCAGATCCCCTCAACCGCGCTCAGCCTGAGCGGAATGGCTCCTCGCGCTCGGGTGGCCGCATATAAGGCGCTCTGGCAGCAGCCGAGCGGCACCGCCAGTGGTTTCGCGTCCGATCTCGCAGCGGCCATCGATCAGGCCGTGGCAGATGGCGTCGATGTGATTAATTATTCGGTCTCTGGCTCAATAACGGATTTCTTTCATCCGGCTGAAGAAGCGTTTCTTAACGCGGCCGAGGTCGGCATTTTCGTTGCCACTTCCGCCGGTAACAGCGGGCCCGGCGCCAGCACCGTCGCGCATCCCGCTCCGTGGATGACGACCGTCGCTGCCGGAACTCATCCCGGCCACAACGGGACATCTTCAGTCGTATTGGGTAATAATGCGACTTACACTGGCGCCTCGTTTGCATCACCGGTCGGTCCCGCCCCAACAGTTCTCGCTAGTGCGAGCGGCTTGCCTGGCGCCGACCCTGATCTTTTGCGCCAATGTTTCTCGAATCCTGTCGTGCTCGATCCAGCTAAGATCGCCGGAAAGATTGTCGTGTGCGAGCGCGGTGGGTTTACCCCTGCCCCTTTCGTCGCGAATGCGCGGGTGGATAAGAGCTTTGCGGTTCAACAGGGCGGTGGCATTGGCATGATCCTCGTCAATGTGGCGGTCAACAACCTCGTGGCCGACATTCACGCAGTTCCCACCGTTCACCTTAACAACGTCGACGGCGCTGCCGTTACCGCGTATGTGACCGGTGCCGGTGCGGCTGCGACGGCGAAGATCAATCAGGCGACCATCACATCTCCGAATGCGGCTCCCACCACAGCGTCATTCTCGTCACGCGGTCCTTCGTTGGCCGCTGGCGGGGATATTCTTAAACCGGACGTTATGGCGCCCGGCGTTGATGTCCTCGCGGCCGTTGCAGCATCGGCTAACACCGGTTTCGCGAGCTTCGGTTCCCTTCAGGGAACGTCGATGTCCTCCCCACACGTTGCTGGCGTGGCTGCGCTGCTGAAGCAATTGCACCCGAGTTGGAGCCCGATGATGATCAAATCGGCGCTGATGACGACTGGCTATGATGTCCTGGATCCGTCGATCACAGACTCGACGCGCATCTTCCGTCAGGGCGCCGGCCACATCAAACCGAATTCGGCTACGAATCCGGGGCTGGTTTTCGACAGCAACACGAACGACTGGCACGCCTTCCTCTGCGGAGCGACGACAGGAATTGATCCCGCCACGTGCTCTGCGTTGGCCACGGCTGGCTATTCGTTGGATCCGAGCGACATGAATACTGCCTCAATCGCTATCGGCGACATGGCCGGAGCCCAGACCGTCAAGCGAAGGGTCACCAATGTCGGCAACACGGCCGCGACCTACACATCGGCAGTCACGGGAATGACCGGTTTTAACGTAGTGGTGTCACCTGCTTCTCTCACCCTTAATCCGGGTCAGACGGGAACGTTCACCGTGGCGTTTACTAGGACTACGGCGCCGCTCGCTAGCTTCACTGGCGGCCAGCTAACCTGGACCGGCGGTGGATACACAGTGCGCATTCCGATGGTTGTCCGGCCGGTCGCACTCGCGGCCCCGCCGCAGGTCTCGGGCAATGGCACTCCCATCACCTACAATGTGAAATTCGGTTTCTCGGGACCGTTTACCGCGGATCCGCGCGGCGTTGTGCCGGCGATAACGAACGCAGGCTCAGTGGCGACCAACGCTTCGCAGTCATTCAACGTTGTCGTGCCAGCTGGAACTACCTATGCGCGGTTCTCGCTCTTTGATCAGCCGGGCATAAGTGACGATCTCGACCTCGAGGTCTACAACGGAGCTACGCTGGTAGGGTCAAGCGGGGGATCGACCGCCGCCGAGGAGGTCAACCTCCTGAATCCGGCGGCTGCGACGTATACGGTAAAGGTCATTGGATTCGCCACCCAGAATCCAACGGCGAACTTCACGCTCTACAGTTGGGTCCTCGGCTCAACCGCGGCGGGCAACATGTCGGTCTCAGCGCCTGCCATGGCCACGACCGGCGCGACCAGCCCGATCACCCTCTCGTTCACCGGTCTGAGTCCGGCAACGAAATATCTGGGCTCGGTGCTTTACGGCGGGAGCCCTCTCTTGCCCAACCCGACGATCGTTCGAGTCGACACACCATAAATAGGGAACGAGCTCCAAAGTGAAAAGGCGAAGGGCCGGCCGCGAGGCTGGCCCTTTTGCTTTCCAACTGGCGATTAACGTTGCATTCGCTTCGCAAGAAGCTCGGGGAGCTGCACCGCAGCCCGGCGTCAGACGGAGGCCTCGCTCTCCATGAAGTTTTATCACAGCGCGCATAAAAAGGCATTGACACCACAGTCATAGATGATCTATGTCAAAGCCGGGCGATCTGGGGGAAATGAAGTTAATCCGGCGCAGCGATTCCTCGCCCGCACCGTTGCGCCAACGGGTTCGGTAAAAAGATGCGAATCGATTTACCGAGACGGCGGCAAGACAAGAAACAAACCAACAATGACACCAAAAACTCTTATTGTAGCGCTCTCGATCACGACCGTGGCAGCAGTGGCCCTCGCGGATCCGAAACAGACCGATGAGCGAACTTCAACTAAACGCCAAACGGAGGAACAATCGACCGGCAAGACTGTGATTACCCCCAAATCATTGACGGCCGGCTGGCACAATATCAACGGAGAATGGCTTCACTCGGATGGTTACAAGTACGTTGATGGACGAGTCGTAAAGCTCAAAAAGCAAACGAACGTGCACGCGCGACCCCCGAAACCACCATCCGCAGAGCTCCTAAAATCCGCTCGGACCACGCCGACGGCGACACCGGCTCAGAATAGCGCCGCGGCCAAGGCGGCAGAAAAAGAGCGCAATCTGCGTCCGAGACCAGCGCCTCAGACCGGCAGTCATCTGTAAAATTCCAGGGTTAGATAAGGAGGCTCTCAGGTGAATGGTCCTGAGGGCCTCCTGACCTCGAGAGGTAAAATCGCTCGTGACCTGCCAGCGCAGATCACCTACGGTGAGTCGCAATGACTCTAAGAGGGAATCGAAAACTGCTGCAGGGAACGCTCGACATGTTAATTCTCAAGGCGCTCTCCCATGGCTCCATGCACGGCTACGGTGTGGCCCGGCGCATTGAACAACGGGCGGATGACGCGCTGACGGTCGAGGAAGGCTCTCTTTATCCAGCGTTGGCGCGAATTGAACAACAGGGCTGGATCAAGAGCGAATGGGACATTTCGGACAACAACCAACGCGCTCGATATTACACGCTGACAAAATCCGGTCGAAAGCAGCTGGAGATCGAAGAAGCCGACTGGGGTCGCCTTTCTGCAGCCGTCAGCAAAGTCCTTCGCCACGCCTGAGGTGTGTGAAGTGGCTCGCGTGGTCGTGCGCGGCTCTTCGCGCTCGGTCATAAGCTCAGCTCGAAACGGAAATGGAGGAGGAGCTCCGTTTCGACCTGCAATGCGGGTGCAAGAAGATGTCCGCCGCGGAATGTCCGAGCCGGACGCGTTCCTGGCCGCCCATCGTCAATTTGGAAACGCCAACGCCAACATAATCAAGGCCGCCTGGCGCGACGTTATCGGCGGAGGCTCGATTCAAACGGCGCGTTTCACTGTCGTCCACAGTGTCCTGCTCCATCCTCTTCCTTATCCGGCTCCGGAGGAAATCGTGGCCAATTCCCAATCTTCGCCATTGCGCCCTTGTTTTTAGCGCCGTCACGAAATCGGCATTCGCCTGGCGCTGGGCGCACAAGAGCCGGCCGTCTTCCGGCTGATCGTCGGGGAGGGCTTGCGCGTGATCGCATGCCCGGTGGTATTCGGAGCGCCCTGCGTCCTCGCCGCCGCGCGGCCGTTTGAGAAGAGCCGCGTTCGCTGGCGGAAGGGTCTATTCTTGGCACCCGCGATTCCGGCGGGCGAGCGGCACCTAAAGCAAAAGAGGGCCGGCCCATTTAGGCCGGCCCTCTCCGCAATCCGAGGGGGATGATCTAGAACTTCTTCGTCAAGCTCACGTACCAGTAACGGTTACGGATCGAGTAGAGCGAGGTATCGTAGTTGTCGTTGAACGCGCCGAGCACGGACGGGGGGTAGCGATCGAAGACGTTGTTCACGCCGACCGTCAGACGGGTGCCCCACAGCATCCGCTGCCAGATCGAGGCCGTGGCGGCTTCGGTCTGCATCACGTTCTTGCTGTCTTTCGATTCCTTGACGTACGGAGCGGGCTCATCCGCCGGCTTCACGAACTCGTAGGCCAACTGCAGGTCCAGCGTGATGTAGCTGGTCACGCGGCGATGCAGGAGGAAGCTCGGATTCGCGGTGTTAAGCGGATCGGTTCCGTTCGGATCCTGTTCCTGAAAGACCGCGTTCGGATCCTGGGGATCCCCGAACGTGCCGATGAAGTTCGGATCGTCTTCGTAGTCGCCGATGTAGTTAACCGTTGAGACGAAGTCGAAGTTTCTCCAATTCCATTCCCCACGGAGGAAGGCCTTGTTGAACGGAATCGCACCGGGAGCCAGCGGGAAGGCCGCACCAAAGTCACCCAGGAAGTTGTGGTAACCCGCTGTCGGGTCGGCCTGCGCTTTCCAGGTGAAGAAGTGGTTCCAGCCGCCGGAGAAGGTGAACTTGCCCCAGCGTTCCGTCGGGATCTCATAAACCGCCGTGACATCCAAGCCTTGGACGAGACGTTTACCGGCGTTGCCGAAGTCAGCGTCGACACCCACCAAGCTGCCAGTGTCTTCGTCATAGGTCACACCGTCGGCCGGGCCGCCCGGGCCATCGATGGTGTTGGAACCGTTGCCGTAGCCGTCAGGATCGATCACCTGGGTCGACAGAAGCACCTGGGCGAAGTTCGCCGGGGTCAGGATGAGGTCGGTGGTAAACACTTGATACCAGTCAATCGTCATGGTGAATCCAGGCAGCCACTTAGGCGTATAAACAAGGCCCGCGGTGTACGTATCCGTCTTTTCCGGCTGCAGCGCGGTGTTTCCACCCTGCCAGACGCCTTCCGGCGGTTGGAGGGTCACTTGGTTCGCCGGATCGAAAAGAACCGGGAAGTTCTGCGAGACCGGGTTGAACAGGGAAGCCGGTGTTGGCGACAGGAATGATTGGCCAAAGCCCGCGCGCAGGGTCAGGTCCGCGATCGGTTGATAGCGGAGCGAGATACGCGGCGTGCCGTGGAAATTTTCATCCTCATTTACGTTGTCGAAGCTGGCTTGGAGCTTCGTGTAGTTGTCACGCATGTCGAACTTTTCGTAACGCCAGGCGATAGCAATTTCGAACGAGCGAACGAACGGAACGTTCATCGTCGAGGTCACGATCGGGAAGTTCAGCTCAGTGAAGAACGAATCGACTTCCTGCGTGGTCTTGGTATTAGGCGCCTGGTTGAATCCAAGCTGATCGCCGGCCGCTTGCACTGGGTCGGGAATCGAGTGCTGATGGATATTACGATGTTCGTAACCGGCCGCGAAATCGATACCGCCATTGTACCAGTTCGGGAACAGGTGCATGTTGACCTTCAGGTCATACAGGTAGTCGTGCTCTTTGAATACCGAATGACCAATGTAAGACGAGCGCTGGGCCGCAGCGGCATTGTCGTAGGACTGGGTGCCAGTTCCCGTGACGTTCCCGTTCACGTCATACGTGTAGGTGGTCGCGGTGCCCTGCAAGGGAGCGCCCTGACCGATGAACGGATTGAAGTTACCCGCCGTGAGTTCGCCGACCAACGGAGTTCTCTGAGCGTCACCGCTGTCGATTGTGACTTGGCGGAAGTCTTCATAGAGGAATCCCGTGTCGTATCCGAATCGGCTGATGAAGGAGTTGTCCTTGATGTTGAAATCGCCGTTAAATCCAACGATGTAACGATGGTAATCTCTGTCGAAGAACGTCTTACGGAGGCCCAGATCCTGGACGAACCGATAACGGACGTTGTTGAGGAAGATGCCGTGCGGGTTGTAGGGCGATGTTTGCGCGCCTTGTGCCACGGAAACTGTAAACGGAGCGGCCGCGAGACCGTTATCCTGCTTGCTGTGAGTATACATGACGTCGCCATACATCTGGAGGCCATCCCCAAAGATCTTGTAGCGTCCCGTCACATAATACATCGCCTTCTCCACGGCGGGAATCGCCGGGGTGTAATCGCGGAAGTTGAACTGATCCGGATCGCTTCCCAAAGTAAAGGGGCGGTAATCCGCCGGCGTAATGCTCCCGCCCTGGCCCAGGTTGATGAGCGTGCGCTCTCCCGCCGGGTTTGGATTAACAATAATGACACCGCCAACAGTTCTCTGGGCAGCAACCGCAACGCGGCCAGCATAGCTCTGGCTGTTGGTGTTAAGACCACCCCACTGCATGCCGAGCGGGTTGTTGCTCGTGTCGCCAGAGCCGGCAACCTTCGCGCGATCAACGGAGAACAAGTTCGCGCGGGAATAGTATTCACCCTCTGCCGCAATCGCGACCTTACCGTCCAAACCAGTCACACCGCCGCGCAGGTAAACCTGGCGAACGTGCGCATCGGTTTCGGTCGTGTTGCCATAGAGTGCGAAGAGCTCAGCGCCTTCATACGGTTTTTCACCCGGCCCGTTGAGGAGGATGAAGTTGACGACACCCGCCACGGCATCGGAGCCGTAAATAGCGGACGCGCCGTCTTTCAAAACCTCAGTGCGGGAAAGGGCACCGATTGCAATCGCGTTGATGTCCGCGAAGTTAAAAGCGCGACGGCCGTTGATGAGGGTCAGCGTGTTGGCCGGCCCGAGAGCGCGGAGGTTGATGAACGCCTGACCGTTACCGCCGTTCGAGTCGTTTTCCGTGATCGTGTTACCGACGAAGGAAGGCAGCTGACGCAGACCCTCGATCGGGGTGTTGGCGCCCTGTTTCTTCAAGACTTCCGCGGTGTAAACGGTGACCGGCAGGGCCGATTCCGTTTCCGCGGTCGGAATGTATGAACCGGTCACGATGACGCGCTCCGTCGATGCTTCGGTTGGGGCTTGGACCGGTGCATTGGGCGCATCGGGTGCGGGGGTGGGGTCTTGCGCGTAAGCGCCACCCGCGAGGACGAGAGGAATGCCCACGGCAGCCACGAAAGCTGTGCGGACGGATCCTAACATGTGCAGTACGTTTCTTATCATTAGTTTCTCCATTGAGGTTTCAGTTAAGGATTCTCTTGCGGCGAAAGTCTTAACGCCGGGCGTTCAAAACTCGTTAGGACTTAAAACCGGCAGTTCCAGACAACGATGAGCGAGGGCTCTTGGGTGGCCGATGACATCTGCGCTCCGTTATCCAACCGATTGTCGCGCGATTGGGCTGATTCGATGCCGACCAGGGACGCCACCGCGGGTATTGTCCACGACAACTGAAAAACGCTGTCGGCGAAAAGCCGTGGGCTTGATCCCCACACGACGGACAAAAGCCCGCCGAAATGCATTGCCATCCCGAAAGCCTACAGCGCCCGCGATTCCTTCAATGCTATCACGACCCGAAAGTAATCGCCGCTGCGCCTCCTCGATGCGGACTCCCTCAACGAAACTTGCCGGAGTGGTGCCGAAGGTCTGTTTGAAAATTCGACCAAAATGGCGTGGGCATAAACAAGCTCGCGCTGCCAGAACATCCACGGAAAGGCTCTCGTTCAGGTGAGCCGCAATCCAGGAAGGCAATTCAGCCAAACGATCGCCCGGCCCGCAATCATAGAGCGAGAAGTCGAGGGTGTTCTCACGATCTCCCAGAGGTCTAAGCCGGACACAATGTTCACGGGCGACCGAGAGAGCGACCCGAGCGCCGTAATCTTCTTCAATGAAAGCGAGAGTCAGCTCGGCTGGAGAGGTGCCTCCCCCACAGGTGTAGAAAGACCCATCCTTTGCGAATGATGCCGTGGGATCGACCCGTACTTTGGGAAAACGGCGCGCCAGGTCCTGGGCGAACCGCCAGTGCGTCGCAACCGTCCGGCCATCGAGTAGTCCGGTGTCCGCGAGAGCATAGATCCCACCGGAAATCGCGATGATCCGGTGAAGTTCATGGGCGTGCGCCCCAAGCCAATCCGCGATTCTTCGCCGGGTTTCGAAATCCATTATCCCAGCGCCCCCCGGAATAATAAGCGTGTCTAAATGAGGCGCCCCGAGCAGCGTCTCTTGAGCGGTCAAGGCCAAGTTTGATTCAGAGACGAATCTCTTGCCGTGAACGCCAATAATTTTCACGTCATAACCCGGTCGAACACTCCCTCCCGCAACCTCGATTCGAGCCGCCGCCAGGGTCTCGAGAGGAGCCGCCAGGTCCCGGATGGCAAGGCCGTCAAAGCCGAGGATACCAACCCTTTTCGCTTTTCGAGAGGCGAGCGCCTTCATCGCGGCACCCACCTTCCGGGAAAGTTCAAGAATCCGCGGCTAAATCGACCGAAATGCTTCTCCACATAAACAAATGCATTTTCTCCGCGAAAATCGGCTCAAAAAAATAAGGGAGCAGGCTTTCGCTCTGCGTTTGCCAAGGCAGAGCCGTTCCCCGGGCGTATCCGACCGGCGCGGACCTAGCTCGAGATCGGCTCCAAAAGCTTGTCTCTCGCAGGCATTGGAGCAGGCGATGAATTCAGATAGCTGCCGGCTTTTACTCCAAATCGCCTTTGGAACGCGCGTCGAAAAGCTCCTGAATCCTTCAAGCCGACCGACGCAGCGACGCTTTCCAAGGTGCGGCTGCGTTTTGCCAGCCGGCGCCGGGCCTCGTTTAGACGCAGGTTTTCGACGAATTCCGCTGGTGAGCTCCCGAAAACCGCCTTGAAAGATCGAGTGAAATGGCTCGGACACATGCACGCTCGCCGGGCGAGGGTCTCAACGGAAAGATCCGCTTCGAGGTTTCGGATGATCCATCCGACCAGATCACCAAAGCGCTTAGCAGGATGGCTCTCAAACTCGTGGAGGGTGCCAGCCTCTCCCTCTTTCCTGAGCCGGGCCAGGTACATCACGAGATCATCGCTAACCGCACGAGCGACGTAAGGGCCGTAATCGTCCTCAACAAGAGTGAGTGCGAGATCGACTCCCGCGGAAAGACCGGTGGAGGTATAAAAGGGACCGTCTCGCACAAGACGAACCTTATGGTTTACTTCAAGCGCCGGAAATCGTCTGGTCACATCGTGTGCGAATCGCCAGTGGGTCGTGACTTTGCGTCCATCGAGTAATCCCGTGGGCGCCAGGCCATAGATCCCGGTGCAGATCGAGGCGATACGCCGGGTTTGATTGACGCGCCCCAGGATCCAGGAACTGATCTCTGCTGCGACGAGCCCTTCCCGAATGCCCCTGCCGCCGGGGATGATAATCGTATCAAGGGGTGGCGCGGTCACGATCGTCTCCTGCGGGGTGAACCTTAGACCGGACTCAGATTGAAACGGAGCGGAAGTTAGCCCGATGATAACGACCTCGTAACATCGAACGTAGCCGCCGTATCCGTTATCGAGCGTAGTCGCAGCAAAAACGTCCGCCGGGCCGCTGATATGCAACGCGGTCATCCCGTCGAAGCCGATAAAACCGATCCGCTTTGGCGTCACTCCAGCACGATGCTCTCACTCCCAGGACCATGAACAGGACATTAAACCTGCAGTTACGGCTCGCGGCGGTGCTTCCCGAACTCTTAGCCGTGGCCTCGCTCAAGCCTATTCCTAGTCGTAAACGGGCGGCTCGGTGGATTGCTGCAAGATCTCGTCGAACTTGGGATTCGTCCTGAGGTTATCCCAGCCTGGATCGAACCGCAATTCACCGTAACTCGGGCCACTCGGCAACCGCACTACCCGCGTCAATACTTCGAGAGAGGAATCGACGTCACCGACCTCGGCGTAAATCATGGCAAGCAGCGTCGCGTACGTTACGCCGTCAGCAGCGTCGCGCGAAATCGGGACAAGCTCGACCACCCGGCGTATCCCCCGCAAAGCCTCTTCCTTCCGGTCCAAGGCCGCATTGTCGAAGCTCAAATCAACTAAAAGGCCTGGATCATCCGGCTGAGCCGCCAACTTCTGCGACGTTCGATCGTGCGCCATCTGGAAGACCGTGCGCATTCGGTCCAGATCGCCGCGACCCTTTGCAATTTTTCCGTCGTAGCAAAGGGCGTAACGCACCTCGCTGATTGGGAGAGGCAGCCCTTCCAAATCCTCCGCTGCCCGATCGTAGTCCCTGGCGTATATGCCCACTCTCACCAGCGCCAAAACCTTATCGGGCCTGGCCAACGGCGCCTCCATCAGGGTCGCGCGGGCTTCATCGAGCCGTCCGCGCTGGAGAAAAGATTCGGCTTTAAGGAGCCATCGAGAGTTGTCTGTAGGCGGCAGCAAGCGGATGGCTTTGGACGCAAATATTTCCGCGTCCTGGAATCGCCGAACCCGGAGATAGCTCTCCAGCAGTTGGTTCACGATAAAGGGATTGCGCGGATCGAGTTCGGCCGCCCGTTCAACATTGCGAATCGACTCCTTCCAATGTCCCAGCCTTCGGTGGATCAAGGCACTCAAATCCAAAAATCTCGCCTCGATCGTCGGAGGAGCCGCCAGCTTCAGTTCGCGTAACGCGGCTTCATACTCCCGAGTCCCATAGTAATAATATTGCGCCTGCGCCAGGTGAGATTCCGCCAGGGCCGGCGCCAGGGCGAGGGCCTTGTCCGCGGCATCTTTCGCCGCTGCCAGATATTTCGGATCCTGAGCGGTAACGAAGCGATACTGGTAAAGATTCATTTCCGCGAGCAACGCGTAGGCCACTGCAAACTTTGGATCGCGCGCAGTCGCGCTTTCCAGAAACTCAATTGCCCTGGGGTAATTGTATCGGTAGAACTCCTCTCTCGCGTGCAGATACAGATCGTATGCGACCAGGTCCCGAGTCGGCCGCTTTTCGATCGCCGCCTTTTCATCCGGCAGGAGTGTCGCTTTCAGCCTCGAGGCAATGGTTTCGGCGAGCTCGCTCTGCAGAACGAACAAGTCATCAATCGTGCGGTCGTAATGTTCCCCCCAGATCTCTGCTTCCGTTCGCGTATCAATGAGACGAACATTGAGACGAATCCGGTCGCCTGCTTTCTGGATGCTCCCCTCCAGGATGAAGGCGACCCGAAGCGCTTCCCCGATTTCTCTCGGGTTTTTCTTCGCGTTCCGATAGGACGCCACGCTGGTACGGCCAATGACTCGTAAATCGCTGACCCGCGCCAGATCGGTCAAAAGGTTATCCTGAACGCCATCGGCGAAGTAACCGTCGTTCTCCCCGGTAAGACTATCGAACGGGAGCACCGCGATACTTTTTTCCGGCAGCGACGGGATGCCGTTAGTTTGCGCCGCCGACTTTTCCCTCTCTTTGCCTGGGTCGGACCAGATCCCTGAAAGGTGGTTCCAATCCAGCGCCGCCAGACCCGCTGCGACAACCAGCAGCGCAAACCCGGCAAGGCGAAATCGGTGGCTACGATAAGCTTTGGCAAAAAGTTGGTTGAAGGACCGACTCTTTCGGACGCTGACGGGCTCGTGGGCCAGATATCGCTCTACATCTTCCGCGAGGCTGCGGACCGAAGGATAACGATTGGTCGGCTCTTTTTGCAGAGCTTTTAGGACGATGGCATCCAAGTCGCCTTGAATCTGGCGTCTTCGGCCCTGATCCTTGACGGCCAGGCTCGGTAGGACAGGCTCCTGCTCGAAAAGGACGCTTATTAACTCTGTCTGGGATGGATTGCGGCTGGGGAAACGGTGGGGCCGCATTTCGGTCAGCATTTCGTAGAGAAGCGCGCCGAGAGCATAAACGTCGCTCGATTTTGTTACCGCCGCACCCGCCGCTTGTTCGGGCGAAGCCGCAATCGGGCTCAATCGCTCGTGACCCGGGGCGGTCCGCTCCAGAGGATCGATCTCATTGCAAAGGAACTTGGCGATTCCAAAATCCAGTAGCTTTGGTTCTCCGGCCCGATTGACCAGAATGTTACTCGGCTTCAAGTCCCGGTGAACGACGGAATTCCCGTGAGCGAACTCGACCGCGCTGCAAATCTTTAGGAATAATTGAAGACGAGCTTCAACCGAAGGAACGGCTTCTTCGATGAAGTCGGTGACCGGGGCTCCATCGATGTATTCCATGACGAAATACGGAAGACCATCATCGGTGCGGCCAGCATCGAGGAGCCTCGCGATATTGGGATGATCGAGTCTCGCCAGGACCTGTTGTTCGGAACGGAAGCGGCGGATCACGTCATCCAAATCCGTGCCGGGGTTGAGCACTTTGATCGCTACCTCCTTTTCAAAATGTCCGTCCGCCCGGGCCGCCAAATACACGCTTCCCATTCCGCCCTGTCCGATTCGGCGAACAGTTACGTATGCCCCGATTCGCCTGCCAATTTCCGGCAAGCTCTCCCGGGCGATCCGCGTGCCGGCATCCTCGGCACACGCCTCCAGGTCTTCGTCGCCTGCTTCAAGAATTGCCTCCGCTTCAGCCAAAAGAGACTCGGCCTCCTGAAGCAATTCCTTGTCATCAGAACAAAGGCGCTCCACCAGAGCCGCTCGCGCCACTGGCGACCTTTCCTCCATGGCTCCGGCCAGGATTAGTTTCAATTTATCCCATCGATATGAATCCACGATTCACTCCCGTCTGCTAACTCTTAGTTACACGAACCCAAAGGAAATTTGAATTTGATTTATCACACTTAGCTATTGCGAGACAATTCGCGCCGAAGCCACATTTTAGCCATGGTCCACTCGCGCTTGACCGTGGCTGGCGAAATTTCCATCGCGGCAGCAATCTCTGGGATCGTCAGGCCCCCAAAGAAACGCAGCTC
Organism: uncultured Verrucomicrobiae bacterium; assembly: GCA_963848215.1. Taxonomy (GTDB): domain Bacteria; phylum Verrucomicrobiota; class Verrucomicrobiia; order Chthoniobacterales; family UBA10450; genus AV80. Next base: position 345,704 of record CAWKCU010000002.1, on the reverse strand, counting down.
GACAATTTGTCCCTGGCGCGAATCGAACGACTCCAGATCGCTCAGCAGCCGGTCCAAAACCGCAACATCGATTTTGCGCCGCTCATAAAACTCAAGCGCCTTTTCGAGTGGATCGGTCCCGCCCCTCTTTTGCCGATGTCGCGCCACCGCGTAATTCGTCAAGGTCTGGCGCATGATCCGCGCAAAAATTCCTATGAACTGCGCACGATTTTGCCACTTCAAAGACGGTTGATCCGCCAGACGCAGGAATGCTTCGTGAACGAGGGCCGTCCGCCGCAGAGTGTGTTCTGACCGCTCAAAGCGGAGATAGCTCCCGGCCAACCGAAGAAGCTCCTGGTACGCTTCGGCTGTCATTTCTGTCAGCGACTCGGCGTCGAGCTTTATGGGCGCGCATTCCTCCCGGCCAATTTCATCGTCGTGACCAGCCATTATGAATTGAGAAGCTAATCCCGAAGAAGAACCCCAGAACATATCATCTCTTCTCGGCCATTCCACCCAGAACCCTTTCGGCGAAGGGCTAAGATCGACCATCGCACGTTTTCGACCTTTAGCTTGTGTAGGATTCTCGCCCGGGAACCGGCCCTCGCGGCGCGCCCGATTTTCCATTGTGCGAGCGTATGACGCAGCTCCTCGCGGCCTGAAGACGTGAATCGTCGGTTTTAAGTCCTACCGCTCGTCAGCGTCTACGTTGCAGCTTAGCTTGGAACGAATGAGAAATACCGTCGCGGTTGCGCTCGTCGCCAACATGGGTTTCTCCATTCGTTCGTTAGATCTGTCGCCAGACTTGGGTGAGCCAAGCCTGGCCGCCTCCTTCCTGCGAGCGGGAGCTCGTTCTGAAGCCGAGCAATGAAACTTACATTCTTATGAACTCAGATACTGGAGACTCAAGGGTAAAGCATCTCGACTGGTTTCGTCGCCGCCGCGACTACGGCGTCATTTTTCTTCGCCTGCTCATCGGTAGCTTCATAATCTGGGGTGTGCAGGACAACATCCTTAGTCACGAGAAAATGCTCGAGTTTGAGAAGTTTTTAACCGCGCGTGGAACTCCATTCCCGGCCTTTGCTGCCCGGCTCTCGGTCTACGCCCAGTTCGTTTGCGGTCTTTCCATCCTTCTGGGCGCCTTCGTCAGACCGTTCGCTATTGTTTTCATTATCAACTTTATTTGCGCGGTCGTTATCGCACACCTTGGCCACACCTTTCAGCAAATGTTCCCAGCTTTGATGATGATCGCCTCTGGTCTCTTCTTCCTCTTCCATGGGGCAGGCCCCTTCTCCCTCGACGAGCTGCTGGAACGGCGCCGAACTATTCCGACTGCGTAATGACGTTCCAAGTTGCGGTTGCGTTGCTGCGCCAGGCGAACGCGCACTGCCGGGCGTGTCCTAAAACACTTCGACGCCACGCTGGTTTGAGATAAAAGCCAATTTCGGCTCTTTCGGACTTCTAACAGGCATTTTAGGACATTCCAGCGAGCGTTCCAGGACTTCAGTCTTGGTGGATCGCTGGACGATTAAAAAAGCTTCCTCTCGCCGAAATAAGGAACGGCCAGACTTGTCTCCAAGTCTGGCCGCCAAACCTAACGAACCAAAGGGAAACCCATTCGGGCTCGACGGTCGCAACGGCGGCCATCTTCTCGGTCGTTGCGGATATCCTGCAACGAGACGGTGAACGTCAGTTAGGACTTAAAACCTACGATTCTGGCCCTGGGGTCACAATGCGCCCGTTGAAAAGCAAAAGCCAGGGAAGGGGACCCGAACCTCGCCAGCTTGGTTGCCTAAGAGAGAATGCGGCCTGACAGGGGATTCAACTCTTGTAATGTCTCGCAGAGTTAATGGCATTGTTTCGCGATGGACACTGACGGCAATCCAGCACCCGAGCGGCCGGAGAGTGGAAATCACCCGGACCGCGAGCACGACACGATTGCACAGAGGCCCACCCGAATCGGCGATGGCGCCTCGAAGTCGCCGCCTCAGTCGGACGCCCATTTGGCGAACCAGAACCGCACGCCGGGCGCGCAGCCGCCGGAAGAAATCGAGCGAGCGCCAATTACGTGAGCCACATCGCGTGGCCGCCGGGATGAAGGCGTTGACCGAGAGCCTGCGCTTCACAATTCGCGAAACGGGCCTGACCCGTGGGATTGGTGATTGGGTTAAGGTCAACAAGAAGGATGGATTCGATTGTCAGAGCTGCGCGTGGCCGAGCCCGGACGAGCACCGGAGCGTCTTTGAGTTTTGCGAGAACGGCGTCAAAGCGCTTACCAGTGAAGCGACGAAGAAGAAGATTACTCCCGAATTTTTCCGCGAGCACTCGATCGAAGAGATAGCGGCAGCAAAGCGATAACTGGCTGGAGCTGCAGGGACGGCTGGTTCACCCGATGGTGAAACTTGCGGGCGGGACGCATTACGAGCCAATCGAGTGGGACCAGGCGTTTGCGTTGATGGCGCGCGAATTAAACGCTTTGCCGACACCGAACGCGGCCGCGTTTTATACCAGTGGCCGGACCAGTAACGAGGCCGCATTTCTCTACCAGCTTTTTGCGCGGCAATTCGGGACGAACAACCTGCCGGACTGTTCGAACATGTGCCACGAATCGAGCGGCGCTGCGCTCAACGAGACCATCGGGGTCGGAAAAGGTTGCGTGACTCTGGAGGATTTCGAAAAAGCGGATGGGATTTTCATCCTCGGACAAAACCCGGGCACGAACCATCCGCGCATGATGACCGTCCTCGCGCGGGCAAAAGAGAACGGCGCCAAGATCGTAGCGATCAATCCCATGCCGGAACCGGGATTGATGGAGGTGGTTAATCCTAATCCGCAGGAGTACCGAAACCCGCTGACGTTCGCGGCGACGATGCTTTTCAACCAAGGCTACGCCGCTGAGCGATCTCTGGCTCCCGATCAAAGTGAATGGCGACATGGCGGCGATGCGCGGCATCATGAAAGCGATGCTGGCCGAGGAGGAACGCGCGCCCGGCTCCGTCTTCGATCGCCCGTTCATCGAACAACTACACCGCCGGCTTCGAACCGTTCGTCCGGCATCTGCGCGATACGTCGTGGGAGGAGATCATCGAAGGAAGCGGATTGACGCGCGAGCAGATCCGCCACGCGGCCCGCATCGCGATGGGATGCAAACGCATCATTGCCTGCTGGGCGATGGGACTGACGCAGCACAAGAACGCCGTCGCGACCATTCAGGAGGTGATGAATTTTCTTCTGCTCGGCGGACATATCGGACGACCGGGAGCGGGACCATGCCCGGTGCGCGGCCATTCGAACGTGCAAGGCGATCGCACCATGGGGATATGGGAACGGATGAACGAAAAGTTCATGGAAAAACTCGGAAGAGAATTTCAGTTCACACCGCCGGCCGAACACGGCACCGACACGGTGGAAACGATCAAGGCAGATGCACGACGGCAAGATTCGTTTCTTCCTGGGGATGGGCGGCAACTTCCTCGCCGCGTCGCCCGACACCGAATACACCGCGAAAGCCATGCAGAAATGCCGGCTCACCGCGCACGTCTCGACGAAGCTGAACCGCTCGCATCTGATCACGGGCGAAATCGCGCTGATTCTTCCTTGCCTCGGACGGTCCGAGATCGATGCTCCAGGAATCAGGTGAGCAGTTCGTGACGGTGGAAGACTCGATGGGGATCATCAATCCTTCCCGCGGCCACGCGCCGCCGGCGAGCGAACATCTGTTGAGCGAGCCGGCCATCGTCGGTCGCCTGGCGGAAGCGACCTTGGGAAGCCGCAGCACCGTTGCCTGGAAAAGTTTGGTTGCGAATTATGACCGCATTCGCGACCACATCGAGCATGTCATTCCCGGCTTCGAGGATTTCAATAACCGGATTCGAGCGAACGTGTTCTACTTGCCGAACGACGGCCCGCGACAAACGGCAGTTCAACACGCCGACCGGCAAAGCGAACTTTCATCGTTTCCGCCATTAAGTCCGGTCGAAGTTGGGCCGGGACGTTATTTGATGATGACGGTCCGCAGCCACGACCAATTTAACACCACCATTTACGGACTGAACGATCGCTACCGCGGGGTCTACAATGGCCGCCGCGTCGTGTTCATGAATGAGGAAGACGTCAAAGCGGCCGGCCTGCAACAGGGGCAGCTCGTCGACCTGACGAGTCACCACCGAGGTGAGGAACGTGTGGCGCGGCATTTCATGGTCGCGCCCTGTGAGATCGCGCGGGGCTGCACCGCGACCTACTTCCCCGAAGCTAATGTCCTCGTGCCGATCGACAGCACGGCGGATCGAAGCAATACCCCAACCAGCAAAAGCCTGGTGATTTCGATCGCGCCTTCTCGCGATGCCGCCGCGGCGGTGGATGATATTTTGCGCGACGCGAAGATCACGCCTCGCGACGCTTAAGGTGCGCCGTCGAAATACACTGTGATCGTTCATCTCATCGACGGAACCTACGAGCTCTTCCGTCACTTCTACGGCCTGCGGCGATTTACCAAAGGGGCGGACCGTCCCTACGGCGCCGTTGTCGGCGTGTTGCAGACCGTGCTTCAGTTGATCGAGAGCGGGGATACCTGCATCGGCGTCGCCACCGATCACGTGATCGAGTCGTTTCGCAATCGGCTTTGGGCGGGTTACAAGACCGGCGAGGGGATTGAGCGCGCGCTCCTCGCGCAATTTCATCCGCTCGAGGAGGCGCTCGCAGCGATGGGGGTTGTCGTGTGGCCGATGGTCGAGCTCGAAGCGGATGATGCGCTCGCGTCGGCTGCGCATATCGCCGCCAAGGACAAGCAGGTCCAGAAAGTCGCCATCTGGACGCCCGACAAGGATCTGGGGCAATGCGTCCGGGACACCCGCGTCGTGCAGATCGATGGCCGGCGCAAAATCATCCGGGACGCTGCCGGCATCCGCGAGAAGTTCGGCGTCGATCCGCTGCTCATCCCGGACCTGCTCGCGCTCGTGGGTGATGCGGCCGATGGCTATCCTGGCATCCCTGGGATCGGCGCGAAGACTGCCGCTCAGCTTTTGAACCGCTACGGTCCGATCGAAAAGTTCCCGCACGACGTCCTGGGCGAACAGCGCGAGTTCGCGCGGCTTTTCAAAAAGCTCGCGACGCTCCGCACTGACGCGCCGCTCTTCAAGAATGTCAGGACGCTCTGCTGGCGCGGTGCGACCCCGGCGTTCGCAGCGTGGGCGGAGCGGATGGAATCACCGCGGCTGCTGGAGCGCTGCGAAAAAGCTCTTACCGCGATTCCCCGTTAAAGTGTCCGTGAAATACTCGATCCGGATCGTATTTATCTCGGAGCAACTCCAGGCGCTTCCAGTTCGCGGGGGCGAATGAGCGCTGACCGCGCGCCGGGCTCGCCACGATATCGGACTCGCCGACGTAATGGCCCACCGCGAACGCGTCCAGAGCCGACATCATCCCGCGATGCCACGCTGAATTCGCGTCGTCGTCCTCCGGGCGTTCCCAGATCGCGTAGCCAAGGAACGCGGTCCGGGTCGCCATCGAAAAGGCGGCGTCAGGCAGCGCGGGCCTGCTGTTCTCCGGGCCGGTGGCCAGAACGCAGACAGCCAGCGATTTCGGGGATGGGGCCCGCAGAAAATGATCGCGCACCGAGCCCAGCAACGGCGCCGGGGGCGAGTCCGCCCAAAGCGTATCGGCTCGATAACGGTGGCGCTCGGGCCAAAGCATCGCGCCCATCTCGTGGAGCGTTTCCATCGGAGTAGCTTGGTTGATCTCCTTGTATAGGCATTTTCCAGAGAGCGGGCCGTCCTCCAGGAGCCCGAGCGTCTTCTCAGCTTCCGAGGTGGTGTCGAGAAACGCGACCGCGCTTAAAATAGCCGCAAAGCCATTGCTGGAGGTGCACTGGCCAGCAATGACCGGCGGAGCGGTGGCCACGAAAATCGAGAGTTCGACCTCTTTACGAAGTTTACTGGCGACGCTCGCAGCCCACGAGCCCAGCGCTTCAATCTGTTGCAGCGGATAATAATAAGTGCTGGTCGTGATCGCTCGCGGCGCCGGGTAGAGTTTGAGCTCGTATTCCGTCACGATTGCGAAAAATCCCGGGCCGCCGCCGCGAATCGCCCAGAGGAGATCCGCGTTCTGATTCGAGTCGGCCACGAGGACGGTGCCATCGGCCGTGACCGCGCGCGCGCCTTCCACGCTGAAGCAGGCCGGGCCCCAGGTGTTGGAGTTCCATCCCAAACCGCCGCTCAGGAGAAAGCCGCTCATCGGCACCGACGGACAATGACCAACCGGAAAGCCGAGTCCGTGCGCCGCGAGCTGGCGGTTAAGATCGCGTCCGTTGATCGCCGGCTGGATCGTGGCCCGTCCGCGCGCCCGGGTTTATCTGAGCGCGCTTGAGACGGCCAAGATCAATCAGCAAGCTCCCGTCGCGCAGCGGAAATCCGATCCAGCTATGCCCGCCACCGCGCACCGCGATTTTCAAGTCATGTCTGCGAGCGAACCGGATCGTCTCTACGACATCCTGCTCGGACGCGACCTGGACTACGATTTGCGGGTAGCGCGCTGGCGTCAGCTGGTTCCAAATGAGACTGCGCCGGAGATCTTCATACCGAGGGTCTGTCGCGACCGTCACAGCTTCCCTCGACGCGACTTTGCAGTTCCTTCACGTCCATGATGCGACCTTCCTCGCGGTCAGTAAAGGACCGACGGGAGAAATGCGCCTTTCGGCTCGTTATAGAGACCGGTGCTCATCAGCGTCATCGGCTGGACGACGCGCAGCCCCATCTTCAAACACCAGCGGAGCAAATCGCTGTTGCGCGTCGGCAGCAAGAATCCCGGGCCCTGAAATTCCCGGGCGGCGCCGATGAGCGCCTTCAGATCTTCGTTATTCTCGCCGACTGCGTGTCCGAAGAATCCGATCAATGTCGCATAACCGGTAATGCGCCCCGCGTGCTCGACAACGGTAGCGGTGCCTTCTTTGACCGCGTCGAGCAATTCCCGGCCGCGGTCATGCCCATGCACTCGGCGACACAACTCATTGCAGGCAACCACGTCCTCCTCTTTGGCTGGTCGGACCACGCGCCCGGGCATTTCCAATCCCAGGGCCGAACCCTGGATATTCGAGAGAGGCTCGCGCGCGTCGAAACCGAGCTTCGTATAGAGCGAGAGCGAGCGGTTATGATAGGCGGCCTGCACCAGCCTCATCCCGGGAAAGGCGCGCTCCTTCGCACGCCGAATGACATCCTGCATCAGCCGTTTTCCAACCGCGAGATCCTGCGCTGCCGGATCAATCGTGATCGGACCCACGCCGGCAATAATGGCGTTTTCCCAAAGAAAATTGCTCCCCACTACGTGCCCGTCGGCTTCGGCCACCACCGAGTAAACATCGCTCCTGGACAGGAGATGATGCCTGAACAGCCCGATGGCAAATTCGGCACTTGGAAAATCAGGCGGGAAACGGTGATGCTCGGCAAATGTCCTGAATGCTTCATAACAAATGGAGCCACAGGCCGCGGCATCGTCCGTCGTCCCCGGACGCAGGATAATCTCTTTTGCTGTCATGGTTCGTTAGGGTTCTGATTGCGCTCTCAACGCTAACGCCCCTGCCACCTCCTGAGGAAATACTTTCTTCCAACCGCATTCGCGGCGTTGGGCTTTGAGGTTGCCGGCTCAGTCGCCGCGGAAGGCCTCGAATCGCCGAACCCCAAAAAATCCGCGGAGGGCCTTTGCTGGAGGAGTAAACCTCAACGGATCGCCGTTGACCCCGGATTGCGTTAGCGCGGCGGCCGAACCCCGCGCGGGGCAAAACGCCGGTTGATGAGTTTGGAAATAAAACTGATCGCGACCAACCGAATTATCCAGCGGAACATGCCACTGAATCGCGCTTGGTGCCGCAAATGGACGCGCCGATGTTCGTGCGCGACCGAATTCCGAACCTCACGCCACTGATTTGTTACCACAATCCGGTTGTCAGCTCTTCGCCACCAGTTGATCGTCCGCGCGATGAAATTTTCCGCCGTTCGCCTTTTCGCTCTTCTCCTCGCCTTGCCCGCGTCGGCCTTCGCCTGGTCCAACACCGTGGTGAACATGTCGCATTACGATTTGATGAAGGTCGATTTCGAATTGATGAAGCGGCAGGGCATCGTCGGCGTTATTCATGAAGCGACGTATCCTCCGCGTGTGCGCGACGCTTATTATGGTCCGAGGCAAACCCAGGCGACGCGCGCCGGCCTTCTCTGGGGCGCTTATCACTTCGCCAATGCGACCGATCCCATCCGCCAGGCCGAGCATTTCCTCGGCGTCGTGGCCTCTTCCTACCGCGGACCTGACTTGCATCCCGGCGGCGTTTTGCTCGTGCTCGATTTCGAGAAGAACGGCCACTATCCCGGCGGCTCGATGACCGTCGCGCAAGCCGTCACGTTCGTGGAGCGGATCAAGCAACGCACCGGCAAATACCCCGGTCTATACGGCAGCGAATACCGGCTCAAACAGATGCTCCACAAGCCCGCAGACCACGGAAGCGCAACGCAACGTTCTCTCGCGCTGCTGGCTTTGGATCGCCAATTACCATCACGTCCCGCGCGACACCCACCCCTGGCGCACCTGGACCATGTGGCAATACACCGGCGACGGCATCTGCGATCTCCCGCGCTCCTCCTACCCGAAAAACATCGCCAACATTAAAAACGCCGAGCGCAACATGTTCCGCGGCAGCCGCGACTCAGTCGCCAGCTGGTGGCGCGAACATTCCTGGGTGCCGGCGGAGTGAGCGCCGGTAGGCGCTCACAAAATGCTGAAAAGCTGAAACGCTGAAATCGATCTGATTTCAGCCCTTTCAGGAGTTTTCAGTTTTTCAGCGTTTCAGCGTTTCAGCTTTTTCTTCAGGCCATCGCGGTCTCGGAGCTTACCCCACCGCATTTCCAGCAAGTGAACCACTTCCAATCGGCCCCGACGTAGGAGGTCGTGCCGCATTTGAAACAGGAGGCCACCAATTGGCGGCTTCGACCGCCCACCTCATCGGCTGTCGTTGCTTCGGGACTGCTCGTCCCTCCTTCCCCCTCCGGTTGTGTTGCCCCTTCCATCTCTTTCCACTGCTTTTCTTCTGCCATATCGATTCCTTTCCGGTTCAGTTGCTCGCGATTCCGCCGTCAATGGCGGCATCGTAGCAACCTCCTTCTGACGAGCGAGCCGAATCTTGTTGCACACTCCAGAGGTCGGAAGACGCAGGTCAGAGGTCGGCGTCCTGTCCACTTTTCCGCCTCTTCAATTCGACATTGGACGTTGGACCTTGGGCGTTGGACGTTTTCTCCTGCCTTTGCCCTCGTTCCCAAGCTCCAGCTTGGGAATCGAGCCCGCGGGAGCGGTGCGAGATGGCCGAAGCCGGAACGGTGAGATCCGGGAGGGATCGGAGCAACGCAGCTGTCCCCGAAGCTCCGCTTCGTCTGCCTGCCTTCCCAAATCTGCAATCTGCAATCTGCAATCTGCAATCTGCAATCGGCAATCTGCATTCTGCAATCCATGACTGGCATCACGCCATACTTTCGGTAGGGTACTGACCGCACAAAATCCCTATGGGCGATACCGTCACTCCATCCAACACCCAGGTCCAACTGCCGGAAACTCCGGCAGAATCTTCCTCTTCCCCTCCCTCTTCCTCTTCTCCGACCGCTCGTCCGGCCGCGGACCGCGCTGATCTCCGTCCCGAAAACATTAACGACGCCGTCATCCGCCTTGCCGGCAATTCGCAGGACGGCATCCAAAGCGCCGGCGCGTTCCTGGCCCGGCTCGCCGGTCGCAGCGCGCAGGACGTCATGACCTACATGACGATTCCCGCTACCATCTCCGGTGGCCCCTCCATTTTTCAGGTCCGCATGGGCACCGGCGAAGTCCTCTCCGCCGGCGATGAAGCCGATTTCCTGGTCGCGTTTTATCAACACAGCTACCAGGACCACATCGGCTTTCTCAAAGACGGCGGCGTTCTCCTTTACGATTCCGATAACGTCGAGCCCGATCTTGATGACAAACGTTTCCTCTACGTCGGCGTGCCGATCACCGGCCTCACCGTCGAAGCGCTCGGCGGCACCGCGAAGGACAAGGGCAAAAACATTTTCGTCCTCGGGCTGATCGCGAAGATTTTCCATCTCGATGTCGAGAAGCTGACGACGTTGATCAAAGAAAAATTCGCCGGCAAAGACGAGAGCATCGTCAACACCGCCATCATGGCGTTCACCGCCGGCTACGCTTATCCCGTCGGCAACCTCCTGGCCAAACGCTACCAGTTCGAGGCGCACGTCGCGAAGGAAGGCGAGCGCGCCCAGATCACGATGGATGGCAACCAGGCGCTCGCCTACGGCCTGATCGCCGCCGGTGTCCGTTACGGCTCCGGTTATCCGATCACGCCCTGGTCGTCGGTCATGGAGATTTTGCGGCGCGAGCTGCCGAAATATGGCGGCATTTTCGTCCAGGCCGAGGACGAGCTCGGCGCGGTCTCGATGGCGCTCGGTTTTTCGTTTTCCGGCTATCTCGCGATCACCGGCAGCGCCGGCCCCGGCATCTCGCTCAAGACGGAAGCGATCGGCTGGGCCTCGATGGCCGAGATCCCGATCATCATCATCAATGTGCAACGCGGCGGACCGAGCACCGGCCTGCCGACCAACGTCGAGCAGAGCGATCTGTTCCAGGCGATCTACGGCGGCCACGGCGACAGCCCACGCGTCGTTCTCGCCGCCGCAACGGTCGAGGATTGCTTCTACATCGCGATCGAAGCTGCTCGCATCGCGCGCAAATACAGCACCCCCGTTTTCATTTTGAGCGACACCTCGCTCGCCACCCGCATCGAAGCCTTCGACGAACCGCATCTGAAAGACATCATGCTTGATCCGAAACCGGATCTCAGTCCGCGTGCCGCCGGCTTCAAGCCGTATGCCGTCGACCAAATCACGCAGCACGTCCCGCCCGGCTCGCGCATGCTCGACGGCAAATACCCGCTCGTCACCGGCCTCGAGCACGACGAGATGGGCCACCCGACCGGCAGCCCGAAGTTGCACATGGCCATGACCGCCAAGCGTCGCAATAAGCTGCGCCAGCTCGCCGAGGAACTTCCGCCGCCGGAAGTTTTCGGCGATCAGGAGGGCGACGTCCTCATGGTCGGCTGGGGCTCCACCTACGGTCCGATCCACGACGCCGTGAAAAAGGCGCGCGAAGAAGGAAAGAAATACGGCGCCCTGCATCTCCGCCACGTCCATCCGCTGCCGAACGGCCTCGAAAAAATCTTCGGCAAGTTCAAGCGCATCATCGTCGTCGAGATGAACGACCAGGGCGTTTACGGCTTCGGCCAGCTCGCTACCCTTCTCCGCGCCCGCTTCTGCGAACCAAAGATCGAAAGCCTCACCAAGACCGACGGCCTCACCTATCGCGTTAAGGAAATCCTTCAAGGCGTCAACGGTATGGGCGGTGCTCCGCGCCTTCCGTCTGCAAACGGCTCCGCCGAATCCGCCACCTCCCAACCTTCCGACCGCGCGGACCACGCGGGCGACAACACTCCCACCCATCCCGGCGCCGAAGCCTCGAAAGCCTCCTCCGGCATCGTCGAACATTCCAAGCATCCTCCCGGCGAACGCGCCGAAAGCGCCGCCGTCGCGATCTCCGGCTCGAAGGAAAATCAGCCGTCCTGACGGACAGAAATCCCAAGCACCAATTCCCAAATCCCAAGTAAATCCCAAAACAGCAAATCCAAAAAAGAATGACGAACCACCCACTAACGCAGTGCCACGCTCGCGAATTTTCGGAGTTGGGTATTGCAGCTTACTTGGAGCTTGGGATTTGGGATTTGGAGCTTTCGGCGGTGACCCCATAATTTTATGAGCGAAGAAACCACGACCATCGATGCCCCCAGAGAGAAACTAACCAAGAAGGCCATCACCGCCGACCACCCCACCTGGTGTCCGGGCTGCGGCGACTTCGCGGTGCTCGCCGCCTATTACAAAGTCATCGAGAAACGCCAGCTCGATCACGAGAAGATCGTCACCCTCGCCGGGATCGGATGTTCCTCGCGCTTCCCTTATTTCGTGAACGGCTACGGCGCGCATTTCATTCACGGCCGCGCCGTCCCGCTCGCTTCCGGCGTCAGCCTGGCCCGGCCCGACCTGCACGTCTTCCTCTTCGGCGGCGACGGCGACGGCTTCTCCATCGGCGGCAACCATCTCAATCACGGCGCGCGCAAGAACATCAACATGGTCTACTTCATCATGGACAACTTCGTCTATGGCCTGACTAAGAAACAGACCTCGCCCACCTCGCCCATTGGTTTCAAATCGAAGACCGACCCGACCGGCGCGATCGACCAGCCGGTCAACCCGATGAAACAACTCATCTGCGCTGGGGCCACCTTCGTCGCGCGCACCCACGCCACCCAGGTTAACCACATGATCCAGATGATCGAGCGCGCCATGGACCACCAGGGCTTCAGCGTCATCGAATGCCTGAGCGAGTGCGTCGAATTCTTCCCCGGCGCCTTCGACCCCGCCAATCCCCGCAAAGGCGGCGCCTTCTCGCTGATTGACGAGAAAAAATACGACAACACTCCCGAAGACGAACTCCGTCACGACGTCACCGACGAGCTTGCCGCCTACAAACTCGCCCAGCTCCCTTTCCCCGGCGTGTTCGGCGTTTTCTATCAGAGCGACCGTCCGACGAAAAATGCCCTCGAGAAGAAATGGATCGAGAGCACTCGCGAGAAGCTCGGCAACCCGACCGATCTCGCGCTCTTACAGAAGACGTTCGACCGGATGAAGTGAGGTCGTTTTTCGCTTTCCCTATTAACGGATAACGATTAACCGAGAACTCATCTCATGAACCCCAGAAAACATTCGACCGAATGAAGTGAGGCAGTTCGCGTCGTCATTGTCGACGAACTCGAAGCTCCCTCTGTGAGCGAAGCGGATGACCTCCGTGTTCAGCTCTTCTCTCCGTTCCCCGGGATGGTCGGCAGGTAATCGCCCGCGTTTATCGAATATCCCGTGATCGTGACTCGTGCGCCGAGGGAGATCACGTATGGTTTGAGGTCCTCGATTCAGAATGTCTGCAATGAAAAAGCGCTCGTCCTTTAGTTGGCGCCGGCTCTCTGGCGAACTGAATCGCCGCGGCGTTTATAAAGTCGTCGCGACCTACGCGGTGGTGAGTTGGGTGCTGCTTCAGGTCGGGGAGGTAACGTTCAAACCGCTTCATCTGCCGGATGCGACCATGTCCGTGCTCATCGTGCTGGTCATCCTCGGCTTTCCGGTCGTCGCACTGCTCTCCTGGTTTTTCGACTTCACCCTAAGGGGAATCCGCCTGGCCACCAAACTTCCACGTGATTTCATTCAGCGCGACGATCGGCCCTCCATGGCCGTCCTGCCTTTTGCCGACATGAGCGCCGGGCGGGACCAGGGCTATTTCTGCGAAGGGGTCGCCGAAGAAATCCTCAACGCGCTCTCCAAGATCCCGCAGCTCCGGATCGTCGCGCGCTCTTCCTCTTTTGCCTACAAGGAAAGCGACGGCGACGTGCGGCGGATAGGGTGGGAACTCGGCGTTGATTCCGTGCTCGAAGGCAGCGTGCGAAAATCGGGTAACCGCCTGCGCGTCGTGACCAAATTGGTGTCCGTCTCCAGCGGCTCTCACCTCTGGACCAGGCGTTTCGACGAGGAGTTGAAAGACGTCTTCGTCATTCAGGACGAGATCGCGAAGAGTATCGCCGAGACCTTGCTCGAATCGATTACGCCTCACCAGCAATCGGCGCTCAAGACAACCTCCAGCAGTGATGTGACCGCTTACGATTTTTACCTGCGCGGGCGGCAGTTCGTGAGTCGCTTCCACAAGATCGACCTCGAATTTGCACGCCAGATGTTTCGCCACGCCATCGATCTGGACCCGGGCTTCGCCCTCGCCTGGGCTGGCTACGCCGACTGTTTCTCGTTGCTCATTATGTATGAGGATCCGATCGAGAGTTATCGGGAAGAAGCCAGACAGGCGAGCAAACGAGCCGTCGAGCTCGATCCGAATCTGGCGGAAGCGCATGCCTCCCGAGGTCTCGCTTTTCTCATCTCGGAAGAATATGAAGCGGCCGAGAATGACTTCAATCAGGCGCTTGAACTCAATCCGCGGTTGTTCCAAGCCTACTACTACTATGGCCGGACCCGCTTCCATCAGGGAAGACTCGAGGAGGCGGCGGAGCTATTCCGGAAAGCGGCGGATGTCGAGCCGGCCGATTACCAGTCGCGCTGCCTGCGAGGGCAGATTTTGCGCGGAACCGGGCAGATGGACGAAGCGGTCGAGCAGGCCCGGGACGCGGTCCGCGTGGTCGAGAAACATCTGGAATGGAATCCGGACGATGCCCGGGCGTTACATCTTGGAGCGGGATCGTTGCTCATCCTGGGAAAACGGGAGCGCGCTAAAGGCTGGTTAAAGCGCGCCGTCGAAATGAAGCCAGACGATTCGGTGTTGCTCTACAACGTGGCGTGTAATTTCGCGACTCTCGGTGAGGCCGATGAGTCCATCGATTTCCTGACGCGCGCGATTCAGCACGGAACGGTCAGCGCCTCCTGGATGCGCAACGATACGGACCTCAAACCGTTGCACGGAGACGCTCGTTACCACGCCTTGTTGAAGCAGCAGGAAGCGAAGGCAACCGCTGCCGGCCCCTGAGATGGCGGCATGCCACGTCGGAGCGTTCGGCTTCGAGTTGCTCGAGTAATTCCGTCGCGGCCAGGTTCGCCGCGCGGCGAAGCCTATCCTTTGGGGCGGCGTTTCACAGCAGACGAGGGAGACGCGGCACCTATGCCGCATTCACAGCCACCAGCTGTTCACGCGCGGCGGAGAGCGTGGTGATCTGTTCGAGAGCGGCGGCGAGAGAGGTGACGGTTTCGTCGGCGCCGGAATCTTGAAGGCGTTTGGTGGCTTCGGCGACGCGGTCGGTGGCGCCCCAGAGACCGACGATGATTTTGAGCGCGGGGAAACGGGCGCGGAGTTTGGTGCAGAGAAAGCGGGCGTGGATGACGGTCGATGGCGCGACGACCGAGATGCAGGCGATGTCGGAGTGCTCGGCGTCGAGCATGCCCAACAGGTCGGCAGCAGAAAGGGTGGCGGAGGCATTGCGCGCGGAGAAGCTTTGTTCGCGGAGTAATTGGGTGAGCATCGCGCCGGCGAATTCATCGCGCTCGGCGCGGGCGGGCACGCAGTAAACGCGGCACGCCGCTGCGGGCGCTGCGTTCGGGCGGTGGGCGGCTTCGATCTGTTCTTCCTTGATGTGGTCGGAGGCGGCGGGACGCATGGCGAGATCGTCCAGGATTACGCGAAGACTTTCCCGGACGTCGGCAAGCTGCTCAGGATCGAGCCGGCCGTCGCGCGCGTCAGTTTCGGCGGTGCTGATGACAGGAACCAGGACCGAATCGTAAAGAGCGGCGAGCGAGTTTTCTTTCAGGTAATCGTCGACCAGCTCGGTCTCGTCCTGGTCGCCGACCGTGATCAGGCGGTGGTAACAATCTTCTGCGGGCGTGAGTGGTTCTTCATCGCTCAGGAGCACGCCGAGAAAGGAGAGGCGGGGGATATGCCGGCCCATCACGACGAGGCAAACGGTGAGGGGTGTGGCGAGGACCAGTCCAAGCGGACCCCACAGCCAGGTCCAAAACACGGCCGCGACGATGAGCGCGATGGAAGAGACGCCGGTGTGCTTCCCGTAGAGGAGCGGCTCGACAACGTTGTTCAGGATCAACTCGATCACGCCAAACAGGGCGAGGGTTAAGAGCGGCATCATCCAGCCGGGCGAGATCGCGAACGCAAGCAAGGTCGGGAGAATGGAGGCAACCCAGGGGCCAATGTAGGGAATGAAGCGCAGGAGAATGCCGAGACCGCCCCACAGGGCCGCGTTGGGCACGCCGATAAAGTGGAGCCCAATCGCGACGGCAACACCGTAGCTGATGTTGATGAATAACTGCATTCGCAGGTAGCGGGAGACGCGGTCGGAAGCGTCGTCCATCGCGCGAGTGGTCGCGCCGATCCGGCCCTGGCCGACGAGCCGGATGAGGCGATTACGCAGATCTTCGCGCTGAAAAAGCATGCAGATCACGAGCACGAGCACCAACGCGGCGGTGCCGAGCGGCCCGAGCAATGGCGTGATGATCGTTTGCACGAGCTCGAACGGATTGCCTTTAGAGCTCTCGACCATCTTGACGGCGACCGTCTGGGGCAGCGGGTTTGGCGGCGACACGATCGCGGTCTCGGGTTTGCCTGGCTCCTTCGTAACGACGGGAGCGTCGGGCGCCGATCCACCGGGCAGCTCCTGTTTCAACTCTTCGACCGTCTCGGAGAGTTTGGTGAACGTCCCGCCTTTCGGCGTGCGAAACGCCTGGAGCTTCTCGGTGATGTTGCCTTTGTATTGCGGCAGCTTTGTGGCCAGGTCGACCAGCTGACGGGTGAAGATCCACCCGGCCCCGCCCAGCCCCGAGAAAATTAGTGTGACGACCAGTAGAACAGCGACGATACGGCCCAGCCAGCGTTCCAGTCGCGTCACCAGAGGTGAAAGGAGAAAGGTGAGCAAAGCGGCGAGCGCGAGCGGAATGAGCAGGTCCCGCCCGAAATAGAGCGCGGCAATGACAAACGCGGTGAGCGCTACCGTCCAAAGCCCGACGAGGGCATCGGTCGCTGCGATTCTAGGTTTAGGTGCTGGCATGGCAGGCGTGCATCGCCCGCCGATAGACAACATCAATGCGCGATCCGAGGAGACACAGTCGCCCAATGTGACCAATCACCAAGCGTTACTTTGTTAAACCGGAGGTCGGAAGTCCGAGGTCGGCGATCAGAGGGCGGACGCAATCTTTGTAGGGCAATCGCGTCGGTTGCCGAGGGGGCAAGGTGGGCAGGCGGTGCGCCCGCCCTACAATCCCCAGAGAGGAGCGCTTAGACAAGCCGCGAGTCTCACACGAATATCTCGAGGCCAGCATGGAAATACACCAACTCAGATACTTCGTTGCCGTTGCGGAAGATCCGCCTTCGCCAACGCTACGGCGCGATGATATTCAAGAAACGGATTGAGGCTAGACGATGGAGATTCATCAACTCAGGTACTTCGTTGCTGTCGCGGAAGAAGCCAGCTTTTCGCAGGCGGCGCAGAGGGAGCATGTCTCGCAGCCGTCGCTTAGCCAGCAGATCCAGAAGCTGGAAGAGGAATTGAATCGGCAGTTGTTCGATCGGTTGCCGCGCTCGGTTGTGCTGACCGAGGCGGGCAAGTGTTTGTTGCCGTATGCGCGAGTGATCCTGACGGCGATTGCTGATGCGGGGCACGCGGTGACGGCGCTGGAGGCGGAGGTGGCGGGCCGTCTGGCGGTCGGCGCGATTCCTTCGATCGCGCTTTATATCCTGCCGCAATTGATCGGAAGATTTCAGCAGGCGTATCCCAAGGTGACCTTCGAGCTGTTCGAGGACACGACGGACGAAGCTGGCCCAACGCCTCGAGGACGGGACGCTCGATCTGGTAATCGCGTCGGGCACGGACGAAAGCCCGAACCTCGCGCGCCATTCGCTCGGCCGGGAAGCGCTCCTCTTGCTGGTCCCGGAAAAGCATCTCTTCGCGCGACGGAAGACGGTGAGATGGAGCGATCTCGCGCACCAGAAATTCCTTCTTCTGCATGATGAGCATTCGCTTTCGATCCACGTGCGCCAGCTCCTGGCGGCGAATGATCTGCGGCCAGAGCTGGTCCTGCGCGGCGCTCAGCTGGTGACGATCGCGAGAATGGTCGCGGCCGGGATGGGCGTGACGGTGATACCTGAGATGATGGCCACGACGGAGTTCGTGAAAGGGTGTGTCGCGGTGCCGTTCATGAAACCGGTGCCGACGCGCGAGCTGACCCTGTTGCGCAACCCGCTCCGGGCTGAAAGCAATGCGGCCGCGGCGTTCCGTGAGGAAGCCGCGGCCGCGTTTCTGCGACAGCCTTCGCCGGTCAGTAAGACCAGCGAGAGCTGACTTTGGATTTACAGGTTCACCCTCATGGCCTGAGCCAGAGAGAAGATTGACCACGTGGAGGTGAGAACGATCACTGCGAAAAGAATAAACTCGGCGGCGACGCTCGGCCGCTCGCGTTGCACGAAGCGCTCGCTCAGGAAGCGAAAGGCGCGCAGGCGCATGGAGGTTTTCGAATAAGGCAGCTGACCGTTATCACCATTGCTGCTTGTTAGTAATGTTTGCATGCCTAACTAAAAAGCAGGCGGCGGGCTCTTATTAATACTTAATACCACTGGCGGCGATAGGCGGCGCCTATTTGACAAGACCCGCCTTCGCCAAGGCTACGGCATGGCAGGCCCCGCGTAAGTTGCACGCGTTGAGTATGCTTAGGATCGCCATGGGGATGAGGCGGACGTCGACGGCGAGGCATTTTGAAGGTCGGACGCCTCCTCGCGACCAAGTGGATCGAGCGCTCGGCTGCTCGATGTTTTGAGTCGTCCGACCGCCTGACAGCGCCTTCGCCGTGAGATCAACTGCTCGTTGCCGATATCCGACCTCCCACTTCCGCAGAACTGGCGCTGGCGAAAAGAAAACGATAGAAGACGGGTGCCCGCGGGCGCCTGATGAACTTCTTCTTTCCGAACTGAAGCGACGCAACGTCTACAAGGTTGCTGTTGCTTATGCCGTCGTCGGCTGGCTGCTGGTCCAGATCGCGACGCAGACATTCCCGTTTTTTGAAGTGCCGAACTGGGCGGTGCGGCTGGTGATCCTGCTGGTGGTGCTCGGGTTTCCAGTCGCGCTCATCATTGCATGGGCGTTTGAGCTCACGCCCCAGGGATTGAAACGGACGGAATCGGACGCGAACGCGGACGTTGCGCCGCGGAAGCAGGCCGGCGGCAAGGCGTGGATCTACGTGGTGATCGCGGGCGTCGCGTTGTCAGCGGGGTTGTTCTTTCTCGGGCGCTACACAGCGAGGCGAACGGCGGGGAACGAGGACGGTCCCCGCAGCGCGGCGTCCCTACCTGACAAGAGCGCAGTCGAGAAGAGCGTCGCGGTATTGCCGTTTGAGAACCGGAGCCGCGATCCGGACAACGCCTATTTCGCCGACGGCATCCAGGACGAGATCCTGACACGCCTGGCGAAAATCGCGGAGCTGAAAGTCATTTCGCGGACCTCCACGCAGAAATACAAAGGCGGTTCAACCAACCTGAGGGAGATCGCGCAGCAGCTCGACGTTGCTCACATTGTCGAAGGCAGCGTCCAGAAATCCGGCGACCAGGTGCGGGTGACGGTGCAGTTGATCCGCGCGGCCAACGATTCGCATCTCTGGGCGGAAACCTACGACCGGAAGTTGACCGATATCTTTGCGATCGAAAGTGAGATCGCCGAAGCGATCGCGCGCGCGCTCCGGGCGAAGCTGACGCCGCACGAACAACAGGCCGTCACAACAAAACCAACCGAGAACGCGGAAGCCTACGAGTCGTACCTGCGCGGCCTCGCGCTTTGGAACACGCTCTCGGTCCAGCCCGGGGACTTCGATAAGATGGTCAAATATTTTTCTCGCGCGGTCGAACTGGACCCGAAGTTTGCCATTGCCTGGTCGTTTTTATCGGTCACGCACGCCTACAGGTACCACGAAATGGAGCGCACCCCGGAGCGGGCGGCCCAGGCAAAAGCGGCGCTTGACCAGGCCGTGAGTCTCCAGCCGCAGCTGGGCGAGACTCAGTTTGCGGAGGGCATGTATCAATACAAAGTCCGGAGAGATTTCGACAAAGCGCTCGAGGCCTTTCAAAAGGCGCGGCAATCATCGACGAACCGCCCGATGGCGATCGAGTTCATGTCGTATGTGAAACGCCGCCAGGGAAAATGGGACGAGGCTCTCGCGCTCCACACCGAATCCCTGGAGCTTGATCCGCGGAACCCGATCCTTCTTTCCGAGGCCGCGGTCACCTATCGGTGCTTGCGCCGGTTCGATGAAGCGCATGCCCTGATCGACCGCGCGCGCGAAATCGAACCGGGCAGCCCGCAATTGCTCGTTATGAAGGCCGAGGTCGCCCTTGCGCAAGGCGACACGGCCACGGCGGGCCGTTTGTTGAAATCAGTGGTGGTGCCCGATGGCGGCGATCCTAACGTGGCTTTGGCCTCCGTGCGTTTCTGGATGCTCCAGCGCCAATACCCGGAGGCGATCGCCGCCTTGCAACGTGTCATGGCCACAGCGCAAACGTTGCCGGCGGCATTCCTCGTGAATTACCGAGCGGAGCTGGCAATCTTGGAAGCGCAGGCGGGCTTCCCCGGGGCGAAAGAGAAGCTGGAACGTTCCAGCGCGGAACTGAAAGCGATTCGGGGCCAGGGCGGCAACCTCAATTGGACCGATAGCATGCTGCTTCTCGTCTCCGCATTACTGAAAGACAAGGCGACGGTCGATACCCTGGCGGCGCAGTTCCGCGAAAAGATCGAGAGCGACGCCCTGGTGGGCCCGTCGCTCAAGGAAACGATCGCGCAGGCCCGGGCGCAGCTTGGGGAAACGGAAGCGGCGTTGAAGATCATCAAGGGACTGTTGGAAACGACGGGCGAAGGCTCCCTCACCCCGGCTTTGCTGCGGATGGATCCGTTCTGGGACCCGATCCGGAACGATCCGCGATTCAAAGAGATGGCGGGAGAGAAGTGAGGCGGAGGTCGGAGGTCGGAGGGCGGACACGTAAGGCCGGCGAAAAGTGGAAAATCCGGAGTTCGAAATCCGAAACAAATTCAAATCATCGAATGATGAAATGACGAAAACGGGAGCGTTTGTTTCGAATTCTCTCCCTTAGCATTTGGTCCTTGTCCCCGCCCCGCCTTGGACGGCTACCCGTGGCGTTCGAGCGTCGTGCTTCGAATTTCTCATTTCGAGCGCGCGGCGACATAGCGCCGCGGCTACAGCGCTGTGCTGATCTCGTCGTTGGCCATGGACCTGCGGGATGTAAAGTATGCTTGACATGCGAAAGCGCGTCCGTTACAGCTGAAATATATGAACTCAACTCCTCATCCGCAGGTCGGCGGGACCACCGCCGTGAGTCGGTTTTTATCGTGGCTGGAATCGTCTGGGTGGTCATTTATTGGATCGCGCTTTACTTACTAAAAAATCCGAATACGTCCGGGCCGCTTAAGGTGGCGATGGTGCTGCTGCCGGCGATCCCGTTTTCGTTCTTCCTCTTCCGGTTCATCGAGCATGTGCGCGGCCTCGATGAGTTGCATCGGCGCGTTCATCTCGAAGCGTTGGCCCTGGCCTTCCCGATCGCGACCCTGTTCCTGATGACGCTGGGATTGGTCGAGAAGGCGGGGGCGCTCTCGCCGAAATATTGGAGCTACCAGGATGTCTGGTATTACCTGCCGATCTTCTACCTCGTTGCCGTGGCGATCTCGTGGCGCCGCTACCGATGACGAACCGGTTGCGAGCGTTGCGCGCGGACCGGGGCTGGTCGCAAGCGGACCTCGCGGAGCGGCTCGGCGTCTCCCGCCAGACGGTCAACGCGGTGGAGACGGAACGTTATGAGCCGAGCCTGTCGCTGGCCTTTAAGATCGCGCGATTGTTTGGGCAGCGGATTGAAGAAATCTTTGAAGCGGAATAGCCGGAGGTCGGATTGGTGGATCGAGCGCTCCGACGCTCGATGTTTAAAATAGTGTCGGCGCAGCCGAGATTTGATGGCATCGCCCGGCGGAGCGGCCGATCCACCTTCTGCGGGTGAGGACACCCGCCGCTACAAGACGCGCCGACAGAGCGGCGCGGCTACAGCGTTTCCCCTGCGTCGAGCATCAGGAGAACGTGCGTTGCGTCGGGCTCATTGGCCGCGTCTTCGAGGCCAAGGAGAGTGAATCCGCATTTTTGCAGGACGCGGATCGAGGCGGCGTTATGCTTTGCGACCCCGGCGTAAAGCGGCCGGGTCTTTTCCAAACGAAGGAAAGCAGAGAGCGCTTTGGTTGCGATGCCGCGACCCCAGAAAGCGCGATCGATCCAGTACCCGATCTCGCGTTTCCCATCGGAGGGCCAGCTCCCAATGTGCCCCACCACCAGGTCATCGACGACGATCGCCTTTTTCAGCTTCGAGCTGTCGGCCATGAGCTTCGCCCAATGCTCGGCGAACGCGGCCGCATCGCGCGAACGGAATGCGACCATCGCCACCGCCACGGGATCTCGCTGATGTTCGAAGAACAACGCCAGGTCGCTCGCCTGGACATCGCGTAACGCCACTTTTGTGTTCATCGCTTTTTTTCACTGTAGCCGCGGCGCTGTGTTGTCCAGCATCGCTGTAGCCGCCTCGCTCTGTCGAGGCGTCTCACGCGCACGGCGACATAGCCCCGTGTCTACAGTGCCGACCAGCCCGGCTCTTTTCCCTTGCTCGCCCGGAAGGCAATCTATAAACCCTGCATGTCCCCGGTCTTCTCTCGCACCATGAAAACAAAAAACATCCTCGGCTTTGCCTCGTTCCTCCTCCTTCTCGCTTTCACCCGCGCTGAAGCGCAATTGAGTTACACCCTGACTGATCTGGGAACGCTCGGCGGCACGACGAGCACAGCGAACAGTGTCAACGGCCAGGGGCGCAACACCGCAGGAATGATCGTCGGCAGCTCGACCCTCAGCGACGGCACCGAGCACGCCTTCCTTTATGTCGAGGGCCAGATGTACGATCTCAACACGCTCGCCGATCTTTCCCTGACCAACTTCAAAGTCCTGACGACGGCGAAATCGATCAGCGATTCCTGCCACATTATCGGAGAAGGTATTACAACGAACGGCGAAAAGCATGCGTTCCTCATGACGCCCACGCCGGTGGACGGCGGCAACTGGCACTACATGTGTTGCAAGTGGGTCTGGATCCAGGAAGGCGGCGGTTGGTGGTGGGACACGGAGTGCCGTTGTTACACCTGGCATGGCCCGCCGGGAAAAGAAACACCCTGCCCGCCGCAGCCTCCCCATTGCTGGTGGTGGCCGCTGCCCTGTCCTCCCGGCTGCTTCGATTGCCCACCGCAAATACCGCCACCCGAGTACTGCTGGACCTGCATCAAAGGGCAGATCCTCCTTCTTCCGGAGTTGGAGGTAAAGGCCAAGGGCGGCGTCTGCTACAGCTCTTTCGAAGAAGCAAAAAAGAATTGCGGCAAGCTCTGCTGGGTCTGCCTCGACGGAAAAGTCGTACAGGTGACCGAGGGCGAGGCGAAGGAGAAAGGCCTCAAATGCTATCCCTCAGAACGAGAAGCGAAGAGAGATTGCGGGAAGCTCTGCTGGGTTTGCGTTGACGGAAAAGTTTTCCAGCTGACCGAGACGGAGGCCAAGGCGAAGGGCCTCTCCTGTTATCCTTCCAAGGAACGCGCGGAAGCCGCTTGCGGCGGAGACAAGACCTGCTGGGTTTGCCTCGACGGAAAGGTTGTTCAGGTCACCGAGGCGCAGGCGAAGGACAGGGGCATTACCTGCTACGCCACCCAGGAGGAAGCGCAGCAGGAATGCTCGAAACTCTGCTGGGTTTGCGTGGATGGACAGGTGATCCAGATGCCCGAGGCCAATGCGAAGACGAAAGGGCTCCGCTGTTACGCCACGCCCGACGAAGCGAAGCGCAATTGCGAAGGGAAAATGTGCTGGGTCTGCATCGACGGCCAGGTGGTGCAGGTTCCCGAAGCCGAGGCCAAGGCGAAAGGTCTGACTTGTTATCCTTCCCGGGAACGAGCGCAGGCCGCTTGCCGCCCAGGCAAGATGTGCTGGGTCTGCGTAGATGGGCAGGTCACGCAGGTGACTGAGAAGGAGGCAAAAGATCGTGGCCTCACCTGTTACCCTTCCCGGGAACGAGCACAGGCGGCTTGTGGCGGAGACAAGAAATGCTGGGTTTGCGTGGATGGTCAGGTCGTCCAGGTTTCTGAAGCCGAGGCCAAGTCAAAAGGTCTGACGTGTTACACGACGGCGGCGGAAGCCAGGCGGAATTGTCGGCCGGACCGGACTTGCTGGACCTGCGTTGATGGAAAAGTCATGCAGATGCCTGAAGCTTCGGCGAAACAGAGGAACCTGCCCTGCTACACTTCCCAGGCAGAAGCGCAGAGGAACTGCCGCGAGATCACCGAAGATGTGTTGGGTTTGCGTCAACGGCAGAGTGAGTCAAGCTCGCCGAGTCGCTAGGCCCGCGGCCGCGGCCTGACCTGCTATTCTTCGCAACAGGAAGCGCAGCAGAATTGCAAACCGCCGGAGAAAATGTGCTGGGTCTGTATCAACGGCCAGGTGACTCAACTAACCGAGTCCGTGGCCCGGGGCAGAGGCCTGAAGTGCTACGGTTCGCAACGGGAAGCAGCGGCGAATTGCCAGCCGCCCGTATCAAGCCCGAGGTGCAAAAGCCAACGCCGCCGCTCACACGGGCGACGCCGCCGCTCACACGGGCGACGCCGCCGGTGCTGAATCGCGTGCCGCCGACTTCCAAAGTGACACCTACGCCTTCACCGAACAGGAAGCCGTAACGCCGGCAGCGAGAATACAGGATAGAGGATAGCGGATAGCGGATGGCTGTCGCGCCCTCGCGCAGCGCCCGCCTCGCTATGCTCGCGCGCGTCCGGGTTGCCGTGATTGAGCGAACGGCCTGCGACGCGCGCTTCGCCCACCCGGAACCACGACGAGCTGGCGAGATCGAAGGTGGATCGAGCGCTCCGCGCTCGATGCCACGAATAATTCGGCGGAGCCGAGACTTGTTCGCCCGATCCACCCGGAAGCGAACTCACCTCATCGCTCCGGCCATCACATCCGTGGGCTTTAAGGCAATCTCGAACGGCTCGAGCGGCATCGGCTCGTCGTGATCGAGGAACTGCCGGCAGAGCGCGAAGAACTCCGCGCGCGTCGTAGCGCGGCGGACCTGATGAAGGAACTCACCGGTCGGCTCCACGCCGAGGCCGATGAAGTTCATATACTTCTTCATGTTATTGATCTGCGCTGACTCGCGGATGCCGGGCGTGCTGACGGCCTCGTAAAGCGCGTGCACATATGCGAGCACGTCGCGCCCGGTCGGGCAGAAGACCGGTTCGCCGCCGCGCAGCTCGCGAATCTGGCGGAAGAGCCAGGGATTGCGGATCACGCCACGGCCGATCATGAGCCCGCGCGCTCCGGTCTGGGCGAGGACTTCGGCCGCTTTGCCGGCCGAATAGATATTGCCGTTCGCCAGCACCGGGCACGGCATCGCGGCCACGGCGCGCGCGATGAAGTCGTAACGCGGCGCGCTCCGATACATCTCTTTCACCGTCCGCGCATGGACGGTCAGCAGGTCGAGCGAATGCCGGGCAAAGATCGGAAGTAGCTCGTCAAAGACCGCAGCGTCATCGAACCCGATCCGTGTTTTCACCGTGAACGGGATGGCGATGGCTTCGCGCAACGCCCCCAGGATCCGGTCGATCCGATCGGGGTCGCGAAGGAGCCCGCCGCCCGCGCATTTGCGATAGACGATCGGGACCGGGCAACCGAGGTTCAGGTCGATCGCCGCCACAGGATGCTGCTGGAGCTCGCGCGCCGTGCGGACAAGTGCCGCGATATCGTTGCCGATCATCTGGGCGACGACCGGCCGCCCGGTCGGGTTTTGCGTGATGGAGCTCAGGATAACCGGATCGAGCCGCGACTCCGGCAGGACCCGGAAATATTCCGTAAAATAAACGTCCGCGTTCCCGTAATCGCTGATCAACCGCATGAACCGCCGGTCCGTCACATCCTGCATCGGCGCGAGGGCGAGGATGGGCTCGTTGCCTTGGAGCAGGTTCTGGAATTGCATGAAAAAAGAAATAAGAAATTAGAAAAGGAAGGCGGGCGAGGCGCCTACCTGCTTTTCATGAGAAGAACTAGCGCACTTCCAGTTCGACGCCATTCGCGGATAGATTGACCTCGGGCGGACTTAGGTCGGCGTCGGTGTAGGTAATGGTGAGGCTCTGCCATTTGTCTTTGGAGAATCTGAGGGAGCCCGGTCATCGGGTTCAGTGAGGCAAAATCTTCTTTCCATCCGGCTTCGCGAAACTGGGCGCGCAACGCTTCGGCGGCCGCCCTGGCTTTGCCCTTCCCGATCGCTGAATTTGATCCTGTCCTTCGTTTGCTCCGTGACTTTCGCATCCGGGGGCAGGGTGACGGCAACTTTCGGCAGTGGCTTGTTTGCTTCGGCCAACCGCGCGGCCTCCTTGGCTTTTTCTTCTTCAGCCGCAGCTCGGAGAACGACAGCCTGCTCTTTGATCTTTCGATCACGCTCGGCGCCTTCCGCCGCGCTCTGAAAACTAACCGAGACATGGAGCCTCCCGCGAGACGCGCCGGACATCTTGAGTGTGAGCATCTCCTTCCTGGGATTGCGGAAGGTCATGGTTGGCAGGTTATCGATCGGGACCGTGTGATCGAGCGTGGATTGCCAGCCCGCTGCGGCCAGACTTTTTCGGTAGAAATCGACGACGGCGTTCTGGTCCGGCGCGGTGTCGAAGGTGACTTCCGGGGGCTCGTCGACGTAACGCAAGTCCTCGACGTTTGGCGGTGCGGGAATGTCGGCCGACACGAGCTGGGTCGTGTACTGGATCATGCTCTTCCCGCTCTTCGCGGGCGCGACCGAGACGGTGGCGGTAACAACGATGGCGTTCTGTTTGAATTCCGTGGAATTACCGGTTCCGCCGTAGGGGACCCACCCCTGTGCGAGAAAGAGATTGCGACAGGCTTCCGCGGTCGCGGGAACGGCGGCTTCGGTCGCATACAGGGCGGAGGAGTCGCTGACATGGAGGGGCTTGGCGCCCGGAGGAACAGGGAGCTGGCCGGGTTTGATGTTGCCGTGGTTTTGCAACATGACGGAAACATCGCCGCTGTTGGCACTCGAGTGGAGCAAAAGGGAGAGGATGAACCCGCTACGGGCGAACATCGCGCTGGCCGACTGCTCGGTGAGGGAACTGTTCGGCAATTCTTTCCATCCTTGCGCGGTGAGTGTGTTTCGGTGGAAATCGAAGCCGGCCTTGACGCTGCCGGTGGCGGCGTAGGTAAGGTGGGCCATGTGGGCCGCCCTCTCAGGTTTGGCGCCGTCCATCAAGGGGAAGGTGGAAAGGTCGAGGACTTGCGCTGCTTGTTCGACGGTGGCCGGTTTCTGGATCGGTCCGTCGGAGGTTGTGTTATCGGTCGCGGCTTTTTTCGGTCCACAGGCGGAAAGGCAGACAAGCGCGCACGCTGCCAGAACCTTTGCCATCACTGCGCGAAAAGGGAGGCAACCATCGCGTTGCGCCAATATTTCAGAGCTCATAAGCCGCGATGATATCAAGATTTTCAGCCATTTCCGAGCTTCGTCTTCAGCGCTCGCCAAGCGCAGGTCCGTCACATCCTGCATCGGCGCGAGGGCGAGGATAAGTTCGTCGCCGCGTAACAGAAGACAGAGCCAGAGTCACGGAGCAGCTGTTCGCGGATCGTGAATCGTGCGATCAGGATGCGACCGGTCTTTCTTCAAAAGAGCGTCTACCGACCAGCGATTGCCCAACGTTGCAAAGACGATCACCGCAATCATGAGCATGAAATTCGCCGTCGCGAAATCTCGCATCGCGCCCGGCGCCGTGAGCGGTGCTTGCATGAGGTGACCGAAGATGATGCTGACGAGAAACAAACTCCCGAGCCCGGCCGCGAACCGGGTGTAAAGGCCGAAGATCAGGAGCAGCCCCACGCTGAACTGGACAAAAGGATTGCTAACGCCCGCGATCCACAAGAGTGGCTCGGGCATCATCGCGCCGAACGGTTTTACATACAGGCGCTCCGCGAAGGTGATCGGTCCTGCGCCCAGGAAAATGTTGCGGAAACCCTGGAAGAAAAAGATCCCGCCGATTAAGAGCCGGAGAAAAAGCGTCGCCCAAGAGTAACGATCCAGCTTTGGCATTGGCCTGGCGCCACGAACAGCGTCCACCGACCACCGGTCCGCTTCCGGTCCCGCCAGGAGCAAGGCGAGAGCAAGCACCATGATGAGCAGGATGTCCGCGGTGAGATTGGTGAAAGGATTACGCACCAGCCGTTCGACGCTCACCGCGATGAGCATCGAGCCGAGGGCGATTACCGCGAGCCGCCACCTTCCAACCGGAGACGAGGAGCAGCGCGCAGCCGATAAAGATCGGCACATAAACCCAGACCGGAATGAGCGTCGGCGCGTTCGGCCCGATCCAGGGCTTCTGCGTTGCGTCAAGTGGGATTGGCGCCTGGAACAATCCCAGAACGGCGAAGATCAGGAGAAGCGCGAGGACCAACCGCACACAAAGCCACGCGAAAGGCGAGAAATAGTCAGCGCGCGGCATCTGATAGGGAAACATCTGTCCCATTTGGGGTCAATCGGCACCGGACCACTCAGGTTTAAATCAATCGCCGCGTCCCCTCGGGTTCTGCGGAAAACAAACGCCCATGTTTCGTACCGAATTGCATCAGCGCGCGAGCAAGGATCGCTCGTTGCTGTGCAACCGGTCCGATATGAACGATGTAGACTCTGAAGTCGCGCGTTGGCGATAGCGCCTGGGGCACGTGCCCTAACTATGGATTGGTCACTTGCTCGGTGCTTTTCAATTCCGTGAACAGGTTGCGCTTGGGATCAAACTCCATGTTCCGCGACATGGATTGGGGGTTGAGATAATAGTCGAACAGGAGAAGGGCGGTCTTCGAGTTAATCGCATCAATCCGGATGTCGCCGTCGATTTTCCCATACAATGCGCTGACGATTTTCCTCGTCTCATCACGCACGGTTCGAACCCGAAAGAAGTAGCTGCGACCGGCTTTTCCATCATCCCGGCCAAGCGTGCTTGGAGTGCGCCCAATCGAGGTTGCGAATTCAGGAAGAAATCCTTGCTCCGGCGCGAGCCTGGGCAGTTTGAGTTCACTGGCAGACTGGCCCTGCCCGGGGATCATCTGGATACCGTCCCCCTCATTCGAGAAGGCGAGCTTTATTTCCGCGTAATAATCGTTCCAGGTCTCAAAACGGCGGCTCAGGTAGAAGACGAAGTCAGCCACTTTGCCCCGCCCGTGCGGGGCCAACCAGTCACTCTCGACTAAATCAAATCCCACCGGCGCATCTGCCAAGGGCATCTCGACCCGCAGTTTCCGCGCATACATTGGCTGCGGGTTGATAACCGGCTTCAAGATTACGTCGATAGTCGGATCCCACGGTTCCCAACGGCCTTCTTTGACCTCCTTAAATCTGTAGGTTCCGAACGATGGATACCATCCTGTTTTTTTTACAGTGAACCCCACTCTTCTGTCGGTCTTTGCTGAGGCGACGAACTCACCGTCCTTGTTCGTTATGCCGTGAACAACAATTTCTTCACTCCCGACGTGAGTCTTGCTATCGACCGTAAATCCGACCCTCGCATCCGCACTATCAACTGGCGAACCCGCTTCGTTTAAGACTTTCACTGTCATCTTGGCGTCGGGATACAACCTCGTAGGCGTCTGCCCCAGGGTCGTCTGGGATGTTGCCACCATTATCAGAATGATTGTCGTCTTCATTGCTTTAGTCCGGCTTCGCTCACAACGGCATCGAAAACTTTGTAAATGTAGAGATATCCGACGACCTTTGCATCACTGTGTTGCCAACTAGGATTCGCTCGCGGCCAGTCGTTCTTAAAGTGATCGGGCATGTTCACGTTTCGAGTTCCAAATCGAATCACCGGATTTGCTCCAGCTGCAAACGAAAGCGCTGGAACCATTTCCGACAGCAATGTATTTCGGTGTTGCTGCGGCGATGCGTAATTGTTGCCGTTGGCTCCGTGCAACTCAGCTGGGCCGGGCCAGAAAAACGGCTGCTGATTCAACTCCGCATCGGTAATGCTGGCAGTTTGGGCGGGTGGTATCTGCGGATAATACACCTGCCCTTCGTTATAATAGTTGGTGAAGCGCCAACCGCCATAGTTGCTTGAGAGCACTTGGCCAGTCTCCATCCGTCCTTTCATCCGCTCCTGATTGTTCCAGACTTCAGTTGAACTGGTGGGAACAGTTGGTGCATCTGCTGGGTTTGCCAAAACCTCTTCCCCTGTGGAGTAGAAGTTGAAAACGTTGGAAATTCCTTGAAGGCGATTCTTCCAAGTCAGCCTGCTCCGGTTGTCGCTCCCCGGGAAAAGCTTGTGCCAGTCGCTGCACCAGAGCCGCCGCGGATAGTTGGACCAGTCGGGATGATCCATTCCCCATGTCGTTTGTGTGGCAAGCTGTTCTTCAGCGGAATCGTAGGCCTCCTTGGGAACGGCAGCATCAACCATGAAATAGTTGCTGATCCCGGCAGCCTGCCAGTCGTGCATCGCGCTGCCAACAAGCATGTTTCCCAAGCTGTGCGCGGCGATGGTGACGTTTCCGCCAAGACCATCGATAAACTGTGCCAGCGATTGCGCTGTGGCAAAGGCGTTGTCTACATTTGCTTGGTAATCCGTGGCCACATTCGCAAACGCGATCTGGGTCTCGGAACCATACCAAGTGACTCCATAAAATTTTGCTTTCGAGCCGGACCAAAACAGGCGCTTAAACATCTCGCAGTTCCACCCTCTGGCCTGCTCCGGATTGACGTTGTAGCCATGGACGAAGACGAACGTTTTGTCGCTGCTTAGGCGGTCGGGATAGTTCGGCGGTTCGCCGAGCTCGTCGCCCCGTCCTCCCGACTGTCCGTTTGCGGCGAGAAGGTTCCTGTGGCGGAACATTTTCTCCACGCTGTCCGTCTTCACATACAGCTTCAGTTCGGTGAGCTTCACGCTGCCTTTGTAAACTTCCAGCATCATCCCCTTATCAGTTTTACTTCCCGCTTCGATTAAGAGAACACCCTTTCCTTCGTCCTTGATTTTGTTCAGAAAAGCAGGATCGAGCGCAGCGGAACTGCCGGCTCCGACTAATGTTTTGTCGGCAGCCTTGAGGACTTCGGCCGCCGCGATGTCTTTCAAATACTTCCCCGAATCGGCCGGTGCCAGATCAGTATAGACGAATTTGAACGCTCCACCTTCCGCTTTCAGTTTGTAGATGTTGGACTCTGGCGGCAGCACCTTCACCAACTCTTTGATGTCTAGAAACACCGCGAAGAAGTCCACCAGGTCCCTGATTCCCGACACAGTCCCGCCGCCGAAATCACCCTGGCCGCTGCCAAGTGGAATGTCATCGCCGCCAGTCTCTCCACTGTCGTTGTCTTCGTTATACCAAAAGTGCCAGGGAACTTCTTCGCTAACCTTGCCGCGGTCGTTGTCGTCGATGATTCCGTCCCGGTTGTAGTCTGGGGTGAGTTCCACCGGGAGGAGCAAATACGCATCGCCGTTATTCGTGTTTGCCGTGATGAGGCCGTTACGAGAAATAGCGGTGGCGGAAACAAGTCTATGACCAATCGGCAGTGAGCCGATGAGCTGGTTCAAACGGAATGCCTTGCCATTTTGCCAAAGAATTGCTTCCGTTCCTTGACTTAGCTCGGCTGAACCGACGACCTGATCGTGGTCGTTTATTTTCGCCACGTTGACGTTGTCGCCATCGTCCAATTCTGGAACCGTGGTGAGGTTTACAAACCGCTCATTTGCCGGAAGATTCGATTCGTTTACCCAAATGGCTGCGCTGCCGTAGGTCCCAAAGTTTCCGACAATATGATCGTGAATATTCAGTCCGTGAACACTGGCATAATTTTGAAGTCCAAGGAATTCGCCGCCAGCATCGATCAGTTGTAAGGTCCCATTCGAGAATAAGAAAGCCGAGCGCCCTTGCTCGCCCGCTCCGGACCCCGCAATCGAATGGCCGCTGAGCGCTGTAGCATAGCTCGGTCGCTCGGGGTGAGTCGGCATTTGCAATTGGGCCGGGGCACCTGAGGCGTTAAATCGGACGGCCCTATCCAAATCGGCGCCAATAAGCCAATAGAAGACGAATTTCCCGGTTGTGACCCTGCTTGTTGAAAAGCCCACCGCGGTGCCGGCCTGGTTAATATCAAAAGCGAAGCTACGACCTTTGTTGGCAGGATCGGGCAGGTCAGGATTTGCCGGTGTGCCCAAACTCAAGTCGTTAAGATCTTGTGGAGCCGTTACCTGCAAGGGAACATTTGATCCGGCCGTCGGTCTGACTATACGCCACAAGCAGGCGTGTGTATCGGTGGCGCCACTACCCCCGTAAACGTCGTTGCGCAGAAACGGATAGATCGGAGGATCCGGATATTGGCCAGTAACATTCGGATCCCACGAATACCTCGAGTATCCCGCGATAATCCCGGCGTCATTGATTGCGTGTGCGGCGCTGGCGAGTTGGTCAAGAGGATCCGTTGTGATGAAGTCCAGGAAAATCGGATCGTCTCCCGCACGCCAGAGAACCGCTTGATTATGCCCTTGTGCGTTACGAGATTGGCCCACAACTTCGCCCAGATTGTTGACGCTATAAGCTTCTCCCGGACCCAATTTAATCGCCACATATCGGCGTTCAGGAACACGGGCCGTGGAAATTTGTTTATGCAACGGCCAACCGTCAGCTTTGTCATGTACAGTATCCTCATCGGTATCGGCCTTCGAAGGATTGGTGCCAAAAGCGGCTTCCGCGCTGTCGGTCAAGCCGTCGCCATCAGTATCGGCATTTGATTCACTCGTGCCGGCTGCTTCTTCCTGCGACCCACTCAACCCATCTCCATCCAGGTCGATATCGGGTTTGCCGGTAACGGTGATCGAGTTTGCAAGAAACGCTTGGCCCGATTGGTCGATTGCGCGCACCGAAATGATGTTTTGACCGGCGGGAATGGCGGCCAGGTTGAAACTATATTGGCCTACTCCGCTGGAAGTCCCATCGCCCAAAAGGACGGACCCCGAATAAAATTCCACGCGCGAAATTGCGCGGTCAGGTTGGTTCGCCAGCGCGCTCAGCGAAAGGGGTTTTCCTTCCCAACCGACAAATCCATCGGTTGGGTTGGTGAAATAAATGCTCGAAGGAACATTCACAACTTCCAACACAGCGGGGGCATACAGCGGAGTATCGCCGGCTCCGTCATGCGCTACACTGATATTGGCGGCATGAATCCCTGGTGGGAGATTCAGCGAGTAAAATGTAGCTGCGAGCTCCGTCTCACTATTTGGCGAGACTGTTCCTTGCAGAGGCGTCACTCTGACAAATTCGGTGCCCGGCGTGAACCGCACTGCCAAGTTGTTTTGAACGTAAGGGGCATCATTGGAAACTTGGACACCCTGCATGCCACTGGAGTCTTGCAGCCCCACCGTGTACAAAGTTGATTCGCCGCCGACAACGAGATAGCGAAATTCAATCGTTCCATCGGCAAAAAGTATGATTTGAAAGGTAAAGACGCCATCTCCCCAACGGCTCATTTTATCGAATTGGACGATCAATTGGCCGCTCCGCTCTTGAAAATAAATGTCGCCGCCGAGCTGGGGGCTAAGATCATCCCAGAACGCGGCGATTAACGAACGCGGCGCGCTCAAAGACGGCAAGGCCAGGTTGAAATAAGAATCGTTTCCTGCGCCGAGTGTAACGTACCCGTTCGAGCCGACGTAAACCGAAGAATAACTTTGGCCGTAAAACGGAAAGCTAAACCCATTCAATGGAACTTCTTCGTAATCATCGTCGGCGTTCGAGATGACCTCCAGGCGCGTTCCCGTCTCCGAGATATCCTCCCAAAAAAATGGAAAATTGCCGTTCTTCGAATCTCGAAATTGATACCCGCTCGCCACATTGTTCTGCACGGCTACGGAGTAATTAATCGCGTGCGCCGTACGGTTACGAAGAGTTAGCGACTTTCTCTGTGATTGGAAACTCTGCAAGCGTGCATCGAGCAGTGCCGGCTCCAGTTCAACGCTGAGCGCCGGCGGTTGGCCATTGTAACGATCGTTTGGGTCGGTGCCGTTAAGCAATTCCTGAAGATTGCTTGCGCCGTCAGCGTCTGGATCATCACCAGCCGTAGCTGTAATGTTCTCAAAATGAAATTTCTCCCACCAGTCAGGCAATTGATCCGCATCCGTGTCGCGAGATTCATCCGTCGCGGTTAAATCAAAGCTAAAAAGATTCTTGACCTGGCCGACGTTCGCGACAGCAAAGTCGTCCGGTGAAGTAATGTCAGCCCATGGGTGACCCGTAGCGTACTGGACAGAAATCAGCTGGTCCCAAAATGGCTTCGCTACCGTCTTGAGCTGGCCCAAATTGACCGGGGCGAAGTCGTTCGTTGATAGCTCGGAAGACGACCAGCTCTCAACCAAAAGGTGAAGCTCGTCGCCGGCACCTCCGCTCAGTTTCGCGTCCATTTCAGCGACGGCAGCCTTGGCGATGTTCTTTAGCTGACCTTGGTTGACGGGGGCATAGTCGTCCGCGGTTGCGTTTTCGAGCAAGACACCGCGCTCCGACCACCACGACAGGAGCGCCGGCATAAAGAAGCATCGGGACCAAGCGCGACGACAGCGAGTGCAGAGGATTAGCCGCCACGCCGAGCACGGCGCTGCGGTTATCTCGCGGGGCGAATTTCATCCCAGGGGGTTCCGGACATGCGGCGCTGATTAAGGTGGCGGTCCCTGGGTGAATTCGCCCATGGCCAGGTCGCCCCGCGGCAGGATTTGGGGGGGCCACACTGCCGCGGGGCCGGGGGGACCGGCCGGTCCTGGAAGGCCAGTTTCGCCGGGCGCACCGGCAGATCCGGGGAGGCCTGCTGGACCCGGATCGCCTCGCGGGCCTGGAATACCGTTGGCGCCCGCTGGGCCCGCGGGCCCTTCCGAGCCAGCGGGGCCTTGAGGCCCGCGAAGATTCCCCTGCAGCGCCCAGATCGGGCCGCCGTTGTCGGTTATTTTCTGCCAAATGTCGCCGCTGCTGAGATCGATGTAATGGTCGGAAAGCGCGCCGAGAGCTTGCTCTGGTGGGCCGCTGGCGGTGAACCATTTGGTGCCGTCGGTGCCTGCGATGCCTTGGGGACCCTGGAGCCCAATCGGGCCGATGAGGCCATTTGGTCCTGGAGGGCCAGTGGAGCCAGCTGTGCCGGCGGGGCCAGCGGCGCCAATAGGACCAATAGGACCGATTGGGCCAATTTTGCTCAAGGCGATCTCGAGCTGCGGTTCGTGGCTGGTCTGGTTGGATTCTTTGCTGTCGAAAGCGAGGTTGAGGAATGGGGTGTTCGCGCCGGGGGCGACTTCGATGCCTTCGTTCGGCAGGGTGCCGTTGAGCCACGCTTTCACCAGATCGGTCACGTCGATGCTGACGAAATTCGCGAGAGAGGCGACGGGGAGGTCCGAGAGCTTGGGCGCGCCGAAGGTGAAGGTCCCGGTCGCGGTATCTTTTAGGGTGTGCTCGTCCCATGGCGTCGTTACCGGGCTGACGGTGATCGATCCGGCGAGGGTGCTCTCGCCGTTGACCCAAAAGCGGAGGCGGGCCTGGGTGATGTCGGCCGCGGCGGTGCCGGGGGAAGAGTGGCGAGGCTGAATTTGAGAAAGGCGCGCCCGATCCGGCCGTTCCCTTTGAAGACGCGCAGGTCGGGTTCGCTGCCGTAATTCGCGGCGTTCGGCGGTTTGCCGCCGGAGGTGCCATTATCGACGTAGGTGTCCTGCAAGAGCAATGCCTCCACGGCGCCGGCGCGCGGGGCGATGAAACTGAGGAGGAGGACGAGGCAGAGAGTGGCGGTGGCGCACCGGGAATGCGTTTTGTTCATGGGGGAATGGATGGAGGCGAAGCGGTTACAGGCGACGGCGGAGGAAGTGGTTGAGGACGGACGAAAAATTCATGAGCGCGCGCATCATGGAGATCTGCGCAAAGAGCGGCAATAGGCCGAATGGCGTATGTCGGCGGACTCTATGAATTCATGGCGGCGTGTCGGAATCGCGCCGTCTCAAATAGGTTGGCGCGCCCCGGTGCGTGCCGCACATTGACTGGTGCATCAGAGTTCGAACAGGCCGGTCGATTGGAAGGCGGTCCGGGAAGATTTTCCGATCCTGGATCAAACGGTCCATGGGCATCCGTTGATTTATTTCGATAACGCGGCGACGACGCAGAAGCCGCGCGCGGTGGTCGACGCGCTCCGTTCCTATTATGAGCACGACAACGCGAATGTGCACCGCGGCCTGCATGAGCTGAGCTCGCGCGCGACGGAGGCTTACGAAGGGGCGCGGGCCCGCGTGGCCCAATACCTGGGCGCGGCGAGCGCGGACGAGATCGTCTTTACGCGCGGGACGACGGAGAGCATCAACCTGGTGGCGCAGGCGTGGGGCGGGAAATTTCTTCGCGCGGATGACGTGATTCTCCTCACCGAGATGGAGCATCACAGCAACCTCGTGCCGTGGCAGCTCCTCGCGGAACGAAGCGGGGCGCGGCTCCGGTTCGTGCCGGTGCGGGACGACGGCACGCTCGCGCTCGAACAGATCGAGCAATGGCTCACGCCGGAGGTGAAGCTGTTCGCGTTCACCCATGTTTCCAATTCGCTCGGCACGATCAATCCCGTGGCGGAGCTTTGCCGGAAGGCGAGAGACGGCCGGCGCGGTGACGTTGATCGACGCGGCGCAAAGCGCGGGGCATTTGCCGATCGATGTCCAGGAGCTGGGCTGCGATTTCCTCGCCA
Organism: uncultured Verrucomicrobiae bacterium; assembly: GCA_963848215.1. Lineage (GTDB taxonomy): Bacteria > Verrucomicrobiota > Verrucomicrobiia > Chthoniobacterales > UBA10450 > AV80. The sequence continues at coordinate 309,287 of CAWKCU010000002.1, read as the reverse complement.
TCTCCGGACACAAAATGTGTGGGCCGACCGGGAGCGGCGCGCTCTACGGGCGCGCGGAAATGCTCGACGCCATGCCCCCCTGGCACGGCGGCGGCGAGATGATCGTGAGCGTTACCCTGGAGAAAAGCTCATTCAAGAAAGCGCCGCATCGGTTCGAGGCGGGCACGCCGAACATTGCCGGCGCCATCGGGCTGGCCGCGGCGATTGATTACCTCGAGCGGATCGGGCGCTCCGCGATTTTCGAGCACGACGCGCAACTGACCAGTTATGCCATCGAACGTTTCGCCGAGCTGCCGGGGGTGCGCATCCTCGGGCCGTCGGGTGAACGCGGCGCGATCGTGGGGTTCGTCATGGAAGCCGCGCACCCGCACGATCTCACCACCTTCGCCGATCAGCGCGGCCTGGCGCTGCGGGGCGGGCATCATTGCAACCAGCCGTTGATGCGCCGGTTCGGCCTGCCGGGAACGACGCGGGCCAGTTTCTATTTCTACAACACGAAGGAGGAGATCGATCGCATGATCGAGATCCTGCGCGACGCGGCCCGCTTCTTCGCATGAGCACGGAACTCGAAGAGCTTTACCAGGAGGTCATTCTCGATCATTCGCGGCGGCCGCGGAATTTTGGCGTGCTCGAGAAACCGGATGTCCTCGTCCATGGCGATAATCCGGCGTGCGGCGATGAGATTCATCTCGGCGTGCAGTTCGGCGCGGACGGCAATTTGGAGGAGATCAAATTCAGCGGGCAAGGGTGCGCCATCAGCCAGGCCTCGGCGTCGATGATGACGATGAAGTTGAAAGGCAAGAGCCGCGCGGAAGCGGCCGAGATGGCGCACACGTTTAAGAATCTGGTGACGGGCGAAGCAGGCGAGCCTGCCAAAAAGCTCGGCGACCTTCAATTGCTCCAGGGCGTGCGAAAATTCCCGCAGCGCGTCAAATGCGCCATGCTGCCCTGGCGCGCCGTCGAGCAGGCCCTCGCGCAGAGCGCCGGCGAAGCAAGGGTTTCCACAGAAGCGGATGGGTGACGGGTTAGATGATGTGCTCGCGTGGGGAAATGAGCCAGAATCTCCGCCAAGACGTTCCAGTTATCGGCGGAGTCTTGATGCGATCGATGATTGTTTGGGCGCCTGCAGACAGCATATGCACTCCTCCGACACCTGCTCGGCCAACAACGGCCGCTGCGGGCCGTAATTTTAGCGATCCGTTATCCGGCGTTGGCATTAGATGATGGAACGAACGACTGGAATCCGCCGTATGCCATCCGATTTACCTCAAAACCCGAATTCGATGAGTTGATCAAATCCGCCATTCGAGGGTCAGCCGCTACCTTCTCATTTGCCAAATCGCGCGCCGCGCGAGATTCAAATACCACCCACCCAAACACGATGGCTTCATCCTCGGTAGCAGCTACAACATCTGTAAATGAGCGTGTCCCCTCAAGCATCAAGTCGTCGCCAACATATTCCCTGTAGTCGAGTGCGCCGTGTTCCTTCCAAATTTCTGAAACCGCTTCAACAAGACGCCTATACTTATCCAGGCGATTGCGTGAAACGGGTAGTACAAATCCATCGATATAGTGCGCCATACTTGCTCCGGTAGTGAAAACTAATTCCGGTGTCCTCAGCTGGCAAACCGCCGGTTACTTCGAAATTATTTCGCTTAATGCGCCTGCATCGAGCAAAAAGCGAATGTTCGCTTCGGGTCAAGAGCTGACTTCGTCGTAGCACCTTGACCATGCCGTCTAACGAGAATTAGATGAAAGTTCGCCTTTAATGGCGAACAATTTTTCGCCTATCCCGGCCTCGCAGCTGCCAAGGATCGTCAAATCCGCCGACAGGCATACCCGCGCTTTTTATCGGCTTAGGCGTCGGCCCTGCGCCGGACACTTCCCCGCAGCAAGAGGGACATCATCCACAGAAAAAGAAATGCATTGGCAATATTCGGCACTCGACGGAACCAAAAACTGGTCACGCGCAAGCGCTCGATCAGAGGCAGCGACAAGCCGTCCGCACTCAATTGTCCCTGGATCGGCAACTGAATGGTGAAGGTGGAAACCCAGGCGACCAGCTGCAACCCGAGAGCCAGCCAGACCATCCACCGGGGAATAGAGGCCGGCCGAAACCAAAGGAGGAGAATCGTCAAGAGGGTCGCGACGAGCAGCGGAACGACCATGTGGCCGATGATGAGAGGGCTGAGGGCTCGGTGGTAAGCACGGAACTCGTTCGCCCCGATCAGAGGCCAGGTCGGGTAGTTGACGAAGGATTCCACGGCGGCCGCGCCCATCCCGTAGAAGACCAGAGCGAAGGTAATCAAGAAGAGCCAAACCGAAGTTTTTGTCGATGTTTGCATATCCGCCTCTCCAAACTGAAGAACCGTAACGAAAATAAGATGAAAGTTCGTCATTAAAGGCGAACAATCTTTCGCCTCTCCCGACCTCGCGGGGTTCCGCGAATCGTGCTGCCCTGACGCGCCGTCTGCTGCATCGGTTGGTTAGGCTTTGGCGCGCTTAGCATACAGCTCAATTTTATTTCCATCTGGGTCGCGGACATAAACGGACAGACCGTCGTCTTGCTGCATTGTCTCGTCTGGAAATCCGGCAGCGATAAGAGCTGCGCGGGCGTGCTCGGCCATCTCCGGCGGAATGAGAAAAGCGAAGTGCTGACCGCTCCCGACGCGGTCGCGGGTAAAGAGTGCAAGCGTCTGATCTCCCACTCGGAACCAGGCCTGCTGCGGTCCGCGTGAGAGCAGCGCTAATCCGAGGACATCCCGATAGAACGCAATCGACTGCTGAAGGTCTTGCACCTCGAAGGCGATTTCCTCAAGTCCGAGCACTGGGATATGTTCCATGTCAGATAGCAGGCCTAACGGTTGGTTAGACTGCGGGCTCCGCATTCCAGATGTCGACGGCGCAACGCCATTGCCCATCGGGCTCTCGACGCCAAATGGTGATCGCACGGCCCTTCGTGGTGACTGGTGTGCCATCCGGCCCGTTCATCGTGACGGCGTTCTGGCTAAACATGTAGGCAAGGTTTCGATCCGGTGAGAAGGTGACGTCCGTCGAGGTCCAACTGATCTGGAATCCGGGGATCTGCATGCTTGCCTCTACGTAGTGGCGCAATGCGGTCTTGCCGACGACCGGCGGCAGTCCAGGCGGCAGGACCACCGCATCATCGGTCCAGTACCAGAGAATGCGTTCAGGATCGCGCCCGTCGGAAGCCGCCGCCGCCCATTCGGCGTCGCGCGCGAGAAGCTGGGTACGCTCGGTGGACAAGTCCATGTTATACAGGTGAGCACTCATCTACCCGACTTCCGCCAGCCGACCACCGCATCGACAGCTGCGACCGCTGCGACGGCTGTAAGTATCCAGGCAAGGACCGGAGCACGCGACGTGGCGAAAAGCCATGCTGCGACGGCGCCAAATACAAGTGCACACAAAGCATTTGTGACGCGAAACAACCGAGCGCTCTTCCGCGGGATGCCGGAGTTCACACGCATGGTTCCCATCTAACGAGAATAAAGTGAGCGATCCCGCGGCTGCGGGATTCGCTCCATCGCATGGTTAGGGCTATTCATGTCGCAGCGCGCGAAACCTCGCAAGCTCTTCGCGACCATCAGCCGAATCAGCGCTGCGCACCCAACGGAGGGCCAATTCTAGATTGCCCTTTATACCTTCTAGGAGCGTGACGATGTCGTTGGTGTCGGGATAGTCGCCATGAAACAAAATCTCCCCAAATGAGGTAGCCTTCCCGCTTGGAGCTGCGCGTAAGGCGTCGGCGGCTTCTCGGACCGACACGCCATTGCGTCGGTCACGCGGATGCTCGGAGTAAATGTTGACGCTGCGCGGCGCTGGCAGCGCGCTGATCTCGACGAGGATAATGCGCGTTTCTCCATAGGTGATTCGCCACGCACGCAAACGCCAGACAGACGAGCCATCGAATCGGTATACGGCGGTGCATGGGCCTAACGAGAACAAGATGAGCGACGGCTACCGAGAGCGAGCGCGGTTGCGTGCAAGGGGACGAGCCATCTCGACGTGAACGCACAGCGGCCAGCGTTCAGCTCCATCGCTTGGTTAGGCCTTGGTTTCATTCAGTAGCGGACAGCCTCGTCTGAGCGTCCATGTAGCAATCAGTCGGCCCGAGCCGAAGACGTGCCTCGAACGTGTGCACGCCGACCGCAGCGAAGAGGGAGAAAAGCAAAGTTCCAGCTCCGAGGACGATGACGACAATATTTGGAACGCGGCAATGGCTCGAAGCCGCTCGCAATTAAGACGGTTCTTATAGTGAGAACGCCGCGTAGGCCGCACTCCCAAACCGGACGAAAAGAACCGCCGCGGCGAACGCATAGAGGCCGGAGACCAATCGATACAACCCACGGTCGAAGTTCCGCGCGGCGACGTAAGTAGCGATCAGAACGGCGAAAGTAGAGTAATCCACGCTTTGAAAGCTCGAATCAGTCAGACCCAGCGCCGCGTAGAGTGCGCTGTAGATTGCTTCCTGAGACATCACGGTCGTGCCATATGGGAGCCTAACGAGAATTAGACGAAAGTTCGCCTTTAAAGGCGAACAATTTTTCGCCTATCACGACCTCGCGGGATGCCGCGATCGTGAAATGCGCCGCCTAGGGGCTACGGTTGGCCGCAGTATTTGAAGAGGAGGAGTTCGCTCTGCGCGTCCTCGGCGAAGTAGAAGCGGATGGCGCCGTCGCGGCCGACAAAATCGCGCAGGACGCTGCAGCTGGCGCGCATGCTGTGGACCTGGTGAATGCCGATGTGGGTCCGCACATAAAGCTCGCCCCAGGCTTCGATGAAAATCGCGCGCTGCGCTTTATCGGTGAGCAGCGCCTCGAGAGCGGGGCGGGTGTATTCGACGTAGGTCACGGCGGAAGCGGCTTCGATTTGGCGCGTAATCGAGGCCGGGAGATTTCACCAATCCGGGCGGAGGCAGTCCTTTCCAGATCGAGGCGACTAGCCCAATGCGGAGGCGAGGATCGAAGCCGGCGGCGGCGTTTTGCCTCGAGTGCGTGCTGAGGGCGATGCGGATCGGTTCGCCGGTGCCCATCCCGATCGTGATCCAAAAATGGTCGATGTTGGCCGGGACGCGGCCGGTTTCCGCGGCGAAGGCGATGGGGGTGCCGGCGACGTGGACGATTTCGCCGTGATTGAACGGGAAATCGCGGCGCTTCGGGTGTTTTCGGCGGCGGTGTGGCAAGCGCTACGGAGAGGGAGATGGAGAAGCGGAAGAGGAAGAGGAAGAGGAAGGGAGGAGGGGGACGAGGACGAGGAAGCCGACCTGGGGGTAAAGGAGCCGTTGCCTTTGTCGATATAAACGGTGTCGCGCACGAGGGAGATATCGAGCTGCTGGCGCCATTCGCCGGTGGGGAATTTGCGATGGGCCTCCAACGTTTTGCTCATCGGCTCGATCTTCGGCGGAGCGGCCCTCCATGGCTTCGGCCAAAACGCGGCCGTCGAATTTGTGCGGCGGCTCGATCCCAAGAAGATGGAGGACGGTCGGGGCGATATCGATGTTGGCGCTGGGAATGATGCTCGTCTTGCCGCGCCGAAAGTCGGGACCGGAGGCGATGAGGGTGTTGTGGACATCGAATTCGCTCAGGGTCACGTGGCGTGCCATGGCCGGGACCTCGATTGTGATCGGAGATGATATGGCCGGCAACGCCGAAGCGATTCGGCTTCGAGTTCCAGCGCAAAGCGACCATCACGTCGGGGGCATCGGCGGTATTCGCGCGGACGAACTCGAGCGGGAAAGTGCCTTCGAATTTTTCGCGCGCGAAAACGACGCCAGCGAAATCGGAGCGCTGGAGCCATTCGACGATGCGGGCAATCACGTCACGATCGTGTTCGATGACGTAAAACAAGATCGTCCCGCCATTGGGGACGACCATGATTTGTCCCGGCTTGGGCGCCGCCTCGAAGGTTCCCGTGGCGTCGAAGCCCGCTTTGCGCATCTCGGCGACGAAATCGATGGAGCGCTCGATGGTGGAGAAACCGTGATCGGACACGACGAAGATGTTCGGTGGTTTCCCGCGCCTTCTTTTTCTCGAGCGCCTCGAGCACGAGAGCGAGATTGCGATCTGAACTGCGGATGGCGGCCAATGGAAAGCTCGGAGCCCGGCGCGTGTTCGTGCTGGGTGAGGTCGGGATCGCTCAGCCAGAGGAGCGAAAAAGCCGGGCAACTCCGTCGCGCCACAAGATCTCGGTCAGCGCGCGCGTCGCATAGGCATTTCGTTCGTCGCTGGTCTTGCCGGACTCGGTCAGAAAAGGACCGAGCAGCTTCACGGTTTCGTCGCGCAGGCTGGCCGGCATCGGCGCAGCCGCAAACCTGGTCAGGCTATTGGAAGTGGCATTAACCCATTCGGCCTGGCGGTCGTGGAGCATGGCCACGGACTTGGTGCCGGCGATGGCTACGCGCCGGCCGGCGCCGCGGACGATTTCCGCGATGGTGGGAGCCGCGAGATATTTACCGCCGGTGAGTTCATCCCCTTTTTTGAGGATGGCCGCGTCGGTCATTGTCGAACGACTTGCGCGGATCGATCTGCGGACGGTATTCGCGGTTGGCGAGCAAACTGTTCCGATTGGGATAGACGCCGGTGGCAATGGCGGCGCCGTTGACGTTGGTGGCGGTGGGATAAACGGAGTGATGCTTGGTGAAGGTGACGCCTTCCCGCGCGAGTTTCCAAAGGGTGGGAGAATCGCGCTCGGTGACGAAGTCGGGACGCATGCCGTCCCAGACGATGACGACGACGTGGCGGTCGTTTGGCGGCGGAGGGGTTTCGGAGAGGAGGGCGGTGGGGAGGAAGCCGGCTAAGACGAAAGAAAACGTCCAACGTCCAAGGCTACGTCGCAGCAGGCTGTCCAACTCCGAAAGCTTTCGCGAGCGAGGCGTCCAATGGAGAGAGAGCCATTCGTTCCTCTGATCAGTTCTTCGCAAACTTGGGAGGAACGAGCCAGCGCAATTCGCCTTTCATCGAAGCGGCGTCCAATTCGATCAAGGCGACGGCGGCCTTTGAGAGTTTTGTCCTGCCGCCGGTTAGTTGGAAAATGATTTGGGTGAAGTCGGGTTCGTGGCCGACCACCATCAGGCTGTTGCCGGAAAAATCTTTGAGCAGCTTCCTGAGCTTGCCGGCGTCGAACCCGGGGCGCAGGAGCGGATCGACGCGAACTTTCTGTTCGAGATATTTGCCGGCAATTTCCGCCGTCTGGCTCGCGCGCGGAAGCGGACTGGTGACGATGGCGGGCGCGATCTCGAGCCGCGCCAGTAACTTCGCGACCTCGGCGACCTGGTCCTTGCCCTCCTGAGTCAGAGGGCGTTCGTCGTCCGGCTTGTCCCAATTCGGCCAATCGGCTTTTCCATGGCGGAGGAGAAATAATTTCATGGCTGTGATGGTCGTGGAAGATGGGTGGTTTGGAAAGCGCCCGGCTGTTGCGGAAGCTGGCCGCCGCCGATAGCCTGAAGGCGCTTGATCCAAAAGATAAAGAAGGTCTTTCGCGGCGGGAAGGGGAAAGGCATCGTCGTTGTCCAGCCGGGGCACGACATCAACCTGGCCGAGATCGAGACCGACGACACGGCGGGCCATTCCAAGAGTGAGGCGTTGGAGAAGATCGAGCAGTTGCGGGAGCGCCTGGCGGAATTACAGGAAGCGCTTTTCGCGGAGCACGAACGCAGCCTTCTCATCGTCGTGCAGGCGATGGACACGGGCGGCAAGGATGGCGCGATCAAGAATCTTTGCCATGGGCTCGATCCGAATGGCGTGCAGCTGACGAATTTCAAATACCCGACCGCGGAAGAACGGGACCACGATTTTCTCTGGCGCGTCCACAAGGCGGCGCCGCGGAAAGGCGCGGTGGGGCTTTGGAACCGCTCGCATTATGAGGATGTCCTCGTGCCGTTGGTGCACGGCGAAATCTCCCGGGAAGTCTGGCGCGATCGCTGCGACGACATCAACGCTTTCGAAAAATTGCTGACGGACAACGGCGTCACGATCCTGAAGTTCTTTCTCCATATCTCAAAGGAGGAACAAAAATGCCGGCTCGAGGCGCGGTTGAAGGAGCCGAACAAGCTTTGGAAATTCAACCCGGGCGACCTGGCGGAACGAAAGCTGTGGGATGATTACCAGCGCGCCTACGAAGACGTGATCAACACCTGCTCCACGAAGCAGGCCCCGTGGCTCATCGTGCCGGCAGACCGCAAATGGGTCCGCAACCTCGTGATGCTCGAGACGGTGGTGGCGACGCTGGAAAAGATGAAGCCGAAATATCCGGCGCCCTCCCTGGACCCGAAAAGATCAAGATCGAGTAGGGCCTGCGCAGCCTGAGCGGCCGACTCATCTAAAGGCGCTTGAGCACGCTTTGCGCGAGCGCTTTCGATTTCTCGATCTTCTCCGCGCGATCGCCCCCGCCGCCGACGCTGAGCCGGAAAAAGCTGTTTCCTTTCAGCACATACAGGGCGCCGCCGACGCGCGTTCCGGTCCAAAACGCTTCATCTCCGACTCCTTCAATCTTCTCGGGTCGCTTGCTCCTCTTTATCTCCTTCCTCTTCTTCTCGGAACTCTTGTCGCGATGGAAGAGCTCCTGCCAATTCTGTTTTGGATCCCGCGCGTCCGCGCCCTCCGCCTTTTGGGTGACGGTCAGGACGATCGAATTCACCGTCGTCGGCAGCTCGAAATAACATTGGGACATGACGAGGCCGCCGCTGGATTTCTGGCTCGGCTTTCGCGTCCTTGAATGGCTCGCCTTGCACCGCCGCGGTTTCTTCCTTGGTCAGTAAAGTGCAGGCGAATGCGCCGTCGCCCGCTGCTTCCTTGGCGGCGGTGCGATGCTGCGCTGGCACGCCTTGGCTCGCGCTCGGTTGCGGTGTTGCGGTCGAAACCTCAGGCTTGTCGGATTTCGAACAGCCGGCCGCGGCGATTGCGAGAAGCGCCAGGAAAATTGTCAGATGCGAGCGCATTCGGCGTTTCATTCGGTAAACCCACACGCGAACGCGAGCGCCGTCAATTTCCCGGCAAACCTTCCCGATTTTCCAGCTCGATGATCTCGAAGGAAACGAGGTCGCTCCACGCGCGTCGTCCATTGATCGAACAACGCCGGCGAGTCGGTCTCCATAAGCTGGAAACATCGATCCCCATCCTTCTCGACCCAGCTATCGATGTAACGCAAACCCTCCGGCAGCATCCTTCCCTTTTCCCGGAAGCGCTCGTAAACGCGCGCCTTGCAGCCCGGCCGAAAAGTCTCGAGCACCATGTATTTCATCGGCCGTTTACCTCGCCGAGCCGAGACTGGTGACAATGTAGGCGTTCCCGATCCCGTGAATCACCGCCACGATCCAGAGGTTGCCCGACCGGTGGAAGAGGATTCCGAAAAAGAGGCCGATGGCAAAGATGGCGGCGAACATCGGAACGTTCACGGGCGTAAAGTGATTCCAGTGAAGCGGGCCAAAGGTATAGAGAAGATTGGCGACCAGGATCCCGGCGAACGCGCCCCATCGGCGCACGAGCTCCGATTGCAGCATCCCTCGATAGACCACCTCCTGGTAGAAGCCGTAGAAGAGGTAGGGAACGAAGACAGAGGCAATGATCGAGAGCGCGTTCGGGCTGGCCCAGAATCGTTTGCAGCCGCGTCGCGAACACCAGCGGGAAAACCACGTTCGCGATCACCAGCACCTGCAGGAAATACGATTTCTCGGTCAGGCTCCATTCGCGCCACGGGCGAAAACCGAGCTGGGAAAACCTTACCCGCGCGACAAGCGGAATGAGCTAACAACGCAAGTCCGAGAAAGACAGGGGATGAGAACCCAAAGCGGAACTAACTGGGTAAAACCACTTCACAATCCGAGTCGGATCGCCTCGAGCGCGACGGCGAGGATCAAGAGACGAATGCCCGCGCAGCCGTCGTGGTGAGTCCGCACGCGTTTGTCGAAAAGCAGCGACATGTCCGCGCAAATGAACGAGCAGTCCTCCATTTCTCGGCCGCTCCGGCGAATCGGTTATGATCATTCTTACCCCTTGGCTCGCTTCCCGGATACCCAGGCGAGAACTACCGTGACGACAAAGCCGGCCAGCAGCGTAATCCAGGCGGCGCGAAGAACCCACGTCGGCAGATTCCAGGGAGCTTGGAGCTCACCCAGGACCTGCAAGCAGGATCCAGGCTACGGCCAGATAGGCGAGTCCCCACTGGACAACCCGGCGCTCCTTAATCGGCCGCTTCCCCGATTTTTTTATTTTGGGCGAGGGAGCCGGATCGACCCCAAGGAATGTGCGCACTTCACGCAGGAGCACTTCCCACGCTGGTTCGTGCTCCAGCAGGATGTGGTTTTGGCCTTCGAGAAGAACAAAACGGCTTCCGGGGATTCCTGCGGCCAGGCGGCGGGCCTCATCCAAGGGGCAGCGGAGATCGCCGCGGGCATGAAGCACGAGCGTCCTGACCTGAACGCGTGGGAGCAGTGCAGTCACGTCAATTGGACCGAGAGCTCGTTGCAGAGCGACGGCATTCGCTGGTGAGCAAGTCTTTCGCTGCAAGTCGTTGAACCACTCTCTTTGCTCTTCGTTGGCCTCCGGAATGAAGGTCTTGGTAAACACATCCCGATAAACAGGAATGTCTCGCCCCCAACCCGCCTCAGTGAGAGTGATCATCGCCTCGCGCTCCGCGATCTCCGTGGCAGAATGGCCGCGCATTTTCCAACCGCGCGCGTAGGTGCCATACAGAATGAGCGACGTCACTTTTTGCGGGTGCCGGACCGTGTATTCAACCGCGACAGGTCCGCCCTGCGAAATCCCGAGCAGCGGCAAACTGCTCGACCCCGGTCGCATCGACGACCGCTTCGAGGTCCGTGACCCACGTTTCGAAGTTGTTCTGGGGCGCGTCCCAATCCGAGAGCCCGCAACCGCGCTCGTCGTAGCGGATCAGCATATGGTCGCGCGACAGTTCTTCGAACCAATGTCTCCAGATGGGACTCTTAAGGTCGTATTCGAGGTGGCTCAGCCAGTTTGCCGCTTTGACCAAGGGCGGACCTGAGCCCGTGATGGCGTAGGCGATACGGACGCCGTCCCGCGCGGTGCAAAAGTGAACTTCCTGCTTTAGCGCGGGATGATTCACGGCTGCGCCGGCACGATTTCAGGACGCAATGGAAAGAGCAGTTCCATTATTTCGACCCGCGGTGTTCCTTCGAGCTGATAGAGGGCGGGAATACTGCGGGCGACCTCCGAGCTTCGGTAATCTGCAAGAGCTTGTTCCGATTCGAACAAGTATACGCCTACGTAATCACCCGTCGACAATTCGCGCGCGTAGTACTTCTGGACAAGGCCGGGGACGGCACGAAAGAGCGGCAGTCTGCTTTCAAGATTCCGGAGAACTTCGTCAGGTGACAGGCCACTATGAAACTTTACGAGTAATATGTGCAACTGACACCCCCAGGCGTTGCGGTGGACATCCGAGTCTAGCGGACAATCCCGGCAACGCTCTACCGTTAATTCGAAGGTGGTGGACCGCGCAGAAGCTGGATTTTAACGCGAATCCACGCCTCAGATCACATTCCACTTCGGGCGCCGAGTCCGGGGGTCGGTTTCCCACATGCGGACGCCGCCGAGGTAGGCGTTGCGATTGTGGCCGGCCTCGAAGCCTGCGGGGAAGAGTGTCGAATTGCTTGGCGTTGCCGCCGCCGACCACGACGTAATCGGCGATGAAGGAAAGCTTGAGCTGCTTGAGACAGAAGAGGACGTGGCCCATCCACTCCTTTTTGCCGAGGCGCTCGAGGCCGGGTTTGCCGAGGTAGGCTTCGATGTTGCCGCCTTCGTAGGGGAGATCGCCCAGCTCGAGAGGGAGAAGATGGTTTGGCCAGACCAGGGCGGAGCCGAGGCCGGTGCCGAGGCCGAGAAAGAGCATCCGGCCGTTTTTGTAACTGCCCAGCGCCTGCATGGCGGCGTCATTCAAGACGCGGGTAGGCTTGCCGAACGTCTTGGCGAAGTTCCAGCCGACCCAGCCCGGCGCGAGATTCTTGGGATTTTTCACGATGCGGCCCTTTTTGACTGGCGAAGGAAAGCCGATCGAGATGGCGTCATATTTCCAGCCTTCGGCGGTCTTTTTGACCTGCGAGATCAACTGCCGCGGCGAGAGCGTTTTGCCGGAATTGAATTTGCGCTTCTCGCTTCGCGAAATCATGAGCTTCACGTGCGTGCCACCGATGTCGATGACGAGGATCTTTTTCTTCATGAAGTTTCTTTCCGCGCCGTGGTGATGGGCGTGAGCTTGACCGCGCGGGCCTTCTGAGATTCCGCCAGCTTGCGGGCCTGGCCGCGCGAGCGTTCCCGGAAATGGAGTTGCGCCTGCAAGCGCGGCGCGCCTTCCTCCGGCTTCAGGCGAACGTAGGATCCGTCCGCCTGGAGCTCGCGCGCCTTGATGTGGTCGTTCAGGAAACGCGGGAGCACGTCGTTGATCATTTCGTCGCGGATCGTCGGATCCTCGATGGGAAAGGCGATCTCGACGCGCCGGATAAAATTGCGCGGCATCCAGTCCGCGCTGGCCAGATAGACCTCGGGGTTCCCGGCGTTCTCGAAGTAATAGATCCGGCTGTGCTCGAGGAAGCGGCCGACGATGCTGATGACGCGAATGTTCTCGCTCAGATTCGGAATCTTCGGCCGCAGGCAACAGATGCCGCGCACGATCAGGTCGATCTTCACCCCGGCGCCGGAAGCTTCATAGAGCTTCTCGATGATGCCTTGATCGACGAGCGAATTCAGTTTCACGACGATGCGGCCGCTCTTGCCGGCGAGCGCATGGTCGCGTTCGCGATCGATCATCTCGATGATGCGCTTGCTCAGGTCGAACGGCGCGACGAGGAGCTTTTCCGAGCCTGGATAACTGGCCAGGCCGGTGAGCGTGTTGAAGACAATGGCCACGCCCTCGGTGATCTTCGGATTCGTCGTGAAGAGGCTGAAGTCGGTGTAGATGCGGGCGGTGCGCGGATGGTAGTTGCCGGTGCCGAGGTGGACGTATTGGCGGAGCTTGATCGGAATCGCGCCGCACGATGAGGAGCGCCTTGCAATGCGTCTTCAAACCGACGACGCCATAAACGACGTGCGCGCCCGCTTCCTCGAGCCGGCGGGCCCACTGGATATTGGCGGCTTCGTCGAAACGCGCGCGCAATTCCACCAGCGCCGTGACCTGCTTGCCCGCACTGGCCGCGTGCATGAGCGCTTCCACGATGGGCGAGTCGCCGCTCGTCCGATATAGCGTGATCTTGATCGCGAGCACCTGCGGATCCTGCGCCGCGCTCTCGATGAATTCGACGATCGGATCGAAGCTTTCGTAAGGATGATGCAGGAGCACGTCCTGTTTGCGCATCACTTCGAAAGATGTTGGCGTGCGGCGGCAGGGCGGGATCGCGCGCCGGTTGAAAGACGCGGTCCTTCAGCTTGGCGAAGGCGTCATTCGAAACCAGCGGCGCCAGATGCGTCATCGAAAGCGGGCCGTCGACCTTGTACAAATCCATTTCGCCCAGGTCGAAAAACTCGAGGAGCAATTCGCGGAAATCCTTGGGACAATCGGCTTCCACTTCGAGCCGGACCGCGTCGCCGCGGCTCGATCGCCTGAGTTCCTGCTCGATGCTGCGGAGCAGGTTGTCGGCTTCTTCTTCGTCGATGTAGAGATCGCTGTTCCGGGTCACGCGAAAGGCGTGCGCGCCATCGAGAATCAGGCCGGGAAAAAGATCGGCGATGTGATGTTTGATGAGGGAGGAGAGATAGATGTAGTCCCACGGCTCGTCCTCGCCTTTGCCGCGCGGCATCAGGATCAACCGCGGCAGGACGCGCGGCACCTGGACGATGGCGTGGAGCATCTCGCCGCCGCGCTGGCTTCGCGCGCGCACCAGCAGATTGTGGCTCTTGTTCAGGAGCTGCGGGAAGGGATGGCTCGCATCGACGGCGAGCGGAGTGAGCATCGGGAAAACTTCCTCGCGGAAATAGCGTTGCGCCCAGGCGGAGCGTTTCGCGTTGAGATTGGCGACGTCGTGCACGCGAATGCCGTTCTTGGCCAGCGCCGGCGCGATGTCCTCTTTCCAAAGCGCGTATTCGGTTGCGACCAGCTCCCGCGCGGTGCGCTGGATGGCGTTGAAGAGCTCGGTGGGGCTCAAGCCATCGGGCCCCACGTCGCTCGTCTCGCTTTCGATCTGCTGCTTGATGCCGGCGACGCGGATCTCGAAAAATTCGTCGAGGTTCGAGCTGAAGATGGTGAGGAACTTGACCCGCTCGATCAGCGGCTGGGTCGGGTCCTGCGCTTCCTCGAGAACGCGCCGGTTGAATTCGAGCCAGCTCAGCTCGCGATTGATGAAATTTTCCGGCGCGGAAAAGCGCGAATGCTGCCCGTTCTCAGACGCAGCTCGGCAGGTCGATAATTTTCGACGGCTCTTCCGGCGTCGAAGATTCCGTTTTCGGCTGCATCACTCACCAGCCGAAGCTATTCGCCGAACCCGAGCTTTTGGAAAAGGCCGCGCTTCTCCTGTTTCGCGCCGACCACGGCCGGCGGCCAGCATTCCACGATCTCGAGCGCGAGAAAGCGGAAGAGCGTGAGCCGCGCGAATTTGAAATCGAGCCGGAGATTTTTCGCGATCTGCGCGACGGAACGGACTCCGTTGAATTGCGAAGCGAACTGCGCCTCCGCCACGGTGAGCCGAAGTTTTTGCACCCGGTCGTAGCCGTCGCGCGTGTAGGCGGGGATGGAACCGGATTCGATCTCCTTCTCGTCGTTGAGTTCCCCGAGCTGGATGCAGCGCAAAGTGCTGAGCGCCCAATGGTCGATATCGGCTTCGCCCGGAACTTCCTTGCAGAACTCCGGCAGCGCGTCGCTCTGCTCGAAGACGAAGCGCACCTTCTTCGCCGTCCAAAGCTGCGCGAAAAGTTTCTGGCCGTAATGCTGCACCAGTTGCACCGCCGGCTCGTGCAGGATCAACCCCTGTCGAGAGAGGTTGAGGAAAAGCGGGCAGCCGGTCTCGCGCTGCTCCGCCCGGCCCTGCTCGGTTTGTTCCGCGTCCACGTTGACGAGCGTGATCGGCGCTTCCGGGCAATAGAGAGCAGGATCGCGCGTCGTGGCGAGGATGATCTCCCCGTTTGTTCGCGTAAAGGTCGACGCTCGCCTTGTTCCAGAACGAACGCAGGGTGCCGGTGAGCTTTTCCTTGCCGATCGTGTGGAGCGCGCCGTTGAGCGAAAAGAAGCTCGTGTCGCCGGAGAAAAACGCGCCGTTCAGCGGAAGCGGTTCCTCGGCCGCGCTTTCAAATGCGGCCGGCGCGGCGGCGGGGGACTCGAAAGTGGAAGGGGCGGTTGTCGGTTGAGATTCCCAGGAAGAAGCGGAAGTGGACGAGACTGGGGCGCTCCACCAGGCATCGCTGGTCGCGCCGGCCGCCGAGGCGATTTCGGCCGTTTCGGCAGGCTGATCCAAATTGGCTTCGCTCATTTTCGGCCAGGCAGGTTCACTTGCATCCTCGGCGGCGGGCTGAGGTTGCGGTTCCGTGCGTTCTCCACTCGGCTCAGTTCCTTCCACGCGGTCCAGGCAGGTTCGTCCTTGGTTCGGGCTCCTGTCCAGGCGGGCTCGGTCCAGGCAGGTTCGTCCTTCGCCACCGGCTCCTGATCCTGCCACGGCTGGCGCGGCCCAGGAGATTCCTCCTTTGCGACCGGCTGCGGCTCCTGCCAGGCGGCTTCGGGGGTCGACGGAGGCGGCTCGGCCTCCATGGTTTGCGATTCTGGCTGCGCCGGTTCGCTCGTATCCTTGGGCATGAGGTTTTCCACCGTTTTGATTAAGAGATCAGAAGTGAATGGTTTGTTCAATGATCCGATCACATTGGCGCTCTTGATCTGGTCCGGCTGGAGGTCCGTCCCAAAACCCGACATATATATAATGGATACTTTCGCCGTCGCGGCGTTGTCGGACAGGCGCTGGCAAACGTCGTCCCCCTTCATGTCGGGCAGGACGTAATCGAGCAGGATCAAATCGGGCGGATCGTTCGCCGCCTGGGCGAGGCCTTCCTCCGCCGTCGGCGCGGTGCTCACCTGGTAGTTCGCCTCCGACAAGATTTCCTTCACGAAACTGAGGAGCATCAGGCTGTCGTCGATCACCAGGACTTTTCGCTGGCTGCTCGCGGCAGGCGCGCGCGGGGACGGCTGTTTCGGCTCCGCGGGTTTCATCGATTTTGCGCACTGCTTCCATAAGAAGAATCTGCCAGTCGAGATCGATGGTCCGCGGAACCTCGCCGGCGCCGGAAACTTCCGAGATCTGCCCGCCCTTCCAATTCACGATCTCGTTAAACGCCGCGACCCCTTCCTTGCCCGGCGCGGTGGCGTGCCGGACCTGACCGCTCTCGAAATAGACGCGCGCCTTCTCGCCTTGCGGCCCGGTGAATTGCAGCGCCGCCGAAGAGCCGCTCATGCATTTGAGCTGGATAATGTCGGCCAGGTGCAGGTCGCTCAGCGTGCCCTGGAATTTTTCGCCGTCCGGTTTGCTCGAGGGCGAGAGGAGCGCCTGGACCAGATCGACAAAATCGCCGTGCGGAAACGGTTTCTCGAGAAAGTGAATCGCGCCGAGCCCTGCCGCCTGTTCGCGATGCGCGGCAAAGTGGGTGCCGGTGAGGACGATGGCCCGCGCGTTCGGATGGCTCGTGCGCAGGTCGTAAAGAAACTCCTGGCCCAAATCGGGGACGGCGTCGACGTCGAGGACAAACAGATCCGGCTTGGCGCTGAGATGAGGCCCTGGGCGCTTTCCAAGGTGGGCGCGACGTCAACCTCCGCGGAAGGTGCGGCTTCGTTGAGCGCGGCGCGGATTTTCTCGGCCAGATCGAGGTCCGGCTCGAGGACAAGAATGCGCCCGGCCAGTTCGGCGGAGCTAGAGGATTGGGTCGGCGTCGTTTCGTTCACAATAGAAATTGGCGCAGGGGTCAGCGCCAGCCTGGGCTCGCGCGACACGCCCTAACTAGAGATGCCTGCTTCCGAAGAAATGGAAAGCAGTTTTTCTTGCTCAACTTGGAGCGGCGGCCTCCAGACCGCCGATGTATCGTCAACGGGCGGTCTGGAAAGCGCGCCCTCCTTTCGCTTTAGTGCACTCCAGCCGTGACGCCGTGGCCGCTGCGCGTTTTGACCGTAGGTGGTGCAGCTGCTGAATCCGCCGAGAAGCACGACTGCCGCGATGAACGAGAGTAAAATTGTTCGCATGATTGGTTCCCTTATTTATCCATTAATTCGCAGCGGAACGGCGAATTGAGCGTCTCTCCGCGGAAAATCAGTTACGCGCCGAAACGTTGCGCGAGTGCGCGGCGGCTCATCTTGCCGCGCTCGTTCACCGGGATTTCGTCGACGAAAAAGATGCGCTTCGGCACCTGCCAGCCGCTCAGGCGGCCGCGGCAATATTCGAGGAGATCCGTTTCCCGAACCGCTTCGCCCGCCACCACGCAGGCCGCGACCTCTTCGTTGCGCAGGGTGGAGCTCCGGCCGAAAACCACGGCGGCGCGGACCCCTTCGTAGCGGAGCAGTTCCGCTTCGACCTCGGCCGGATTCACTTTTTTCCCGGCTACGTTGATGACATCGGAGACTCGGCCGACGATACGGAAGCCGCCCTCTTCGCTCGCGCTCAACAGATCATCCGGGCTAAAGAATCCGCCGCCTAATTTTTCCTCGTCCGGCTCAGGAAAATAACCGTCGCCTGCTGCCGCGCTCCGAACTCGAATCAGGCTGGCTGAAGCGTCCGGCTCGAGCAGGTCCAGTCGCACGCCGAGCATGGGCGCGCCGACGAAGCCCGGCTCCAGCAAGCGCGCCTCGCGGTCGTAACAAATCCCGCCGCATTCCGAGGATCCGTAAAAGGAATGAATCGAGCGCTGGAATTTATCCCGGAATTTTCTCGCGATCTCCAAGGGCAGCGGCGCGCCCGCGGAAATGCAAAGGCGCAACTTCGGCAACTCCGGCGCGTTCTCCATTTCGCAAAAGGCCTGGTAGAAGACCGGCATGCCGGGAAAAACCGTGGCGCCGGTGCGGGCGAGATCGTCGAGCACGGCGCGCGGCATGCGATCGCGGCTCACGACCAGCGGAACGCCGCGGACGAGCAACGGCGTAACCAGGTTGCTGAAGCCGTAGGAATGGGAAAGCGGGATCACCCCGAAGTTGAGATCGTCCGGGCCGATCCCCATCGTGTCGCAAATCTGATTGCAATCAGCGACGAGCTGCTCGCTGCGGAAGCGGATGGCGCGAGGCGCGGCCGTCGTGCCCGAGGTTAATTTCAGCAAAACGGGCGGCCGCTCTCCCCATCCGCCGCCGGCCGATGCGTTGCAAACGGCCAGGGCCGCTTCGCGTTGTTGCGGCGTGACGGAACCTTCGAGCGGCAGGGCGACCAGCCGCCGGCGCAAAGAGGCCAGCAGTTGGGAGGGCCAATCGGGATGATTGCCGATATCGATCGGATAAACTTCGCCCTCGGAGGATCCGATCTCGGCCTCCAGCTCGCGGGCCCGGCTTTCCACCTCTCGAAAGGTCCGCACGACCTCGCCGCGCGTGTCGAAAACCGCCGGCGCATCGCCTTTCCGCGCGAGCGTCGCCTCCCACGCGGCCAGCAGGGCGTCGTCCGATTTCATCCCTTGCGCGAGAGCAGGAGCGCGCCTAAGTTCGCCCCTCGTTTCCAAACATGAAAGCGGACATTCATCCAGAGTATCTCGAGACCGACATCGCCTGCGCGTGCGGTGCTGTCTACCACACACGCTCGACCAAGCAGGACATTAAAATCGGCATCTGCGCCGCCTGCCATCCGTTTTTCACCGGGGAACAGAAGTTTGTCGATACGGCGGGACGCGTCGAGAAATACGCGCGCCGCTACGGTGGCACCAAAGCCACTCGCGCCAGCGCCCCTCGGAAAGCTTAGCTGAATTGTTGTAGCCGGGATCGTCGATCCCGGCCCGACCCGCGATCCGCGATCGCGGTTACAGGACCACCCATGGACTTCAACACCTTAGTCGAGCGCAAGCGCGAGCGTTTCGAAGCAGCTCGAACGCGAGATCGCCGATCCCGCGCTGTTCGAGAACCGGAAACGCGCCAGCGAAATCATGCGGGAGCATTCCAGCGTGAAGCAACTGCTGGCGCGCTGGAACGAACTCGAAATCGCGCGCGAGCAGCTCGACCAGAACCGCGAGCTGGCGGCAGTCGAACGATGTCGAGATGGCGGCCATGGCCGAGGACGAAATCCCCGATCTGCAAAAGCGGGTGGCCGACCTCGAGCGCGAATTTCAGATCGCGCTCCTGCCTCCGGATGAAAATGAGAATCGCGACGCGATCGTGGAAATCCGCGCCGGCACGGGCGGCAGCGAAGCCGCCATCTTCGCCGCCGATCTTTACCGGATGTACAACCGCTATGCCGAAGCGTCCGGGCTAAAGATCGAAGATCTCGAATCGAGTCCATCGGAGCTGGGCGGCTTGAAGGAATCGATCTTCAAGGTCTCGGGCGAGAACGTCTTCAAGACGCTCCGCTTCGAAAGCGGCGTCCACCGCGTCCAGCGTGTTCCCGCGACCGAAGCGCAGGGCCGGATTCACACTTCCACCGCGACGGTCGCCGTCCTTCCGGAAGCGGAGGAGATCGACCTCGAGCTAAAACCGGAAGACCTGCGAATCGAAGTTTGCCGCGCCGGCGGACCCGGCGGCCAGGGGGTGAACACGACCGACTCCGCCGTGCAGGTCATGCACATTCCCACCGGCCGGATCGTTCGCTGTCAGGACGGCCGCAGCCAGCAAAAGAACAAGGAGAAAGCGCTCAAGATCATGCGGGCGCGCTTGCTCGAGGAAAAGCAGCGCGAGGAAGAAGCAAAGTATTCCGCGCACCGGAAGAACCAGATCGGCTCCGGCGGCCGCGAAGAAAAAATCCGCACGTATAATTACGCGCAGAACCGCGTGACCGATCACCGCATCGGCCTGACGCTCTACAATCTCGACCGCTTCATGGAAGGCGACCTCGAGGAGATGATCAAGTCGCTCCAGGCCGCCGATCTCCAGGAGCGGCTCCAGGAATCGTCTCTCACGGCTTAATGTAACGCTCATCGACATGAAAGTTCCCCGATGGCATCGGGACCGCAGCGGAGAAATTCGCGTTGCCACTATTGTCGGTGGTCGCATTCGCGGTCGCGAGAAAGACTCGCGTGGGTTGAAAGTAATCGGCCCCGTGAGCGAACAACTGAATGGTGAACGAAGTATTCGGGGTGGAATTCAAGGTCCCCTGAATGGAGAGGCCAGCCCCGCTTATGCTGGTCGAAGTAATGATGGGGAAATTCTGGAACCGGTTCGGGCCGGAATCTGGATCCTGAGGGTCATTGCGAGTCGGCCCAAAGCCGAGCGCGATTCCAAGGCCGCGGCCGTAGATCGAATTCGAGAGGATTTTGTTATTGATCGCGTTTGGGTGAGCGACAACCACGCCCGAGTCACCGTAAAATGCGATGGAGTTTGCAGCGCCCGGAGCGAGACCGCCGATCAAGTTGTTTGAACCCCGGAGGACATAGATCCCGTAGGAGTTATTACGCAGGGGTGTTTGTCCATCACTGGCCAGCCCGATGCGGTTGCCGGTTATCTCGACTCCGCTCGCCGGGACTTCAAAAGGGTTACCCAGAAAGGAACCGAAAATACCGAGCTGAATGCCGGTGAACATTCCAGAAATAACGTTGCCCGCGCCTGGGGTGGTCCCTCCAATAACCACGCCTCCAGTAACTCCTTCCACATGGATGCCTCTCTGGTGGGCGAGCGGCACGGTCCCGGACGCGTTCGTGCCGATGTAATTGCCCGAGATCGTGTTTGGTTGCCGACTCACCCAAACCCCAACCCCGGGAAAAGGTCCGCCGCCCGCGAGGACATTCCTCGCCTGAGGAGCCGTCCCGCCGATCAGGTTTCCCGGCACACCCACGTTGATGCCGATGCCGCCGTTGCTTCCCACCGACTGACCGTCAGGCTTCAACCCAATGAAATTCCCTTCGACAATATTGGCTGCGCCGGGGTTCCCAAGATTAATGCCGGATGAGCCAAATCCAGTAAGGGAAAGTCCGCGGACGATCGACGTTCCAGCCGTGATGTCCAAGCCTGTGCCGATGAAGTTATTGTGGTTATCGATCTGAATCAGGATGACCGCGTCGTTCCCTATTGAGAGCGTGTTGGGTTTTGCGCCGGGCTGAGTGTAGCCATCGATGATTACCGGGTTGGTGATTTGCGGAAGGGCTTGGCTGCTTACATCAATGATGTGCACTCCCGGGCCGGGGATGTTGAAGATAATCCGGTCCTGGCCGCCGGCGTTCGCGGTCGCGTTGGCATCGAGGATCGCCTGGCGAAGGGAACCGGCGCCGCTGTTACTTGTATTTGTAACGGTAAAGTCGGCTGCTCGCGCCATTGAGGCGATGGAGACGAGCAGGCAGAGGACGAGGCCGGGGGTCTTCATTTTACGCGAGAAACAAACGTACCCCTTTTTGCGCCTTTGTCATGGTTGAAAGGACGACGCGCTGTTGCCCCGGGTGGGTCCGCTGTCACATTGTCCGCGCCACCCACGTCGCTCCGATGACCGTTCTCGAAGTTCTGCAATCGACCACCGCTTACTTTAAGAAGCGCGGAGTCGAAAGCCCGCGCCTGAATGCGGAGCATTTGCTCGCGCATGTGCTGAAGCGGAAACGGATCGAGATTTATCTGGAGTTCGAGCGGACCTCTGACGGAAGAGGAGCTGGCGCCGCTGCGGGACCTGGTCAGGCGGCGAGGGCAGGGGGAGCCGCTCCAGCATTTGCTCGGAACGGTGGAGTTTTGCGGGCACGGCTGTTCCTTTGCGATAAGCGGGCGCTCGTTCCGCGGCCGGAGACAGAGCAGCTTGTGGAGCTGCTCAAATCCGCAATCTCGCAAATCCGCAATCCCGCATCCTCGATGTCGGCACAGGCAGCGGGGTGATCGCGCTCAGCCTGGCCGCGAAATTTCCGGAGGCAAGCGTCACCGCGACGGATGTTTCGAATGAGGCTCTAGAGCTTGCCCGGGAAAATGCCGAACGCCTCGGCCTGTCGAACCGAGTTGAATTCTTCAAGAAGCGATCTGTTGCTATACGTCAGTGACGTATACGATCTGATCGTCGCGAATCTTCCTTATATCGCGAGCGCGGATCGTGCGGCGCTTTCTCGCGAAGTGCTGCACGATCCGGAGATCGCGCTGTTTGGTGGCGAA
Source organism: uncultured Verrucomicrobiae bacterium (assembly GCA_963848215.1). Classification (GTDB taxonomy): domain Bacteria; phylum Verrucomicrobiota; class Verrucomicrobiia; order Chthoniobacterales; family UBA10450; genus AV80. Next base: position 287,093 of record CAWKCU010000002.1, on the reverse strand, counting down.
CGCGGGGACGAAATCGTCCGCAAGCTGATCGAGGCGGCGCGTGCTCATCTGAGCGCCGGGCGGGCTTGCTCGCCCTTGAAGTCGGGCTCGGGCAGGCGGAGGAGCTGGCGGCGCTGATGGCCGAGAAAAATTATCACGACATCGAAGCGATACGCGATTATTCGGGTGTGAAACGATTCCTCTTTGGCAGGTATGGATAAAATTGTCATTCACGGCGGGCGACCGCTCTCGGGCACGATCAAGATCAGCGGATCGAAGAACTCCGCTCTGCCCATTCTGGCGGCGACCCTGCTGACCAAGGAATCGTGCATTCTCCATCGCGTGCCCGGACCTCAGCGACACGCATTACATGCTGCAAATCCTGATGCACCTCGGCGCGCAGGTGGAGCGGGCCAGCGGCACCGTCACAGTCACGGCGGAGACGGTTGAATCGATCGCGCCCTATGATGTCGTGCGGAAAATGCGTGCGTCGGTCTGCGTGCTCGGTCCGCTCCTCGGCCGGTGCAAGGAAGCGACGGTTTCGATGCCGGGCGGTTGCGTTATTGGCGACCGGCCTATCGATTTGCACCTGAAAGGTTTCGAAGCGCTGGGCGCGGCGGTGCGGGTGGAAGGCGGCAACGTGAAGATGTTCGCGCCGAAACTGGAAGGCGCGATCATCAATCTGACGGGCAAATTCGGCCCAACTGTTCTCGGCACCGACAACGTGATGATGGCCGCGGTGCTGGCCGACGGCATCACCGTTATCGAAGGCGCGGCGACGGAGCCGGAGGTCGTCGACCTGGCAAATTTCCTGAACAAAATGGGCGCGAAGATCGAAGGCGCGGGGACGCGGCGGTTGATCATCGAGGGGGTAAAGGAATTGCACGGCGCCGAGCACGACGTCATTCCGGATCGGATTGAAGCGGGGACTTTTCTGGTGGCCGGGCGCGATTTGTGGCCAGGGGGTCACGGTGAAGCGCGTGGTGCGCGATCATGTCAGCTCGGTGACGGACGCGCTGGTCGCCTGCGGTTATCAGATTCAATGGGCGGAGAATTCAATCACGGTGTCGCCGAACGGCGCCTCGAAACCGATCGAGCTCGCCACCGAGCCTTATCCCGGTTTCCCGACCGATATGCAGGCCCAGATGTGCGCGCTGCTTTCCACGACGGAAGGCATTAGCGTGATCACCGAGAACATTTTCCCGCAGCGCTACATGCACGTGGCGGAATTGAAGCGGATGGGCGCGCATATGCAGCTCGAAGGGCGCGAGCGCCATCATCACGGGCGTCGATCGATTGTTCGGCGCGCCGGTCATGGCCAGCGATCTGCGCGCCTCCGCCGCACTGGTGCTGGCGGGCTTAAAAGCCGAGGGGCGCACCGAAGTCAGCCGCGTTTATCACATCGATCGCGGTTACGAGCATCTCGATGAAAAGCTGAGCGAGCTCGGCGCGCATATCGAGCGGGTGAAGGAATAGACAGCTATTCTCGTAATCGTGCTCCTGCTCGTGCTCGTGATCGAACCGGGCAAAGGAAAGCAGACGATTACGAGCACGAGCACGAGCATTAAGGAGGAGCTTGGCTCACGCTTCGCATAGCGAAGCGGCTACAGGAGAGATCGCAGCGTCTTCATGTTTTCGACATCCTCCGCCAGGTCTTTGCCTTTCGGCGTCTCGAGGACTTTCGGGATTTTGCGAAAACGCTTGTCGCGCATGATGAAGCGGAACGCCTCCAGCCCGATCTTTCCCTTCCCGATATGCTCGTGCCGATCCACCCGCGAACCGCGCGGGGTTTTGGAATCGTTCAGATGCAGGGCCGCCAGCCGCCCGAGTCCGATCACGCGATCGAACTCGGTGAACATTTTCTTCGTCGCCTTTTCGGTGGCCAGATCGTAACCCGCTTCGAAGACGTGGGCTGTGTCGAGGCAAACACAAAGCCGCTCCGGCTCGCGCACGTTGGCGATAATGGCCGCGAGATGTTCGAAGCGATCGCCGAGGCATGATCCCTGACCAGCCGTGGTTTCGAGAGCGAGGCGCGTCTTGATTTTTGGCAGGCCGGCAAAAACCGTGTCGATCGATTCGATAATTTTGGCGAGCCCCGCCGCTTCACCCGCGCCGAGATGCGCCCCCGGATGCAGGACGAGAAAGGGTAGTTCGAGCTGGTCCGCTCGCACCAATTCCTCGGAGAGGGCGCGAATCGAATTGGCGTGGAACTGCGGATTCGTGGCCGCGAGATTGATCAGGTAGTTCGCGTGCGCAAAAGCCGCGTGCAGCTCGGCGCGTTGCGTGTGATCGAGAAAGGCAGAAATTTCTTCGGGGAGCAGCGGCCGGGCGAACCATTGCATGTTGTTCTTCACAAAAATCTGCATCGCCGTGCAGTTGATCGAGCAGGACCGCTCGATCGCCCGATGCACGCCACCGCCGATCGACATGTGAGCGCCGAGGAGAATTGCAGATTTCAGATTGTCGATTGCAGATTGGGGTCGAGCGTTCCCAGGTCGTTTTCGCGCGGCTCGTTTCATTCCATCTGCAATCTGCAATCTAAAATCTGCAATTCAGAATCTCTTCGGGTGCCACTTCGGCTTCGAGATGCTGCCTTCGCCTTTGTATTCGAAAAGTTTGTACATCGGCGTGAGGAGAACGCCGGCGCCGGAGGCTTCGATCCGGATATTGAAGTCGAGTTTGTCTTCCAGGAAGTGGAGGTCGCCGTTCCCGACCATGCCGAAGAGTTTGCCGGAAACTTTGAAATCGTCCGTGTGAATGACGCCATCCTTGATGGTGAAAGTCGCCCTGGCCTGGCGGGCGAGGCTGTAACCGGCGCCCAGGAATGACGGCTGAGATGAGTCCGGAGAGTGGGCCGAAAATCGGGATCGCGAAGATGTCGCCCTCGGTCACTTTCGCGTTGCCTTTGCCTTCCATGTTGCGCGGCTCGTTGCCCACGCCGGTCCACTCATAGGCGCCGCTCAAACGGCCGTGCGCGGTTTCGTATTTGAAATAGAGATCGGCCAGCTTCGGAAAATCGACTCCCTCCAGGGCGAGGTTCGCGCGATAACGTTTGATCGTTTTTCTCCAGTGAAATGTCCGCGCCTCCGCGCACGTCGCCGCTGAAGAGTTTACCCTCGAGCGCGCTTATCTGGAGCCGCCCGTCCGTGAAAAGGAGGCGCCCGGAGACGCGATCGAGCGGCAGGGTCTTGCCGAGAAAGACGTAATCCATCCCGGCAGCCGCATCGACCTTGATCTCGAGATGATCTCCCTTCCGGCCGCGGAAATGGATGACGCCGTTGGCGGTGACGGTCGGCGGCTGGCGAAATTTGTAGGGCGCGACCTCCTTGAAGAGCTTTGGATCAACCCAGAGGATCGCATCGGTCGGCCGGAGGGTGCTCTTGATGTCTTGCAACCGCACTTCGTGTTTTACGAAATCGTAGGTAAACGATCCGGTGCCGGTCCCTTCGTCGCGGGTCACGTGGAGCTTGTCGAAAGTGAGGGCGCCTTTTTCGAGATGCAGCTCGGCGGTAGCCGAATTCATCCAGGCGCCGCGAAAGCGGGTGCGCTGGGTCGAGATCGTGCCGTCGCCAGACCAGGTGGCCGGGAGCCGGCTCGGTCCGCGAAAGGCGAGACGGACAGTCGGCGGCCGCCGCCATTCCCATTCGCCGAAAAACCGGCCCAGCTCGGGCGAAGTGAACGCGCGGAGAACTCCGGGATCGATCGCGCTTTCGACGTTGAGCCGGAAATCATTCGGCGCGTCCAGCAGATCGCCCGTCAGCTCGCCCGATTCGTGGCGGACGCGCAGCCCGCGCAACATCCCGCGTTCACCGTCCCACGAAAAATCTCCGCTTAACTTTGAGGAACGGCACCGTCCGGTAGCTGAAATTTTCGACTTCCGCGCGGCCGATCACGCTGACTTTGGGGGCGGCCTCCGCAAAATTCGCGGAGCCGGAAAGCTCGAGGAGCGGCGGCGGGCCGAGCGTGATGTCAGTGAGCCATGGGCCAAACCCGAATGCGGTCAGGAAGCTTTTCAAGTCGAGCGTGCTCCGTCCCTGGAAGTCCGCCGCCTTGGTTTCGCGGCTCCAGCTCGCTCGCCCCGAAAAACTCCCGGCGTTATCGGCCCAGGCGCAACTGTTGATTTGCAGCGTCTGGTTCGTCCATTCCGCGGCCAGCGCGAGGTCCTTCATCTCGTAGGCGCCGCGCCGCAAGCGTTCGGCGGTCAAAGTCGCCTCGGCATGGACGGTCTCGAACTGGGAAAGGTCGCCGGCAAATTTTACCTGCAGCGATGGCGCCGCGCCGGGGAAGGTGAAACTGCGCAGCTCTTCGGCAATCCGTTGCACGAGGAGCATGCGCTGCCGCCAGTCTTCATCCGAGATTTCTTCGGACGGTTTGTAATCTTTGCGTTTGATGAGCTGGCCGGTCGCGGAAATGCGGATCCCGCAAAAAACTCCTTCGGCCTGGCTGACGTAGATTTGTTCCGGCGGAAAATAAATGTGGGCGCGAAGGTCCTTGATCTGCGTTTTTGGCGTGCCCGGACCGGCGGCGGGATTTGGAATGGTGAGCTCGGCGCCGCGCACGTCCAGGGCGTTCAGAAACGGCTGGCGATGGAGCAGGGCAGCGTAATTGATGTCGAGCGCGACTTCGCTGATGACGGCGAGGGTGTTTTCCCGATTTTTGAAATCGTAGATCCGCACATCTTGCGCGATCAGGCCGCGGACGGGATCGAGCGTGAGGCGGCGCACCGAGGCTTCGACGCCGCGTTTGTGCAGTTCCTCGACGACCCGCTGGCGCCATTCTTTTCCGAAACCGCGCCTGGCCAGATACCAGCCGCTCCAGGCGAGGAGGAGGACGAAGCCGACGATAGTGAGCCGCAAGATTCGATGCGAGAGGGAGCGATGCGCCTTGGAGCGGCCACGGTAGAATTGGCGGGCGAGCGAGGGAGGAGTTGGTTCCAAAACGGAAGGCACGGGGAAACGTCCAACGTTCAACGTCCAACGTCCAATGTTTCAACGAGAGAGGTCCTCCGATGTGGCGACGTTCGACCTGACCGCTACGCTCCTGAAACGCCCTTCTGGAATTGAACGTTGGACGTTGGACGTTGGACGTTGGACGTTCTGCCCCTCTTGAAGATAACGGATCTTCCCGCCATCAACGCCTCGCTCAATTTCGTGAGCACGATCTTCATCTCGGCGGGCTGGTATCTCATCCGGCGCGGCCATTGGCGGCAGCACATCGCCTGCATGATCACGGCCGTCCTTTCCTCGACCCTTTTCCTGGTCGGCTACGTGATCTACCACGCCCACGTCGGCGAACGCTCCACCCAATTCACCGCCCAGGGATTCGTTCGCCCCCTCTATTTCACGATGCTCATCTCGCACATCCTCCTGGCGTTCGCGGTCCTGCCCCTCGTCATCCTGACCTTGATCCCGGTTTTCCGGCGGCGCTGGGAGCGCCATACCCGAATCGCGCGCTGGACGATGCCGATCTGGCTTTATGTCTCGGTCACCGGCGTGCTGATTTATTTCATGGTCTACAAATGGTTCCCACCGGCGAGTCTTGCACTCGGCCAGTAGTTGATGTTTGATGGGAATTGCCGGAGCGAAATTATGGTGACGATCGCGACATTCAACGAGCCGTCCAAGGCCAAGCACCTGAAGAAGCGCCTGCAGGAGGCGGGCCTGAAGGCGGATGTCCATAGTGAAGGACATCTCCGGCAGGTCGCCTTCATGTCCGAGCCGCAGGCGAACGCCAAGGTCATGGTGAACGAGGAGGATTTTGAGGCGGCCAACAAATTGATGGTGGAATGGGAGGCGAGCGATCCCGAGGTCGGCTCCGCCATCCGGTGCCCTCAATGCAAATCGCCGCGGATCGAATACCCGCAGCTAACCCGCAAGTTCATTACTCCGTGGCTGGCCAGCGTTCTTTTCGCCCTGCGGATTTTTCCGAAGGAATTTTACTGCCAGGATTGCCACTTCACGTGGGGGAAGGATGGCGATCCGCTGCCCCAACCCGCCTCCTGGGAAACTTTTCCCAGGCAGAGCTGAATTGCAGGGCGTTTCCGTGAACCCCGAAAGCATTCGGGGCTGACCTGGACGCCCTACAAGATTTGAGCTGGAATCCAGCCGTTACGCACGCACGATTCATCTTTGGACCCGGCAGTTTGATTCATGAAGTGGCTCTTCCTTCTCTTGCTTGCGGTGGTGATCTTCGGCGGAGCGGCGTTTTTTAGTTACGACCTCTTCGTCAAGCCGCAGCGAACGATCGAGAAGGAGAAGAGCGGCGAGATCCCGGTGGAGCCCGTGCCGGACGTCAGCCTCCCGGAGTTCCAGGCCGCGGCCAAGCTCCGCCAGGAAGGCAAGCTCCTCGAGGCGCGCGATGCCCTGATGACGTTCATGCAAAGGTTCCCGAACGGCCGGAACATCGAGGAAGCAAAAGATCTGCTCGGGCAGGTGAACACCGAGATGCTCTTCTCCGATTACGTTTCGCCGGAGAAACAGGAATACATTGTCCGCAGCGGCGACGTCCTGGCCAGGATCGCGACAAAAACCAAGACGACGCCCGAGTTGATCATGCGGACGAACAACCTGACCAACTCGATGCTCCGCGTTGGCCAGCGCCTGCTCATTTCGCGTCCCGATTTTTCCATCTTCATCCAACGCAAGGCGCAGACCGTCATTTTGCTGAATCACGGGCAATTCTTTAAGCGCTACCACGTGAAGACAGTGAAGCTTTCCGCCAAGCAGCCGCCGCGCATCAACACGCGGGTCGCGGAGATCCTCGCCTGGAAAGACGGCAAGCGAGTCGGCTTCGGCACCAAGGAATATCCCGGGAGCACGCGCTGGATTCGGCTGGCGCAGCCCGGCTATTTCATTTTTTCCGAGCCGGACGCCAACCACCGGGACGCCGTGAATCAGCCGGCGCCGCCGGGCCTGGGCCTGCTGGCCTCGGATGTGGCGGAGCTGAGCAGCCTTGTAAACAGCAAGACCACTGTCACCATTACGGACTGACGGGTAAAAGTTACAAGAGTTACATCGTTACAAGGGGAGCCTGCGGAGCTGGGTCTGAGTTTCCCTTTCCCTTTTTAACTATGTAACTCCTGTAACTTTGTAACCTTCTCCGCATGGAATTTCATCCTCTTGATTTTGAAAAACCGATCCTGGAGCTGCAGCGGAGGCTCCAGGACCTGAAGAACCATTCGGACCAGCACGATCTCGACTTCGATTCCGAGGTCGAGGCGATGGAAACCAAAATCCGCGAAACGCGCCGGCAGATTTACGACAACCTGACCGCCTGGCAGCGGGTGCAGCTCGCGCGACACATTCTGCGGCCTTTCGCGCTTGATTACGTGAGACGCTGTTTCACGGAGTGGGTGGAACTGCACGGCGACCGCGTTTTCGGCGACGACAAAGCGATGCCGAGTGGTCTGGCCAAGCTCGGACCGCATCGTTGTGTCGTGATCACGCATCAGAAAGGGCGCGACACCAAAGAGAACGTGAAGCGCAATTTCGGCTGCGCCCATCCCGAAGGCTATCGCAAGGCGTTGCGCCTGATGCGGCTGGCGGAGAAGTTTGGCCTGCCGGTTATTTCGTTGATCGACACGCCGGGGGCGTATCCCGGGATTGGTTCCGAGGAACGCCACATCTCCGAGGCGATCGCGGTCAATCTCCGCGAGATGATGAACCTGCGGGTGCCGACGATTGCCGTGGTGATTGGCGAAGGCGGCTCGGGCGGAGCGCTCGGCATCGGTGTGTCGGATCGCGTCCTCATTCTCGAGAATGCCTATTATTCCGTGATCAGCCCGGAAGCCTGCTCGGCCATTTTGTGGAAAGACCGCCGGCATGCGGCGGAAGCGGCGGAAGCATTGAAATTGACCGCGCAGGATTTAATGGAGCTCGGCGTCGTGGATGAAGTGGTGGCCGAGCCGGAAGGGGGCGCGCACCGCGATCACGATCTGGCGGCGGCGAATCTGGGGTCGGCGCTACGGCGGAACCTGGAGCGCCTCAAGGCGCTGCCGATCGATGAGTTGATGCAAAAGCGCTACGAGAAGTTTCGGAAGCTGGGCAAATATACCGCGGAGACGCTCGCCCCGATTACCGAGCTGTCGCCAGACGCTTCGTCCGCGCCACAAGCGAACTAAGCGCCTTCCGCGCGCTGGAGAACCGCGGCGGTTTCGGCGGAGCCGGCGGTGGCGGCGGAAAGAGAAAACGCAGCACCGGATCGATTCGCCCGGCCCACGCCCCCTCGCTGTGGTCGGCGCCTTCGACTTCGAGGATAATGCAGGTCGTCGTGCAGCCGCCACCCTTTTTCGACCAGGCGATCGCGCAAGACGGCGGCGCGTTCCCAGCCCGGCTCGTGCGTTCCGGTATCGAGCCAGATTTTCAACGGCGGTTTCGCGGTCTCGTCGAGTGCGTCGACGATCTCGTAAACCTGACGCAATCATCCCACCAGATCGAGGGGGACATGACCGCGAGCCGCGAGAAGTAATTCGGAAACCAGAGGCCGAGGACCAGTGTCGCCAGGCCGCCCAGGGAGGAACCGCCGAGCCCGGTGAACTCCGCTTCGCGCCGCGTGCGATATTTGCGATCGATGAACGGCTTCAGCTCCTCGATCAAGAATCGTCCGTAATTTCGGAGCTGCCCCTTGCTTCGTTTGCGCTTCGGGGGATCGATGCGCGCCGGCGTGGGCGCGTATTCGTGGATGCGATCTTCCCCCGTGTTCGCGATGGCCACGATGATGAGCGGCTCGATCAATTTCGCGCCGATGAGGCGCTGCGCGGTTTCATCCACACCCCATTCCACCCCGCCGAAAGAAGTCGCGGCGTCGAAGACATTCTGGCCGTCCTGAAGATAAAGCACCGGGTAATGCCGCTTCGTGGATCGCCGGTAGCCGGGCGGGAGATAGACGAGGACATCGCGGCGGTTGCCCAGAATCTTCGAAGGGAAATTGGCGTGGCGCTGGATATTGCCGGTGAGTGTGTTTGCGGGCATGAAAAGAGGAGGTATCGCGGAAGAGATACGCTTTGTCCACCGCGACGGGATGTTTCGAACTGAGCAGAAAATTGACCCTGAGAGATTTCTCGACTTCGCGCGCGACTTCGCTCGAAATAACAGAGTTCTATGAACGAACGTTACATTCGCTGGTGGACGCCCCACATGAGCCGCGAGTTCGAGATGCTCGCCTTTGGCGATGGCGGCGGCATCCCGCTCGTGCTGTTCCCGACCTCGTTCGGGCGCTATTCGCAGAACAAGGATTTCGGATTAACCGACGCGATCTCCGGCTTCGTCGATAGCGGCAAGATCACGATCTACTGCCCGGATTCCGCCGATCTCGACAGCTTTTATAACAAGGCGATCCATCCGGCCGACCGGATGCGGACGCATATGGCCTACGAGCGGGTGATCGTGGATGATGTGTTCGATCTCGCGCGGCGGGAATGTTCGGCGCATCGCGTCGCGGTGTGCGGAGCGAGCCTCGGCGCTTATCACGCGGCGAATATCGCCTTTCGCCATCCCGATGCCGTGAGCCATCTCATTTCCCTGAGTGGCGCGTTCGACATCAGCTCCTTCTTTGACGGCTATTACGACGACAACATTTATTTCAACAGCCCCTACGATTATCTGCCGAACATCTCCGATCCGTGGAAATTCAATCACATGGGCATCATCGTCGGAACCGGCGAATGGGATAACACGCGGCATGAATCGTATCGCCTCTCGGAAATCCTGAACGCGAAAGGCATCCAGCATTGGCTCGATGACGGGAAATGGCGCGGGCACGACTGGAATTACTGGCGCGACATGCTGCCGCAATATTTGGCGAAAATTTGATAACCTTGTTTTTCTGTCATCTTGACAGCGAGCGAAGTCGAAGACCTCACATCCTGCGAGGTGCGACAGCACCCGAGGTCCTCGCTGGGGCTCGCGAAAGTCTAGCGATCCCTCAACTTCGCTCGGAATGACATGCGGATGGAGCAAACTATGAAAAAAATCGGAATCCTCTTCGGACAGGAAGGCAGTTTCCCACCGGCGTTTGTCGACCGGGTGAATCTGAAAACAGGCGGCAAAGACATCATGGCCGAGTTCGTCAGGATCGACAAAGTCGTTCAGGGCGAGCCCTGTGGCTATGACGTCGTGATCGATCGCATCTCGCAGGACGTGCCGTTTTATCGCGCCTGGCTCAAGAACGCGGCGCTCACCGGCACGGCCGTCGTGAACAATCCCTTTTGGTGGAGCGCCGACGAGAAATTCTTCAACAACGCGCTCGCCACGAAAATCGGCGTGGCCGTGCCGAAGACGGTGCTGCTCCCTTCGCATCAGCCGCCGCCCGACACGAACGACAATTCCTTTCGCAATCTCGGTTACCCGCTCGATTGGGAAGGCATTTTCAAGTACGTCGGCTGGCCGGCGTTCTTCAAACCGTTCGCCGGCGGCGGATGGAAGAACGTTTATCGCCTCCACAATCCCGAGGAATTTTTCCGCGCCTACAGCGAGACCGGGCAGCTCGTCATGATGTTGCAGGAGGAAGTGAAGTTCGACATGTACTTCCGCTGCTATTCGATCGACCAGCGGAATGTGCGCATCATGCCGTACGAGCCGCGGCATCCGTATCATTTGCGTTACCAGACCGAATGGCAGGCCCCGCGCGAGATCCTGCAAAAAGTCGAGGAAGGTGTGCTGACGCTGAATCAGTATCTCGGCTACGATCTGAACACGGTCGAGTTCGCCATCCGCGACGGCGTGCCGATGGCGATCGATTTCTGCAACCCGGCGCCGGATGCCGAAGCCGCCAGTGTGGGCCAGGCGAATTTCGAATGGGTCGTCGAAGCGGTCTCCGACATGGCGATCCGTAAGGCGATGGAACACCAGCCCGGCCGCGACAATTTGAGCTGGGGTAAGTTTGTCCAGGCGGCGGTGACGAAACGTGCGTCTGGGCGACCTGGCGCTAGGAGCGTCATTCATGCCTGTCATCCCGAGCGGAGACGGCAGGAACTCTCGGCGTCAAGATTCCCAAACTAGGAGCATGCTCGGAGGTATCGCCGTGTCGTAAGCGTTCCGCATAGGTTCTCTGCGACTGAGGGTCCTCGCGTCTGCGCGGCTCGGGATGACAGCGCAGTTGCGTCGCTTGCTGATTAACGGTTGTTTGTAAACATGCCCGCCACGAACCATACCTTCACGCTCGGGATCGAAGAGGAGTTCGCGATTGTCGATCCGGAGACGCGCGAGCTGCGTTCGCATATCCAGGAAATCCTCGAAGGGGGCAAGGTTCTCCTGAAGGAACAGATCAAGCCCGAGATGCACCAGTCGGTCGTCGAGCTGGGCACGGAGATTTGCCAGTCGATCACCGACGCCCGCGAGCACGTCATCGAGCTGCGGAGCAAACTCGCTTCGCTGGCCAATAAGGCGGGTCTGCGGATCGCCTCCGCCGGCACGCATCCCTTGTCGCATTGGCGCGACCAGCTCATCACGGAAGGCGAGCGCTACAAGGAGATCGTCAAGGACATGCAGCAGCTCGCGCGGGCGAATCTCATCTTCGGGCTGCATGTGCACGTGGGAATTCCGAACCGCGAGTCCGCGATTCATGTCATGAATCAGGCGCGCTATTTTTTGCCGCACCTTTACGCGCTCTCGGTCAACTCGCCTTTTTGGGTCGGACAGGACACCGGCTTGAAAGGTTATCGGCTGAAAGTATTCGAGCGTTTTCCGCGCACCGGAATTCCCGACGCGTTCGAATCGCTCTCCGAGTACGAAGATTACTGCAAGCTGCTGGTGAAAACCGGCTGCATCGATAATCCGAAGAAAATCTGGTGGGACATCCGGCTGCATCCGTTTTTCGACACGCTCGAAATGCGGGTGTGCGATGCGCAATCCCGCGTGGACGACACGCTCGCCATCGCCGCGCTGATCCAGGCCGTGATCGCGAAGCTCTACAAATTACTCCGGCACAACACGACCTTTCGCGTTTATCGCCGCCGGTTGCTCGACGAGAATCGCTGGCGCGCCTCGCGCTACGGCATCGAGGGAAAGCTGATCGACTTCGGCCGCGAGACGGAAGTCGAGACGCGTTCTCTGCTCAACGAGCTGCTCGAATTCGTCTCGACCGAAGTGGACGAGCTCGGGAGCAGAGCGCGAGATGGCGCACATCGAGCGGATCATGCGCGAAGGGCACCGGCGCCGACCGGCAGCTCGAGGTGTTTCATCGGACGAACGATATGAAGGCGGTGGTCGATCAGATCGTGGCGGAGACTTATGAAGGCTTGAGGACTGAAGCAGCTCCGCCCAACGCAGCGACGACCTAGGTCAAATTCCGATACGGATGGTGGATTGCCGATGAGGCATTTTTCGCGTAATGCTGAGCGCTCTCTGACCTTATGCCCGACCGCGCCCACACCGTTGAGATCGATTCCGAACTTCAGCCCGGCGCGCGGAATGCGATCCGGGATTGTCTGCGGGTGAAGCCGGAGGAGCGGATCACGATCATTACCGACGAAGCCACGCGGGAAATCGCGGCGGCGCTCCAGTGCGAGGTGGAGGAAGTCGGAGCGGAACATTCCGTTTTCGTCCTGGAAGAACACGCGGAGCGGCCGTTGACCGACATGCCGCGAATCGTCCTCGACGATTTGGAGCAATCGCAGGTCAGTATTTTTTGCGCGCAAACCCAGCGCGGCGAGCTGCGCTCCCGCATGCAGATGAGCGCCGTCGTGAACCGAAAGCGGATTCGCCACGGCCACATGGTGAACATCACCCGCCAGATCATGCTCGAAGGAATGCGCGCCGATTTTCGCGCGATCGATGCGCTCAGCCAGCGCCTGGTCTCACGCGCCCGCATGGCCGAGCGCATCAAATGCCGGACGCCGGCCGGCACCGATTACGAAGCGGAGTTTTCGCCGGCGTTGAAATGGCTCAAGACGAGCGGAATCATCACGCCGGAGAAATGGGGCAACCTGCCTGGCGGCGAGATCTTCACTTCGCCGGCCAATTCCCGCGGAATCTTCGTCGTGGATGGCGTCGTGGGTGATTACCTCTGCCAGAAGTACGGCGACATCCAGGAAACGCCGCTGCGCATCGAAGTGAAGGACAATCGGATTCGTTGATTTGCAGTGCGAGAACAAGGAGCTGCTGGAGGAATTTCGCGCCTACACGAGCACGGACGAAAACAGCAACCGCGTGGGCGAGTTCGCGGTCGGGACAAACACGGCCTGCACGCACGTCATCGGCAACATTTTGCAGGATGAAAAAATCCCCGGCATCCACATTGCCTTTGGCCATCCCTACTCCGAACACACGGGCGCCGACTGGGTTTCGAAAACGCACATCGACTGCGTCGGCCGCGACTTCGACATCTGGTTTGACGACGAGAAGGTGATGGAGGGCGGGAAATTTTTGGTGTAAGATTCGGCGCATGATTGCTGATATCCGTAAGCGCTGCGAGCGAGTGCCGTTTGTCCCATTCTCGATCCGGACATCCGACGGCCACGATTATCCTGTGCCGACAGTGGATCATGCTTACATTCCCCCCGCGCGGTCATCGAGTCATTGTCGTCTGACGATAAGGGTATCGTGCTCCATTCTCGGGCCGCTCCATATCAACGGCATAATCGAGCAGGCGAACGGCGCTTAGCTCGAAGCGGATCAGGCATAATGGATCCGCAGCTTCGTTCGCAATTCAACGCGGACTTTTCGGCGGAGAAATACGCGGCGCTTTTGCGTTGCGTGAACGAAACCGAAAAATGGCCGGCGGATTTTCGAATTTCGGAGACGCCGATCTTTTTGACGGACGAGTTCACGGACGAAGTGACGCGCGCGGCGACGAGGCTGGTCGACCTCACCCGGACGCCGGAGTTCGCGCGCCACGCGCAGGACGCGATTCCGAATGGCCTCGCTGTTCCTGGCGAATCAGGCCACCCAAATTTTCTCGTGGTCGATTTCGGCATTTGCACGGAGGGCGGCCGGCTCGTGCCGCGCTTGATCGAGCTCCAGGCGTTTCCCAGCCTGTTCGGATTTCAACTCCTGGCTCTCCATTGCCTGCGGAAAGCTTTTCCGGCGATTCCGCGGGATTGGACCTCGTCGTTTGGCGGGATGAAGGACGACGCCTATGTCGATATCCTGCGCCGGACGATTATCGGCGACGCGCAGGCGGAAAACGTCATCCTGCTCGAGATCGAGCCGGAGAAGCAAAAGACCCGGATCGATTTCGCGGCGACAGAAACCCTGCTGGGCATTCGCTCGGTTTGCCTGACGAAACTCGAGAAGCGTGGCCGGCAATTGTTTTACGAACGCGACGGGCGCTCGGTGCGCGTCGAGCGCATTTATAATCGCGTCATCTTCGACGAGTTGATTCGGCGGCCAGACCTCGAACCTGCCCTTCCGTTTTCAGGACGATCTCGACGTGAAATGGGTCGGCCACCCCAACTGGTATTTCCGGATCAGCAAACATTCGCTGCCCTTCCTCAAGACCGAGCAGACTTCGCCCGCCTTTTTTGCGAATGAATTTCCGGCGAACGAAAAGATCGACGACTACGTCCTGAAGCCGCTCTATTCCTTTGCCGGGCTGGGTGTCGACATGGAACCGACGCGCGAAAAACTGGCGGCGCTGGAGAAGCCGCGCGAATGGATCCTGCAGAAGAAAGTTCAATACGCGGAGTTCGTGCCGACCACGGACGGCCCGAAATCGAAGGCGGAAATCCGGATGATGTTCGTCTGGCCGGAAGAAGACCCGGATCCGACGCTGGTGAACAATCTCGTCCGGATGAGCCAGGGAAAAATGATGGGCGTCGACTTCAATAAGGAGAAGACCTGGGTCGGCTCGAGCATCGCGCTGCACCGTAGACTCCCGTAGTGGCGCGGCGCGCGTCGCCCGCTCCCTAAGGACGGGCAGCCGACACGGCTGCCACTACAGGCATGTTACTTCCAGCTCCGCGTTCGTTTCCGCGAAGGCGTTCACGGCGAATTCCAGATCTTCGCGGGAATGCGCGGCGGAAACCTGGGTGCGGACGCGCGCCGTGCCATGCGGCACGACCGGATAGAAAAAACCGATGACGTAAACGCCTTTCTCGAGCATGCGGCCGGCGAATTTCTGCGAAAGCGCCGCGTCGCCCAGCATGATCGGAACAATCGGATGCGTGCCCGGTTTGATCGTCAGGCCGCGCTCGGTCAAAGCCGCGCGAAAATAATTCGTATTCTCTTCGAGCTTGTCGCGCAGCTCGGTCGATTCGCTCAGGAGTTGGAGCGCTTTCGTCGTGGCGGCCACGATCGGCGGCGCGACGCTGTTTGAGAAAAGATAGGGCCGCGAGCGTTGCCGGAGCAGCTCGACAATTCGTTTGCGGGCGCTGGTGAATCCACCGCTCGCGCCACCGAGAGCTTTCCCGAGCGTGCCGGTGATGATATCGATCCGGCCCATGACTCCGCGATATTCATGCGTGCCGCGTCCGGTCTTGCCGAGAAAACCGGTCGCATGCGCGTCGTCGATCATGGTGAGCGCGTTGTGTTTCTCCGCGAGCTCACAAATGGCGCCGAGGTCCGCGATGGTTCCATCCATGGAAAAACAGCCGTCGGTCGCGATGAGGCGCAGCCGCGCGTCTTTTGCCTCGACCAGCTTCGCCTCGAGGTCGGCCATGTCGTTATGTTTGTAGCGATGCCGCTGCGCTTTGCAGAGGCGAATGCCGTCGATGATCGAAGCGTGATTCAGTTCATCGGAAATCACGGCGTCTTCCGGACCGAGAAGGGTTTCGAACAGGCCGCCGTTTGCGTCGAAAGCCGAGGGGTAAAGGATCGTGTCCTCCGTTCCGAGAAACCGCGTCAGCTCGTCCTCGAGATCCTTGTGAATGTCCTGCGTGCCGCAAATGAAACGGACCGAGGCCATGCCGAAGCCGTGCGTGTCGAGCGCCTCTTTCGCCGCCGCGATGAGCGCGGGGTGATCGGCGAGGCCGAGATAATTGTTCGCGCACATGTTGAGCACGCGCCGGCCGCCCGCGATCCCGATCTTCGCGTCCTGCGGCGTGGTGATGATGCGTTCCGATTTGTAGAGGCCTTGCGACCTGATTTCGGCGAGCGTGTTGGCGAGTCTCTGATCGAATTCCGCGAGCATGATTTGAGAATACGAGAACGGGCTGCGAATCGACAAAGTTAAATCAAGGCGGAGGGCAGGGACGAAGCGGGCAGAATGCAGGCAGCTCGGCAGTGGAGCGCCTGCATCATCAGTTGTTGTCGCGCCGATCAAATCCTGCAAAAAATACTCTTGCATGTGGTTGTGAATAACTGTTAATAACGTCGCCGTTGCGTAACCGGGATTATTTTTTTCTTCTCTGCGTCTCCGTTTGCGCCCTGTTTTTGGGGGCTTGCGGAACTACTCCATCGGCGCGGCGAACGAAAGCGCTTCCCAAAGTACGAGCCGCCCGTTGGCCAAGCGTGACTTTCAGAATGTCCGCACAACGGCTTACACGCACACCGAATCCGACCATCTTCAGTATGGCAATCGCAACGCGCTCGGCGGCCGGCTTCGCGCCGCGAGGGGCGCGGTCCGCCGCGCGGAATACACGCCGCGCGCCATTCCTGTAGCGGGCGACGATCCCGGCTTCCATCGCGCCTCCTATTCGAGCGCCGGGCTCGAAAAGTTTTCTCTGAAGCCGACGACGACGACCAAAATCGTGAAGACGAAAGGCGGAAAAAAGAAGCGCGTCACCGTCACCACCAAGCCGCAGATCGGCAGCGCCGCGGCGGACTGGTCACGCTGGCCGGCGGGAACGACCTTTCGCCTTATTTCCACCGGACAGGTTTATCGGATTGATGATTACGGCTGGGCTTTGGCCGGGCGGAACACGATCGACCTCTACATGCCTTCCCGCAGCGCGATGAATTCCTGGGGCGCGCGCGAGGAGAACATCCAGATTCTTCAGTGGGGCGATCCGGCGGCCAGTCTGCGCCTGCTGCAGGGACATCAAGGCTATCGTCACATTCGCCGCATGGTCCTCGAGCTTCAGGGCGACGACGCTGCAGCGGCGAGGCTGGAATAACTGGCGAAAGTTGTCGCCAACCGCTTTCTGTCATCCCGAGCTCGCCGAGGGATCTCTGACTTTAGCGAGCGAAGCGAGGAATAGCGCCGCATCTGCAAGGCAGAGTAAGAGGTCCTTCGACTACGCTGCGCCAGCTCAGGATGACAGAACGGGTAAGTTACGCCGCCCAATCGAGCACGATTTTCCCCGAGTTCCCCGACTTCATCAGCTCGAAGCCTTCCTGGAAATCGGTGTAGGGGAAGCGGTGCGTGATGATCGGCGAAATATCGAGGCCGCTCTGAATTAGCGCGGTCATTTTGTACCACGTCTCAAACATCTCGCGGCCGTAAATTCCTTTGATCGTCAGGCCGTGGAAGACGACGAGGTTCCAATCGATCGCCGCGCTGCCGGGCATAATGCCGAGCATGGCGATGCGTCCGCCGTTGACCATCACGTCGAGCATGTCGGTAAACGCTTTCGGATTGCCGGACATCTCCAGGCCGACATCGAAGCCTTCGTGCATATCGAGCTCGCGCATGACATCGTGCAGGTCTCGCTCGCGGACATCGACCGCGAGGGTCGCGCCCATCTTGCGCGCGAGATCGAGGCGATAGGGATTCACGTCGGTAATGACCACTTTTCGCGCGCCCGCCATTTTGGCGATCGGCACTGCCATGCAACCAATCGGCCCCGCGCCCGTGATGAGCACATCTTCGCCGACGAGGTCGAAGGAGAGCGCGGTGTGGACGGCGTTGCCGAGCGGGTCGGAGCAGGAAATGACATCGAGCGGAATCTTCGGATCGCAGCGCCAGAGATTGGTGTTCGGAACAGAAACGTATTCCGCGAAGCCACCGGGCCGATTGACGCCGATGCCTTTCGTGTTCGGGCAAAGATGCCGCCGGCCGGCGAGGCAATTCCGGCAATGCCCGCAAACGATGTGTCCCTCCGTGGTGACGAGCTCGCCTTCCTTAAAATCGCGCACGGCGCTGCCGACCTTCTCGATGGTGCCGACGAATTCGTGCCCGATGACCATCGGCACGGGGATCGTCTTCTGAGCCCAGGCGTCCCAGTTATAAATATGGACATCGGTCCCGCAGATGGACCCTTTCTGGACGCGAATCAGGACATCGTTAGGCCCAATCTCGGGAACGGGCACTTCCTCCAGGCCGAGTCCCGGTTCGGGATTGCGTTTGACCAGGGCCTGCATCGTCTTGCTCACGGCGCCCAAACTAAATGAGCGAGCGAGTGGCGCAATCCTGTTCTGAGGAGAGTGGTCCGCAGATTCGCAGATTCCGCGAAGTTCCAATACTGGTCTGCGTCCATCTGCGGATGCCAACGTTCGCCGGTTCTGCGCTTGCCTTTCGCGGCATCATTTCGGATTGTGCGCGAATGGCCGAGACGCTCGAGCGCGTCACCGCGGCAAAACCGTCCACGCCGCGCTCTGTTTTTGTTTTTCGTTTCGCCAGCACGCTCGTCCTCTGGTCGATCGCGCTGGGCATCATCTTTTCCGGCTACGAGATCGCTTTCTTCGCGCTGATCGGAACGCTCGGCCTGCTCTCGCTCTGGGAGTTTTACGGGATGCTCGATCACAAGGGCCTGCCGAATTTCAAGATCACGGCCATGATCTGCGGCGCCGTGATGTTGTGCGGCAGTTTCTATTACTTCTCGCGCGATCGGGCCCGGGCATTCCTACGACTTCGAGATGGCGGTGCTGCTCTTTTTCCTCCTCACGGTTTTCACGCGCCAGATGTTCGACGGCCTTCGCGACGACGCGCCGCTTCGGACGATGGCCTACACGATCTTCGGACTGCTTTATGTGCTCTGGCTTTACAACTTCATCACCAAAATCGTTTACGTCGTGCCGCGTTCGCCGACCGGCGCGGTCACCGGCCAGTTTTACGTTCTCTATCTGGTGGCCATCACCAAGTTCAGCGACATGGGCGCGTATCTGACCGGGAGCCTGATTGGACGCCACCCGCTGATTCCGCACATCAGCCCGAAGAAAACCTGGGAAGGTTTTTTCGGGGCGCTTTTCTTCTCGCTCCTGGCGAGCTGGGGAATGTTCAAGCTCATGCCGGTGCATCTTTCGGCCCTGAACTGGACGCACGCGACCGTGCTCGGCCTGATGCTTGGCTTCGCCGCGGTCATCGGCGATCTCGCGGAATCGATCATCAAGCGCAGCACCGGGGTGAAGGATTCCGGGAGTCTTTTGCCGGGAATCGGCGGGGCGCTTGATCTGGTCGACAGTCTCCTTTTCACCGCGCCGCTTCTGTTTTTCTATCTGCGTCTCGTCATTCGGCTGGACTAAAAGCGGCCGCGAGAAACGATTCTCTTGCCAGATGAGAAGAAAACGCGTGGTCGTGCTCGGCGCGACGGGGTCGATCGGCGAGAGCGCGCTAAAGGTGGCGCACGACATTCCGGAGCGGATGGAGATCGTCGGTCTCGCGGCGAACAGCAACGCGCGAAAGCTGGCGGCGCAGGCGAATCGGGTCCGGCCGAAGGCGCTTTGCCTGGTCGATGAATCCAAGATCGCAGAACTGCGCGCGGCGCTTGAATACGAACCGCAGATTTTCTCGGGCGAAAAGGGACTGGTCGAAATCGCGTGTCTCGCGGAGGCGGAGATGGTGCTGGTGGCGGTGGTGGGGACGGGTGGATTGCAGCCGGCGCTGGCGGCGATTGAAGCGGGAAAGGACCTGGCGGTGGCGAGCAAGGAGATCCTGGTGATGGCGGGGGAGATCGTGATGCGGGAGGCGGGGAGGAAAGGGGTTCAGATTTTGCCGGTGGATAGTGAGCACAATGCGATTTTTCAATGCCTCGATTCTCAAAGAGAACGTCCGAACGTCCGAACGTCCAACGTCCAACGTCGAACGAAGAGCGGATGTTCGGAGGCTGATTTTGACGGCGTCGGGTGGTCCGTTTCGGGAAAGGGCGGCGAGGGAGTTTGAAGCGATCACGGTCGAGCAGGCGTTGAAGCATCCGACCTGGAACATGGGGCCGAAGATCACGATCGATTCGGCGACGCTCTTTAATAAGGGGCTGGAGATGATCGAGGCGCATTGGCTCTTTGGGGTGGAGATGAAGCGGGTCGAAGTGGTGATCCATCCGCAAAGCATTGTGCATTCGATGGTGGAATTCAGCGATGGATCGGTGCTCGCGCAACTGAGCCACTCGGACATGTGTTTTCCGATTCAATACGCGGTGACCTGGCCGGAGCGGGTCGCCGAATTCATTGCCGCCGCTCGATTTCGGGAAATTGCGGCAGCTCGATTTCGCGACGCCGCGCTACGACGATTTCCCGGCCTTGAATCTGGCGCGGCGGGCGGGAGAGGCCGGCGGCACGTTGCCGGCGGTATTGAACGCGGCGAACGAGATCGCGGTCTCAGCTTTCCTTGAACGCAAGATTTCCTTCCCGCGCATCTGGCAAACGGTCGAGCAGGTCATGAACCGGCACAGCAACGTTGCGCACCCCGATCTCGATGCAATATTGCGGGCCGATCAATGGGCCAGGGGAGAGGCAGGGAAGCTGGCCGCGGCCTAAATAACACTCATGCTCTGGCATATTCTGCGCGTCGTTTTCATCCTCCTCGAGGTCATCATCCTCTTTAATCTGCTCATCGTCGTGCATGAGCTGGGGCATTTCCTGGCGGCGCGCTGGCGCGGGCTTTACATCGAGGGCTTCGGCGTCTGGTTCGGGAAACCGATCTGGAAGAAGACCATCAACGGCGTCCAGTACTCGCTAGGCTCGCTCCCCTTCGGCGGGTTTGTGAAATTGCCGCAGCTCGCCCCGATGGACGTGATCGAAGGCAAGGCCGACGTCGACCGCGCGGCGCTCCCGCGCATTTCCGCGCTCGATAAAATTATCGTCGCCGTTGCGGGACCGCTTTTCAGTTTGCTGCTGGCGCTGTTCTTCGCCTGCGTCGTCTGGGCTGTCGGCCATCCGGTCAGCGAGTCCGACCTGACGACTGTGATCGGTTACGTGCACCAGGATTCGCCTGCGGCGAAAGCCGGCTTGCGGCCCGGGGACAAAATCCTGGAGGTCGATGGCCGGCGCGTCTCGCGGTTCTTTGGAATGAACAACAGCGTCGTCTGGAACGTCGTCCGCAGTGAAGGGCCCTCGATTCCATTCAAGGTCGAGCGGGATGGCCAGGTCATTGACCATGGATGTCGTGCCGCACATCGCGGAGACGAGCGGCTGGCGGCGGAAGAGCACGCGGCAGGTCATGATTCAGCCCGCGGTGACGCCGGCGATCGAAGGAATCGAAAAGGATTCGCCGGCGGAGAAGGCGGGGCTGAAGCCGGGCGACGTCATCACCGGCGTGAATGGCCAGCGCATTTTCAACGCGCTCTCCCTGGTCGACGAGATTGAGAAAAATCCGAATGCCGAGCTGACGGTCGATGTGCGCCGCGGCGGCGAACAGTTGCAGCTCAAGATGCGGCCCACGTTAATCGAGTCCGAAGGAGTCACGAAGCCGCGGATTGGAATTTATTGGGATGGGGGCGGGCGGTTGTCGCTCTCGCATCCCGATCCGGTCGAGCAGGTTTATCACAGCATTACCAGCACGCTCAGACGCTCGGCGCCGTGGCGTCGCCCAGCTCGGACGTGAAGCTCCAGCACATGAGCGGCCCCATCATGATCGTGCGCATCTATTATATGCTGTTCGAGAGCGAGAACGGCTGGAAGCTCGCGCTTTGGTTTAGCGTCATCCTCAACGTCAACCTGGCGATCCTCAATATGCTGCCGATTCCGGTGCTGGATGGCGGACACATCGTCCTGGCCATCATTGAAAGTGTCCGGAGAAAGCCGGTAAACATGAGGATCCTGGAGTGGGTGCAAACCGCCTGCGCCACGCTCATCATCGGCTACATGCTCTACATCAGCTTCTTCGATATTGGCGATTTGTTTGGCAAGGAGCGACCAGAAATCCTCCCGGAAAGAATCGCCTCCAGCGGAGAAGGCGGCCCCTTCACCCTGAAGTCCACCCAAGGGCAAGCAGTGAACTACTGCGAAAATCCGTATCGCTACCAACGCCGCGCCACCCGCGAGGTGATGGTGGGCCGCGTCGGCGTCGGCGGCGCGAATCCGATTCGGGTCCAGTCGATGATCACGTGCGACACGATGGACACGGAAGCGTCCATCGCGCCAGACGGTCGAGCTGGCGGAAGCAGGTTGCGAGATCGTGCGCATCACGGCGCCGACGGTGAAGGATTCGGCGAATTTGCAGCACATCGTGCGCGGCCTGCGCGAGCGCGGGTGCGAGGTGCCGATCGTGGCCGACATTCATTTCAAACCCGAAGCCGCGATGGAAGCGGCCAGGTGGGTGGAGAAAGTCCGGATCAATCCCGGCAATTACGCGGACTCGAAGAAGTTCAAGATTCTCGAATACACCGACGAGCAGTACGCCGCGGAGCTGGAGCGGATCCGCGAACGCTTCACGCCGCTGGTCAAGCTGTTGCCAGGAGCTCGGGCCGCGCCATGCGGATCGGGACGAACCATGGCTCGCTCTCCGATCGCATCATGAACCGCTACGGCGATACGCCGCTCGGCATGGTGGAGAGCGCGCTCGAATTCGCCCGCATCGCGCGC
The DNA here is from genome assembly GCA_963848215.1 of uncultured Verrucomicrobiae bacterium. Taxonomy (GTDB): domain Bacteria; phylum Verrucomicrobiota; class Verrucomicrobiia; order Chthoniobacterales; family UBA10450; genus AV80. Next base: position 264,561 of record CAWKCU010000002.1, on the reverse strand, counting down.
GACCTCGATTATCACGCGTTCGTTTTCTCGATGAAGTCGAGCAACCCGAAGGTGATGATCAACGCGTATCGGCTGCTCGTGGCGCGTCTGCGCGAAGAGGGAGAGGATTGGAATTATCCGATCCACCTTGGAGTCACGGAGGCGGGCGAAGGCGAGGACGCGCGGATCAAGAGCGCGATCGGCATCGGCTCGCTCTTGCGGGATGGAATCGGCGACACGATTCGCGTTTCGCTCACGGAAGACAGCATCCACGAAATCCCGGTGGCGCGAGCGCTGGCGCGCTATTGTAGGGCAGGCGGTCGCCGCGAGTCGACCCTGCCGGACGAAAACGACGGGGCAAGCGGAGCGCTTGCCCTACAATCCGTTTGAGTATCAGCGCCGGGCGATCGCAGCACGATCGAGCGTGGTGGAGTGCAAGTTAGGCGGAGAAGAACTGATGCGCGTCGTCGTCAGGCAGGCGAATTTCGACAAGGTCGCGCACAAGCTCGATCGGCATGGGCGATTACCAGCCGGAGATTGTTTACGAAACGGCGGAGGTCGTAGAAGTCGATCCGCGGGACGATGCGGCGATCGCGCAACTGAATCGGAATCGGAAGCCGCCAATTCGTCACGGTGCGCGACGATGTGGCGATGCCGGTGATCACAGCGTTTCGCTTGCTTGCGGCGAAGATCGCGGCCGCAGCATCCGATTCTTCTGAAGGATGAATTTGAAGGCGATGAAGGATCGGAACGGAAGGGAAGTTTCTGCACGACGCTGCTGAGCGTCGGCGACCAATATCGGCTCGCTTCTCTGCGACGGGATTGGCGATGCGGTCTTGATCCAGGGAGAAGAAGCGCCGGGGCAGGCGTTGCGCCTGAGTTACAACATTCTGCAGGCCGCCGGCTCGCGCATTTTCAAAACCGATTACGTCGCCTGCCCGTCGTGCGGACGGACGCTCTTCAATCTGCAGACGACGACGGCGCGCATCAAAGAGGCGACCTCGCACCTCAAGGGCGTGAAGATCGCCATCATGGGATGCATCGTGAATGGGCCGGGAGAAATGGCGGACGCGGATTTCGGCTACGTGGGCGGCGCGCCCGGGAAGGTGAATCTTTACGTCGGCAAAACAGCCGTGAAATTCAACATCCCGGAAGCGGACGCGGTGGAGCGACTGCAGGATCTGATTCGCGAGCACGGGAAATGGGTGGAACCCCCGGCCACGCTCACGGTGGCGCCGGCGTAATCCTGTTTCCGAGGCGGGCCTTCCGAGTTGTCGAAACGTAATCCGGCTCAACGCAGACCACTGTCACACTCCCACCGGACTTTGGTGATCTGGCCGGCAACGATTTCCACCTCGAAGGGACCGTAGCGTCCTATCTTCCCTTTTATACCTTCCTTGGAAACGGTGTATTTCCCCGGGAGAATCAATACCCGAAACCGCCCTTGCTCGTCCGTCGCAAAGGTCGCGACAATTTTTTCGTCCCGTTTGATCACAAAGGCGGTATGGGCCAGCGGCTTGGAATTGGGCACGCCAATGCGTTCCGGCCCACCCCGAGTCGGTCCGATCCGAATCTCCCCTTCAAGGCCTGTTCCTGAATCTGGCTGCGCCACGCCTGGAGTGGCCGTGACCGCGAAGCAGAAAAGTAAAGTGAACAGGGTCACGACCATTTGTCTCGAGGACATGCAATCAGTTCAAATTACTGCGTCGGCGCAGGCAACGGCCGGGAGGCGGATTTGGCTTAATCTACCGGCTCGCGGCGGAGTAACAAGAAGGCGTGGCTGCCACTGCTTGCCTCTGGCGCTCCACTTTTCGCGGTTGCTGAGAACGCGCGTCCGCGCTAGCAGTGGTCCAACAGCGAATAAACCTACTCTTTCATCATGAAACTCATTCTCACGGCCATCGCCCTTTCCTGCTGCCTGATCCTTGGGGCTTGTTCGCGTTCTGAAGAGAGCACTGTCGTTAAAGCGACGCCTACGCCCAATCCGAACCTGCAGAAGGACGCCGAACGCCTTCAGCAGGCGACCGCCAACGTCGCCAAGGAAAGAGAGAAAGCGGCCCAGGCGTCGCCTTCTCCCACGCCCTCGCCCTAGTCCGCTGCGGATATTCGAGCGGATCTCGTCCTCCCGAATCACCCTTCCTTATTGAATTGTTCGCAGACTCGCTACGTACGGTGTTGCAACTCCCGGGTAGCGTTCCTTCAGGCTTTTCAATCTCTCGGGCCTGAGCGGTTAGCCGTTCCTAAGATAAGTTACGGGAGGGTTACCCCCCGCCATTTGATCGATGACGAAGCGGATCTCGGCCGCTCTTATCGCTCACATGCACCCATACGCTTTTGACCTTTTTTTCCCGGTCGAAGAAACAGGATTACATTTCAGTCACTTTCCAGAACAAATAATATACTGCTTGACCTTTTTCTCGTCACCGGAGAAAAAAGTCGGCCTCCACCACCAAACCTGCAAAATCCCATGAAAAGAAAAAATGTTTCTCGGTCTGCCTTCTTTGAACTGCGTGTGTTCGTCAGCTTCCTCTTCGTCTTGGGCGGGATCGTTCTGGTCGTCGCCGCGATGGGTATCTCGTCCGCGACGACGGCGAAGGCCCAAACTACGCACCAAACCCAAGGCCCTGGCCCCAGTGGGCCTCCATTGCTCTCGCCGCAGGACGCCCAGAAAATGGCGGCAGGCATCGTCCAGCTCGTGAATAATTCGACTGAAGGTCTGGTCCCGGTCCGGCATTCGAATGGAATGACGTCGATTGATCTGCAGGGACGCTTTCAGAACGTGGTGATGGCAAAAAGGGAAGCGGACGGAACGGTAACGCAAGCGTGCGTAGATAACGTCGATTCCGCAGCGGCTTTCCTCGAGATCGATCCGGAACTGGTCGGCGGCCAGCCCCGAACCGCGCCGCTCCCGGCGGCTAAACCTGATATTCGCTAGGCCCGATAACCGGACAATTCTATGAACAAACAAATTTTTCGCTCACTGGTTCCGGTTCTGGCTGCGCTGGCCCTCGGCGTTTCCTCAGCATCTGGTGCGGCCACGATTGTGATCCAGAACAACGACGGAGCAGGCGTTGGCTTTAACGATACGACGGCGGTTTCGCCGGTCGGAGGCAATACAGGGACGACTTTGGGTGAGCAGCGAATGATTGCCTTCCAATTCGCGGCCAGCAAATGGGCGGCGACGCTCGATAGCCCTGTCACGATAACGATTCGGGCGCAGTGGGTGGCGCTGACGTGTACGGCCAACAGCGCCGTGCTGGCCTCCGCTGGCGCGAATATTCTTCACGTAGACTTTCCGGGGGCTCCATTTCCGGGCACCCTCTACAACGAATCCTTGGCCGGCAAGTATTCAGGAGTTGATCCCGGCCCGGGGGTTCATGAAATAAACGTTAACGCCAACGTTAATCTTGGTCAGCCCGGTTGTTTCACTGGCGTGTTTTTCTATCTGGGCCTGGATAACAATCACGGTGCCAATACCGACCTGGTGGCGACCCTTTTGCACGAGTTCGGACACGGCCTGGGATTCCAGAACTTCACTAATGGCGCAACTGGGGCCCGCTTGGCTGGCTTCGCCTCCATCTACGATCGGTTCCTCGTGGACGACACGACCGGCGAGAGCTGGTTCAATATGACGAATGCAGAGCGCTCGGCGTCCGCGATAAAGGCCCGTCAATTGGCTTGGAACGGGCCACAGGTCGAGGCGGATGTCCCGAGTGTCCTGGCCTTCGGCGTTCCCGTGGTTCGCATTAACTCGCCCGCAATTATCGCAGGGGACTATGACACGACTACGGTGGCGTTCGGACCCCCTCCGAGCGCAGCGGGCGTGACCGCAAATATTGTTCAGGCGCTGGACCCGGCCGACGGGGCGGGGCCGACGACCACTGATGGCTGCTCAGCTTTTACGAACGCGGCCGCTATAGCGGGAAATATCGCCATTGTCGATCGCGGCACCTGCAGCGCGAAGACCAAGACGCTCAATGCGCAGAATGCCGGCGCACTTGGCGTGATTGTGGTGAACAACGTAGCAGGCAGCCCTGCTCCCAGCTTCGGCGACGATCCCGCGATCATGACTGCTATCACCATCCCCACGGTCGTTCTGACCCAAACGGACGGAAATACGATCAAGGCGCAACTCGCCGGGACCGTCAACGGTACCATCCTGCTCAATATGAACAAGCGCGCCGGTGCGGATGCCTTTGGGAAAATGTTATTGTTTAGCCCTAATCCTTTCTCGGGAGGATCTTCAGTTTCTCACTGGGATACCATTGCGAGCCCGAATCAGTTGATGGAGCCGGCCATCAGTCCCGACCTGACCCACGAGGTTACGACGCCGGAGGATATTACCTTCTCCCAAATGAGCGACATCGGCTGGGTGCCGAGGACATTGCCCCAGACCATTTCGAAGACGACGGGCGACAATCAAAGTGCGGTCGTTAACGGCCCGTTTGTTCTTCCGTTCACCGTGATGGTAACTCCTCCGGTCAGCGGCATAACGGTAACCTGGACGGTCAATCCTAATAGCGCAGGCGCGGGCGCTACGTTCTCGAGCACGGGCACCCGTTTCGCTACCTCCACCACGGACGCCCTGGGCGTCGCGATAGCGCCACCCACTCTCAATGCGAATGGAGTGCCTGGATTCCATTCCATGAATGCGACGGTGCCGGGCGCTGGCACGACCACGTTTATCCTGCAAAACGCGGGCACGCCCGCGGCTGGTTCTGCCTGTGCGACTGACACCACGCAGGCCGATTTCCAGGGCGGCGCGACGAATGCCACTGACGTGACGACCAATCCTGATAACGTCATTTTGTTGAACGCCGCAAACCCCGACCAGCAGAATCAAACGCTGAGTACGAGCGGTAACGGGATTAGTACCGCCGGTTGGCTGGGACAGACCTTTACCCCAGCCGTCACCGGCCAGTTGGCTAAGGTCGACATAAGTCTGTTCTGTGCTAGTTGCACCGGCACGACTCCAACGGTCACGGTGTCCGTTCGTAATACGGCCGCCGGATTACCAACCGGCGCTGATTTGGCTGCCGTCACGATGGCGACGAGCACGAGCGGCGCGAGCGGTTACTTCACCTTCAACTTTCCCACCCCCGTCACCGTGACCGCGGGAGTCCAGTATGCCCTGGTTATCCGAAACGCGACAAATCCCTCGGCGGGAACAAACGCGGTTACGCGAAGCGCGACCGACGTCTATCCGCCTGGGGCGCGGGTCCAGTCTACCGACAGCGGCGGCTCCTGGACCACACCACTCACATCGGGGGTCACCACGGACATCGGCTTCATCACCTATATCCAAACTGGCTTCGCCGCGGCGGGCGATTTTGTTTCTTCGGTGAAGGATTCGAATCCGCCCGTGGCGGGATCGACCATTTGGAGCACGATGAGTTGGACCGCCTCGGTCCCCGCGAACACGACATTGAGGTTCCAGGCGGCGGGCAGCAACAGCTTTGGTGGCCCATTTAACTTTGTCGGACCCGATGGTACCGCCGGCAGTTTCTACACAACCAGTCCGGCTAATATCAGTCAGTTTAGCGGCAATCGGTATTTGAAGTACAAGGCTTACTTTACTTCGACCGATCCCATGGTGAGCCCCATCTTAAATGACGTAAGTGTTTGCTCCACCGTTCCGGCCGGAATTTCCATCAATGACGTTGCGGTCGCGGAAGGGAACAGCGCATTCTCGAATGCAGACTTCACCGTTTCACTCTCAGGGACCAGCCCGGGGACGGTGACCGTCAACTATGCCACTGGCAATGGCACGGCCACGACCCCGTTCGACTATACGGCCGTGAGTGGGACTTTGACCTTTGCTCCGGGCGAAACGAGCAAGACGATTAGCGTTCCGGTAAACGGCGACACCGAAGTTGAGGGTGACGAGACATTCTTCGTCAACCTGACTAACGCCGGCAACGGGGCCATTACCGACAACCAGGGCCAGGGGACGATCACTAATGATGACGTTGCGCCGGTGCCAACCCCGACGCCAACGCCGACCCCGACGCCGGAACCAACGCCGACGCCGACACCCACCCCAACCCCGACTCCAACTCCGACCCCAACGCCGACTCCCACGCCAACACCAACCCCTGCCTCACAGGCCGTGAATCTGTCGACCCGCATGCACGTGGCTCCGGGAGATAACAACGCTGGTATCGGCGGGTTCATCATCACCGGCAGCGCGCCCAAGCATGTCATCATCCGGGCAATCGGACCATCGTTGACGAAGTTCGGATTCTCCGCCTCGGAAGTCCTGACCGACCCAACCTTGGAAGTGCATGGCCCCGGATCGTTCGGGACCATTACCAACAACAACTGGAGAGATTCTCAGGAAGCCCAGATCAAGGCCGACGGCCTGCCCCCGACACATGACCTGGAAGCTGCGATCGACGCCACTCTGCCTCCGGGCGCTTACACCGCCATCATCCGTGGGAACGGCACCGGTGCAGGCATTGCCCTATTCGAAGTCTATGACCTCGATACCGCGGCCGCTTCGAAACTGGCCAACATCAGCACCCGGGCCAGGGTCGGCACGGGCGGAAACGTAGTGATCGCCGGGTTTGTCCTGGGTAGTAACGAGGGCGACGACCGAGTCGTTGTTCGTGGCCTTGGACCAAGCCTCAGCGCGTTCGGCGTCGCGAACACATTGCAGAATCCAACTCTGGAGCTGCGCGACCAGAACGGTGTGCTCCTCTCGACGAACAACGACTGGCAGGATGACCCGGCCGAGGCAGCCGAGGTCACTTCAGCCGGTCTGGCTCCGAGCGATTCCAGGGAATCTGCAATCGCGGCGACCTTGCCGCCGGGGCTCTACACCGCCATCCTCGCGGGTCAAAACGACACCGAAGGCGTTGGAATTGTAGAAATCTACGATCGCGGGCCGTAGTCTGCGCGCGGCCTGCAAGCAGTTCGGAAATCAGCACAGCTCCAGCGGGATTCCGCTGGAGCTGCTTGCTTTTAGGATTCGCAAGTCTGCGAGACTTCCTGCGCCAGCCACTCCGGCGACCCGCTCTTCTCGGCAGTCGTTAGGCGAGCAAATTCTGGCTCGGCCTGGCCCGGCCTAACGAGTATTTTTATCCGAAACTCGCGCGCACTCACGAATTTTGGGTCGGGTCGGGCTGCAAACGGCCGTAAATTCCCGAGCGTGCCTGGAAGAAGTGCCGCGAAAATTACATTTAGGTCATAAAGCAATTAAAACATTGCCACGCTTTTTACGGCCCGATAAAAACATCGCCACGCCGGGTCCGGCGTCTCACACCTCGTTTAACTCTATGAAAAATACCCGCTGGTTTAGTCTGAATCGATTTACATCTCTGCGCATCGCTGCTGCCGTCACTTTGCTGGCCGCGGGGTGTGCTATCGCGATCGTAGGGACGCGAACGGATAACAAGGAAACAAAGGTGGTTCGCTCGCCCGGCAACCCCCATAAGGTTTATAAGCAAAATTTACTTAGCGTCACCAAGCCGGGTTCGATGGAAGGCGGACCTCAAGCCGCGGCGGCCGAGAAATACGCTCTCCGGGCGTATCCGGCCGACGACGTGCCTTTTAGCCTGACGCAGAAAGCGAACGAATCGTGGAACGCGTTCCAAATCCAATCGAACCGCGCCATGGAGGCCAACGGCACCACGGCTCTTCTTAATTGGACTCTTTTCGGACCGAGCGTTTCGAATTTTCCGGCGGTCACCACGTTCAGTGGCGCCTCCTACATTACTTCGGGCCGCGTTACGGATGTCGCCGTGGACCCAGCGTGCAATGCCACAACTTGCCGCGTCTTCGTAGCAGCGGCTGGCGGCGGTGTCTGGCGGACAAACAACGTGCATGACGCCACACCCAGCTGGACCTTTGTCTCCGGGAGCTTCGCCACGAACGCGATTGGATTTCTCGGATTCACGGGCGGCGCTCTCTATGCGGGAACGGGCGAGGCGCACCAGTCAGCCGATTCGGCGGCAGGTCTCGGCATCTATAAATCCACCGACGGAGGCAACACGTGGACCAAACTCGCTGCGAACGCGACTGTGCCTGCCGGGGCGGGGGTAGATTGCACCGCGGTTGGTCTCGGCGGAGGAGTGTTGGCGTCGCCAGCCTATTCCGGGCCGGCATTTGATGGCCGCGCGATCTCGGCAATCGTCGCCGATCCTGGCAATCCAGCCATTCTTTATGTCGGTTCGACCCGCGGTCAGCGCGGCATCAGTTCCACCAGTGGCGGCACCGCCAGCTTCTCTCCCGGCATGCCGCCTTTCGGGTTGTGGAAGTCGACCGATTCAGGCGCAACCTTCACTTTGCTCAACGCTCAGGACGTTTGCCTCAATCCGGCCACACCGAACAATGGTGGCATCATCGCGTCGAGCTTCGGTTCCACTCGTGGCGTCCATGAGGTGAAGCTGGATCCAAATTCAGCGGCCGTCGTTTACGCGGCACCTTACCCGCAGAACAACGCGATCCCGCTCAACACCAAAGGCGGTGTGTGGCGTTCGATCGATAACGGCATGACCTGGACCCAGATGAAAAACGCCCGCAACGCCACCCGAAGCACGGATCGAGGATCCTTCGCGGTGACGGCGCTCCCCGGCGGACTGACGCGAATGTATGTCGGTATTGGAAATGATCTGACGACTGCGGCCAACGCTGCGCGCGTCTACCGGACGGACGATGCCCTGACCGCGACCGACGCGAGCTTCACCGACCTGTCGGCCGCGCAGGACGCAGGCCCGGCACCGGGCCAAACCACCAACTATTGCACAGCTCAATGCTGGTACGATAACACGGTTTACACACCACCCGGCAAACCTGACGTCGTGTATGTCGGCGGGGCGTACGATTACAACCGGTACGGTGTGACCAACAACGGCCGCGCCTTCCTTCGCTCGACCAACGCTGGCGTAAGCTTCAACGACGTCACCTGGGATGCGACAAACTCCGGCACCCCGCCCAACACCTGTTGCCAGAACAACGCGATCGCACCGAATGGCATGCACCCGGACAGCCATGCCGTGGTCGAGATTCCCGGCACAGACAAGGCGATCTTTGGCTCGGACGGCGGTGTCGTCATGTCGAGCGGAGTTTACGTGGATATTTCAGCTCAATGCGACAACCTAAGCCGGAATTTTGGCAACCCGTTGCCGCCCCCTAACCTGGCGACCTGTAAGCAGTTGCTCGCCTCGGTGCCAAGTGTGATCCGGAGCCTTAACGTGGGCCTCTCCACGCTCCAGTTCCAAAGCGTGAGCGTCGCGGGCGACAACAATTCGAAGGTTGTCGGCGGCACGCAAGACAATGGCACGTGGCTGTCGTCCGGCACTGGGGCCACGTTTAACCAGGTTTACTTCGGTGACGGCGGCAATAACGGCATCAGCAGGACCAACTCGGCCCTGAGTTTCAACACCTTCACCGGTGCTAACCATTCGGCGAACTTCCGGGACGGCGACCCGGCGAACTCGGTCTTCATCAGCGCACCGATCGTGACGACGGAAGCGGCGCTCTTCTATCCGCCCATCATTGCCGATCCAAGCACGGCCGCCGGCCAAACGATCTATCAAGGTTCAGGGAGTGTGTGGCGCACCCAGGACTGGGGCGGCAACCAGGCCTTTCTGGAAACGAATTGCAATGTGTTCTTCAGCGTTCCTTTGACCTGCGGTAACTTCGTTCGGATCGGGCCCACGGGCGCAACGGTCCTGACAGCCTCCAATGCCGATTACCGCGGCACCACCCGCAACGGTGGTAACGTGGGATTCCTGGCTCGGACGCCGTCCGATACGGGAACCTTGTGGGCGGCGACCACCACGGGCCGTCTGTTTGTTTCGAAGAATGCGGATAACGCCGTGCCCAACCTGGTCACGTTTGTCCGGCTCGACACATTGGCGGCAAACAGCCCCAATCGCTTCATCAGCGGCATCTTTGTCGACCGGGCGAATGCGAATCGCGCCTATGTGTCATACTCCGGCTACAGCAGCATCACGCCGACCGTGCCCGGACACATTTTCCGGGTGGATTTCGATCCAGCGGGTCCGACCGCCACCTGGACGGCTCTCGACGGCACGGGCGCTGGAGCGTATCCGGACCTGCCGGCGACAGCGGTCGCGGCTACTCCGGCAGGCGATGTTTTCCTGGCCAACGATTATAACGTCTTCAGATTGCCGAACGGCTCCGCCAACTGGGAAGTGGCGGGCATCGGTCTGCCGATGGTGGAAGTCGCAGGCCTGACCATCTCGCCTGATGGCCAGAAGATCTACGCCGCCACTCACGGTCGCAGCGCTTATGTGGCTAACATTCCGGTGAATCCGCTCGCGACTTCGATAACCACACAGGCTTCGCCGGCCATCACGCTTGGCGGAACAATCAGCGATACGGCTACACTCACGGGCGGGGCGAATCCTACGGGAACGATCACCTTCTCGCTCTACGGGCCGGACGACGCCACCTGCGGTGGGGGAGCGATCTTCACTTCGCCGGTGGCTGTGAATGGAAATGGCAGCTATGCCTCCGCCACGTTCACTCCGACGGCCCCAGGCACCTACCGCTGGATTGCGACCTACAGCGGCGATGCTGCCAACGGCGTGGCAACCGGGGCGTGCAACGATCCGAACGAATCGGTCATCGTATCGCCACCCGCAACGCCGACTCCGACGCCGACACCAACCCCGACGGCGACACCGACTCCGACGCCAACCCCAACGCCAAGCCCAACGCCAGCCTCACAGACCGTCAATCTGTCGACCCGCATGCATGTGGCTCCGGGGGATAACAACGCGGGAATCGGCGGATTCATCATCACGGGCAGCGCACCGAAGCATGTGATCATCCGGGCGATCGGACCATCGTTGACGCAGTTCGGATTCTCCGATTCCGAGGTCCTCGCCGATCCAACCTTGGAAGTGCATGGACCGGGATCGTTCGGGACCATCACGAACAACAACTGGAGGGATTCACAGGAAGCGCAGATTAAAGCCGACGGCTTGCCGCCGACGAATGATCTGGAAGCCGCCATCGACGCAACGCTGCCTCCGGGCGCTTACACCGCCATCGTGCGTGGTAACGGCACGGGCACCGGTATTGCGCTGTTTGAAGTCTACGACCTCGATACGGCTGCTGCCTCGAAACTGGCTAACCTCAGCACCCGGGCCAGGATCGGCACGGGCGGAAACGTAGTGATTGCCGGGTTTGTCCTGGGTAATAACGAGGGCGACGACCGAGTCGTCGTCCGTGGTCTTGGACCAAGCCTGAGCGGCTTCGGCGTCACGAATACGCTGCAGGATCCGACCTTGGAGCTCCGCGATCAAAATGGCGTGCTGCTGGTCGCGAATAACGACTGGCAAGATGACTCGGCGCAAGCCGCCGAGATCACATCGGCTGGTTTGGCGCCAAGTGATACGAGAGAATCCGCGCTTGCGGCCACTCTGCCGCCAGGCCTTTACACCGCCATCCTGGCTGGTCGAAACAACACCCAGGGCGTTGGAATTGTGGAAGTCTACGATCGCGGACCGTAGTCCCGAACGGCCTCCAACCAAGTTCAGAAATCAGCGACAGCTCCAGCGGAATTCCGCTGGAGCTGTTTGCTTTTCGGTAAGGAGCGTTCGCGCGGTCTCCGATATTTGCTAAAATGTTAACTCATGAGGCACTCGATTCTCTTCGTGGCTTTGGCCAGTTTCTGTTGGTTGGCAATCGAGAGTCGTGCCGGGCAATCGGTTGCGCCTGGCTTTCTCGAGGGCAGCCTCAAGGTCCATGTCTCCAGAGGCGCCCAATTGGCCGATGGCGACGAGGCGACAGCGGCCAAAGTAAATTACCCGGACTATCCGCTGGTCGTCCTGCGCAAGGACAACAAAGAGGAGATCGCGCGGATAACCGCGGATGAGCGGGGGCATTATCGAATTCCGTTGCCGCCAGGCGATTACCTCCTCGAGGTCAAATCAAGCGCTCGTAAACGAGACCAGAAAGAGCAGCGTTCCTTCAAGGTGATTTCGCAACAGACAGCACGCGTAGACATGGAGATCCTGCCGGACCTTTCGGTGAGCGGGGCTCCCCGCTAATTTTTCGTCGTGCGCGTTTGGCGCTGCGGTTCTGGAACCCGGCGGGCTGCCCCGCAAGGCCGAGGTTCCGCGCTAACAGCTCCAGTGGATTCCACTTCGAGCTGTTCGCTTCCCAAATCTGATTTGGCAGCCACGGTCCTTGGGAATTGTTGGGCGTGAATTAAACAGACGCTCCATCGTTTGGATGACGAATTCGTCATCTCATTTCTTCTTCGGCTCAGGGTCCAGGCACCTCTTAGAGTCCGATTAAATTGTGGCGGTGTTTCGTCCCCGAAAACCGAAAGGCATACCCACTATGAAAAAGTCCCGCGCGTCCCGATCGGCCTACACTAGCTTCCGCGTTTTCCTCGCCTTCACCCTCTGCCTTGCGGGTCTTTCTCTGGGCGTCACTGCCTTTGGAGCGTGGCCGTCTCTGGCGGCCGCCATGTGGGTGACGTCGCAAAAGCGGGCGGCCCTTGATGAGAAAGCCAATGCTGAAAACCGCAAGCGGGCTGCCGCTCTGAAAAATATCGCGGTGCGATCGAGCGCTGCGAAAAGTAATGTGGGAGGTCCTTCCGCTCCCTCGGATCCCACCGCGCAAACGCCTTTCGACCCCACCGCGCTAAGCACCGTCAAGCAACATACGAATGCGCTCGGCCAGACCGTTTACTCGATCTCGCCCTCTCAATTCGACATTTCCCCACCGCTGAGCGAGCTGGCTCAACTTTCCATTCCTGAGCCGCCCGCGCAGCAACTCAAGGAACCTGAGCTGCCAGCCTGGCGCATTCCTCGTTCGGATCGGCCGGACCCGGTGACTCAGGTGGCGCCACCTCCGAGAGATTTCGTGAGCCGCCCGGGAGCTCCGGCGGCGCCGGCCGCTGCCACCACTGGCTTCAATTTTGAGGGCATACCGGGAGCAGGGAGCTTTCCGCCGGACAACAACGGCTCGGTCGGTAACAACCAGTACGTCGAGACGGTCAACACGCGCTATCAGGTATGGTCGCTCAATCGCGCCACCAACACAGCCACGTCGGTCGCTGGTCCGGCCAACTATCAATACGCTTTGGGCCGGCTTCGGCGGTGCGTGCCAGACCCAGAATGCCGGCGACCCGATTGTGCTCTATGACAAGCTGGCCAACCGCTGGATGATCTCGCAGTTTACTTCCGCCGCGGCGGCCGGTGTCTTCTATCAGTGCGTGGCTGTCTCCACGACGCGCGAATGCCACCGGGACTTATGCCCGCTACGCGTTTGCCGTGCCCGACGGCAACGGTGCCAACGGCGGCGATTTCGGCGATTATCCGCACTACGGCGTCTGGACCGATGCCTACTATGTGATGGCGCACAATTTTGATAATGCCCCCAGCGGCTTTTCCTTTGTGGCCGCTCTCTTCGGCGCCATGGACCGCGCCAAGATGCTCGCGGGAGATCCGTCCGCCACCTGGCAGGTCATCCTCGATCCCTTGGAAGGCGGCCACATGCCCGCCGACCTGGATGGATTCGCTCCGCCTCCGGGAGGCGCGCCGGGCATCTTCACCTCGCTCCATGGCGATGGGATGTATCTCTATCGGATGAAAGTGGATTTCGACGACTCCGGCAAACACCGCCCGCACACTGCAAGCGATCATGCCGATTGCCCCGGCCAGCGCCGCTTGCGGCGGCGGTAATTGCATCCCCCAGCCGCAAAGCGCCTTCACTCATCGACTCGCTGGCCGATCGTCTCATGTTCCGGCTGGCCTATCGAAATTTCATCGACCATGAATCGCTCGTCGTTTCCCATTCGGTGGATCCCGGCATTACCGGCGTCGTCTCCGGTGTTCGCTGGTATGACTTCCGGATTTCCGGACAGCCCGACGCCGTCTGCTCCACCTACCCCTGCACCTATCAGCAGGGGACCGTCGCCGACGTGCCCAACGGCCGTTCCCGCTGGATGCCCTCGATCAGTATGGATGGCGCGGAAAACATCCTCGTCGGCTACAGCGCGACCGGCACACTTGGAAGCGACCGACGCCCACTCCATCCGCTACACCGGCCGGGCCAAGAGCGATCCTCTGGGACGATGACCGTCCCTGAAACGATCATCTTTACCGGCACCCGAAATATCGTTAACGACCCCGCGGCGTTCTCGCCCGGACGCTGGGGCGATTACACCAGCACCAGCATCGATCCCTCCGACGACTGCACTTTCTGGCATGTGAACGAGTATTATCGCCATCGGCAGGCGCCACCAACTGCGAACTGGCACACCCGCATCGCTTCCGCCGCCTTTCCTGCGGGGACCGGCCCGGGCAATGCCAGCCCACGACCTGCACCACTCGCCCGACGAGCGCGCCAACTATCGGCACCGCATCCGCTACCGGCGACTAACCAGATCCAGGTGACCTGGACCGCCATCACGCCCGCGGCCGGCAGCTATGCCATCGAACGCGCCGTCGGTGCTGCCGGCAGCGAAGGGCTTTATCAGCCGCTCGGCGTTCGTCTCCGGCGCGAACTACGCAGTTACATCGACACCACGTCCAGGGCGGCCTGACCTACACTTACCGTGTGATCGCGGCGACTGATGCGGCCGGCAGATGCCAGGCGCTCGTTCGCAGCGGCGGCGCCAGCGCCACCGCGACCGGGAGCTGCAACCTGAAACCGACCTTCGCCGGCGCGACCAGCGCCACCAGCCTCGACGGCCCCATTTGCGGCATTACGGTGAACTGGGCGGCCGGCACGCTCCGGTTGCCCGCTCAGTCCCGACCCTCAAATACAACATTTATCGCGGGACGGTGCCCGACTTTGTCCCGTCGGCGGGCAACCGGATTGCCAGCTGCGTTCCGGGCCACCTCCTATGTCGACACCGACGCCCTGACCAGCGGCAACACTTATTATTATGTGGTGCGCGCCGAGGACAACAGCACGGGCAACAGCGGCGCTTGCGGCGGGAACGAAGAATCCAACAACGTGCGTATTCGCCGGCACCGCCTACGGTTCCGGGCACGCAGGCCACTCCCGGCACCTGGACGGATGGCGGTGGTGACGTTACCTCCTTCCTGCGGCTCAATACTTCCGGACCCGGCAACACCACGGAACCAGCCTGGCGAATCGTGAGGAACGCCGACGACCCAGGCGCCAACCACACTCCCGGTGGCGCTTTTGCCTACCGCAACGCCGGGCCCGGCCCCAACGCGATTTACTCCGCAAGCTCAGTGTGCGGTAGCCGAAACGCCGGTCCTGACCGTCGGCTCGACCACACTCAATCTGACGTACTGGGAACGTCACCAGTTCGAGAAAGGCTGGGACGGCGTCGCGATCGAATATTCGCGCAATGGCGGTGCGTGGACCGATGTCCCCGCGCCGAGCAACTACCGCAGCTGGATGCATGGCTTCCGATATCATGACTGACTATGCGGCCTTGGAATGCACCGACAACCCGCCGATCAACGCCTGCGGCTACCCAGCTTCGAAGCCGGTCATTACGGGCCCACCACCGGTCCCGTCGGGATTGCAACTACGCCCACCGGTGCGCTGACGAACTATGGGCGCCGCTGCCATCTGCTCACCGGTCTGACCGCGGGCGATACCATCCAGTTCCGGTGGAGGTTCACGTCTGACCCGGGCTCTGAATTCAAGGGCTTCTATCTCGATGACATCGCGGTCACTAATATTCGGCTGCCCAATTCCTGCGCTCCCCAAGGGACGCCGACAGCCTCACCGACTCCGACCCCAACGCCAACGCCGACCCCGACGCCAACGCCGACCCCAACTCCCACACCGATAACGCCAACGCCGACCCCGATTACCACACCGACGCCCTCGCCATCAGCTAGCGCGACTCCTGTCCCGTCAGCTACGCCGACGCCGACCGCGACGCCGACACCTACTCCGACGCCAACGCCTGCCTCGCAGGCGGTCAACCTGTCGACCCGCATGGGCGTGGGGCTTGGAGATAACGCCGGCATCGGCGGCTTCATCATCACCGGAAGTGTTCCGAAGCACGTGGTCATCCGGGGCATTGGGCCTTCGCTGACGCAGTTTCGGATTCGCCGCTTCCGACTTGCTGGCCGATCCGACCCTGGAGCTGCATGGACCGGGATCTTTCGCGACCATGACGAACAACGACTGGAGAGATACACAGCAAGCGCAGATTCAAGCCACTGGCCTCGCGCCGACGAACGATCTCGAATCCGCCATCGATGCGACGTCTGCCCCCGGCAAATTACACCGCGATCCTGCGGGGCAACGGAACCGGGACAGGCATCGCTCTGGTCGAAGTCTATGATGTCGAGACGCGGCGCGGCGTCGAAGCTCGCCAACCTCAGCACGCGAGCTTTTGTTCGGCACCGGCGGCAATGTCGTCATTGCCGGATTCATCCTCGGGAATAACCAGGGCGACGACCGCGTCGTCGTTCGCGGCTTGGGACCGAGCCTCAGCTCGTTTGGCGTCCCGAACCCTCTCCAGGATCCGACGCTGGAACTTCGCAACCAGAATGGCGCACTCCTCCGGTCGAATAACGACTGGACGGACGACGCTGTCGCAAGCGGCCGAGATCACCGCGGCTGGCTTGGCGCCCATCGAATACGAAGGAGTCCGCTATTGCCGCGACACTGCCGCCGGGACTCTATACTGCGATCCTGTCGGGAACGAACAACGGCACCGGCGTGGGTCTGGTCGAAGTTTACGATCGCGGAGCGCCGTAGTCGCTGTTGCCCAGATCGGAATCAGGGTCGGCATCCGACCTGTTCGTTTTCAGATGGTCCGCGGTCCAGCCCGAGTTGACGCGATGGCGGGGCCGCAAGCATATTCGCGCTCCGAAATTGTAGGGCGGGCGCTTCGCCTGCCTTCCGCGGCAACCCGAGCGGTTGCCCTACAACCCGGCCACCAATGGACAAGATTCGTAACATCGCCATCATTGCGCACGTTGATCACGGCAAGACCACGCTGGTCGATCAATTGCTGCGCCAATCGGGCACCTTTCGTTCCAACCAAAAGGTCGAGGAACGGATGATGGATTCGATGGACCTCGAGCGCGAAAAGGGGATCACCATTCGCGCCAAGAACGCGGCCTTCCAGTGGAATGGCTACCGGATCAATATCGTCGATACGCCGGGCCACGCCGATTTCGGCGGCGAAGTCGAGCGCATCATGAAGATGGTGGACGGCGTTCTTCTCGTCGTGGACGCGCACGATGGGCCGCAGGCGCAAACTCGTTTCGTCCTCCGAAAGGCGCTCGAAAACAAAGCCAAGCCGATTGTTGTCATCAACAAGATCGATCGCGAAAACGCGCGGCCGCACAAAGTGCTCGATCTCGTTTTCGATCTTTTCGTCGAGCTGAAAGCCACGGACGAGCAGCTCGATTTCCCGATCATTTACGCGAGCGCGAAGAACGGTTTCGCCATGCGCGAGCTGCACGAGAACAGCGAAGACATGACGCCGCTGTTCGAGGCGATCGTGAAACATGTCCCGCCGCCCGCCGTCTCGCCGGAGCCGTTTTTCCAGATGCTGGTTTCGAATCTCGACTACAGCGATTACCTCGGCCGGATCGCCCTCGGCCGTATTGTCAGCGGACGCGTCAGCGTCGGCGATTCAATTGTCTGCATTCACCGCGATGGCCGCCGCGAGCGCGCCAGCGTGACTGGCCTCTACAGTTTTGCCGGAATGGGGCAGGTGGAATTGAAGCACGCCAGTGCCGGCGAGATCATCGGCCTGACCGGTTTCGAGGAAGTTTTTATCGGTGAGACGCTGACCGATCGCGAAGAACATCCGGCGCTCCAGTTTGTCGATATCGATCCGCCGACGATCCGCATGCGCATCCTGGTCAACGATTCTCCCTTCGCCGGCCGCGAAGGAAAGTTCGTTACGGCGCGGCACGTGCGCGAACGGCTCGTGCGCGAGACGCGCGCGAATGTTTCGCTGCAAATGAAAGAGACGGAATTGGCTGGCGCCTTCGAAATCAATGCGCGCGGAGAAATGCAGATCGCGATCCTGGTCGAGCAGATGCGGCGCGAAGGCTACGAAGTCATGGTCTCCCGTCCTGAAGTGATTTTTCAACGGGACGAAAACGGCGCGCTGCTCGAGCCGCTCGAAAATTTATATGTCGAAGTGCCGAACGAAAATCTCGGCGACGTTCTGCAAACGCTCGCGGCCCGGAAGGGGGAAGTGGTCAGCATGGACCACCACACCACGCGCGTTTCCGTAGAAGCCATTATTCCGACGCGCGGTTTGATCGGATTCGAAAGCGATCTCGTGAACCTGACGCGCGGCGAAGGATTAATGAGCCATCTCTTCCGCGAGTACGCTCCCTTCAAGGGCGAACTCGAAGGCCGCACCCGCGGTGTGATGGTGTCGATGGAGCCAGGGATCAGCACCGCCTACGCGCTGAATAACATCCAGGCACGCGGCAAACTCTTCGTCGGTCCGCAGGAAGAAATCTATTCCGGCATGATCGTGGGAGAGAACGCGCGGCCGGAAGATCTGCCCGGTGAACCCATGCAAGGCGAAACATCTCACGAACATGCGCAGCCAGGGGGACGGCAAAGGCATTCAGCTCGAAGCGCCTCTCAAGATGACCCTGGAACGCGCGATCGAATACATCAGCGCCGATGAATTCGTCGAAGCGACCCCAAAATCGCTCCGGCTCCGTAAGCGCATCCTCGATCCGACGGCCCGCAAGCGCGCCCAAAACGCGGCGTAATCCCCCGTCAATCGGGCTCTTCGTCGCATCCTCGAGCGATAAGAATTGCCTCCTTTCCCTCGATTTGAATCGAAAGGACAAAGGCTGTCTATGTGTTTACAGGTCAACATGTTACTACTTTAAAATAATTTACGTTTTCAAAATATAAGGCTTGACGGAGTTGGGGCTGGTCATCACTCTCGCCGCCTCATCCCGCGCCTAGTCTAGGGCCGACTCGCGCATAACCTCAAACCTGCTGCTAAACCTGTTGGTTGTAACCTGTATATGAAATCAGAACCTAAACGTTTGCTACCCAAGCTGCGCATCGCAGCCACGGCCATGCTCCTCTCGGCCGGCGCCGCTATGGCACTCTATGCCGCTGCCCCCGCCTCCGACGGATCCTCCAAATCCGGCAACGGCGTCTATATCGTCCAAATGCAGGACGCTCCCGCGGTCGCCTATAAAGGCGGAGTCGCTGGCCATAAGGCCACCGCCCCTAAAAAAGGCGAGAAGATCAACCCACTCGCTCCTGATGTGGTGAAATACGTTGGCTATTTGAAAGCCAAACATGACGCGGCTCTTGCCAAGGTCGGCAATGGTCAGAAGCTCTATTCCTACGGCTTCACCTTCAATGGGTTTGCCGCCAAAATGACCCCGGCGCAGGCCGCTGCTCTGGCAAGAGAGGCTGGCGTCGTTGCGGTGAACGAAGACGAAGCCCTGAAACTGGATACCTCCAGCACCCCGGCGTTCCTCGGTCTTGAACTGCCCCGAATGGTCTTTGGAATCAACTCGGCGGTCGTAGCAAGCAAGAACACTTCGGCGCTGGCGAAGGAATCATCATTGGTATGGTTGATTCCGGCATCTGGCCCGAAAGCAAGAGCTTCGCGCGACCGCGACGCGGAGGGGAAACTCCTCTTTCAGCATGTTCCCGGATTCAAAGGCAAATGCGATGCGAGATACTGACGGCTCCTGGAACAAGCAGTTTTGCAACCAGAAGCTGGTTGCCGCGCGGCGTTATAACTCCGGTTGGGGTGGAGACGCCGGCGTAGCCGCCGCACTCCCTTGGGAATTTCTGTCCCCGCGTGACTACAGCGGTCACGGCACGCACACCGCCTCCACGGCTGGCGGCAACCATGGCGTTATGCCCACTGGCGGCGCAGCTCCTTTCGGCCCTATCAGCGGCATGGCGCCTCGCGCTCGCATCGCAGCCTACAAAGTTTGCTGGGAAACGCTCAATCCTGCTCGTCGGCGGTTGCTTCACTTCAGACTCCGTTGCCGCTATCGACCAGGCCGTGGCTGACGGCGTTGACGTGATCAACTTCTCGATCTCGGGCACGACCAACAACTTCCTCAGCGCTGTCGAAGTGGCGTTCCTCAATGCCGCCGACGCGGGCGTCTTCGTGGCGACTTCTGCTGGTAACAGCGGACCGACGACCGGCACCGTTGCGCACCCCAGTGTCTGGGCCACCACCGTCGCGGCCGGCACCCATAACCGTAACGGCGAAGGCTCCGTTACCACGGGCGACAACGTCACCTACACCGGTGCCTCATACTCGAGCGCGCTTGGTTCGACCCCGATTATCGATTCCGTCAACGCTGGTCTTCCGGGTGCAGACCCGGTCAAGGTCGAGCTCTGCTACGGAGCTGGCGATAACGCAGGCGTGTGCTGTGCTCGATCCGGCGAAGGTTGCCGGCAAGATCGTGCTCTGCAAACGCGGCGTGACCGCGCTCGTGAATAAGAGCGGTGCGGTCCAGGCCGCCGGTGGCCTGGGTTCCGTGATCTACAATGATCCAGTCGGCGGAACCAACATTCTGGCGATTGTCCACCCGATCCCGACCGTGCACGTGATTTCCGCCAAAGCGGGCCACGATCAAGAGCTACATCGCGTCGGCAGGCGCAGCGGCCACGGCCTCGATCGCGCAGGCGACCATCGTCTTCAATACACCGGCGCCGTTGACGGCGTCGTTCTCGTCGCGCGGCCCTTCTGCGGCCGCCGCGGGTGACATTCTCAAGCCCGACGTCATGGCCCCTGGCCAGGACATTCTGGCGGCAGTCGCGCCTCCGAATAATGGCGGTCAGGACTTCGCCTTCTATCAAGGAACGTCGATGTCCTCTCCGCACGTTGCCGGTTTGGCCGCGTTGCTGAAACAGCTCCGCCCGAGCTGGAGCCCGATGGCGATCAAATCAGCGTTGATGACGACCGGTTACAACGCTCTGGATGTGCCGGATCACGAACCCGCTGTATCTTCCGCCAGGGTGCGGGCCACGTGCAGCCGAACAGTGCGGTGATCCGGGCCTTGTCTTTGACAGCAATGCCAATGACTGGCTCGCGCTCCTCTGCGGTAGCACGACTGGGGTTAACCCAGCCACGTGCGCGGCATTGGCGAGTGCAGGCTATTCCCTCGATGCGAGCGACATGAACACCGCGTCGATCGCGATTGGAGATCTGCCGGGCGTCCAGACGGTCAAGCGCCGGGTAACCAACGTCGGTAATACTGCCGCGACTTATACGGCTTCCTTCACCGGCATGGCTGGCATCACCACCACGATCAGCCCAACGTCGCTGTCGCTCTCTCCGGGCCAGACGGGGACCTTCACGGTCACGTTTACCCGCACGACCGCGCCGTTCAACGCCTATCAGGGTGGGCAGTTGACCTGGACCGATGGGACCCACAACGTCCGCATCCCGATGGTCGTTCGTCCCGTGCAGTTCGCTAGCGCCGGCGAGTGTCTTCGGCACGGGGCTCCGATCAGCTATAACGTGAAGTTTGGCTACACCGGCCCATGGACCGCGTCAGCCCGCGGATTGGTTCCGGCGACCCTGACCCCGGGTTCCGTGGCGGATGATCCGATCAACAGCTTCGTAGCTGGCGGACCCGGAACGGTCTCGTTCCATTCGTGATGCCCGCGGGGACAACCCATGCGCGGTTCTCGTTGTTTGATGACTTCACCGTGCCTTCGGTGCCAACGATCTCGATCTCCAGGTTCGTTCGCCTGTCGAATAATCGTCGTCGCATCCAGCGGCGGCGCGACCTCGAACGAGCAGGCAAATGTGCTCAATCCGGTTGCGGGTGAGACTTATCGCGTTTGGGTCCTTGGATTCGCGACCGATGGATCCGGACTGCGAACTTCACGCTGCCCATTGGTTGTTCGGCTCGACGCGCGGCAGGGAACATGAACGTGTCCGCGCCGGCCTCGGCCACGCTTGGCACGACGGGTGTGGTGAACCTCACGTTCTCCGGCCTGTCGCGCCCGCGACGAAGTACATGGGATCCGTCGCCTACACTGGCGTGACGGCGAACCCGACGATGGTCAACGTGGATACTCCGTAACACGACGACACATCGTAGAATAACAGCGAAGGGCCGGCGCAAGCCGGCCCTTCTGCTTTTCTGGGCAACGCCGCGATATTTCCGGCAAAATCCCATAGCGTGTTGGTTGACAAAAACCGCCCAAGGCGGTTTAATATTTCCGTTACTTTGCCTCCTCGATAACGACTCTTTTCGAGGCTTTCCGGTTCTCAAAAGAACACAGGTCTGTCCGGCAACTTTTCCAGAATTCCCATCTCATGGCGGGACACAGCAAGTGGTCCAAGGTTAAGCGCTTCAAAGGTGCCCTCGATACCAAGCGAGCGGCCCTTTTTAGTAAGTTCGCGCGCGAGATCACCATTGCCGCGAAGACCGGCGGGGGCGACCCGGATGCGAACGCGCGTCTCCGCAGCGCGATCGTTTCCGCCCGGGCCCAGAGCATGCCCAACGACGCCATCGAGCGCGCGATCAAGCGGGGCACGGGCGAGGGGGCCGAAGCGCAGCATTTCGACGAGATGGTCTACGAAGGCTACGCGCCCGGCGGGGTCGCGGTGATCGTCGAGGCGGCGACCGATAACAAGAACCGCACCGCGGCAGAGATCCGCAGCATCTTCACCAGGAATCACGGCAACCTGGCCACGAGTGGAAGTGTTTCCTACATGTTTCACAAAAAAGGCCGGATCACGGTCCCGCGGGCCGCCATCGCCGAGGAGCGGATTTTCGAGCTCGCCCTGGAAGCCGGCGCTGAGGAGTTGACAACCGAGGAGGAACAGTATGTTATTACCACCTCCCACGATCAGCTCTACGCAGTAGCTGAGGCGCTCAAAAACGCGGGCGTCACAACTGATGGGCAAAAGTTTACTTTCATCCCCGATACGACAGTTCCGGTTAACGATGAGGCGGTGGCGCTGCAGATCTTGCGCTTGTGCGACAGCCTCGAAGACGACGACGACGTTCAAAACGTCTATTCCAATTTAGATATTCCCGACGAATTGCTGGCGAAATTGCCGGCGTAGAAACGCTGCCGGTTAGACAGGCGGCCCGCTGCTCCGGCAGCACTGAGATCAATCTCTGCATTTATGAGTGAAGAAAACGATAACCAGCCACCGGCGCGAACTGACGCCCCCGCGGAACGTCCACGGCGTCCTCGCCGACGTTTTTCCCGCCGCCATGACGGCCCACGCGACCGCGGCCCGCAAGAGCAACGCGGCGATTTGAACGGACCCGGCCGACCGGGTCGAACCGGGAAGGCAGCTGAAACGCAGAGCTCCCCGGGCCGCGGAAGGGGACCAGCGCGACGAATCCCCGCGCAGCGATGGCGGCGCCTCCGTCGAATGGTGAGATCGAGCGCGAGCCGGAATTTGGCGACGGCATTATCGAGATCTCAGGCAAAGGCTTCGGCTTCCTGCGCGACGCGAAACGCAATTTCGTCCAGACCCCGAACGATATTTTCGTGACGCCGGAGATCGTGCGCCGCTTTGGTTTGCGCGACGGCATGTGGATTTACGGCGAGACGCGCCGCGGAAATCGTGGCCCGCAGCTTACCCGGCTGAATCAGATCAACGAAGAGGAGCCGACCAAATATCAGGGACTTCGGCCGTTCGAAGAGCTGACGACGATCAACCCGAACCGCCGCATCAAGCTCGAGACGGTGCCCGGACCGTTACACCACGCGCATCATGGATTTGATGACGCCGCTCGGCATGGGCCAGCGCGGTCTGATTGTCGCGCCGCCTCGCACCGGCAAGACGACCTTGCTCCATCACATCGCGGACGCGGTCGTCAAGAATCATCCGGAGATGAAGCTGATCATCCTCCTCGTCGATGAACGTCCGGAGGAAGTGACCGATTTCCGGCGCTCCTGTCCGCAGGCGGAAATCATGGCGAGCTCGAACGACAGCGACATCAAGAGCCACACCCGCATCGCCCAGCTCGCCGTCGAGCGCGCCAAGCGCCTCGTCGAAGCCGGCAAGGATGTCTTCATTTTGCTCGACTCGATCACGCGCACCGCGCGCGCCTTTAACAACGCCATGGGCGGCGGCGGCCGCACGATGAGCGGCGGTATCGATGCCCGCGCCATGGAGACGCCGAGAAAACTATTCTCCGCGGCCCGCAACACAGAAGAAGCCGGTTCGCTCACCATCGTGGCGACCGCGCTGATCGAAACCGGCAGCCGCATGGACGAGCTGATCTTCCAGGAGTTCAAAGGCACCGGAAATATGGAGATGGTGCTCGATCGCAAGATCAGCGATCAGCGCATTTACCCGGCGGTCGATATTTTCCTTTCCGGCACGCGCCGGGAAGAGCTCCTCATGCAGTCGTGGGAGCTGGAGAAAATCAACCTGATCCGCCGCGGCCTCGCGGGACATAAACCGGGAGAAGCCATCGAGCGTCTGCTCATGTTCGTGAAGAAATTCCCGACCAACGAACAGATGCTGAAGGGCATTCCGGGCTAACGGATTTTCGAATTTCGATTGGCGATTTTCGACTTGGAGATCGTGTCAACGCAATCTCGCAACTCGGCAATCGAAAATCGAGAACCGCAAATTCACGAACTCGGATTGGGAAGTCCTGCCGCCCGAAGAGAGGCGGCGGCGCCAGGGACTCGAGCCGCTTTTCAAGTGGCTCGCGTTCATCATGGACGAGGTCATTCGTATTCCCGGCACCAAGTTCCGCTTTGGCCTGGATCCGCTGCTCGGTCTGATTCCCGGGCATCGGCGACACCAGCTCGGCGCTGGTTTCCGCATTCGCTCTGATTCAGGCCGCCCGGCTCGGCGTCCCGAAGATCCTTCTCGCCCGCATGTCGCTGAATATTCTGATCAACGAGATCATCGGCATCGTTCCGGTAATCGGCGACGCGTTCTCCTTCTGGTTCAAATCGAATGCGCGGAATCACCGAATCATCCAGGAGCACATGGTCACTCCGAGCGTCGCCGAAGCGAAGCGACTGGATTTTTGTCATCGCGGTCCTGGTGGTTCTCGTTGCGATCGTCTGTGCCGGTCTGGTCCTCAGCTTCCTCTTTCTCCAGGCGCTCGCCGACTTTCTTTCCGGCCGTAGCCGCTGAAGTCAGCTTCTGTAGCCGCTTCGCTGTGCGAAGCGTCTGAGAAGTCGCGATCTCAGACACGGCTTCGCACAGCGAGCGGCTACAGGGCCCTAGCGAAAATAACGCGAGTAAATGGCGTGAATGCCCGTGCGCGCTTCGCGATAACGCTGCGCAAAGGCATCGAGGCTCTTCGCTCCGACGCGTAAGGCGAGCCTGGTTTGTTCCGCCTTGTCGGCCGGCAAACTCGAAACGCTTTTATTTTCCCAGCGGCGCAGAACCGATTCGATCGAGCGCAGGTATTCGTAATTCGTTTTCAGCGTCGGCGGCATCGGACTCCGCCATGATTCCTTTCGCGGCGAGTTCTTGTAAGCGCCCCCATCATTTGCGGATTCCAAATCGCGCTCCGCATCTGCAGCGCCTGCACGAGAAATTCCGCTTCGATCATCCCGCCCGTCCCCGTTTTGAAATCGAGCTCGTCGGATGCGCTGCCGCGATCCCGCCGAATCCGGTGCAGCATCCCATCGATCTGCGCAAACAAATCGCCGCGCTGCCCGACATGCCGCCAGACGCGCTGGGCGAGTTCCATGAATTTGTTCTGCAAGGGTCCCGCCAGCGGTCGCGCGCGCGTGAGCGCCTGCGCTTCCCAGAGCTGGCCGCGCGTTTGGAAGTAAGCCTCATACGCCGTGAGCGAGCACGAGAGAATCCCTTTCTCGCCGTCCGGACGAAGGCGAGCATCGAGCGTCCAGATGCTTCCTTCCGCGGTCGGTTGCGCCATCGCCACCATCAGATGTTGCGCGGCCCGCACATCTTCACCGACGAAAACGACATCGAGATCGGCGCCGTATCCAATTTCGCTGCCGCCAAATTTTCCCATCGCAATGATGGTGAGATCGCTCTCGCTTCCTCGCAGCCGGTTCACAAAAACGAGGCAGGCTTCCGCCAGCGCGGAGATGTTCGGCGAAGAGCGAGGAAAGGCTCGCGATCCCGAGAACGTCGCGCAGGAAAATTCTCAGCAGCTGGGTCTGCCGATAGGCGCGGAGCGGATCGAGCGATTCGGCGGTCACGCCCAGCGCCTCGAGGCGCTTGAGGTGTTGCGCGACCGTGATCTCGCGATCGAGCATCCCGGCCCGGGTAATTTCCTCCAGCAATTGCGGCCGGCGAATGAGCAGGTCGCCCGGCGTGACGGCTTGCGTCGAATGTCTTCACCAGCAGCTCGAGCAGCTTCGGATTCACCACCAGCAACTCGAAAAGCATGCTGCGCAAACCGTAGGCCTCGACGAAGCGAATGAACTGATTCAGCGCCACATCCGGATCAGCCGCCCGCGCCAGCCAGCGAAACAGGAGCGGCCGCAGATTGCGCAAAACCTGGCGGGTCCGCGGCGCGACATGAAAACCACCCGGGCCTTTGGCCAGGTCGGCGAGCGATTTCGCCGCCGCTTTTTCGTCGCGGAAAATGTGCAGGCTCTCCGCGCGTCGATTCCGCGGCGCGCCGCTCGGCGTCGGAAATGACCCGGCGGAAAACGGTGCGCACCTGCTGCATCTCGCTCGCGCAACGCCGCATTGAATTTTGCCGAGGAAGGAAAGCCGAGGCTGCGCGCGAGCCGGGGGAGCGCTTCGGGATCTTCCGGGACGGTGTGAGTCTGCTGTTCCGCTTCGATCTGGAGACGATGCTCGACTCGCCGGAGGAAGCGGTAGCCGTTTTCCAGGACGCGAGCTTCGCTTCGCGGCAACAGCTCCAGCTCCGCCAGGACGGGCAAGGCCTTCAGCGTGCTCGTTTCCTGGAGAAAGGCGTGGCGCGCCCCGTGGAGAAGCTGCAGCGCCTGCACGACGAACTCGATCTCGCGAATCCCGCCCGCGCCCAGCTTCACGTCGCGCCCGATATTTTCGTGGCCGACGATGTCGCGCTCGATGCGCCGTTTGATGCCCGCGATTTCCTCGAGCACGTCCGGCGTCGGGCTCTTGGGAAAAATGAACGGCTGATGCTGGCGGAGAAATTCGTAAGCCAGCTCGCGGCTGCCGGCGATCCCGCGCGCCTTGATCAGGGCGAGCCGTTCCCACGTCTCGCCGAAGCCGGCGTAATAATTTTCCATGCTCTCGAGCGAACGCGCGAGCGGCCCGGCGGTGCCTTCCGGTCGCAGCCGCAGGTCGATGCGGAAGAGCGCCCCGCCCGGATCGTGGGCCGCGAAAGTTTCGATGATCTTGGCTCCGAGCTGATTGAACCACTCGTGATAGGTGAAGTTGGACGAGACCTGCCCTTCGTCTTCGTAAAGAAAGATGACGTCGATATCGGAGCTGTGATTCAGCTCCCGGCCGCCGAGTTTGCCGAGACCGAGAATGGCGAATTGCGCATCCGGACCGCCGCGCCGGCTGCGCAGCTCGCAATCCCAATAGGTGTAAACTTCGCGAAGACAGATCTCGGCGAGCTGGGAAAGTTCGAGCGGTCGTTTCCTCCAGCGGCGCGACCTCCGCCACTTCGCGCAACGCGATCCGCAGCATCTCGCGTCCCTTCCAAAACCGGAGCGCCCCAAAGTTGCCCGGAAAAGGTCGAGCCTTCGCCGGCCCGTTGCAGGTCGGTGAGCATCGCGCGATGGCTGCGCGGCGCGGAACAAATCTGCGGGTTGGAAATCCAGAGAAGAATCTCCGGATGCCGGACCAGCCGCGCGGCGCAGATGCTCGAGACGGAGAGCAGATGGAGCAGCGCAGCCTCGCCCAGCGGAAACTCCTCGAGCAGAGTCGCGCAAGCGGAGGGCGTCGGCGGGCCAGTTCTCCGCGAGGCGCTCGAGGGTGTTCTGGACCTGCGCGGGGTGGAGGGTGTCCGCCGACTTCTCCTGGATCCAATCCGTGGAGTTCATCGGTGCGAAAAGGGCAGCGAAAGCGGCATAGAAAAAGGCAGAACGTCCAACGTCCAACGTTCAACGTCCAACGTCCAATTAGGAAAAGGCACGGCACAACCCTTCTTCAGTTGAGCGTTGGACGTTGGACGTTGGACGTTTCTTCGCTGGAAGCGGCACCAACGAGCACTCAGCCGTGCGCTGACGGCTTACGTCTTCTCCGCGATCTTCTCCCGCGCCTTGGCCAGCACCCGCCGCTCGCTGCGCGTGAGACTGGCCATTCCTTCGCGGGAAATTTTATCGAGCAGAGGATCGACTTCCTCGGTGATGAACTGCTCGGGGGTCATCGCCCGATAAGCGTTCGGCGTCGGCGCGGCGCTGGCGCAGGGCCCGTTGCAAAATGGAGGGCCGGCCGAAGCCGAGCAGATGCGCATAAAACCATCCGGCGACGCAGCCGCCGAGGAATGAGCTGTGAGCGACCGTCGCGGTGCGATCGAAGACGATGCCGAGAAGCGGCGAGCGTGAACGCGCCGTAGCCCAGATGTTTCGCCTTCAGGCGCACGGGCAGCAGGAAGAAAATCATCGAAGTCAGTTCCAGCTCCGGAAGAATCGCCGCGTAGGCGACGAGGACGGCAGCCGGCCCGCCGGATGCGGCCAGCAAGGCGGAGTTGGCCGGCATCAGGAACAAATGGCCGAGCTCTCCCGCCAGCGTGCCCGGTGAGATAAAGGAAAAGAAACTGGCGCTGCCCGATGATCGATTCCACATCGCGCCCGAGCAGATAAAGCAGAAACATGTTCCCGAGCAGATGCCAGGGGCCGTCGTGCAGGAAAGCGGCGGTGAGAAATTGCCAGCCGTAAGCGGAGCGCAGGCCCTGATCGCTCAAGGCAAGATACTCGCGGACGAAGCCGGGCTGATAGGCATCGAGAAAAAGCTGCGCTACGAAAACGGCGACGTTCAGCCCGATCAAGCCGAGCAAAACTATGCGCGGCCGCTGGGTCCAGCGCAGCGTGATCGGCGACGGTTTTCGGCCGGACAAGCGCATGTCACGAGCGTATCGCAACGCAAAATTGCTTGTCGATGAAAGTTGTCGTCAGCCGTCGGGCGTCAGGACACGCGTAATGCCGCCGGCTTGCGGATCTTGAATTCCACCGGGCAATTCCCGATCAGTTCCCCATCGATCTCCACCGGCACGCTTTCCTCGCTGCTGACGCGCAGCCGCTTGGTCTGGAAATACTCGACTTCCGGCGAGGAGATTTGCGGGGTGAAAACGACATTTTGCAGATAACGGATGATGTCCACGTAGTTCAGCCGCTTGAAAACGATGACGTCGAGCAGGCCGTCGTCCATGACCGCCTGCTTGAAGAAGGGAAGGCGTCCGCCGTAAAGCCGGCCATTTCCGATCAGCACAAACGATCCCTCTTCCGTGACCGCGTCCTCCGATTCGATCCGCAACACGGGCGGCGGACGGGAGGCGATTTGCGCCGCGGAGATGAGATAGCTGAGCGGTCCGAAGTTGCGCTTGAAGGCGCGGCTGGTTTCCTTCACGGCCTGCGCGTCCAGCCCGACGCCCGCGAGCTGGACGAAATGCTTTCCATTCGCGCTGGGCAAATCGACCGGGCGGGTCCGGTTTTCCTGGATGATCTCCCAGCAGCGCTTCGAGATTATTCGACGGGCAGGCCCAGCTCGGTCGCGAAAACATTCATGGTGCCGATCGGCAGCAACCCGAGGGCGACGTTCTGGCCGGCGATGCCGTTTACGATTTCGTTGATGGTGCCATCGCCGCCCGCGGCCACGATTCTTTCGTAGCCTTCCGCGGCGGCGTGGCGCGCGATGGCTTCGGCTTCGCCCGCGCGGGAAGTCGAGCGCAGGATCGCTCCAGCGCGCGAGAGCTTCCACCCGGTCGCGCATGCGCTTGCGCCCGCGCCCCTCGCGCCGCTGGATTAAGAATGACGACGGTGTCTTTCAAATCGAAACAAGGTTCACGGCTTTGGCCTTTTCTTCAAACTCGGAGCGGCGTAACCTTCCGGGTGAAAAAGGTGAGCCGCATTCTGCTCATCGCGCTCGGGGCGATTCTCGGGGTGGCGGTGCTCATTTTGATTGGCGCGAACCTGTATGTGCAGTCGAAAGGGACACAAGCCCGGATTCAGCGGGAACTCAGCGAGCGCCTGGACACGACTCTCCAGGTCAGGCGGATCAGTGTCACCCCGTGGGCGGGATTGAAACTGAGCGGCATCACCATTCCGCAGACCCAGCCGGGTGTGCCCGGTAATTTTCTTACCGCGAAGACGTTTCGGCTCCGCATTCGTTTCTCTTCTCTTTTCGAGCAGCGTCTGGTCATCAAGGAAATTTCGTTGATCAATCCCGACGTTGTTTGGGCGCAGAACGCGGAAGGAAAATGGCGGCTTGCCCTCTCGACCGCCACCGCCCGGAGAACGAGGTCGCAGCCACGGCGCCTGCTCCAGAGCCGGTCGTCGAACCAGCCTCCGCGCCTGGAGCCGAGAAAATACCGGAGGCGCCTGCCGGTCCGCCAGCGGTGCAGCCGCCGGTCACGACTCAGCACGAAACGACGAGACACGTCGTTCACTCCGGAGATTGAGCGCGTCAAACTGGTCCGGGGACGTTTTCGTTTTCTCGATGAGAAACTGAAAAGCGTGGCCACGTTCGATCAGGTCGATTTCCGCTCGGACTTCCGCACGGCCACCGATCTTCGGGGAAAGATCACGATCGGGAAGACGTCGTTGCGCGACCGTTTTTTCCTTCAGCAACTTCAGTCGCCGCTGCGTCTACGACCCAGACGGAGCTCGATTTTTCCCAGATCACGCGCGCGCGCCGGCGATGGCGAAATCACGGGACGCTTCACCATGCAGCCCCAGGCCCAGGATTCGCCCTTCACGGTCAGCATCAAATTTCGTGACGTGCAGGCGAACCGGATCATCTCCGAGGCCGGCGGCGCTCTCGGCACGGTGACGGGAAAGCTCGAAGGCCATCTGAACGCGAGCGGCACGACCGCCGACCCGAACGCTCTCTCCGGCGAGGGGGAAATTATTCTGCGCGACGGACAGGTTCGCCAATACAGCCTGCTCGTCGCGCTCGGGCAGCTGCTCCAGATCCAGGAGCTGCAGCAGCTTCATCTCGATCAGGCCCAGGTGAAATATCACATCAATCCCGGCGTGGTGACGATTGACGAGCTGATCTTCCGCTCCCAGAACATCCGGTTGTCCGCGACGGGCACCGTTTCGTTCGACGGGAAGCTCCAACTCGAATCGCAACTGGCCGTGAACGAAAAGATGCGGAATCAGCTCTTTCGAGCCATTCGCGAAAACTTCCAGCCGATCGAGTGAGCCGGGATACACCGCAGTCAGCTTTCAAGTCAGCGGCACAGTCGGCCGGCCGAAGACGAACCTGATGGACAAACTGATCGGGCGCGACCTGAAGGATCTTGAGCAGCGTGATCAGCGGCCTGATCGGCGGGGGAAAATCGGACCGGAAAAAAAAGAAGGCGGCCGAGGAAGCGGCCGCTGCCACGCCGACCCGCGACGCCTGTCGCTGCTGCTGCTGCGCCAGAGGCGAGCCTTGCGCCCTCGCCCAGCGCCACGCCATGAGAGTAATCGCCGGGGCAGCGGGAGGCATCCGGCTCGATGTCCCGAAAAGCGGCGATGTCCGCCCGACCATGGACCGCGTGAAAGCCGCGATCTTCTCCAGCCTTGGCGAGGAAATCATCGGCGCAAACGTTCTCGACCTTTTCGCCGGCACCGGTGCGCTGGGCATCGAAGCGCTCAGTCGCGGCGCGGCTTCGGCGCTTTTTGTCGAGGAGAACTCGGCGGCCGTCGGCGCCATCGAGCGCAACCTGGCGCGCACGAATTTGAAAGGCAGCGTGCGCAAACAGGAGGTTTTTGCCTTTCTTCGGTCGGCCCAGGGGCGCGATCCGTTTCGGATCATCTTTGCCGATCCGCCTTACGAAAAAACGAAGGCAGGCGGCGTGTTCACGCAGATGCTGCTCGAGAGCGTTGAACTCGCGGAAATTTCTACGAGCCTGCCGGCATCTTCGTGCTGGAAAAACGGCCTTCGGAAAAAATGCCGCCACCCCTTTGTGGGATATCATTCGCGCGCGAAAATACGGCGCCACCGAAGTTTTGTTTCTGCAACGGAGCAGCGTTCCGGTCGATGGGCGCGCGCATTGAATGATCAGGCTCCTCTACAATCTTCTCTATCCGGTCGGGCTGCTCTTCTTTCTTCCGGGCCAGATTTCCAAGCTGCTCCGGCGCGGAAATTACCGGCATAAATTCGGGCAACGCTTCGGCTTTTATGATGCCGAAGTGCGGGCGCGGCTTGCCTCGCGCCGCTGCACCTGGATCCACGCCGTCAGCGTCGGCGAAGTCGCGATCGCTCTGAAATTGGCTTCGAAGCTCCGGCAACTGGATCCCGAATTTTTCTGCGTGCTCACGACCACCACGACTACCGGCTTTCATGTCGCGACCTCGGAAGCCGGCGAGGAAATGGAAGTTCTCTACAGCCCTCTCGATTTCTGGCCGATCATGCGCCGGGCCTTTGCGCTGATCCGCCCGGTCCGCATTGTTCTGGTGGAAGCCGAGGTCTGGCCGAATCTCGCCGCGGAAGCGTGCAACCGCCGCATTCCGCTCGCCCTGGTCAACGCCCGGTTATCAAAACGATCGGAGGAGCGTTTTCGGCGTTTTCGTTTTCTGATCGAGCCGACCTTTCGTTGTCTCGATGCGGTCTGCGTGCAGGAGCTCGAGGATGTGGAACGCTGGGTCGCGCTTGGCGTTGCCCGCGAACGGATTCATCATGTCGGCAGCATCAAGTACGATCCGGCGGATGTGCGCCTGAATCCCGATCTGCCGCTGGAAGTCTTGCGCAGCTTTGGGATCGACGGCGACAGCCCGATTCTCTTCGGCGGCAGCACGCATCGCGGCGAAGAGGAAATCCTCGGCGAAATCTTTCAGCGCCTTCGTGTGGACTTTCCGGCCTTCCGCCTGATCATCGCGCCCCGGCATGTGGAACGGGTCGGCGAAATTCGCACGGGGCTCGAGCGACTGGGTCTGAACGTTTGCCTGCGCAGCGAGGCCGGCGGCCAATGCGCTGAGCCTCCCGACTGCCTTCTCCTCGACACGACGGGCGAGCTTCAACATTGGTATGCGGTTGCCACCATTGTTTTCGTCGGCAAGAGCCTCACCGCGCGCGGCGGGCAGAACCCGGTCGAGCCGATTTTTGCCGGCAAGCCGGTTCTCTTCGGTCCGCACATGGAAAATTTCTCCGCGCTGGCGCAGGCTCTCGTCGCGAACGAGGCCGCCGTGCAGGTGCGCGATCCGAATTCGCTCCAGCAACAAATCGCCTGGCTGCTGCGCGACCGGGAAGCGGCCCTGCGGCTGGTGGCCAACGCCCAGGCCGTGCTGGCCCGGCATAGCGGCGCCACCGCGCGGACCGCCGAGCTCGTGCTGCACTTGAAATCGTCCGCGCGTCGGCGCGTGTGAAAGAACCCGGCAAATAACTTGCAACGCAGGGGTGCGCTTCTGATATTGCCCCCGCTTTCCCTGACCCTATCGTCCAGTGGCCTAGGACACCGCCCTTTCACGGCGGTAACACGGGTTCGAATCCCGTTAGGGTCGCCACTTTGCCTTGAGCGATGAACCAGGCTAAACGGCCGAAATCAGCCCGAAAAACAGCGCTTTTTATGGTGGACGTTCCCGCGGCCCTTCCCGTATCTTACCGGGCTGCTCAATCGAATGGTCATCACGGCGATCGCTGTGTCGCCCTTCATTCGCGACGTTAACGAGAACCATGGGACTTGGGAGCACCACATGTCTCCGTTATGCAATTGAAACAAGATACTCCAGAGCCGCAAATCGAGGCCGGCCTGACGGTGGAAAATGATCCCGGCAAATTCAGCCTGAGCGATTTTCTGGTCGGCGACAGCAAGGACCCGCTGAAGCCGCCGCCGGCCTTCACCCGCTGGCATCAGGTGGGCGAATGGGCCATCGAGCTCTATGAGCCGCCCATGCTCGGCCCGGCCGAAGCGCGGACGACGCTGAATTATAACGGCAAGTCGCACCCGGTCATCAATCTCTGTTCCTATAACTATCTCGGCCTCGCCAATCATCCGGAAGTGATCGCGGCCGCGCACGAGGCGTTGAGCACCCATGGCCTGGGCGCCTGCGGTTCGCCGATGCTCTCCGGCATGACCGATCTGCATCGGGAACTCGAGAGGCGGATGGCGGAATTCCTCGGCTACGAGGATGCGATGCTTTTCAACAGCGGTTTCGGTGGAGCGCTCGGAACGATCTCCGGGCTGCTGCGCAAGAGCGATGTGGCGGTCATGGATAATCGCTCGCACCTGAGCCTGCGCGACGGCGCGGTCCTGGCCAGAACCCGGACGGAGCGGTTCGAGCACAATGATCCGGAGTCGCTCGATGACGCTTTGACCCGCCACAAAGGAAAACGCCACCTCGTCATCGTCGAGGGAATCTATTCGATGGATGGCGATTTCGGCGATCTGCGGCGCGTTGATGGATGTGGCGGACGCGCATGAAGCGCAGGTATTCGTGGACGAAGCGCATTCGATGCTGGCCTGCGGCGAGCACGGGCGCGGCGCGGTGGAGCATTTCGGGGTGGAAAAGCGGGTGCGCATTCTTTACGGCACGTTCTCGAAAGCGTTCGGCGCGCTGGGCGGATTTGTCGCCGGATCAAAAGAGACGCTCGATTACCTGCGCTTTTACTCGCACCCCTACGTTTATTCCTGCGCTCTGCCGCCCAGTGGTCGTGGCCGCCATTCTGAAAGCTCTCGAGCTGGGGACCAGCCGGCCCGAGTTGCGCCGCCGCCTCTGGGAAAACGCCAAGTATTTTCACGAGCAACTGGACGGACTCGGCATCGATACCGGCAATTCCACCACCTACATCATGCCGCTGGTGGTGGGAGATCGGGAGCGGATGTATCGGATGGGACACGAACTGCGCATGCGCGGGCTTTGGGTGGCGCCGGTCGATTATCCGGCGGTGCCGCAGGACAAGATTTGCTTCCGCGCCTGCGTCACGGCGAACCACACCCGCGCCGACCTCGACGAGGCGCTCAATATTTTAGCCGACACTTTCGTGCCCGCGCAGGCGCAGCACGCGGCTGGCGCGCGTTGAACTGGCGCGCGAAATTGAGCATGATAAAGCGTATGCCGCAGCGTTACGTCTCCAACAAAAACGAGTCGGTCCGGATGTTCGAGAGCGACTTCATGGAGCTCTTCTCGCACGTCCACCCGGTGACGCCGCTGGTGATCTATCTGCCGGTGATCGGCTACATGCTTCATCTCGCGATCGCCCAACGCGGCCTCTCGATCGGGGCCGCCGCCGGCTTGTTCGCGCTCGGTCTCGTCATCTGGACGCTGGTCGAATACACGATGCACCGCTGCGTTTTTCATTACGAACCGCGGAGCGGCTGGGGCAAGAAGCTCCACTTCCTCGTCCATGGCGTGCACCACGATTATCCGCAGGATGCCAGCCGGCTCGTCATGCCGCCGGTCATCAGCATCCCGCTCGCGCTGATTTTTTACGGATTGTTCCTGGGCGTTTTCGGAAGCCTCGCGCCGGCGCGCCTTTGCCGGTCTGCTCTTTGGGTATCTCTGCTACGACATGATTCATTACGCGACGCATCATCTCTCGATGAAGAGCGGCGTCGGGCTTTGGCTGAAGCAATATCACATGCGTCATCACTACAAAGACGACCATGTCGGCTACGGCGTCAGCTCGCCGCTGTGGGATTACGTTTTCCGGACGAGGACGCCGCGAGCAGCGACGCTGAGTCGCGCGAAGTGCAGATCGTGCGCTCCGCGCCGATGAACGCAAGGTCGGATTGATCTCACGCGCGGAGCGCACGATCCACCTGATAAGCCCGGCGAATCACCGAGAGGCAAAGCGCGGCTTCATCAAATGATGCGCGCGCGGTTTCCGGCGAACGAAAGCTTGCCACAACATCGGGCAACATCGCCGCGAACCAATCGGCATGGTGCGATCCGGCGGATAACGCGCGGTCGAATTGGATCGTCTCGCCCCGGACCTGCAATCGGTCGTCGTCGATAGTGATCTCGCCGTATTCTCCGATCAGGCGCATCGTGTTTCGCCGCGCCTCCGCCTTCCAGGTGAGAAAAATTTCGGCGCGACCGCCGGGAAACTCGAGAGCCAGCGTCGCTTCATTTTCGACGGCGTCCGGGGTCGGACGCTGGAGTGATGCCTCGACTTCGATCGGATCTTCGCCAAACCAATTGCGCGCCAGGTAGACCGCGTGCCAGCCGTGGTCCATCAACACGCCGCCGCCGGCCATGGCCGGGTCGAGCCGCCAATTCGGATGATTCGGGTCGGCGGCCGCGCAATCATGGATTCGCAAAGTTTCGATCTCAACGCGGTGCAGCGGGCCAATGGCACCGGAGCGCAACAACTGCGTCGCCTGCCGGATGATCGGCGCGTATTTCCAGTTGTGCACCGGGACGACCGCCCGCTCATTCTCCAGCGCCAGACCGCGGACCTTCTCCAGCTCCACCGGATCGAGCACGAGCGGCTTTTCGCAAAGGACGTTCCATCCTCGCGCCAGCGCATCGAGCATGGGATCGCCATGGAGCGCGGGCGGCGTGCAGATATCGACGAAATCGATCTCCGCGCCTTCGGCCATTTCCGCGATCGTGGAAAAGATCTGCACGCCCGGCAGACATTCCCGCGCGACCTCGCGGCGTTCTTCCGTGGGATCCACCACCGCCACGATTTTCGCTTCGCTCGAAGCGGCGTAAGCCGGCGCGTGTCCGTGCCGGGCGACTTCGCCGAAGCCGATGATCGCGCCGCTTAACACGCTTCGAATCGCTCCAGGACGCGGCCGATGATCTCCAAAGCTCTTGTCGCCTGTTCGGAGGAAAGAATCAGCGGCGGATGAATCCGGACCCGCGGCGTGTAACTCATCATGATCAGTCCCTCCGCGAGGCAGCCCTTGAAGAACTCGATGCACTTCTCTTTCGGCAGGAAAGTCTTCGTTTCCTGGTCGGAGACGAGATCGAATCCGACCAGCAATCCTTCTCCGCGAACATTCGCAATGGAGCGGTGTCTGGCGGCGAGCGCTTGCAGTCCGTCGCGAAGCTGGCCGCCGACGTTCGCGGAATTCTCGACCAGCTTGTCGGACAAGATGGTTTGGATGGTGACCAGAGCCGCCGCCGCGGCGAGAGGATTTCCGCCATAACTGGAGGAGGAAGCGCTCGGCAGCGAAAACGGTTTGGCGGCCATGATCTCGTCCGTGGAAACCACCGCGCTGACCGGGAATCCGGAGGCCATCCCTTTGCCCAGAGTCATGATGTCGGGCACGACATCGTCACTGGTCGCATCCAAACAACCGGCCGGTGCGCCCGAAGCCGGTGATCATTTCGTCCGCGATCAGAAGCGCGCCGTACTCCCGCGCGACTTCGTGCACTTCGCGGAGAAATCCCGACAGGCGGCACGATGTTGCCGGCTGTGCCCTGGATCGGTTCGATGACAATCGCCGCCGGACGCCCGGCCACTTCTTTCTCGATCACGCGCCGCAGCTCTCTGATCGCGTGGCTCTCGGCATTCCGCCTCCGAGCCTCGAATCTTGTCGGATCCGCGTAGGGCGCGAGATGATGGCCGGTGGGCAGGGGACCGATCAGCGTTTTCCAATCGACATCGGAGAGCGGAAGGACGCCGGCCGTTTTTCCATGGAATCCACCCGTGAATCCGACAATGTCGGTTCGCTTCGTATAGGAGCGGGCGAGGCGGATCGCCGCTTCGACTGCTTCGGCGCCGCCGCTGAAGAACTGCGTGCGTGACAACTCGCCGGGCGCGAGGTCCGCGATCAACTTCACCAGCTCAGCCCGCGGCCGCGAGGTGAAGCTGCCGACAGTCACCTTCTCGAGCTGCGCCGTGAGTGCAGCGACGTAACGCGGATGGGCGTGTCCGAGACTGGCCACCGAAACGCCGGCGTTCAGATCGAGATAGCGTTTTTCCATCGAGGTCGGTGAGCGTCGCTCCCTCGCCTCGCTCGATCGCCAGTCCGGATAACAAGGCGATCGTCTGCAATCCGGGAGCGATGAATTGATGCTCCGCGTCGAAGAGCGCTCTCGTCAGCTTCTGAGAATCCGTATGCGTTTCAGGCGGCATGGACACGTTTCGTGATGAAATCCGCTATGGCGTAAGAGGCCCGTTCCCGACAGGGCGCGAACGATGGCCAGTCGTTTAGATCGATCAACGTCAGTTCGCCGGCGGGCGAGACGATGACGTCGCCGCCGAAAATATCGAGCCCCGCGGCAGCGGCCGCCTGGCGCGCGAGCGTTTCGAGTTGGGCAAAACTGAATGGATATTTCTGCGCCTCTCCCGAATAGAACCAGTGGAAGAATCCGTCGGCCACGCCGTAGAACTTGATCTCATCGCCGGCGCGATGCGCCTGCACTGCGGCCATTTCGATGCCGCGGCGCGAGAAGTCCGCCAGGCCCGCCTCGAGCCGCTCCCGCGAATCGACCCATTGCACGTCCGCCGTGACCGAGGCGTGGACGTCGCCGCGTTTCAGCCAGATTCCGCTATCGAGATCGAGCGAATGAAGATCGGCCGGGCCGCGGGTGCCGACCAGGTAGGTTTGCGGAAACGAGACGCTTGCTTCGACCATCAGGGCCGGCAGACGATCGCGATGCGTGTTCAAGGCGGCGCGCGGGCTATTGATGATGCGAACGCCTTCGCGCTCCCATCCCGCGAGATCCTCGAGGGCCGATCTGCCCCTGGCACATGGAGAAAACTATCGCGGCGTCGGAGCGATGACCGTTTGCTTCCGTCGAGCGTCATCAGGTCGACCGCGAATTCCCGCTCGCGCAGGCGATGCGCGATTTGGTCCAGGAGAAGGACATCGTTCGATTGATGGCGGCCGGGCGAATATTGTTTCTCCCGATACAAGCCGAGAAGCCGTTTCATACCGCGGCACTCCGGAGAAAGGCCTCGGCGGTTTCGATGTCCGCCGGGCGATCGACATCGATCGATTCGGCAATCGGAATACCGGCGAGGTGGTAACCGCGATCGAGCAGCCGTCCCAGAAAAGTTCGAAGGGCATCGACTCCATCGCGCCGGGCAGCATCGGCCTCGCGTAAAATCGAGGCGCGCACGGCGTAGACTCCAGCGGTCACGTAATTGGAGGGCGCCGCCGTCTCGCCGAGGGCGACGATCCGCGAATCTCCCGGCGCCAGCCGCACAAAGAGCGGTTTCTCATCGTCGCCCGGCGAAGTGAGGCCCAGCGTCACAGCGGCCTGCCTGTTCTCCCGCGCCGCCGCGATGAAGCGGGCGTAAGTTTTGGGTCCCGCCACGGTATCGACTGTGGAAAGCAGAAAGGGCCCTTCGTCGCCATCGGCCGCGAGCGTTTCGATGACGCGAAGAAAGCTATGCATCGACGTCGGCGTGGTCTCGACGATCCAGCGCAAGGCGAACGGCCATTCCCGCGCGGAAACATGCTCGCGCACGGCGAGAGAATCCTCGTTGATGATGACCACCACCTCCGACGCGGCCGCGTCTGACATCGCATCGCAGGACATGCTCGATCAATGTCTGGCTGCCGACTTTGACGAGCGGCTTCAAACGATTGGAATCCCCTCGTAACCGTTCACCGCGGCCGGCGGCCAGGATTCCCGCTTTCAGTGGAAACGTGGTGGGGCGCTCATGCGACAGCAGGTGAAGCGGCCGACAACGCGGCTGGAAGATCGGCGAGCCGGCGCAGATGAAGATCGACCAGTGAGGGATCGGGGCATTCGCGAGGCGACGGGCCTTCGAGCCAGGCGGTTTTCATGCCGGCCTTTTTCGCCGGCACCACGTCGCGCTCAAACGAGTCGCCCACCATCATG
This sequence comes from uncultured Verrucomicrobiae bacterium, assembly GCA_963848215.1. GTDB lineage: Bacteria > Verrucomicrobiota > Verrucomicrobiia > Chthoniobacterales > UBA10450 > AV80. The sequence continues at coordinate 224,868 of CAWKCU010000002.1, read as the reverse complement.
ATGGTGGCGGGCTCGCCACCCAATTTTTCGGCGGCGTGGAGATAGATCGCCGGGTCCGGTTTGAAGAGTCCCACGCGCCGCGAGTCCACCACGAGCGAGAGAAAAGGTGTGTAGCCAAAATCCGCGCAGAGCTTTTCCACATTGCCGCAGCCATTGGAAACAACGCCCAATTCAAAACCGCGCTCGACAAGGGTCGCGAGTAACTGGGCGTTATCGGCGGCCGCTTTTCGAACAGGCATGATGAAACCGTCGACGAGATGCCGCTCCGAGAGCAGGATTGTCTGAGACCAAGATGCGCGAGCTGCCATTTCACATGCAGCTCGATCATTTCCTCGAGATTCGACGAGGCGATCGTTTCGTCCTGGGCCGACTTTCGTTCTGCTTCGTCGAAAGCTTCCCGAATCGTCTCTCGCGGAAGTTCGACGCCGAAGCTCCGGTAGAGGGCGAGAAAGCGCTCGAGCCAATGCACGCCATCGCCATCGAGCGTGCCGCCCATGTCGAAAAGAATCGCGCGGATCATTGGCAAAGGTTAGCGGATCAGAGGCTGGCGAGAAATCTTTGGTCGGCACGCCGTTGCCAAAGCCAGAGGGCGATGAAAGCCAGGTTCATGGGCAGCAGGATAAACGCGAAATAAAGATCGATTCGATGAAACAACGCCAGGAGGCCGATGGCGTAGAACCGGGTGTTGTCTCCGAGAAAATTCCACCCGCGCATGACAGCATAAAAATGATCGCGATAGCTGAGGCGGTCCTCGTCGGTCACGACGCCTGCAACTGGCGCGGCGGGAGAGGGCGTTTTCCACCTCGCCATGCAAACCGGTTAGCCATCGCTGCATGAGCAAGTATCCGCGATAAAGCCCGCGAAGCCATGGCGCCACCTTTGCCGGCTCCTGGTGCGGCACCCGCCCTTTGTCCACGACTGAGGTGTAAGCCGTCCGGTGGTACTCATACATTTGCGCATGGGCGGCGGTCGCAATTCCGGCCAGCACCATCCAAAGGATGACCACGCCGCTGCCGCCGCGATCCAGCATTCCCGCGGCAATCGCCAGATAGATCGCCGCATGGGTGACGTATCCCGCGCCGCCGTCGAGCACTTTGCCGAGCTCGGTCGTCTCGTCCGGTCATGCGAGCAAGCTGCCCGTCCGCCGAATCGATGATTCCGTGAAGGATCAGGACCGCGAAAGCGAGAAGGCCGAGGCGTTCATCGAAAAGGAGAGCGCCACCCGCCACTCCAACCAGTGCCCCGATGACGGTGAGCTGCGTGGGCGTTATCCGAAGGGCAGCCGCCAGCCGGGCGACAGAGGGATCCGAGCGGATGGAAAAAGTAAACGTCCGCCAGTTCCGTGATTTCAGAGGCCCGGCTCGCTGGAGCCTGCGCCAAGACGGGCTGATTATTCCGAGGCGTCACAAGGCCGTTGCTAGTACTCGGTTTCCACATGGCTGCAAGTCAAGGAGCGGCGGTTTATCCCGCAGCCGCGGGACCGTTTTTATTTGGTCGGCGGTTTGTAAACCGCCGCTCCTTGATGCTGGCAGCCGTGCGCATGCTCAAGCCAAGATTGAGCGCCGTGGCCGCAGATCGAGATCACGCAGGTAACTTCGCGCGCCGAACGCGATGCCTTCATCAAATTTCCCTGGCGCATTTACGCGAACGATCCCGCCTGGGTGCCGCCGCTTTTGGTCGAGCGAAAACAATTCCTCGATCGCACCAAGCATCCATTTTACGAACATGGCGACGCGGCGCTTTTTCTGGCGCGCGCAGACGGCGAAATCGTCGGCCGGATCATGGCGAGCGACGATCCGAAATATAACGCGCTCCATCAAACGAATGTCGGCTGCTTCGGGATGTTTGAGTCGATCGACGACCAGGCGGTCGCCAGCGCGTTGTTTGCTGCTGCGGCGGAATGGCTTCGCGAGAAGGGCCGGGACGAGATCATGGGCCCGATCGATTATTCGACCAATTATCTCTGCAGCCTGCTTATCGACGGCTTTCAATTTTCCGCCGACGGTCCTGACGCCGCACAATCCTCCTTATTACCGCGCCTTAATCGAAGGCTGGGGCTTCGAGAAAGCCATGGACCTTTTCGCCTGGCGGCTCGCGAATCCGGCTGACGCGCTGATCCGGCTGCGCCGGCTGGCGGGCGCGCTGAAGAATCGGCAGAACGTCACCTTGCGTCATGGAAATCTCAGCGACATCGCTGGCGAAGCCCGCAGGCTGCGGCAGATCTACAATGAGGCCTGGCAAAACAACTGGGGCTTCGTGCCGTTCAGCGAAAAGGAATTCGAGTTCATGACCCGGGAACTGAAGCCGATCCTCCTGCCCGAATACGTCTGGCTGGCAGAGGTCGAGAACGAACCGGTCGCGTTCATTCTGTGCGTGCCCGACATCAATGTTGCCCTGAAAAAAATTAACGGCCGCCTGACGACTTTCGGCCTGCCGATCGGGCTGGCCAAATTGCTGTATCACAAGCGCCGGCTCAAGTCAGTGCGGCTGGTGGCGCTCGGCGTTTTGCCGAAATTCCGGCGGCATGGCATCGCGGAAATGCTGGTGCTGCGCAGTATCGAAGAGGCGATGGTCAAGAGAGGATGCAGCGGCGAAGCCAGCCTGATCCTGGAAAGCAACGTGATGATGAACCGGTTTCTCGAAGCGATCGGCCTCGAGAAATACAAGACGTATCGGATCTACCGCAAAGCGCTGGCGGGCTGAGCGACCGGAAGCGGAGCTTCCACCGCGGGACTGGGGGCGAGGTCTCGAATCCGCTTCGGGCCGGCGCGCCGTTTGGTCGAAACGCGATTCGCCAGCCGGTTGCCCAGTTCGCGGCCCAGGTAACGCATCGGATGGTTGACGAACATCGAAGTGTCGACCGTGCAGTAAACACCGCAGCGCCCCTGGCAATCCTTCTTCTTGTTGTAGCTGAGCAGATCTTCCTTCGTGATGTCGAGGATGTGCCGCTCGGTCCGCACCTGGCTGCAGAGCCAGAATTTTCCGGTCGATGAGACGAAGAAATATTTGTAGCCGGCCACGCAGGTCCAATCGACCGGCTCCTTCCGCAGCATCTTTTTTTGGTAATCGAAGAGGTTCCAGCTCGTGTGGATTTTCTCCCCGCTCCGCTTCAGGGCCTCCTGCTTCTCGATAAAGTGAAGCAGCGGCTGGCTCGCATTCGGATCGCGCAACGCCCGGTCGTGCACCAGATCGTCATGGACCGCGCGCGCCTGGACCGCGATGCCGAGGTCGAGGCAGGTGTCCACCACCTGTCCCATCTCATCGAGCGTCTCTTTGAAGAGGACGCCGCTGACGTTGAGCTTGATCTTGGATTCCTTGAACCAGGAGAGCTTGTGCAGGATCGACTTCATCGACTTGCGCGTGCTCGCGATCGGCGTCATCCGGTCCACGGAAATATGGATGCTGTCGAGGCCCGCGGCTTCGAGGGCTGCGATCAGCTCGCGGGTCAGCATGAACCCATTGGTGGACATGCTCACCTTGAGAAAGCCGAGCGACTTCGCGTAACGGACGACCTCGACGATGTCCGGATGCTTGAGCGGTTCGCCCCCTTGCAAGCCGAGACGCGCGACGCCGAGCTTGCGCATGTGGTCCATCCACTTCTTGAGGTCGGCGAGGGCGGGATGCGGGAGCGAGTTGTTGTACTCGTTGCAGTAGTGGCAATCGAGGTTGCACTGCTCCGTCACATAGAGATGCGCGGCCCACGGTTTCGTGTCGAAAATCCGGATGGCCTGCTGGAGGTCCTCGAACATTCGTTCCCTTATCGCAGTCGCGCAGATAGGTGTCAAGCTTACGGGGCCGGCTCCCGCCGCCAGAGCGCCCAGGCTGCGCGGGTGATGTGGACAGCCGCGGTAGCGATCTTCCCACCAGGCGATGAGTTTGAAGGCTCCGGGCACGTTGCCGAGGATGAGGCCGAGCGCGAGAATCCAGACGTAAATATTGCGCCGTCCGCTGACGAGCCGGAAGAGGCGATCGAAGGGCCCGAGCTCGGCCATCGATTTCCCGCAATAGCGAACGATGCTGGTGCGGGCGAGGGCGTTCAGGACCTCGGCGCCGAGAAGAAGGCCGAGATAAGAGAAGGCCTCCGGTAACCTTCCGGAAGCGTGGAGGTGCCAGGCGAGCGCGATCCACCACGAGTTCTCGAACAGGACATCGAAGAGATGTTCGAGCTTCCCGGCTTGCGACGTCTCGAGTTTTACGCGCGCGAGCTTGCCATCGAGACCGTCGAGGACGCCGACGGCCAGGGCGACGGCGATGGCGGAGCGGAGATGGCCCGTCGCGAAAAGGACCGTGGCTCCCCACGCGACGATGTTGCAGAAAATGGTCAACTGATTGGGCGTGACGCTGGTTTTGCAGAGCTTGCTGACGATGAAGGTCTCGATGGGAGCGTGGGCGAGAGCGGGGATATCGAGCGTGCCTTTTTGGGCTGCGTCGAGGATCACCTTTTCGGCGAGCTTCTTGTGCCCTGGAGTCGGAGAGGGAAACCAGTAAGCGCGCAGCTCGCGATGCAGCTCGGGAGAATACCAGGAGTGCGCCGCTGCATCGACCGAGGCAAGACTTCCATCGTCCAAAGCTTCGCAGATGGCCTCCTCGAGCGGACCGTTGCGGCCCGAAACCCAATCGCGGGAAAGCAGGGCCGCGCCGCAGACTCGTCCGCGCTTCGTCATCGGCGCTGATAAGACGAGTGGATGAATTCTTGCCGGCACCGCCGAATCGACCAAGGCCGCCGGCGCATCTTGCGCGCCGAGCAAACGCAACAGGCGCGGATCAAAGACACTGTCGCCGCGCAACACCAACAGATCGCGGCAGTTCTCTGGCCAAACCGCGGCCAGGTGCTCGATGGCGACGGGACCAGATGGCCGCAGCGAAAACGTGCAGGCGATCTTCGTCCAATGCGGTGACAGGATTCGAGGAGCTTCCGAAATTAACTCTTCGCTGTCGGTTAAAATGAGCGCGCGGGTAAATCCGGATGCCTGCAATGTCCGAGCGAGCGTTCCAACACCGAGAGGCCGCAAAGCTTTACGGAAATGGCCGCATGGCCGGCGAGGACGAGACCTTCCATTTTTCCGTTCCGCCCGGTCTCAGGATTTGAGCCGCATGAGAGCCCCGAGATTCTCTTCCGCGTGCGCGCGCATTTCCGGGGTGTCGACATCCTGCCACCAGGCTGAGCCGATATCGATCGCGCGAACCTTGCCGTCCGAAGCCATCAGCCGCACGCCATCGGCGAGGCTGCAATCCTCCCGCTGCTGCGGGATTGCGCGCGGTGCAGGTAATCGAAAAGCTCATCAGGACACAAAAAAATCCCGGTATCGATCGCGTCGTAGATCTCGAGGTTTTTCCCCAGGGTGATTACCCGATCGCCATTGGTTTGCACTTTCATGGCGTCATCAATGTCGAAAATGGTTTCGAGCTTTTTGTCGATCGCGAGATTCAGACAACTCGTCGCGCTGCCTTCCAGGACAACGGAAAGAATCGCGGGATCGAAAAGATGGTCGCCCATCATGAGCAGGAACGGCTCGGTCACGTGACCAGCGGCGCACAAAACGGAGAGGCCGTTTTGCTTTTGCCAATCCGGATTCCGGATCGGATTCAACTGCATTGTGGCCGGAATCAACGGGCGGAGAGATTCGACCAGGCTGTCGTTATTGGCGCCGACGATCGCGTGCACCCTCTGCACTCCGGCCTTCTCGAGCGCCTCCGCGATGTAGGAAATCAGCGGGCGGCCGAGGATCGGCACGAGCGGCTTCGGCAATACCTCGCCGGAGGCGCGCAAACGGGAGCCAGTCCCCGCCATGAGAATGACCACGTCGGTTACGGCACGCATCAAATTCCGTAATACTTTCGCAGGACCCAAATCCGAGTCCGATGGGGGAGAAGCCGAAAGATGAGTGGCGTGATGACGGCTTGAAACGCATCGCCCACCGTCACGCGCGGCGGGGGATTCGGATCGTCGATCAGTTTCGCGATGCGTTGCGCGACCAGTTCAGGACTGGGCGCTTTTTTCATGTTCCGGTCGGCTACGCGCCAGGCCTGCCTGAGTTTGGCCAGGTAGCGCGGATCGACATTCTCGTCCTTCGGGATCTTGTCGTTGAAATCGGTTCGAATATCGCCGGGCTGGAGATCGATCAGCTGGATGTTCGAGCCGGCGAGCTCCAATTGCAGCGTATGCCGTGAATGAAGCCATGGCTGCTTTCGCTGCGTTATAGGCGCCCATGAAGGGAATCGGCAGCCGCGAAGCCAGCGAGGTTACATTTATGATGCGTCCGCCGCGATCTTGCATGGCCCGCAAGGCGAGCTGGCAAATTTGGATGTGGGCGAAGACCAGAGTTTGAAATTGAACGTGCACCTCTTCAGGAGAAAGGAATTCCGCGGGGCCGAAGTGGCCGCTCCCGGCATTGTTGATCACGACGTCGAATTGACCCGCAGCGCGGAGGGCGATGCCGAAACTGTCGGCTAACGAAGGCGGATCAAGCAGATCGAGTCGAACAGCGTGAAAGCGCGGCAATTGCGGGATCCGGTCGAGATCGCGCGAGGTGCCCCAGACCTCGTGGCCGCGGCCGGAGAGCAGGGTCGCGGTCGCCAGGCCGATGCCGGAGCTGGCGCCGGTGATAAAGATGCGCTTCATGGACGACTCATATCGGCGAGTGGGTCATCACAAATCGGCGGTAATAAAGCCACGCACAAAGATAAACGAGAAGGAAGACCAAGGAGCTGACAATTTCCCCCGGGCTACCGTCGATCAGCGCGCGACAAACTACAGCCGGGAAAGCGGCACCCAAGGCCGCGAGAAACGGCGGACCGATGTTTGCCCAGGGATTGCGCCAGTGGAAAACGGAATGCAAGGCGCGATGTCGCAAGATCCCCAGGAGGACATAAGGCAGCAAAATACCGAAGGCCGCTCCCAACACGCCCCAGTTGAGAATGAGAAAGAAGTTTGCGATCAAGGCGACGACGCAGGCGATCGATGAGTTCACGACGTTGAGGCGCGGTTTCTGGACCATGATCACGGTTTCCGCCAGGCCGACGAGTGCGTTCGTGCCGCAGGCCATGGCAACGATGATCAGCCAGATGCTGCCCTGGCGGAATTCAGGACCATAGATCGACAGGATCGTGCCGCCGGCGAAGGCGAGCACCGCGAGCAAGGGGAGCAAAACCCAGAGCATCCATTGGGCGACGCGCGAGAACGCGGCCGCGGCGCGTTCCTGTTCGCCGTGGACGGTCAAACCGGCGACGACCGGCGCAAAGATCGGAGTGAAGGCCTGATTCACTTTGCGCAGGCCGCTCGCCACTTCGACGACGGCGCCGTAGATGCCGACAACCGGCAGCGTTACGCCTGGCGCGCGTCCAATGAAACAGGCGAGCATGATGACATCGAGGCGGACGATCAGCGCATTGATGACATCGTAAGCGCTGATGTTGGCGGAGTAGGAAAGCAAGCGGCCTGCTTCGGCGCGATAGGAAAAACCGGCAGGCCGCGTCGGGACATTCCGAAAGAGGGACCAGGCCAGGACGAGGGCCACGATGCCCGATGCCGTCATTCCGATGACAGCGGCCAGCGCGGGCGCGGAAGTTTGCAAACCGACGGCGAGGGCCAAGAGAAAGGCGACGCTGGTCACGATGGATTGAGTGACGCCGCGCGAGAAGATGTCGTGCCGCATCACTTTCATGCCGCGCGAGACGGCGGTGTTAATGGAATACAAGGCGAGCCCCGGCAGCGCACAGACCATGAGCGAGAGCCCGGCCGCCAACTGGCGATCCAATCCCAACCGATCGCCAAAAAGCCAGATGCCGATAAGCGCCACGACGGCGATGACGATGCTTTGGAGCAACGCCAGGAAAACCGCCAGGCGAAACAAAGCGTGGCTGCGCGCGTGGTCGCCCACGGCTTCGGCGCGCGCGATAAAAGCGACGATCGCGTTATCGAGGCCGAACAAGCCGATCTTGCTCAGGAGTTCCACCGTCGTCCATGCGACCAGGTACGTCCCGAGGGCGGCCGCTCCGAGAAGCCGCGCCACGAGAAAAGCAAAGATGCCGCGGAAATTCGACGCGAGGAGAGCGACGGTATTGACCAGGGCGCCGCGTTTCAACTCAGCGCCCTGATCGACCGGCGCGATGATCGGCGCGGCGGGGGGTGCGATCGCTTCCAAAGAATTCATGAGAAGAGCTTCATCTCGCGGCACTGCCCCGGGGATGACTGCCGATGATCACACCGTCCTGCATTTCGTGAATCCAATCGCAGGCCTCGGCGATCGCGGGATTGTGCGTGACCAGCAACATGGCTTTTCCGCCTTCCTTCACGATCTGTTGCAGTAACTCAAAGGCGCGCTCCGAGTTTGCGCTGTCCAGGTTTCCCGTCGGTTCGTCCGCCAGGATTACGCGGGGATCGTTGGCCAGCGCCCGGGCGACCGCGACGCGCTGCTGTTCGCCGCCCGAAAGGTGACGACTCGGCCGCTTTCTTTTCGCACCGAGCCCGACCGCCTCGAGTAATTGGGCGGAGCGTTCCTCCATCTCACTTTCGCTGCGGCGACCGAGACGGCGCATCGGGATCATGACGTTCTCCTGCGCCGTAAAATCCTCGAGCAGGAAGTGGAATTGGAAAATGAACCCGAGGAGCTCGTTCCGTTTCTCGGACAGCCGATCGTCGGGCAAACCGGAGACGAGTTGATGATCGATGGTCAGCGTTCCGCCGTCGGGCCGATCGAGCAACCCGAGGATGTAAAGCAGCGTGCTCTTGCCGCAACCGGAGGGGCCGACGATGGCGTGGACGCTGCCCGGCTCGAGGTCGAGCGAAACCCCGCGCAAGGCGTGGACGCGGGAATCTTCCTCACCCAGATAACGTTCGAGATCGCGGCAGCTCAGCCAGATGTCGGGAGCCATTCCCTGGGAAGTTATCGTGGCTCCGCGTGCTTCCCAAAAACTAATTCGCGGCCTGGGCCCGCCAGTTATCGAGCTGGCTGGCGGAACGCGAACAACCGATCGTGCAGGTAGCGTGACAGCTCTTGTAGCTGTGGAATTGCTCGCGCAAATCCGCCAGCGTGTAATCCATTAGCGGCTTCGACCAGACGGTCCGCGTCTGGGCGCACCAGTTTACGCGGCCGAATTCGTCGACATACAGATAGCGGCTACCGGAGCGGCATTTGAAGGGCGAGACGCCGTCGCGCACGAGACGTTTGCGATAGCTGGAAAAATCCATCCAGCTTCGCGGCAACTTCTTCACGATGCGTTCGAAAACCTGAAGCTCCTGCTGGTTGAGCTTCATTTGCCCGTCCGTGTCGTGCACGAGAAGAACGCGCGGCGTAAAACCCATTTGGCTCGCGAAGGCGACCACCTCCTGGGCTTCTTCGGGCGGGCAGGCGCCGATCACGCCGCTGACGGTGACGTTAAATTTCGCATGAGCGCGCAAGTCCTCGAGACGCTTCCGCAAATTGTTCAGGACCTTCTGGGTGGTGTCATTCCCCTGGACGCCATCGATCGAGATCTGCATTTCCTGCAACCCCGCGTCGTTAAGTTCCTGGATCAGCTTTGGCTTCAGAAAGAAGCCGTTCGTGATCATCCCGGTGCGGAAGAAACGGAGCTCCCGGCACCGGCGAATGAGCCGCGGCAGGTCGGGATGAAGCGTCGGTTCGCCGCCCGTGAGGGAGATTCCGAACGTGCCGAGATTTTTCAGTTTTCGCAGTTGCGCATCGAGCGTGGAGAAGGGAACCGGCTCGCTCGTTTTGTCGAATTCGGAGCAATAAGCGCAGGAAAGATTGCAGCGGCGGATGACCACCATCTGGACAAGGAACGGACTGTAGCGCAGACGGAAGGCCAGCCCGGGCGCGCGCTCTTCCGAGCGCGTTTCCAGAATGGGTGTGGCGGTTAATTCTGCGGTCGGCATCGCGGGTGGTGCGGCGCCCGGCCGGGCTGTTCAAAGGTTGGCCGGTAAAGAGTTACTGGCTTAACATCGGAAATTATCCGAGGCAATCTATATCCAATGGGGCGCGCCTGGAAGGCAGCATGAAGGTCGCGATTCTGGCGGAGGCTCCGGCCGCATTGATGGAACTTTGCGGCATCTCCTTGCTGGAGCGGCTGCTGCGGACGTTGCAGCGCGTCGGCGTCCGTGAAGTTGTCATTGTTTCGAGCACAGCGGAAGCGCTGGAGGAAGCATTGGCGAAGCCTTCGCAATTTCGGAACGAGATCATGTGGACCATGCAGCGCCGCCCGGCCGGGCCGGTGACAACTGAGGAAATTCGCGGGACCAGCTCGGAAGGCGAGCTGCTCTGCGTCCTGCCGGGCGATGCGGTGTGGGACGATCGGTTGCTCACTTTGCTGCTGGCGAGAAACGAGCCGGCCGCCCTGGTTGATTCTGCTCCGCCTCCGTCGATTGACCCTTTCGCGAGTCGAATGCCGGAGACGCTCGCGTGGCCGGCTCACCGGGGCCGCTGTTTTGGATCCTGCGGAGATGTCGCGCGCAACCGGATCTCTTCACGAAATTCTGGCGCGGGAACTGAGTTCCGGACGTTTGCCCGTCCTGGACATCGCCGAGCAACCCTCCTACTCGCTCACGATGCGTCGCGAGTTGAGGCCGCTTTGGATTCCAGCTCCTCAGCCTGCCCAGCAAAAAGAGGCGGAGCGCCTGATCCTAGGCGCGGCGCAAAAAGGTTCGCTCGATTTGCCGGCGTGGGTGCACGGGCCGATCGAGACATTTCTGGTCGCGCGATTATGCAAGACCTCGATCACGCCGAACCAACTGACCGCGCTTTGTAACGTCGTGGCGTGGGCCGTGGTTCCACTCTTCGCGATGGGGCATCTTGCCTGGGGAACGGCCCTCGCGCTGGCCGTCGGTGTTTTAGACGGGCTCGATGGTAAACAAGCGCGGGTGAAAGTAGAGACGACCGAAGCTGGGAAGCTCGAGCATTGGTTCGACACCTTCTACGAATTGGCCTGGCTGCTGGCGCTCGCCTATTACTTCCAGACCTCGGGCGTGTTGCCGGATGCGTGGAAGTATTTGTTGCTGTTCCTCGCCGCGGAAGGAGTCGACGGCCTGGCGAAGCTCAGCATCATTCGCCGTTACGGCCGGTTGATTGATGAGCTCAGCCCGCTCGATCGAAATATCCGGTTTTTGGGCGGGCGGCGGAACGTCTACATCTGGATTCTCGCCGTGGGCGTGTTGCTCGGCGCACCGGCCGAATCTTTCGTCGTCATGGTGTGGTGGGAAGTCGTCACCGCAGTCATCCACGTCGCCCGCGCCATTTGGGCGATCTGGATTTGCCCCATGGATTTCCAGCCGACGTGAGGCTGGCATTAGACTCGCGCCTTTCAGGTGCGTTGCCCGGCGACGAGCCGCGCCGTTGGCTTGATGGGCGTGGGATATCTTGCGTCCCGCAGGCCGCAGTACGCCCTTTTGGGCGACGTTCGCTCGAGACGCGGATGCCCGCAGGCCGAAAGGCCTCTACCATGCTATGCTAGCCCAGGGCAACGCCCTGGGTATGCCGATGAAAAAACATTGCAAGCCCTGAAAGGGCGTCCTAAGATCGTATTCAATCCCAGACGTAGCCGCTCATCGTATTCGACGCCGTGTTTTTCAAGCAGCGCCCGAAGCTCATCTTGAAATGTGCGTTTCCGATGATGTTCGTGCTGCCCGGCGATGTAATCCCTCACCGCGGCGAAATTGGAATGGCTGACGGAGAAAACGCCGTAACCGTTCTGCCAGGCAAAATCGGCCACGCATGTGGGTTGGGTCTTGACCCATTTTGATGAGGACTTTCTTAACGTCTTCGACCACCTTGCTCACCGCCACAGTTCGCCCAAGCTCGAATAGCATGTGAATGTGGTCTTCCACCGAGTTGATCAGGTTTGCGTGGCAACCAAGATTCTTCAGTACGGTCGCCATGTACGAATGCATAGATTCGCGGAGTTGGTCATTGATGACGGGTGAGCGGTCTTTGGTGCTGAAAATCAGGTGGAGGTAGATTCTGGCGAGGGACTGGGGCATGCCTCGATCAATAGGTCGCCCTTTCAGGGCTTGCGATTTTTTTCTTTATCGAAACCCAGGGCGTTGCCCTGGGCTGACATGGATCGCGCCGTTGGCGCGCGGAAATCATACGATACCCGAAGCGGATCGTATTCTTTTGGTTGCCCCCGGGGCAGGATGCGTTGCGTGCAGGCCGAAGGCCTTCAACCATGCCAGCCCAGGGCAACGCCGTATACGAATGACCGCGGATTACGCGGATGAGGCGGATGTCCTGATACCGTAGAAGCATTCCATCCCTCCCCCATCCGTGTTATCCGCGTAATCCGCGGTTAAAATTCTTAAAGCGAACTACCCGCTTGAGCCCCGCAACGTCACCACCGGCGACAACAGTCCGGCGCGGCGGGCGGGGACGTAGCTGGCGATGAAGACGGCAATGATGGCCAGCAAAGTTGCCCACAGGTAGTGACGCCAATCCCAGCTCACGAGAAAGTGATTCGCGTAAAGGAGGCCGCGCACTTTGATCGGGATTTGCGATACACCCCAGGTGAGCAGGGCGCCGAACCCGCAACCGATGACAGAGCCCGCCACGGCGATCATCGCGCCTTGCCAGAGAAAGATGGCTTTGATGTCGCCGCGCCGGTAACCCATCGACCGCAGGATGGCGATCTCCTTCAGCTTCGAGAGCACCGTCATGGTGAGGACGTTGAAAATTCCGAAGCCCGCCAGCAGAATGATCAGCGAAACCGTAATCGCGGTCGACATGCGCAGCGTCAGGAAGAGTTGCAGGTTGCCTTCCTCCCGCGCCTGCCAGCTTTCGGCCTGGTGTTGAAACAGCGTCTCGAAACGCTTCGCCAGCGCGGGCGCACCCTCGGGATCGCGCAATTTGTAGATGATCATCGAGGCGCTGTACGGTTTCAGGAGCAGCTTCTGCGCGATTCGCCGATGGCAATAAATGCGGCTCGCGTCCACCGAGCCGATGCCGCTGCGGGCGACGGCGGCCACGGTGAAGCGGTGATATTCGCCCCCCGGCGAAAGTAATTGCATGGTGTCGCCCGCCTTCACGGCCAGCGCTTCGGAAAGCCGGTAGCCGATAATGACCGAGGCCGGATTATTCCGAAAATCGTCGAAGCTTCCGTCGAAAATCTGGGTGCGCAGGTTCGTCGTCGTGACATGAGTGGCGGGATCAATCCCGAACAAGGTGACGGTGGCGGATTCAAAGCCGGCGCGCGCGCTGAGCAGTCCGCGCAAGACCGGCGTGCAGGAAGCGACGTTCGCGAATTGCCGGCTCACCCGCATGATTCCGCCCGGATCGACGATGCCTTCGAGATAACGGCGATGCGCAGTCGCATTCGTATTTTTCGGCGCAACGAGCATGCCGCTGGCCGGCGGTTTGAAACGGGAAAACAGCGCGAGCGACCCGTTGCTGCCGAGATTCGAATCGACGAAATTTTGGGCAAAGCCGGCTGTCTGCGCCTGCGTGCAGATGAAAATGGCGACGCCGAAAACGACGCCGCCGCAGCTGAGAATGAAGGCGCGCTTGCGATGGCCGAGAAAGCGCAGCGCAATGTAGAGCGGCGGCGTCACCGTTGATCTGGCGGGCGCAGAATTTTGGCCGGTCGCTGCCGGACCAGTTTGCCCGGACGCAACTTGTCCTGGTCGGACATGACAGCGCGGTCGCCTTCGGACAGGCCGGCGAGAATCTCGGTAAAGTCGAGGGTGCGATATCCGACCTTCACGGTGCGCACCTGGACGATACCGCGTTTGACGGTGAGCACCTGGTCGACCACCAGAGCGCGCGAGGGCAGGAGGAGCGCGTTTTCATGCTTCCCGGTGATGATGTTCATTTCCCCGGTCATGCCGGCCATCAAATTTTCCGGCGGATCTTCAAGATCCAGGACAATGGTGTAACGCTGGGTTTCGGGATCCGCGGCCGGCTGGATCGCCGAGACTTTCGCCTGGAACTGCCGGGTCCGGAACGCATAAACCTGCACGACCGCTTCCATCCCGACCTTCACTTCGCCGACGTCTTCTTCATCGACTTCGCCGCGGACATAGTTCTTGCGCGAGGCGACCGTGACCAACTCGGCGCGTTCCGTGACTAACTCGCCCTCAATCGTCTTAATGGCGGTGATCAGGCCCTCCATCGGCGCGCGAATCTCGGAAGCTTTCATCTGCGCTTCGAGCTTCTTGGTCGCCTCGTCGAGCATGGCGAGATTGCGATCGCGCTCGATCCGTTCGCTCTCGAGGAGCGTCCGCAGGCGGTTCACTTCGCTCTTGGCCTTTTCCAGCTCGACTGCGGGAACGTTGCTGAGCGCGGTCAGTTTCTCGAGCCGGCCCAGGTTGTCCTCCGCGACTTTGAGAGCCTCGGCGGAAGGGAGGGGAAGCTCAGCGCGTTGAGTCGCCGCCTGGAGATCTGCCCGGGCCTGTTTCAAAAGGCGCGCCGTCGTTTCGTCCGCAATGGTCGCCAGCAATTCGCCTTTCTCGACGTGTCGGCCAATGGCTCCGCGGCCCGCGGCTAACGCTTCCGCCAATTGAATGAACCCGGCGTTCTGCGCCCGAACCGGTATCACCAGAGTGGGCTCGATGCGGACGGTTCCATAAATGGCCGAAATGGCTGTCCCGCGCCGGACGGCCGCGACCTCGGCCACCGGCAGGCTCAGGAAATAGATGAGAGCGAACAGCAGCAGCAGACCGGCCGCGGCCGCCCAGAGGACTCTTTTCGAACCGGGAAATTTCAACGGCTGCAACTAATGCAGGTTTCCCGCGGTGTCCTTGGAAAATTGAAAGTAACGCCCCGTGGCGCGGTCCCATTCCGCGCGCGCCACGTTTTGCTGGTAGGCCGCGCTCAGGAGTGCGCTTTTGGTCTCGAGGAAGCTGGTTTCGGCATTGCGGAATTCCAATTGCGACGAAAGCCCTTCCGCGAGGGTGCGCTCCACGGTGTGGACGTTTTGCTCCGCGCCGGCGATGGCCCCGCTCAGTGATTTCCAACGACGCTCGGCTGCCGCGAGGTTGTTCGAGATCCGCTTCAACTCGAGCTCGACGTTCGCTTCCAACTGGCGCAGCGAAATTTCGTTCATCTCCCGGACCGCACGCGCCCGCATCACCTGGCCGCCGACTCGTCCGTTGTCGATGACGCGCCAGGTATAGGCAAGCCCGGCGCTGATCTCCGAGGAAAGAACGTCATCGGAGCTGATCGCCGATCCCCCGTTGGCCGTCCGAATCGTGACCGGAATGCCGAGTCCGGAGATCGTGGCATCCAGGGCCGGATAGTATTGGGCCTGGATAATTCGCTGATCTTCCGCCGCGGCCCGCACGAGGGTGCGGGCGAGTTGGAGATCGGGGCGCTGCGAACGGGCTGCGGCCGTCTCCGATTTCAGATCATAATTACTCGCCGTGACGCCCAGCTCTCCGTCGGGCCGCACCGTGTCAGCAGACTGGTTGGGATCGCGCCCCATGATGGTGGCTAGCGTAACCAGCGCGCCCTCGTAGCCGCGTTGCACTTCCTGTATCCGCGGCTCAATCTCGCGCTCCACCAGCTGGGCGCTGATCAGGGCCGCGCGGTTTGCCTGGCCCGCCTCATAACGCTCGGCCTGCGCGCTGACATTCTGCAGGAGCCGTTGCCGCTGCGCCACGCCAAGGTCGCGGAGTGAATGGTTATAAAGCGCCGTGTAAAACGCGATGCGAGTAGCGTGCAGCTGGCCGACAACGGCGACATTCAACCGCTGTTGCGCAAGGAGGACCTCGATGTCGCCTCGGCGTTTCGACGCGGGAATGGCGGCGTCGAAGAGCGGCTGGGTGAAAAAGCCCCGCGCAAAGGCGAAGGGCTGCACCGGCGGCTCGTCCGCCCGCTCGCCCCCCTGCACGCCGGCCACGCCTTGGATTCTTACATCCGGCAGCGCGGTCGAGCGAAAGACAAGTCTACGGCCGGCTGCCTGTTCGAGGGCAATCCGCGCCTGCACGATCTCCGGATTCTTTTCGAGCGTGGTGGCGAGAGCGGCATCGAGGGTGATGGCTTGGAGATTTGGTGAAACGAACACGCTCGCAAACAGGATGAGTACGGCGAAGGAGAGGCTGGGGAGCGCACGCGCCCTCGCGTGCGGCCGACGGCGGCCCCGCCGTCGGACGTTTGCGGCGTGATTCGAAGAGAAAAAGATTGTTTGGGCGAGGGCGCCCAAACCAGCACGCGAGGGCGCGTGCGCTCCCCAGAAGAAGACGTTCGCCGGACGCGGGAACCGAGGTCTCATTGGCTGCCTCCTCCCAAGGTCGAAGGCGGCGCCGCGACTTCCAGCACCGGCTTGGTTCCCGGCGGGTTTTTCGAAACCTTGGGAGCGAAGCCCGAGGCATCCGGTTCGCGCGCGCAAGCCCGGGCCAACCGCGCCAAAGCGATGTTATGAAGATAAATGGCGCCCAGCCGCGTCGTTCGCGTCCGCGTCACATCCGACGCGGCCTGGAGAATATCGAGCTGCGTGCCCAGGCCGGCGCTCAAATTCCCTTTCGCGATCTCGAGCGATTCATCCGCATTCTGCACGTTGCGCGTTTCGGATTGGAGAACGCGCTCCGCTTGCTGGAGATCGAGAAACGCGCTGCGCACATCGGACGCGACGGAGAGCTTCGCCGCCTCCAGGGCATGCAACGCGGCGTCGCGGCGCGCGCGCGTCGCCTGCATCCGTCCGCGGGTGGCGTAGCCGTCGAAGATGTGCCAGGTCGCATTCAGGCCGACGACGAACCCGTGATTGAACTCCGGCCCCACCGCCGGGTCGCGCTCGCTGTAAACTTCGTAGCCGGCAAAGGCCTCGACGCGCGGTTTCGTTGCGCTGCGGTCCAGGAGCAATTGCTGGTTCTCGATCTCAACCTCGATCTGGCGCGCCCTGATTTCCGGCCGCGTCACGTCGGCAAAAGCGAGGCATTCGTTCAGGTCGGGATGGCTGGGCGCATATCGCAATTGCCCGGCCGCATCCACCTCCGACATCGATCGACCGGAAGCATCCACGCCGATTAATTGCGCCAGCCGAAGCTGGGAATTTTGCAGACGCGTCTGGGCATCGATCAACTCCGGCTGTTCGTTGGCCAGGGCGACCTCGGCGCGGCTGACATTGAGCGAACCGACGGTCCCCGTTTCGAACCGCTCCCGTTGCGTCTTGAGTTCCTCTTCATAGACACGGACCGATTGCTCGCGCACCCGAATCTTGGCGCGGTTGAGAAGGACATCGTAAAAGGCGAGGCGCACATCCATCGAGACGCGGTTGACCAGCGCCTGGTATTCGAGCGCCCACTTTTCCTCGAGCAGCCGCGCGATGGCCAACCGGCTCGCGGTCGCGCCGCCGGTATAGAGATTTTGGATCACGCGGAGGGAGGCATCGTAGTCGTTGGAGCGCAGGGTCGAAGGTTCGGCCCGTTCGCGTTTTCGAAGTAACCCGGTAGAGATGACGCTGGGTAGGCGTCCCGCTCGGGCCTCAACTACGCCGCCGCGCGCCGCTTCCCATTGTTTCGCGGCCATCAGGATTTCCGAGTTTTGTTTCCTCGCGGTAGCAACCGCTTCCTCGACCGAATAGCTCATTCCTGCGTGCGCCGGAATGGCTGCGCCGGTCAAAGCCAGGAGAAAAATAAGGACCCGGAAACTACGGCGCATCCATCCTATCTCACGTGCCGAACCCCGTTTTATCAACTAAATTCCCATAATCGCACGAGGGAAAAACCGACCTGAAGCACCGGCGGGCCGAAATTGCCGCGTGATATTGCAACCCCGGACATTTGCTCTATGATGGGCAACCTTTGCGCCTTGATCCCGCCACGGGGAAGCCGCTAATCTTCGTCTTTTCCTGCAATGAACAAAATCAGAATTGCCGTCGTGGGGGTGGGGAACTGCTTCAGCTCGCTTCTGCAGGGCATTAACTTTTACAGCCACTCAAATAACGGCTCCTCCGACATCGGGTTGATGCACCGGAAAATCGGACCCTACGAGCCGCAGGACATCGAAGTGGTCGCCGCGTTCGACATCGATCGCCGCAAGGTCGGTCTCGACGCCGCCGAAGCCATTTTCGCTCCGCCGAATTGCACGAAAGTCTTTTGCAAGGAGATCAGACCGACTGGCGCCGTCGTCATGATGGGGTGCGTTTTCGACGGTTTCGCGGAGCACATGAAGGATTACGATGCGCCGCGGACATTTCTGCCGCTCGAAAAGGAATCGACGCGCGAGCAGATCATCGAGGAGCTGCGGAAGTCGGGCGCGGAGATCATGGTCAATTACCTGCCCGTTGGGTCCGAGGAAGCGACGCGATTCTACGCTGCCTGCGCGCTCGAGGCCGGACTCGGGTTCGTGAATAACATCCCGGTGTTCATCGCCAGCGACCCTGTCTGGGCAAAGCGGTTTGCGGACAAGAACCTGCCGATCGTGGGGGACGACATCAAAGCTCAGATGGGCGCGACCGTTTTGCACCGCACCATTGTCGATCTCTTCCGCAAACGCGGCGTCAAAGTCGAGCGCACCTATCAACTGAATACGGGCGGCAACACCGATTTCCTCAACATGCTGAACCGCGGCCGGCTCGCTTCGAAGAAAACCTCGAAGACCGAGGCCGTGCAATCGGTCATCGGCGCGCGGCTGGCCGACGAAAACATCCACATCGGCCCGAGCGATTACGTTCCCTGGCAGAACGACAACAAGGTTTGTTTCATTCGCGTCGAAGGAAAACTCTTCGGTGACGTGCCCATGGAGCTCGACGTGAAGCTCTCGGTGGAGGATTCACCCAATTCCGCCGGCGTGGCCATCGACGCCATCCGCTGCTGCAAGCTCGCGCTTGACCGGGGCAAAGGCGGCGTCCTCCATTCCGCCTCCGCCTATTTCTCGAAACATCCGCCGCAACAGATGACGGACGACGAAGCCTACCAAAGCGTCGAGGACTTCATCGCCGGAAAGCGCGAGAGTTAATTTCGTCCTTTGCGAGGCCGCCTTCTGTAGCCGTCGCCCTGTGGGCGACGTGAGCGCGGCACGTTTCCAGATTGCAACGTCAATCTCACGCGTCCCCACAGGGACGCGGCTACAGAAAGCTCTTCCGGGGGCAGCGCTTGCAGGCGCTCCCATTCCGCCGCCAGCTCGTCGGTGTCGTAAGGCATGAATCTCCCAATTGCCGTCCCGAAGATACCCGCCGTGACCTCCAGCCCGGTGATTTCGCTAACCGCTTTCCAATAAGCGGCGATTTGCGGCCGATAACGTTGTTGCAGATTTTCCGCGTCGGCGGGCGTAATGCGATTCGTTTTCCAATCGATGAGCAAGGCGCGGCTCGCGGCCGGATCGACCAGAAGAAGATCGATCGCTCCTTCGACGCAGCTCCGCTCGTTCATGCGCCAGAGAAACGGGAACTCGGTGTGCGGGACGATGGCCGGACTCGCGAGGAATTTCATGAGCGCGGAAGCCGGCGAGGCCTTTGTGAAAAGTTTCCATTCGCGCGCGGAACGATCAGGATCAGGCGAGCTCGGTTGGAGCGCGGTGAAGGCGGTTTGCCATTGCGACGGCCCGCTGGTCCAGGGGAAATGCTGGAAAAGGGTGTGCCACCAGCTGCCGTAGAGCGTGGCGGCGTTGTCGGCCAGCGACCGCGCCGGGGGAGCGGCGCGCCAGCCGACAGATTCAGGCGGCGGCTCCGGTAACTCCTCGTAACCGCTGGGATTCTGTTTGCGGATGAAATCGGACGCCCGCGCGCGAGCGTCCGCGAGCGTGGCGGACTCAAACGGGGCAAAGGCAATGGCTGGGGAGTCGGACGCGTCGATTCTTTTTGCGGCCGAGACACGCAAGGTTTTGGAACAAGCTTCCGGATTCGTGGCCAGTGCATCGAGCGCGACACAACTCGTTTCGCCTTTGTCGCCGTGGAGATATTTGAGTTGCGACTCAGCTGCCAGTCGATCGTGCACCGGCGAAAAAAGGGCGCGATCAAGCGCCAGCACCAGCGTGTGCCGCGCTCGCGTAACCGCGACGTAAAGCAGCCGCTCCATTTCCTGGCGGCGCAGGATTTTCGTGGCTTCCTTGATTTCCTCCTCGCGGTCTTCTTTATGCAGAGCCGCAATCACTTCATCTTTTCCCGGGACGCGGATGATGGACGGATAACGTGGCGAGAACCCCGTAATTCGCCGGCTGAGGAATGGGACAATGACGGCGTCCCATTCCGAGCCCTTCGCTTTTTGCGCGGTAATGAGCTGGATCGCATCCTTGTCGGACAGCCGTGCCGGACGCTGGCGTTCCATTTCGGAACGCAGGCGCTCCGCGAAATCAGCCAGGGTAGCGCCGGATGCGGCGGATTCGGCGGCTAGGGTCACAAGCGTATCGAGATCGGCGAGGGGATCCTTGAAGTCTTCGGGCGGAAGCGACGCAAGCCGAGCCCGCAAGGCCGTGCGAGCGATCAGTTGCTCGACCGCGGCGAAGAGCGGCAGTTCCTGAAGAGCGCTGCGTATCTCGGAGAGCTCGCCGATTGGGGATGAGATAATGCCCGCGGCGGCGCGCGAAGTTTCGATTTGAAAGTGCTCGCCGTGTCCGTCGCTGAAGATCGCGAGGTCGTGATCCGACACCCCGTATACCTCGCGCAGGACCCCAACGATCTCGTAGTGGTTTTGCGGCTCGACCATGATAGTGCAGAGCGCGGTCAACCACGCGTAAGCGGGCGAGTCGGCTTGCAGATCGCTTTCCGATTGGACTTCGACCGGAAGACCGATTCTTCGCAGCGCGATCGCCGTCGTGCGCAACCAATCGCGCCGGGGACAAAGGATCGCTACTTCGCGCCAACTCCGTGCGCGCAACTTCTCCGGGCCGTGCTCCTTCAGCCAACGCGCCAGTTCCTCGGCTTCGATCCGCGCGACCTGCCGGTCTTTCAATTTCTCCTGGCCCTCGCGCAGCGCGGCAGAAAGCGAGAGGCGAATCACCTGGCCAGGCAAAATGTGTGGGCGCGGTTGGAGCTCCACGAAGTTCACCTGGCCGGCCTGGCCATGCAGAATTTCTCCGAAGGTTGCGTTGACGAAATCGAGTTGTCGTTGATCGAGCCGAAAGGTGACGGAAAAGGTGACTGCTTCGCCGGCTTCGGCGGCCACGAGCGCATCGTGCACGCGCTGGTAGTGCGCGAGATCGGCGCGGTCATGGTAGATCGATTGCTGAAAATCGCCCACCATGGAGAAGCTGCCGGGGCGCGGTGGATCGATCTTCGTCTCGAGCCAGCGGCCGCTCGCCTCGGGAGGCCGCGTCATTTCGAGAAGCACGGAAAACTGCGCGGGATCGGTATCCTGGGCCTCATCGAGGATCACGATCGGATCGAGCTGGCGAATGCGGCGCGCAGCTTCAGGGTGTTGCAGAAGTTCATCGGCCAGGGCGATCTGATCGGCGTAGGTCACGACGCTGCGTTCGAGCCGGAAATTCCGGTAATCGCGCTGCACTTCGGCCGCAACGCAGATGGCGGTCTGGTTCACCCAGCGCCGCAACGGAACAAAAGCCTGCGCCCAGGTCTTATCGATGCCCTGCGCTTTCGTGCTGCAAACCGGCCACCGCAAAAAACCGGTCCCTTCGCGATACCCTTTCTCCCACGCTTTGAGCTGTGCGATGGAATTTCCGATCGTGTCGCTCTTTCTCGCCTCTCGGGCTGTTCGGTAAACTTCGTCCAAATCGATCTCGGGACAGGGACACTCCTGGCCGGGATTGAGCAAGGCCGAGCCGGCTTGTCGCCCCAGTTCCATAATGTGTCGGATGGAAGCAAGCCGCAGCAGACGGTCGCGATTTTCCGCAGAGAGGGAACGGCCCACGCGCGTTTGTTGTTGAACGAATTCGTTCCAGAGATCGTCGTCGTCCGTAATCAACTCGAGCGGCGCGGGCAGGCCGAGGTAGTGCCCGTAGTCGTTCAGCAACTTGAGACAAAAAGCGTGAATGGTTCCGAACCAGGCGCGATTGAACGCTGCCAGAATTTCCGGTTTCGGCTTCGCCAGGAGGATTTGAGCGCGCGCGCGCTGCTGCATTTCGTCCGCGGCGCGGTTGGCAAAGGTAAGGACGACCAGACGCGGCAAGAGGCTGCTCCGCCTCACGGGCCTGCGCCAGTTGGGCGATGCGGTCCGTCACGGCGCGGGTCTTGCCGGAACCAGCCGCTGCGATCACCGAAAAATTCCGGTCCAGCGTTTGGGCAAAACGATCTCGGGCGGCCTGGTCTTGCGGTTCCGTCATACCCAGCTTTCGTCTTCCGATGCGAGGTCCGGGTGGGTGAGTTCCCAGCGTTCGTCCAGGATTTCCAACTCAACCGCCAGCGTGGCCAGCGGATAGTTCTTCGTGAAACTATACGCGCTGCGGAGCGGCCCCTTCATTCCAAAGATTCCGGTGGCCTGCATGCGGGCGAGTTCCTGAAACGCCGGGCCGCAGTCCGCGAAATCGGCGTCGCGCAGTTGCGGCTCCGGCTTCGCGATGACCGGGGAAAAAATGCTCACTTCCACGCTTTGCGCACCGAGTTGGCGCGCGGCGAGGGAGTAGAGCGCGAGCTGGAACGCGTCGCCTTTGAGGACCGACTTCAGGACACGCGGCGCGCGCGGTTCTTTATTCCGGACGCTTGGAGTCAGCGACTTTTTGCCGCCGGTCTTGTAGTCGACGATCCAGAGATCAGGCAGCGCGAGAGAGGTCAGGCATCGCGGCGGTTTTCCCTAACAAGAGGTCGGCCTGTCCGCTCAGGAGGAGAGTGCGATTCTCTCCGACGGCGATCGGTTGTGCCTTCAGGCGCCATTCCGCCCCCGCCCATTTCCAGCCCTCGATCGCGCCGACGAGGCGGCCAAGGGTTTGCGCGAGACAAAGCGCATTTTCCCAACCGGAATCCCACCAGTCAGGAACCGTCCGGCCCGCGCGCCGGCAGAGCTCGCGCACTTGCGCGCGCTTCCGTTCTGCCGCGGCCGCGATGCGAGCCGCGCACTCATCAGGATTCGGAAGCGCAACGAAGGCCTCGCTCCGCCCGAAGACCTCGGCGAGCCAGGCATGGGTCCATTTGCCGATGGTTGCATTCCAGACATAGGTGGCGTCTTCCGTACCTTCGACCCCGAGAAAACGTTCCATCCAAATAAGCGCGGGCGACTTGAGCAACGCCTCCGTATCGCTCACGCTCAGAGGTTTGATCTCGTCTGGCGCGGTGCGCAGCGCGAAGTCGTATTCATTCGCCGGCTCCAGCGTGCGGCGGCTCAGATAGGCTGCGCGCGTTTGGAGAATCCCCGGGGCTTCCGATTTTTCGGCAGGCATGGCAAGCCTGGCGGTGTCCAGCCAGCGCCGCGTTTGGTCGCGCAAGGCGCGCATGTTCGCTTGGGATACAGGATGACCGTGGACCTCGTGATAAAGCAGTCCAAAGAATTCGCCTGGATTGGAGATGCGTTCCGGGGCCGACTCCTGGACGAGGCTGACCGTGAGGGCGAGACCGTGGCTCGCGTCTTCGACGAGGCTATCGAACTGGGCGCGTGCGAGCTGACGCTGTTGCTCCGCGCCAAGGAAAAGCGTGTCGCCTTCGCGGACCACGATGTGGCCCTCGCCCTGGCTGCCGCGCTGGGTGGCGGCGCGGTTGAGTTTCCGCACGCTTTGGTTGAGCGCATCGATCCGGTCGGCGGGGAGAAAGTCGCCGCGCGCGGCGGCGGGCCACGCGCCGTCGTTCAAACCACAGAGAATGAGATGCGACCACGATTGATCTTCGGCCTGCGCGGGCGTGAGAAGCTGGATCCGGGCGTACGGATGCTGCCCGAGCAAATCACGCGTGATGCGAACGCTGACAGCCAGCTCGTCGAGCCATCTCAGGAAGAGCGTGCGCGAGAAAGTTAGCCTCGACGTTCACCGTCCAGGAGGTGTGTTGCGTCATCGCCCGCCAGCGTTCGTTCCAACCCAGAAGCGCGAAAGCATCCTCAGAGACCCGAAGAAATTCGGCGAACGTGCCGTTATTCGGCAGGAAGATTATGTTTTGGAGCGCGGCAAAAATGCGCTCTCCGTCGGCGTCGCTGTCGCGCGCGGCGGCAATCAGGAGCGGGAGATCGTCGATGGCA
Organism: uncultured Verrucomicrobiae bacterium; assembly: GCA_963848215.1. GTDB lineage: Bacteria > Verrucomicrobiota > Verrucomicrobiia > Chthoniobacterales > UBA10450 > AV80. The sequence goes on along the minus strand of CAWKCU010000002.1, from coordinate 200,897 downwards.
ATATCGGCCAGCGCTCGTTCCAGCACCCGACCGGATCTTGTCGCGCGACGGATTCTGGAGAAAGGACTGATCGCTGGGGAGAGCGGTCAGGAATCGATGAAGCACGTTTAATCGCGGAGTGCGCTGCAATTCGATCCAACTCCAGAAATCGGGCGCTTCGAAAAGACCGGGCGCCATCTGGCCCATCGCGTCGTAATGCGGCAAGCCCTGGCGTGTCAGCGCGGCGGCCACCAGGCGAGGAAGCGCGCCGGCGGCTGGGAAGACAATGCCAAGGCGAGTGCAATGTTCGTCCGCAAGAAACTGATGTGCAGCCGCGGCGATCGCTTCGACCTGTTCGCGCATGTCGAGGCCGGCCAGGAAGATGGTCGAGCGTGCGGGGACGGGCGCATCCGGTTCACCCGCGACCAGCTGAGCTTCCCCGAGTGTTTCCTCCCAGGAACCGATCCAGGCGGAGTCGAGATCGTGGGCTTGCTCGCGCGGGTGTTGCAGGATGACAGTGGCGTGCTGTGAAGAGTGCACGGCCGCGCGGAGCAAATGCCAATGCGGCCAGTGGCCGCCGTGAAATCCCGTGATGAGAAGCGGACCAAGCGTGGGGCCAGTTTCCCGGGCATGCGCCAGCGCGCGGCGATCGGATTCCGGAGAAATCTGAAACGCCGTGGCCTGCAAGTGAGCGCGAAATTTCCGTACGACGGGACGAAAGGCAGGCAGGTCGACCTGATTGAAATCGGCTCCGGCGCCGCTGAGTTGCTCGAGCAGGCGCAGGAGATGATCCGGGGTGCGGCGGACAGAAATGGCGGCGAGACGCTGATCTTCCGGAAGTTTTGTCTCGGCCAGCAGCTCTTCCGCGGCGAGGGCCAGCAACAGGCGGAGGTGCTCGCGCGGGGCTGGCAGGGTTTCGCTCCCTTTGGCGAGGAGCGCGCGAAGATAAGGCGGCGTGATGAATTGCAAGCCGAGGGCGGAGCATCCGGCTTCGAGAAGCCGGCCTTTCAGCGCCTGAATTTGACCGCGAGTGGGAACGACGACGAGCGCCGGGCGTTCGCTCTTCCAAGCCTCTGCGGCGGCCTGCTTGAACCAGCCCTCCATCTGCACCCTGCCACGCCGCTTCGGACGAGGAGGCGAGGAGCAGCGCATGCGCGCGCTGCGGTTGAAGTTCCAGTTCCAGTTGCACGCGTTGATTCTAGCAGAACGCGAGGACAACCGCTGTCCTATGGCCTCGAAAAAAAATAGCGTGTCATCCCGAGCCGCGCAGACAAATGCCAGTCCGGCTCGGACCGAGGGACCCCTCAAGCGGTCGGCGATTACACAACCAATCTGCAAACGTACTCGCCACGCCGGTCTGCGTGCTTGGCGCAAGCCAGATTGGGTGGTTGAAGATTCGATTGTGAGGTCCCTCGGCGTGCTGCGCCAGCCTCGGGATGACAGGCGCCGCGACACCACGTGCATTGCGCCGGCTCGCCGCGGGTGTTAGCCTCGCCGCTCCGCGCATGAGCCAGAACTACAAGGATACGCTCAACCTGCCGAAAACGGATTTTCCGATGAAGGCAAACCTCGCCGCGCGCGAACCGGAGATGGTGAAAGCGTGGAACGAGACGCGACTCTACGAACAAATTCAAAAGGCGCGCGAAGGCGCTGAGTTGTTCGTGCTGCACGATGGGCCGCCGTTTGCGAATGGCGATGTCCACATGGGCACGGCGCTGAACAAGATCCTGAAAGACCTGGTCGTGAAATCCAAAACGATGGCCGGTTTCCGTGCGCCTTATGTGCCGGGCTGGGATTGCCACGGCCTGCCCATCGAATACAAAGTCGTCAAGGAATCGCGCGGCCTTGCGCCGCTCGAAGTGCGGAAACGCTGCGAAGCGTTCGCGCGAAAGTTCATCGACATCCAGCGCGAGCAATTCAAACGGCTCGGCGTGACGGGCGATTGGGAGCGGCCCTTATCTCACGCTCGACCCGGCGTATGAAGCGGAGATCCTTCGCGTCTTCGCGATCTTTGTCGAAAAGGGTCTTGTTTACGAAAGCCTCAAGCCGGTTTTCTGGAGCACGGGCGCGCAGACCGCGCTGGCCGAAGCGGAAGTCGAATATCAGGACCGCGAAGACACGACCGTCTATGTGAAGTTTCCGATCGTGAGCGGCGATCTCGCGGGCAAAGCGAGCATCGCCATCTGGACGACGACGCCCTGGACGTTGCCGGCGAACCTCGCCATCGCCGTGCATCCAACGGAACTTTATGTCGTCGCGCGAGTTCCGGAAGGAAGGTGTTTCCGAAACGCTCGTCCTCGCGGCCTCGCTCGTGGAAGCGTTCTGCGCTGCGACCGGGTTCGAACCAACTGGGGAACCGATCGCGCTCTTTTCCGGGCAGCCAACTCGACCAGCAGACCGCGCAGCATCCGTTCTTGCCGCGGACCTCGATCATCCTCGCGGCGGACTTCGTGACCATGGATACCGGGACCGGGGCGGTCCACATCGCTCCGGGCCACGGTGAGGAAGATTATTCGTTAGGGCGCAAGCATGGTCTCCAGATCCTGTCGCCCGTGGACGATCACGGCCGTTACACGGACGAAGCCGGACTTGCCCGAGCTCACGGGCAAATATGTTTTCGATGCGAATGCCGATATCGTCGCGCTTCTGCGCGCGAAGGAGATGCTCATCAACGCAGCGCCTTACCAGCATTCGTATCCCTATTGCTGGCGCTCGAAGACGCCGATCATCTTCCGCGCGGTCGAGCAGTTCTTCATTCGCATCGACGATTTTCGCCAGCGGGCGCTCGACGCGATCAAGGAAGTCGCGTGGATTCCGGCCTGGGGGGAGACCCGCATCGCCGGCACCGTGGAATCACGGCCCGATTGGGTCATCTCGCGGCAACGGAGCTGGGGCGTGCCCTTGCCGGCGTTCTACTCGAAGGAGGGCAAGCCGATCCTCGATGCGGGATGGATTCGCAAGCTCGCCGATCTGGTTGAGAAACGCGGCTCGAATGTCTGGTTCGAGCTGGATGATGCGGCGCTCGCTCAGGAGCTGGGCTTGCCGGAAGGAACGACGCATCGCCCGGATACGCATCGATGTCTGGATCGATTCGGGCGTGAGCCACGCGGCGGTGCTGGCCAAACATCCTGATCTCCGCGACCCCGCCGACATGTATCTCGAGGCGACCGATCAGCATCGCGGCTGGTTTCAATCTTCGCTCATGACGAGCGTGGCGCTGCACGATCGCGCGCCCTACAAGAGCTGTGTCACGCATGGCTTCGTGGTCGATGTCGACGGGAAAAAGATCTCGAAGTCGAGCAGCTACGCGAAGCCGATGGATGCCGGCCATTTCGTCGGCAAACACGGCGCGGACATCGTCCGGCTTTGGGTGAGCAGCGTGAATTACACGGACGACGTGCCGTTCTCGGAAGAGATGTTCACGCGGCTGGGCGACACGTATCGGCGGATTCGGAATACGCTGAGGATCTTGCTGGGGAATCTGCATGATTTCCTAGGAGCGGCGTTTCTATGACCGCCGACATGCAGCGACGATCGGCGGTCACAGACACGCCCCTCCTGGAGATTTCACCCTCGTCGATCGCTGGATTCTCGATCGACTGGAAAACGTGATTGCGGAATGCCGCGCCGCCTACGCCGCCTACGAATTCCACAAGGTCTATCACACGCTCAATCAGTTTTGCGCGGTCGATCTCAGCAGTCTTTACGTCGATATCACCAAAGACCGGATGTATTGCGATGCCGCCGACGCGGGGCGACGCCGGGCCACGCAATTCGCGATGCATCGCATTTTCGATGCGCTTTGCCGGTTGCTGGCGCCGATCACGGTTTTCACGGCGGACGAAGCCTGGCGGTATCTCGGCTCCTCCGGTTCGGTTCATCTCCAAACCTTTCCCGGAAGGGCCGCCGAATTTCGAAATCCGGAGGCGGCGCGGCAGGTTGACGCAATTGCTTGAATTTGAGGGCGGTGATCGGACAGGCGATTGAGGCGGCGCGGCAGGAGAAATTGATTGGGAACGCGCTGGAAGCGTCCGTGACGCTGACTTGCGACGAAGGAGCCCTGGCCGGGATCCCGAAAGAGGAGCTCGAAGAATTTTTTATCCTGAGCGAGCTGAAGCTCCAGCCAGGAAAAGAGCCGGGCGCGACGATTTCCAAAACCACCCATTCAAAATGCGCGCGCTGCTGGCGGCATCGGCCGACGGTGGGCAAAAGCGCGGCGCATCCGGAATTGTGCGACCGGTGCGAGGGAGTCGTCGCGAGGAACGCGTCGAAGGGTTAAAAGGTTGACATGGACACGGATGAAACACGGATGGGGAATTGCGCTGTCCATCTCTGCAACCTGAAACGTGTTTATCCGTGTAACGTTCAACGCTTCCATGAAATACATCTTATTGCTCAGCCTCCCGCTCTACGCGCTTGATCAGATCACGAAGTGGCTCGTGCTGCGTCACATCCCGCTCGAAGGGATGCGCGTGATCATTCCCGACTTCTTCGCTCTGGTGCACGTGACCAACGACGGGGCCGCTTTCGGGTCGTTCAAGAACAACAACCTGTTCTTCATCATCCTTTCCTGTGTCGCGTTCGTTTTCGTCTTTGCCTTGCTGGTCCGGCGGCGTTCGCGCGATCTGCTGCGAGACATTTCGCTGGCCCTCCTGCTCGGCGGAATCATGGGAAACCTGACCGATCGCTTCCTCCACGGTCACGTGATCGATTTCGCGCTCTTCGATCTGCACGTCCCGTTCGCGCATCCGTTTCCCGCCTTCAACGTCGCCGACTCCTGCATCTTCATCGCGGTCGTCTGCTTCATCACGCATTCGTTCAAGCAGAGCCGGGAGAAAGCGACCGCGGAAACGTCGTAATCGTGCTCGTGCTCGTGCTCGATTCCCTGTAGCCGCGTCCCTGTGGGACGCGTGAGATTGAACGCTCGCTGGGGCAAACTGCGTTTCGCGCAGCGGCGCACAAGCCCGGCTGCTATAGAGAGCCTGCTCCACAAAGGTAAGAAAGGTCTCGACGCGCCTCCGCCTCCCGCACAAGAATCGCAACCGATTTCGTTATCCGGGGTTTCAAATCAGCAAACTCTGGGATCTGAAACGTCGCCTTATGTGATTTCAGTATGCCCAGGCTGGAATTCCTTATGACCCGCGTCTCCTCTCGATTACTCGCGCTAGCCTTTCGTTGGGCGCCAGTCATCTTCTTCGCCGCCTCGGTCACCGCCGCGAACTTCTCCGTCACGAACGGCAATGACTCCGGCGCGGGATCGCTCCGCCAGGCCATCGCCGATGCCGAAGCGGCCGCCGGCGCGGACACGATCACGATCGATACGACTGCTGCCCATCATTCTCGCGGGAACGCAGCTCGACGTGAACAGCGAGGTCGAGATCATCGGCAACCATTCGACCGTCGATCGCCGGCGGGGCTGTCGCGGGTGTTCAAGGTTACCTCGTCGGGCGCGGGCTGCGTCAGGCTGCGCGGACTGCAGATCACGGGCGGTGTGCCAGTGACGGCGGCGGCGGAATTTCTGTCGAGCAGCGCGTGTCTGTTGGTCCGTCGATTGCGCCCTCACCGGCGAATCGCGCGGGGTCGGGCGGCGGCATCTGCGCGGTTGGAGCTAACCTTTCCGTGGTCAATTCGTCGGTCGATCACAACGAAGCGACGCGGGAACTGGGCGGCGGGATCTATGCGTCGTCCGCCACCCTCACCTTGCTGCAACGCCACCATCGCGGAAAATTCGCGCAGTCACGAGCGGCGGCGGAATGGCATTCTTCGGCCAGCTCAACGGTCACCATCACGAACTGCACTATCACTGACAACCTGGCCGATTCCGACGATAGCGGCGCCGGCGATGGCGGGGGCATCTAGTCTCTTCGAGCAGGCCACGGTCACCATCAAGAACACGGCCGTCACCGGCAACCGGATACGCCGGGAACAACGGCTCCGGCACGATCCATCCCGAATATCAGCGGCTCCTGGCGATCGTCACGCAAGGACAAAACTTCATCGGACAAAACGAAGGAGTCGCGCGGAGTCTTCCCCGCGGGTCACCGAATGTCGAACGGCGATTACGTTGGCACCAGCGCGAGCCCGATCTCGGCTGAGCTGACGGCGCTGCAAGGACGGCGGCTCTATTACACGTTTCCTCAAGGCAGCCTGCTGCGGGATAACGGCGACAACAGCGCGAACAGTGAGCCGATCGATCAGCGTGGTTACGACCGGGTTAACTCCGGCGACGATCGACATCGGCGCGATCGAGATGGCCTTTCTCGTCGTGACCACCGACGCCGATTCCGGCGCCGGCTCGCTGCGCGACGCGATCAGGACGCAGGCGTGGCGGGTGAGGGAGATATCGTGTTTGATTTCACCGGGCCGCCCGGGCCGCACACCATCGTCCTCACTTCCCAACTGAGCATCACCAAGCCGTTAACGATCCTCGGACCAAGCGCGGCGAATCGGCAGGTCACCATCGCGACCACCGGAACTAGCCGGGTGTTGACTATCGCCGCGACCTCGCCGTGATCGAAGTCGCTCTCCGGGATGTCGACCTCACGCTTGGCAACACTTCCACGATCGTGGAGCCTTTGCCGCGCGCGGCGGCGCGCTTTTTATCCTCGACGTCGACACCTTTGCCTTCCTCGACAAGGTAACGATTAGCGGCTCCACGAGCCAAGCGAAGGGGGCGCAATTACGTTTCGGACGCCTACGTCAGTCTTCTCGATTCGACCATCACAGGATGTGAAGCGGGCAATGACGGCGGCGCTATTTACACCGACGGGAAGCTGTTTCTCGAACGGGTCACGCTTTCCGAGAACGAGGCCGGGGGAGACGGCGGCGGGCTCTACAATGCCGACACGGCGAGCTCACGAACTGCACCCTCAGTGATAACGCGGCCGATGTCGAACTTAACGGGCTCGGCGATGGCGGAGGGATCTATTCCTCAGCTTTTGCTTCTACCGAAGGAGTGACGCTTTCGCAGTGCACGGTGGTTGCAAATACCGCGCGTCCACGGCGGCGGCATCGCCGAGACGGCAATAGCTATTTCAAAGTCCTCAACACCATCGTCGCGCAGAACACCGCGACGGATCGGCACCGGCGTCGACGTCGAGGGCAGTTTCACTTCTCTCGGACACAACCTGATCGGCGATGGGACCAACGGCACCGGCTTCACCGATGGCGTCAATGGCGATCAGGTCGGCACCGCCGCGTCGCCGATCGATCCCGGTGCTCGCTCCTTTGGCCGACAACGGCGGCCAGACTTTGACGCGCGCGCCGCTTCCCGGCAGCCCCGCCATCGACGCCGGCGACACCGAGGCCACGCAGTTCCTTTTCGCGATCAAAAAAGGATCCTCGCCGCAACAACGACGAAGTTGATATCGGCGCCGCGGAATACATTCCGCCAGCTGACCCACGCCGAGTCGATCGATCGTCACGGCGGCGGAAGTTCTCGCACCGCTCGTCCGCCCAAACCGGCCAGCGTGCGCATTCACCGCAATTCCAGCGTAGGAAACCTCGAGGTCCCGCTCACCCTCGAGCCGGTGGCAGATTCGGCCGGCTTCACTGATTTCCTTCTCGTCGTCAGCGGTCCGGGATCGGTTACTCAGACGGAGACCGGCGCGACGGTCACGATCCCTGCCGGGCAGTTATCGGTCCTTCTGCTCGTGGAGCCGGTGGACGACTCAGCGATTGAGCCTGTCGAAAACGTGGTCCTCATTCCCGACTCCGACGGCTTCAGCGAGCGAGACACCGCCGAGCCTGCTGCCCGCTGAGGTGGACATCACGGATAACGATTTTCTCGTCACCAACTACGACGAACGCCGGAGCCGGCAGCCTGCGGGCGACGATCATCGCCATCAACGGCGGCACCACCGGCGGAAGTATCTTCTTCGATAACGAAGCTCGGCACGCCGCATCCCGGAAACCATCAACCTCACCGCGCAGCTCAACATCAACGGCGCGGTTGAGATTGTCGGGCCGGTCACCCCCGGCGCCAGCGTTACGCTCGATGGCGGAGACGTGACGCGCGTCCTGAACGTCAATGCCGGCGGGCACCCCGTGCTCCGAAACCTCACCATCGCGAATGGCTTCGCCGACAACGTTGCCCTCCACGGTGGCGGGCTCAACATGAGCGGCAGCACCGCCGAGGTTGAGAATTGTCTGTTTGTCGACAACATCAGCTCCGAAACCGGCGGCGGCATCTACAGCAGCAGTGGCACGCTGACGGTGACGAATTCCACGTTCAGTAATAATCGCGCCAACACCTTCGGCGGCGCCGTTGCCACTGCGGTAGCGGGCGGCCTCACCGTTACCCTGCAGCATTGCACGGTCACCGGGAACGTTGGCGATGAGGACAACAACACGACCGGCGGTGGTGGCGGGCTGGCCGGGATGAGCGGCAATCCGAACGAGCTTCAAATCAAGAGCACTCTCGTGGCGGAAAATATTCAGCCGTTCGGGAGCACGGGCCCGACCTGTTCTCTGCCGTCACTTCGCTCGGACACAATCTCGTGGGCAACAACAAGGATGCCACTGTCCTGTATCCCGCCGGGACTCCGAACGCGAACAACGACTATGTCGGCACGGCCGCATCGCCGATCAATCCTCTTCTTGGACCGTTGCAAAACAACGGAGGACCGACGTTCACTCGCATGCTGCTCGGCGGCAGTCTCGCGACCGATAAAGGCGTCAGCAACGTGTCTCGCGACCGACCAGCGTTTGCAGCCGCGCACTTTCAACTTCACCTCGATTGCGAACGCTTCCGGCGGCGACGGGACCGATATCGGCGCGGTCGAGCGCGGCAACACCGCGCCCGTCGCTGCGGACAATGCGACCAGCACCAACGAAGATACGCCGCTTGTGGTTGCCGCGCCCGGCGTCCTCACCGGCGATACCGACGCCGACAGCGACCCGTTGACCGCGGCGCTGGTGACGGTCCGGCCAACGCCGCTTCGTTCACCCTGAATGCGAACGGCTCCTTCAGCTACACGCCCGCCGCCAATTTTAACGGAGCCGATTCGTTCACCTACCAGGCCTCGGACGGCGAAACGACGTCGAACACCGCCACCGTCAACATCACCGTTAACCCGGTGAACGACCCGCCTTCGTTCACCAAGGGCGCGGACCAAACCGTGGCCGCAGAATTCCGGCGCGCAGTCTGTCCCGAATTGGGCGACGGCGATTTCCCCGGCCCGGCCAACGAATCCAGCCAGACCGTGACCTTCGCGACCTTGAACAACAACAACGCCCTTTTCTCGGTCCAGCCGGCCATCAGCTCGTCCGGCACGCTGACCTACACGCCGGCGGCTGGCGCCACCGGCATGGCAAACGTCAACGTGGTGTTGTCCGATAACGGCGGCACCGCCAACGGCGGACAGCCTTCGTCTGCCGCTGCAAGCTTTCAAGATCACGGTCACGCCGGTCGCTACACCGACACCGACGCCGACACCTACCCCGACACCGACGCCAACGCCGACTCCGACCCCGACACCGACACGCCGACTGCGACCCCGACTCCTACCCCGACGCCAACGCCCAACGCCACCACGGCGACACCGACTCCAACTCCATCTCCAACTCCAGCCGCCGCTCAGTCGCTGAATATTTCCACGCGGCTTAATGTTGGCACCGGCGACCGGCTCATGATCGCCGGTTTCATCATCACCGGGAATGAAGAGAAGCGGGTGTTGCTCCGGGCCCAGGGGCCATCGCTGACTCTCTTTGGCATCAACAACGCCCTGCTCGATCCGATTCTCGAGCTGCGGAACTCGAACACCTCCCTCGAGACCAACGACAACTGGTTCGACAGTCCGCGGCGTTCTGAGTTTGAAGGCGGGCCTTTCCAGCCGGGCGATGGCCGCGAATCAGTCGTGCTCCGGAATCTCTCCGCCGGCAATTACACCGCGTCGCTTGACCGGAAAGAACAACACCAGCGGCGTCGGCATCGTCGAAGCCTACGATCTCGACCAGGCGGCCGATGCGCAGCTGGCCAACATCAGCACGCGCGGCTTCGTCGAAACCGGGAACAACGTCATGATCGGCGGGTTTATCCTGGGTGGAAGCACGAACAACACGCGAGTGGCTGTGCGCGGCATCGGCCCGTCGCTGGCCCAATTTGGCCTGAACCCTGTGCTTCAGGATCCAACGCTGGAATTGCGCGACGCCAACGGTGTGTTGCTGGTGGCGAATGATGACTGGACCTCCGATCCGGTCTCCGCCGCCCTTCTCACTGCCAATGGCCTCGGCTTGGGCGACCTGAAAGAGTCGGGCATTTTCACCGAGCTGCCCGCTGGACAATTCACCGCCATCCTGGCCGGCAAGAACGGCGGCATCGGGATCGGCCTGGTCGAGATTTATAATCTGCAGTAGGCCCGCGGATTGCCCGCCTTTCCCCGGGGGAGGGGGATGGAATTCTAACCGCGGATGACGCGGATTGCACGGATGGAAGAATTAGTAACAGACTGCGCCTTTCCATCCGCGTCGTCCGCGTAACCCGCAGTTAGAACTTCTTCGGCTCGTTAATTGATGCACGCCTCTTCCTTTCCCCCATCCGCGTCATCTGCGTCATCCGCGGTTGAATTCTGTCCCGGTTCCTGGGGACCTGAACCCCTTTCAGTATTGTAACGAAAAAAGTAAGAAAAGATCTCGACGCTCTTCCGCATCCCGCATAACAATCGCCGCGGATTTCGTCATCCGACGTTTCATCGCATCTTCAGCCAGGATGAGTCGAGGGGGAGCTGGACTTCGCTGGGCGCCGCCTTGCGCGATCACCAGTGTAAGCACCCCGTGAAAACCCTCACCCCTTTTCCCGCCGCGCGCTCGCGGGGACCACGTCATTCCTATTGCGTCCCGGCTCTCGGAAGCCGCCTCCTACTCATCGCGATCCTCTTCCTCGCTTTCGTCGCCTCGGCGCAGGCGGCGGTCACCTATTTCGTTTACACCACGAGCGACGATCCGAATCTGGTGGAGGGTCCGGACGTAAATGGGAACTATTCCTCTTCGCTGCGTTACGCGGTGAACCACCTCCACAGCGGAGGCGCCGGAGACACGATCCATATCGTTGCGACCGGCACAATTACGCTGCTAGGCACGGACAACCCGCTGCAGATCGGGCAGCACGTCAACATCATCGGGCCTGGTGCGGCTCAGCTCGCGATCGATGGGCGGCAGGCCATGCCGGTCTTCTTCATCGCGAACAACAACCAGACGGTGAACATCTCCGGCCTCACGATCCAGAACGGCCGGGCGCTCAACGGAACTCCTTCGCAAGGGTCGGGAGGCGGAATCCTGCAAGCCGGCGGCAGGTTGAACCTGACGGATTGCGTGGTGAAGAACAATTTTTCCCATGCCAACGGCGGCGGCATCGCGGGAAATGGCATTCTCAACCTGACGAATTGCACCGTGAACAACAACCGCTCCCCCTTCGGCGGCGGGATCTTCCTCAACTCCGGCTTGATGACGCTGAACGGCTCGACGATTCGGAACAACCAGGGCGACTCGTTAGGCGGCGGCGTTTGTCAAAACGGCGGCACCTCGCAGGCGACGAACAGTGTCTTCTCGAGCAACAACGGCGGAAGCAAAGGCGGCGGCCTGCAAATCCAAGGCGGCTCGATGACACTGACGGGCTGCTCGCTCAACGGCAACACTTCCCAGGGCGGCGGTGGAGTTCACGTTTTTAATGGCGCCACGGTGACGCTGAACAACTCGACCGTAAGCGGTAATACCGGCTCAGTGGTAGGCGGCGGCGTTTACGTGGAGGGGGGCACCCTGAATGGGAGCGGCAGCACCTTCAGCGGGAACAACACCCCAACCAGCTTCGCACAGGGCGGCAGTGGCGGAGCGGCCATCCACAACGGCTACTACTATGACGACGGCGCTTACATTGGTGGCACGACCAACCTGACGAACTGCACCGTCAGCGGGAACACTGCAAACGGCGCCGGCATCGTCGGCGGCGGAATCCAGAACCGTTTCTACGGCCGGCTCTCGCTGAACCACTGCACGGTGGCGAATAACAGCGTTGGCGACAGCGGTGGTGGCATCTTTTCGTTCGGCAATCAGGGCGCCGTCTGCACGATCACGCACACGCTGATCGCGAACAACACGGCTGCGCAGAATCCGGATCTCGACAACAATGGTTCGCGCGGCGGTGGCGTGGTATCCGGTGGACACAACCTCGTCAGGCATACTGGCGGCACTGGGCCCGGCTTGCAGGGAAGCGATCTGACTGGCGTCGATCCAGTTCTCGGGCCGCTCCAGGATAACGGCGGACCGACCCAGACCATGGCAACGTCGCCGGTGAGTCCTGCTGTCGGCTATGTGCCGCCACCTTTTCCAGCGACCGACCAGCGCGGATTCGCGCGGCCCGGTAGCCGGAACGGCAACGCTGTCATCGGGGCGTTTGAAAATGTTTCGACCCTTATCGTTACCACCACGGCCGACGACCCGAACCACACCGGTTCGCTCCGTTACGCGCTCAACAACACCGGTCCGAACGGGACGATCGCGTTTAACCTTCCCGGCGAGACTGTGACGTTAACCTTGAACAGCACCGCTACGGTGGCCGTGAACAGCAACCTGTTCGTGCCCGCGGGCCAGACCATCGTCATCAACACTCCCCCGCCTGGGCCGGTTATCTTCAATGGCGGCGGCAGACTCGGTGTGACCGGTCCGGGGACAATCCGCCTGCTGCGGGGGACCAGCCACACCGGCGGAACGTTGCTCGCGGCCGGCGCGATCGGTTTTTCCGACCCCCTCCAACCGGCGAATGGGCCGGTCAGCGTGACCGGCAACAGCTCCTTGTTCTTCACGCACATCGGCGGTAGCGGGAGTCTTTATGTGCCGGTCGATCTCGCGGCTGGTGCCACGCTCACGCTCACGAATGGAAGCCCTGGCGCGGTCTCTCCGAACATTCAGCTCTTCGAGCTCGTCACTGGCGCCGGCGCCCTCGTCGCAGATGTGAATGTGAGCCTGACCAAAGGTAATACTTACACCGGCGGCACGACAGTAAACGCAGGCAAGAAGCTTCAGCTCGGTGGCGGCACCGCGCACCCGGGCGGCTATACCGGCACCGGCACCGTGCAAAACAACGGGACCGTCCTGTTCTTCTTCGACAACGCCAACGGGGTTGGCTTAACGAGCCCGAAGATTTCCGGTCCGGGTCAGGTGTCGAAACTCGGGCCGGGCGCGCTCTTCATCTCACCCAGCTCGGATTACACCGGCGGGACCGTGCTTTACGAAGGCGAGCTTTCCGGCGTCGGGATTTACGACATCACGCTCGGCGCCATGACCAGTCCGCTGACGCTCGAGGGTGGTACTGTATATCTGCAGGGCACCGACCCGCAGTATCTCCAAGTTGGCGCCCTCAACGGCACCGCCGGTGTGATCACGCCGAGGGCCAGCCACGACCACGTGATCATCGTCGGCAACGGCGGCGGCGATGGATCTTTCGCCGGCACGATTCAGGACAATCCGCCGAGCTTCGGTGGTTATCGGATCGGCCTCCATAAGGTGGACGCCGGCACTCAGACGCTGACCGGCACGCATAGCTACTCGTTGAACACCGCCGTCGTCGGCGGCACTCTCGTCGTCGCGCCTTCGGGCAGCCTGCCGACGAATTCGGTCGGCACGCAGGTCGGGAAGGACGGCGCGTTGATCATGAATGGCCACTCCTATCGCGGCACATCGGTCGATGGGATGCTTGGAGGGACGGGGACGGTTCATGGTCATGTCTCGATCTCTTTCCGCGGGACGATTTCCCCGGGAGACGGCGGGACGGGGTTGCTGACGGTCTCCGGCCTGGGGCTCACCACAGGCTCAAAACTGACGTTTGAAGCAAGCGCGGACGGGCAGTCCCAGGATCGCATCCGCGTGAGCGGCGAGAACGATGGCGGTCTTTTTATCTACGGCGGAGTTGTGACGTTGTACGAAGCGGGAACGACGAACGCTTTGCTCCGTCAAGGCACGTATGAGCTGATCTCCTACGGAGGCATTTTCGACGGATCCGTTAGTGGTTTGTCAGTGGCCAATCCGGTGGCCGGATTCAACTATACGTTCACGCACGACACGGCGCAGAAGCGAATCCTTCTGACCATCGCCGACGCGGTACCGCCGAGCGTCAGCTCGATCTCTCTGGCCGGCGCGAACGCGACGAACGCTCCGACCGTTCATTTCACGGTCAACTTCAACGAAGCGGTGACGGGTGTGAACGCTTCCGACTTTGCGCTGACAACGACTGGGATCAGCGGAGCTTCGGTCACTGCGGTCGCGGCAGCAGACAGTTCCAATGCGGTGTTCACGGTAACCGTCGCGACGGGTTCGGGTAGCGGATCGATTCGGCTCGATGTGTCGGATGACGATTCGATCCAGGACCTCTCCGGTAATCGCCTCGGTGGAACAGGAAGCGGGAACGGCAACTACTCTGGAGGCCCTTCCTACACGATCGACAAAACGCCTCCGACGATCACGATCAGCTCTCCCTCGCCGCCCCTCACCAATGGCAGCAGCACCGTCGCATACACCGTTACTTACTCTGACACTAACTTCAGCAACAGCACACTGTCGCCCGAGGACATTACGATCAATAATCCGACGGGGTCGGCGTCCGCGGCGGCCACTGTTTCCGGCACCGGCAACAGCCGCACCGTCACACTGAGCAACATCACCGGCAACGGCACGCTCGGGATCTCGATCGGGGCCGGAACCGGCACCGACACGCTCGGGAACTTGGCACCCGCGGCCGGGCCGAGCCAGACTTTCACGGTTGATAACGTCGCACCAACCGTGTCGATCAACCAGAAGCCCGGCCAGGCGGATCCTGCAACCTCGGAGCCAGTCGAATTCACGGTGGACTTTTCCGAAGCGGTGAGCGGATTCGACAGCAGCGATGTAACCATCACGGGCACGGCAGCGCCAGGAGCGAGCGCGTCGGTCACTGAGGTCGCGCCCAATACCTACAACGTTGCCATCAGCGGCATGAGCGGGAATGGCACCCTCACGGCCACGGTCCCAGCCAACAAGGCGAGCGACGCGGCCGGCAACGGCAACACGGCTTCCAGCTCCACCGACAACACCGTGATCTACGTCAACACGAGTGGCCAAGTCTCCTTCGAGGTGAACTCCACCGCCGACCCGGGGGATGGAGTCTGTGCACCGGCAGGAGCCGGCGATGGCTGCACGCTGCGGGAAGCGATCACCGGGGCGAACCTCGCGCCCATCGCGCCAACGATCACCTTCAATATCCCGGACACCGACGCGGGCTGCGTTTCCGACGTTTGCACGATTCGTCCTCTCACCGCGCTGCCATCCATGACGAAATCCGGAACGACGATCGACGGCTACACGCAGCCGGGCGCGATGGCGAACACGCTTGCAGTCGGAAACGACGCAGTCCTCAAGATCGAGCTGAGCGGGGAGAGCGCGCCCTCGGGCACGACCGGCCTCAACATGACGGCGGGCAGTATGACCGTACGTGGACTCGCCATCAACAGGTTCAGATTTAATGGCATCCGACTGACCGGGGCAGGCGCGACCGGCAACTCCATCACCGGCAACTACATCGGGACGAACGCGGCGGGGACGGCGGCGCTGGCGAACGGCAACGGCATCCTCATCAACAGCGGCGCGGCGAATAACCGCGTGGGCACGAACGGCGACGGCACGGGCGACGAGGCCGAGCGCAACCTCGTCTCCGGCAACAGCGGCAACGGCATCGCCATCCTGGACACCGGGACGAGCAACAACATCGTGGCGGGAAACTACATCGGGACGAACGTGGCGGGCACGGCGGCGCTGGCGAACGGCAACGGCATCCTCATCATCGGGGGCGCGGCGAATAACCGCGTGGGCACGAACGGCGACGGCACGGGCGACGAGGCCGAGCGCAACCTCCTCTCCGGCAACAGCGGCATCGGCATCGGCATCCTGAACACCGGGACGAGCAACAACATCGTGGCGGGAAACTACATCGGGACGAACGCGGCGGGCACGGCGGCGCTTGCGAACGGCATCGGCATCCTCATCGCCAGCGGCGCGGCGAACAACCGCGTGGGCACGAACGGCGACGGCTCTGGTGACGAGGCCGAGCGGAACCTAATCTCCGGCAACAACACCGGCATCGACATCGGGAGCACCGGGACGAGCGGCAACCTCGTGGCGGGAAACTACATCGGGACGAACGCGATGGGCACAGGGGCGCTGGCGAACAGCGTCGGCATCTCTATCAACGGCGCGACGAACAACCGCATTGGCACGAACGGCGACGGCACGGGCGACATGGCCGAGCGCAACGTGATCTCAGGCAATAATATTTCTGGCATCGCCATCCTGAGCACCGGGACGAGCAACAACCTCGTGGCGGGCAACTACATCGGGACGAACGCGGCGGGCACGGGGGCGCTGGCGAACAGCGTCGGCATCTCTATCGCCAGCGGCGCGACGAACAACCGCGTCGGCACGAACGGCGACGGCACGGGCGACGAGGCCGAGCGCAACATCATCGCCTTCAACGCAAACGACGGTGTCCAATTAGAAACCACCGCTGGCACGGGCAACGTTATCCTCTCGAACTCGATCCACTCCAACGGCACAACCGCACAACACCTCGGTATCGATCTCGGCACAGGCGGCGTCACCGCCAACGACGCGAATGATCCCGACACCGGCGGGAACAACCTCCAGAACTTCCCGGTCCTCGCCTCCGCCGTGCCGTCCGGCGCGGGCAGCACGACCGTTACCGGCACGCTGAACAGCAACGCCAACTCGACCTTCCGCGTCGAGTTCTTCTCCAACGCCGTATGCGACGCGTCAGGCTACGGCGAGGGGCGCACCTTCCTCGGCTTCGAGAACGTCACGACCGACGGCTCAGGCAACGCCACGATCAACGCGACGCTCGCCGCCGCGACTACGGTGGGCGAGTTCGTCACGGCGACGGCCACCAACGTGACGCTCTTCGATCACGACAACAACGCGGGCACGCCCGACATCCCGCGCAACGACACCTCCGAGTTCTCCGCCTGCCGCGCCGTCAACACGGTCCCAACAGCTTCTGCCACACCGAACCCGGCGACGACGAACGAGGACACCGCAGTCGAGATCACCCTGACCGGCACAGATGCCGACGGCACTAATCTCACCTTCTCTGTCACCGCCTCGCCGACCAACGGCACACTGAGCGGGCAGAACGCGACGCCCTCCTGCTCGACTACGAGCGGAACTTCCACCTGCACCGTCGCCGTCACCTACTCTCCAAACGCGAACTACAACGGCAGCGACAGCTTCACGTTCAAGGTCAACGACGGCCTGGCGGATTCGAATCCCGTCACTGTCTCGATCACGGTCGCGGCGGTGAACGATGCGCCGACGGCCGATGACCGGGCGGTCACCACGAACGAAGACACAGCGAAGAACATTACGCTTTCTGGCTCGGACACTGATGGAAGCGCCCTGACTTTCAGCGTCGTAACGGGCCCGGCCAACGGCACCTTGAGTGGCACCGCGCCCGACCTGACCTACACGCCCAACGCCAACTTCCACGGCAGTGACACTTTCACCTTCAAAGCCAACGACGCTAGCGCCGATTCGAATGTGGCCACAGTCTCGATCACCGTCACGGCGGTGAACGATCCGCCGGTCGCGAACCCGCAGTCGGTGACCGTCGATGAAGATACGGCCAAACAGATCTTCGTGAGCGCAGGAGACATTGATGGTGACACGCTGACGTTCAGCGTCGTGACAGGTCCGGCAAACGGCACTTTGAGCGGGACAGCGCCCAACCTGACCTACACGCCAAATGCCAACTTCCACGGCAGTGACACCTTCACCTTCAAGGCAAACGATGGGAGCGCGGACTCGAATGTCGCGACGGTTTCGATCACGGTGAATGCGGTGAATGATGCGCCTGTAGCGACTCCGCAATCGGTCACGACCAATGAAGACACTGGGAGAGCAATCACGCTGAGCGGGACAGACGCCGAGGGTAACACGTTAACCTTCAGCGTCGTGAGCGGCCCCACACACGGTATCTTGAGCGGCACGCCGCCGAGCCTGACCTACACGCCGAATGCCGACTACAACGGCAACGACAGTTTCAGCTTCAAGGCGAACGATGGAATGGCGGATTCGAACACGGCGACCATCTCGATCACGGTGATCGCGGTTAATGACGCCCCTTCGTTTGTGAAGGGACCAGACCAGACGGTTCCGCAGGGGTCCGGTCCTCAGACCGTCGCGAATTGGGCGACGAATATTTCGGCCGGCCCGGCGAATGAGTCAGGCCAAAGCCTGTTTTTCGTTGCCAGCAACGACAACAGCAGTCTCTTCACGAGCCAGCCGGTGGTCAGTGCGAACGGCACGTTGAGTTACACCCCCGGCGGGAATAACGCCGGATCGGCGACCGTGACCCTGGTGCTTAAAGACAATGGCGGCACCGCTCGCGGCGGCCAGGACAGCTCCGGGCCGCAGAGCTTCACCATCACGGTGACGGCCCCGACGCCAACGCCAACGCCAACGCCAACGCCGACGCCGACCCCAACTGCAACTCCAACAGCAACCGCAACTCCAACAGCTACGCCCACCGCGACACCATCAGCGAGTCCGAGCGCGACGCCGAGAGGGACGCCGAGTGCGGCTCAGGCCCTGAACATCTCCACGCGCCTGCGAGTGGATACCGGCGAGAAGGTGATGATCGGCGGCTTCATCATCAGCGGTGAAGCGCCGAAGGCAGTCGTGTTGCGTGGCATGGGTCCGTCGCTGGTCGATGAAGGTATCCCCGCGGCCTCGGTGCTCAATGATCCGGTCCTGGAACTGCACGGGGCCAGCGGCGCGATGATCGTTTCGAACGACAACTGGAAAGAGAGCCCGCAGCGGCCGCAAATCGAAGGCACAGTCTTTCAGCCGACGGACGATCGCGAAGCAGTCATTCTGGCGACGCTGCCACCGGCCGCTTATACGGTCATCTTGAAGGGCGTTGGCGCAACCAGCGGCGTCGGACTCATTGAGGTTTACGACAACAACGCGGCGGTCGATTCGGACTTGGCCAATATCAGCACGCGCGGCTTCGTCGAGACCGGAAACGAAGTAATGATCGGCGGCTTCATGCTGGGCGGCAATCCGAACAACTCGCGGGTGGCGATTCGCGGGCTAGGACCGAGCCTGGCCAACGCGGGGATAGCGAATCTGCTCGCCGATCCGACGCTGGACCTTCATGACGGGAATGGGACGTTGCTAATCTCCAACGACAACTGGCAGGAGGACCCGGTGTCGGCCGCGGCGTTGACGGCAAACGGCCTCGCTCCATCCAATCCCAACGAAGCGGCGATCTTCACGATTCTGCCTGCGGGATCTTTCACAACGATCCTGGCGGGCCAGAATGGCGGGATCGGCATTGGCCTGGTCGAGATTTATAATCTCCAGTAGGAGGGTCCGACGGCAGCGGGCCGCCCGAATAGTTATAGGTGGATCGGGCGCTCCGTCGCCCGATGATTACTTTCCCGGCGTCGCCGGCATTCTTTAGCATCGAGCGGTCCCGCCGTCGCGGGACTCGATCCACCACAGCCAACGCTGTAACCGCGGCGCTCAGTCGCCGCGTTTGTAGGGCGTTTGATTCGCGTTCTCCCGAACGCTCTCCCTCCGGGCTGTTTGTCCATGTCGCTCGCGTCCCCGCGGCTCCATTCTGTGAAGCGCCGAACCTTGAATGACGTCTGCCGCTTCTAGAATAAACGGCGGATTACACGGATAGCGCGGATGGGGAGGGAAGCATTGGGACAACCCAAATTGAATTTCTTCATCCGTGCTATCCGCGTTATCCGCGGTTGAATTCTGTCGGAGTTTCTGGGGATCTGAACCCCTTTCAGTATTGTAACGAAAAAAGTAAGAAAAGTTCTCGACGCTCTTCCGCATCCCGCCTAACAATCGCCGCGGATTTCGTCATCCGACGTTTTCATCGCATCTTCAGCCAGGATGAGTCGAGGGGGAGCTGAACTTCGCTGGGCGCCGCCTTGCGCGATCACCAGTGTAAGCACCCCGTGAAAACCCTCACCCCTTTTCCAGCCGCGCGCTCGCGCGGAGGACGCTTTCCACTCATCGCGGTCCTCTTTCTCGCTTTCATCGCCTCGGCGCAGGCGGCGACGTTCACCGTTACGAACACGAACGACAGTGGCGCAGGCAGTCTGAGGCAGGCGATTAATGTGGCTCAGCCGGATGATACCATCACCTTTTCGGACAATACGAATAACGGCGCGGTCAACTTCTTCGACGGCAACCCGCACACGATCGCATTGACTTCAAGCGAGCTAGCGATCAACAAAAACCTGTCCATCAATGGCCCCGGGGCCAATCTCCTGACCGTCGCGCGCAGCAGCGCGGCGGGCACGCCGCAATTCCGCATTTTCTTTGTCACCAACGCGTCGAGCGTGAGCCTTTCCGGCCTCACGATTAGCAATGGGAACAGCAACAGCACCGGGGGCGGCATCTACAATTATCAATCGCGTCTCACCATCAACAGTTGCGCCATCAGCGGCAATTCTGCGGTCACTGGTGGCGGCATTTACAACCATGGCAACGGTTCGTTTTTCCCAGGTCACGGTCAGCCAGAGTACAGATCAACGGCAACTCGGCCGCGGGCAGCGGTGGTGGCGGGATCTACAACCTAGGCGTCGGTAGCACCGCTTTGCTGAACGTCGTCAACTGCACGTTGAGCGGCAACTCCGCTGCTTCTGGCGGGGCCATCGGTAATGACGGCAGGGGGAGCGACAGCCAAGCGAACCTGAGCGTTCACTCCTGCACTATCACAGGCAACTCTGCGCCGTCCGGTGGTGGCATCTACAACACTGGCGCCAATGGCGGTAACCCCTTCGTAACCCTCCACCAACACAATACTGAACGCGGGAGCCAGCGGCGGAAACATCTACAAGGACGCCGCCACCATTTTTTCGTTCAATTTTAACTTAAGCAGTGACAATGGCGGGGGCTTTTTGACCCAAACCAGCGACCAGATCAATACCAATCCTCAGCTAGGCCCGCTTGCCAACAACGGGGGCCCCACCGCAATTCACCTCTTGCTGCCTGGCAGCCCCGCGATTGATCGGGGCGCCGGACCTGCGTCGATGGGACCCACGGTAGACCAGCGTGGCATTCGCCGGCCATCGGACTTTGGCAGCATTAGCAATGCTCCTAACGGAGATGGAAGCGACATCGGCGCGGTGGAAATAGGCCCCAATGCTCCGAAGGTGACGACGAACGCCGCTACGGGTGTGGGCGCGAGCGGCGCGACGCTAAACGGCACGGTAGGCAGTGAGGCCGCGCAAACCGCGGTCACGTTTAGGGTATCAACCGACTCGACGCTCAGCACCGGAGTGACAACCACGGCGGCGCAGAACTTTCCCGGTAATGCAAACGATGCTCCGGTCTCCCAAGCCATCACAGGCCTCGCGGCCCGTACCATTTATTTTTTTAGCCAGGGGACAAATTCCGTCGGTACGACGGACGGTTCCATCCTCTCCTTCACCACGTTGAACACGGCGCCGACCGCTCCCAACGGCAACGCGACGGGAACAACCGGCGATACGAAGACAGTGACCATATCGTTCCCAACTACTGACAGTGACGGGGACGCCGTCGCTATCACCGCCGTCACCGCGGGCGCGCACCTCACCATTAATAGCTTTACCATTACGACGGTGACCTTCACACCCGCGAGCGATTATGCGGGCGTCGCGACCTTTACCTACACAGTCGATGATGGCAGCGGGACGGCCAACAGCAGCGCGACAGGAACGATTACCGTGACGATCACCGACAACGATCCGCCGACCGGAAGCAGTATCACCAGCGGTCCTCCGAGCCTAACGAATAGTCGCTCGGCAACGTTTAGCGGGTTTAACGGCTCTGATAACATCGCGGTGACGAGCTTTGAGGGCAAGCTCGATGGCGGCAGCTACACAGCCGTAACCAGCCCAGCGACCTTTACCAATCTCTCCGACGGCTCGCATAGCTTTTCACTGCGAGCGAAAGATGCGGCCGGCAACGTGGACGGGAATCCCGCGGTCGCGACTTGGACGGTCGACGGAACTCCGCCGGCGGTCTCTCTTGGCGGGCCTTCGCAATCTGCCGCGAAAAGCGGCGACGCAGTTAGCTACACCGTCACTTATTCGGATCCCCACTTCGATAGCAGCAGCCTGTCTATCAACGACATTGACTTGAATAAGACAGGGACGGCCAACGCAACGGTCGCCGTAGATGCGGGCACAGGAGCAACGCGCACCGTGACGTTAAGCAATCTCAGCGGGAACGGCACGCTCGGTATCTCGATCGCAGCCGGCACGGCCCGCGATACGTTTGGCAATTCTGCGCCTGCGGCAGGTCCAAGCGCCACCTTCGTTGTCGACACAGTTGCGCCATTCGTCTCGTCTATCGTCCGCGCGGCCGCTAATCCAACCAAAGCCGCGAACGTCACCTTCACTGTCACTTTCAGCGAGAGCGTGACCGGGGTGGATGTGACTGATTTCGCGCTCACGACTACCGGACTTTCAGGAGCGTCGGTTAGTAGCGTCACGCCGATTAACGCCAGCCGTTACACCGTGTCGGTCAACAACGGCACCGGTAATGGCACGGTCCGTCTGGATCTAAGCGACAACGACTCAATTGTCGACCAGGCTGGCAACCCGCTAGGCGGCACGGGCAGCGGGAATGGCAACTTTGCCGCAGGCGAAACCTACACCGTCGACCAGACAAATCCGGCCGTCTCTTCAATCGTGCGGGTCGGATTCAAGTCCGACGTACGACGGCGGCTCGGTCCGCTTTACGGTCACGTTTAGCGAAGGCGTGACAGGCGTGGATTTGGCCGATTTCTCGCTCTCGGCTTCTTAACCTGAACGGGACATCCAGCACGGGTGTTACGGGTTCAGGTGCGGTCTACACAGTAACCGTGCATACCGGCACAGTTCCCGGGCAACGAGGATGGCACCCTTCGCCTCGACGTTATCGACAACAACTCGATCGTGGACAGCATGGGGAATCCCCTTGGCGGCAGCGGCACTGGTGATGGCAATTTCACCCGGCGAGAGTTACACGGTTACGCCTGCACCCGCGCCTACACTTGGCAATTATCCGAATACGACCATCAATCTGAGCGCGAGTGCTACGATCACTCCCGACGCTCCGCCCACGCTTGCGCCGCGCCTCGGTGTCTCCAGTTATCCGCACTTCAGCGGCACATTCGCAGCCGATCCAACAACGGGTGTCATTCGTGTGACGAATGCGTCGGTGGCACGCAGGTCCACCGTCGCCGTCAAAGCGTTCGGGAGCAGCAGCGTCGCGACCAAGCTTCACGCTCACAGTCGATCCCGGCGTAGCGTGCACCGGCCCTTCATTTTTCAGCGTCGGCGCCGCTTTCGATGTCGGCTGTCCCCGACTTCAATCGCCGTCGGAGATTTCAACGGCGACGGCAGGCAGGACCTTGCCACTGCGAACCAAGCTTCCGGCAGTGTCTCGATCAGCCTGGGAGATGGCGCAGGCGGATTTGCCGCGGTGCCGGTAGCGACGGTCGGGCCCCAGTCCTTCCGCACTCGCGGCCGGCGATTTCAATAACGACGGCAGGCAGGACCTCGCGGTGGCAAACAACAACACTACATTCGCGGACACCGCTAACGCCTACGTCGCGATTCGCCTCGGAGACGGGACCGGCGGATTTACCCCCGCGGCAAACGTCGGTGTGGGGTCCGGTCCGATTCCGTAGCCCTCGCCGACTTCAACAAAGACGGAAACCTCGACTTCGTGACCGGCAACATAGCCGGTAACAGTCTCGCCCTTCGGCTGGGAAACGGGTCAGGAGGGTTTGGCGGGGGCTTAACCCTAGCCTTTGAGGCTCCCTACTCGGTGACGGTCGGTGATTTCAACAACGACGGCAACCTGGACGTCGCCTCAGCGGCCCTCAATCTCCAGCATGGTCTGTGTCTTTTTTGGAAACGGCGCTGGAGGGTTTCTCTTTCGGAACAACTTCTCCGTCATTTTCCGCGAGCGATTGCCAGCCGGGGATTCAACGGCGATGGCAACGACGATTACGCCGCTACAAGCCCCGGATTCGACACGGTCTTCATCCGGCTCGGCAACGGGGCAGGCGATTTTTCCAATGCGCCGAATCTCAGCATCAACGGCCAGCCGCACACCATCATCATCAGGAAATTACAATGACGGCAAACAGGACCTGGCGATTTCCCGGCGGACGGCAGCCAGCGTCGCGATATGCTTCGGAAACGGGCCGGCGGCTTTAGCTGGGTCCATACTCTCGGAGCGGGCTCCGGTCCTGAGTCGGTCGCCCTCGGCGACTTCAACGATGACGGCAAGCAGGATGTGGCGATCGCCGACCGCCAGTCCAATCTGGTCAACACCGCGTCGGGCGGCTGCAATGCGGCGCGGGTCATCTCCGTCGCGAGTGGACTGTATGCTTTTCCTGGAGAGCCCTCAGCGAACCGGCAAATCGCTACCGTGACAGATGACGGCGGCGCCGCCGAGGTCGTTGTGAAGGTGAATGGCTCGACCTCCGCGACGGTCAACGGCGTGACCGTCTCGAACATCGTCAATAGCAACGGCACCGTCACCGCCGACATCGTGGCGGCAAGCGATGGGTCGACGGCCAGCTTCACCTTGCAAGCCACCGACGGCGTTTCCACGTCGACCGCGACTCTAAACGTCACGATCGATGTTACCGCACCGACCGTCACGATCGAGCAGGCGAGCGGACAGAATGATCCAACCAAGAGTTTGCCGATCCACTTCACAGTCGTTTTCTCCGAAGCTGTCGCCGGCTTCGAGGCAGATGACGTCAGCCTAACCGGCGCGGGCGCGACGGTGGCGAGCGTGACCGGATCAGACATGACCTACCAAGTCACGGTGAACAAAACCGAGGACGGTGCGGTGAGCGCAACGATCTCAGCAAACTCCGCCACCGACGCTGCCGGCAATGGGAATACCGCGTCAACGTCACAAGACAACACAGTAACTCTCGACACCACTCCGCCGAGCGTCAGCTCGATCACGCTGTCGAATAGCAATCCAACACCGGCAACCATCGGTCGCTTTCGCGGTCAATTTCAACGAACCCCTGACCGGGGTTGATGCTTCAGATTTCGCGCTTACGACAAGTGGAGTGACGGGGCTTCGGTCACCGGCGTGAGCGGCTCCGGTTCGTCGTTCAGCTGTGACCGTCTCCACGGGCGGTGGAAGTGGAACGATTCGCCTCGACGTCATTGACGATGACTCGATCAGTGTACTGTCGCTAACGCGCTAGGTGGGAGCGGAAGTGGGAACGGCAACTACTCTGCCAGCCGAGCTACACGATCGATCGCATCGCCCCGAGCTGTGACAATCAACCAGGCGAGCGGGCAGGCGGAGATAGCCATCACAGCGCCCATCAACTTCACCGCCGTTTTCTCCGAACCGGTGACGGATTTCGCCACCGGTGATGTGATGCTCAGTGGCACCGCGAATCCAACGACCGCAACCGTGACGGATTCCGGCGATCACATGACCTACGACGTCGCCGTCAGCGGGATGACCGGGAACGGAACGGTCACGGTGAGTATCCCGGCAGAAGTCGCGCACGACGCCGCCGGCAACGGGAACACGGTATCGACTTCATCTCCACCGCCGAACGACAACAGCGTGTTCTACTCGGGTGTGTTAACGGGGACCTACGAAGTCAATTCGACCTCGGACGCGAGCACTGAAGACGGCATCTGCACCCCTGCTGGGGTAGGCGACGGCTGCTCGCTGCGTGAAGCTGTCCAGACGGCAAACGGCGACGGAATCAACAGCACGGTTACCTTCGACCCGACGGTGTTCGCCGCGACACAAACGATCACGCTGGCGCGAGGCGAGCTCGTGGTCGGCAACAACGGCAGCTTCACCCTTCAAGGCCCTGGCGCCACTCGCCTCGCGATTTCCGGCAACAACGCCAGCCGCGTCTTCCGAATTGCTCCCAGCGCAACCGCTGCCGTCAGTGGCCTCACTGTTACAGGCGGCAATGGAATCGGCGGCGGCGACAACCTTCGCAGCGGTGGCGGAATCAATATCGGGGGGAATCTCACGCTGAGCGATTGCGCGGTCAGCGGCAATAGCGCCTCCGCTGACTCGTCCAACGCGGGGCGCGGCGGCGGCCTATTCATCGAGATCTCCGGGTCGCTCGCGGCGATTCGCTCAACGATCAGCGGTAACAGCTCAAACGGGAATGGCGCCGCCGGCGGTGGTGTCTGCAACACCGGAAATCTCAGCGTGCTGAACTGCACGATCACGGGTAACACCGCGACGCTCGGAGGCGGCATCAGACAGGCTGGCGGCTTCGGAAATTCGGTGTCCGTCACAAACAGCACCATCAGCGGCAACGTCGCGGGTCGCGGCGGCGGGATCGATTATCAAGCCGGCGCTTCCGTGCAGGTGAGCAACTGCATCATCACCGGCAACCTGCCTACTTTCAACAACCCCCAACGTGATGTGAGCGATGCTGGTCTACCGTTTACCTCTTATGTCTCGGGTGGTTATAACATCATCGGGACCAGCAACGTGGCGGGGAGGTTCAACGCCACCGGCGATCGTGTCGGCATCGATCCGCGGCTGGGCCCGCTCGGATTAAACGGCGGGACCACTCCGACCTACTCGCTGCTTCCGGGTAGTCCCGCGCTTGACCGCGGAAATAACGCCGGCCTGACAACTGACCAGCGCGGCTTTGTGCGCCCTGTTGACGGGGATGGAAATGGGACGGCCGCGATCGACATCGGCGCTTACGAGCAGCAGACGGCGAATCCGGTCGATCTCACGATTAGCCAAACCGATTCGCCCGATCCAGTGAATCTTGGGCAGGCGGTCACCTACACGCTCACGGTAACAAACAGCGGCACGGGCGATCTGACCGGCATTCGGGCGGACTTTACGTTGCCGGCCGGCGCAAATTACAGCAGCCACACGGTCTCGAACAGCTTCACCGGTAATTACAACAGCGGCAGCAACACGGTCAGCTTTAGTGGTGGCGTTCTGAACGCCAATAGCGACGCCACGCTCACGGTGACGGTCACACCGACCGGCCTCGGCACTCTCACCAGCAACGGCACGAGTGTGGTGGTTGATCCTGCGGATGTCCTTGCCGAAAGCAACGAATCTAACAATGCCGCCGACACCGTTACGACGACTGTGAATCTCGGCACTCCGGCCACGCCTGATTTGCAAGCGGCGAGCGACAGCAACATCAACACCGATAATATTACCTCCGATAACACCCCGACTTTCGAGATCGCCGACGTGGTCAGCGGGGCGACTGTCGAGCTTCTGCGCGACGGCGTCTCGGTCGCCCAGGACACAGCAACCGGCAGCACGATTGCGCTCAGTGACAACGTTGGGGACGGCGACTATTCCTACTCCGCCCGACAAACGCTTGGCGGCGCCACGACAATTTCGGGCAGCCTCGCGGTCACGATTGATACGGCCGCACCGAGCGTCTCGATGAATTCGGCCGCCCCTGACCCGACCAACACTTCGCCCGTCGCCGTCACGGTCACCTTCAGCGAGACCGTCACGGGCTTCACGGCCTCAGACATCACCGCCGGTAACGGCACCGTTAGCAACTTGGCCGGCAGCGGCGCGAGCTACAGCTTCGACCTGACGCCTTCGGGTCAGGGGCTGGTCACGGCCGACATCGGCACGGGCGTCGCGATGGACGCCGCGGGCCATAATAACACCGCGGCAACGCAGTTCAGCCGGACCTTCGACTCGGCCGCCCCGATCGCTTCGTCCATCGTGCGCGCCAGTGCCAACCCGGCCAATGCCAACACCGAAGTTGAGTTCACCGTCACCTTTAGCGAAGCCGTCTCGGGCGTGGACACGGGCGACTTCACGCTCAACGCCTCGAACCTCTCCGGTCATTTCATCCAGAGCGTTACGCCTGCGAGCGGGCCCGCTGCGCTCTATACCGTCACGGTCAACACCGGCACGCCCAACACGGAGGCGGGCGGCACGCTCCAACTGCACCTGATCGATGACGACTCCATCGCCGACCCGGCAAACAACACGCTCGGCGGGACAGGCACAGGCAACGGCAGCCACACGACGGGCGAGAGCTACACGGTCAACGCGCCGGACAACTTCACGACGCTGGTGGTCAATTCGACCGCCGACACGACCGATGCGCAGGGTTGCGACTCGACCAACTGCACGTTGCGGGAGGCCATCACGGCGGCCAACGCCGACGCGGGGCCTGAGACCATCACATTCGACCCGACGGTCTTCACGGCGCCCGGCCCGCACATCATTAACCTCGCGAGCGCGCTGCCCAACCTGACGACGCATATCAACATCGTCGGCTCAGGCGCGAACGTGCTAACGGTGCAGCGCAGCACGAACGCCGGCACGCCCGAGTTCCGCATTTTTACCATCGACGGCGGTGTCAGCGTCGCAATCACCGATCTGACCGTGACCAACGGCCGCTTTCTCGCTCAATCCTCCAGGGGCGGCGGCATCCTTGTCTCAGGCTCCAGCACCCTGAACCTGACGAGGGTGAACGTCACCGGCAACACCGCAGGCAGCGGCGGCGGGATTCAAATTGACCCCGGCAGCACTTCGACCATCACCGAGAGCACGATCAGCGGCAATGTCGGCCATTTCCAAGGCGGCGGGATTTACAACGGGGCGGGAGCCCTCACCCTCACCCGCTGCGTCGTGTCCGGGAATTCCACGCCGAACAACGGCGGCGGGATTTACACTCGCGAATCCGGGATCACGGCCGCGACCACGACGTTGATCGACTCGACGATCAGCGACAATACGGCCGGCGACGCCGGGGGAGGATTGTTCAACTACTCCGACGGCGTCGCCACGGCGACTGTGAACCTGACGAACACGACGGTGGCAAATAACGGCGCCGGAAGAGGCGGCGCTGTTTGGAATACCTCCGTCGTCAACGTGCTCAACAGCACCTTCTCGGGCAACACTGCGACTGGCAGTGGAGGCGGATTGGAAAACGCTGGCACAGCGAACATCACCAACAGCACCATCACCAACAACGCGGCGACAGGCGGCGGCGGCAGCGCGTCTGGCATCAATGGCACGGGCGGCACCGTGATGGTGGGCAACAGCATTATCGCCGGCAACGTCAACAACGGCACCGTGCCTGATACTGCCGGCAGCTCGTTCGTCTCGCAGGGCTACAACCGTGTCGGCAATCCTGGAGCGGTCACCGCATTTAACCAAACCGGCGATCAGACCGGGACCGCCGCCGCGCCGCTCGATCCGAGACTTGCCGCACTCGCTGACAACGGCGGGTCAACGCAGACGCACGCGCTCCTCGCCGGCTCTCCCGCGCTCGATGCCGGAAACAATACGCTCGCAAGCAATGCCGGCCTGACGACCGACCAGCGCGGGACCGGTTTCGGCCGCATCCGCGATGCGGCCTCGGATGCCGACACGACCCAGACGGTGGATATCGGCGCGTTCGAGGCCGACCCGTCCATTGAAGACATCAGCGACAAGTCGACGGCGGAAGACACGACGCTCGAATTCCTCTTCAACGTCGGCGACGGCGCGACGGCGTTCGATTCGATCACCGCCACCTCGAGCGACACGACCCTCGTTCCGGCAGCAAACATCAGCGTCAATCCCGCTACCGCATCGACCCGCGAGCTGTCGATCACTCCGGCAGAGAACCTGAGCGGCACCGCGACGATCACGGTGACCGCAACCAAGACCATCGGTGGCACGCCCGTGAGCATG
The DNA here is from genome assembly GCA_963848215.1 of uncultured Verrucomicrobiae bacterium. Lineage (GTDB taxonomy): Bacteria > Verrucomicrobiota > Verrucomicrobiia > Chthoniobacterales > UBA10450 > AV80. Next base: position 171,182 of record CAWKCU010000002.1, on the reverse strand, counting down.
AGCGACACGTTCGTCCTGACGGTCGGAGCCGTGAACGATGCGCCGACGGCCGATGATCAACCGGTCAGCACGAACGAAGACACGGCGAAGCCGATCACCCTCACCGGCTCTGATATTGAGGGTAGTCCGCTGACCTTCAGCGTCCTGACCGGACCGACGAACGGCACCTTGAGCGGCGCTGAACCGAACCTGACCTACACGCCAAACGCGAACTTCCACGGCACCGACAGCTTCACCTTTAAAGCGAATGACGGCACCGCCGATTCAAATGTGGCGACGGTCTCGATCACCGTAAGCGCGGTGAACGATGCGCCGGTGGCCAACGGCCAATCCCTTGGCACGCCCGAAGATGCCGTTCGATCCATCATGCTGACTGGGACAGACGCCGAGGGCAACACCTTAACCTTCAGCATCGTGAGCGGTCCCACCCAGGGCATGTTGAGCGGCACGCCGCCGAACCTCACCTACACGCCGAATGCCGACTACAATGGCAACGACAGTTTCACCTTTAAGGCGAACGACGGAATGGCGGATTCGAACACGGCGACCATCTCGATCACGGTGGTCGCGGTTAATGACGCCCCTTCATTTGTGAAGGGACCAGACCAGACGGTTCCGCAGGGGTCCGGTCCTCAGACCGTCGCGAATTGGGCGACGAACATTTCGGCCGGCCCGGCGAATGAGTCGGGCCAGAGCGTGTGGTTCGTGGCGAGCAACGACAACAGCAGTCTCTTCGCGAGTCAGCCGGTGGTCAGTGCGAACGGCACGTTGAGTTACACCCCCGGTGCTAATAACGCCGGATCGGCGACCATCACCTTGGTGCTTAAAGACAATGGAGGCACCGCTCTGAGCGGCCAGGACAGCTCCGCGCCGCAGAGCTTCACCATCACGGTGACCGCCCCGACGCCAACGCCGACCCCAACTCCGACGCCGACCCCGACTCCAACTCCAACTCCGAGTCCATCGTCGACGCCCGTCGCCCACCACCGTCTCCGACTCCCAGAGGACTTCCTACTCCGGCGCAGGCGCTGAACATCTCCACCCGGCTCCGAGTGGACACCGGCGACAGGGTCATGATCGGCGGCTTTATCATCCGGGGATGAGTCGAAGCCTGTTATCATCCGCGGACTCGGTCCGTCCCTGGTCGAATGCGGATTCCCAGCCGCCATCGGTGCTGCAATGATCCTGTCCTGGAATTGCACGGGCCTGACGGCTCATTGATCCTATCAACGACAACTGGAAGGAAGTCCGCAGCGTTCGCAGATTGAAGGCACCATGTTCGAACCGGCCGACGATCGCGGAATCGGTCATCCTGGCGACACTTCCACCGGGCCTACACCGCGATCCTGAGAGGCAGCAACGAGACCAGGGGCGTCGGACTCGTGGAAATTTACGACATCAACGCGGCGCGACTCCGACCTGGCGAACATCAGCACTCGGGGGTTCGTCGAGATGGATACGAAGTCATGATCGGCGGCTTAATGATGGGAGGAACAATACGAACCCACCCGGATCGCGGTGCGGGGGCTCGGACCGTCGCTGGCCAATTTGGATTGACGAGTCTGCTCGCCGATCCGACCCTCGACTGCATGACGCCAATGGCGCGATCATAATCTCCAACGACAATTGGCAGGACGATCCGATCTCCGCGGCGGCGTTGACGGCGAACGGACTCGCGCCGGGCGATCCACACGAATCGGCTATCTTCACGATCCTGCCTCCGGGAACTTTCACTACGATTCTGGCGGGCCAGCCGCCGGGAACGGGTGTGGGGTTGATCGAGATCTTACAATCTCCAGTAGGTTGTTCTCGCTCCTCCCTGTAGCCGCGTCCCTGCGGGACGCGTGAGGTTGAAAGGTGGATCGAGCGCTTCGCGCTCGGATGGACGAAGCCCGAGCCCCGAAAGCTTTCGGGTTGCTACAGAAGAGCGAGCGGCGAGAGCGAGGACGAGCACGAGTACGGCATCAGTGAGCCGCCACGTGCGGTTCGGGCAGATAGAAAAAGAGCATGCCGAGAATCAGGTAGACCGAGAGCAACTGCACGCCTTCGATCCAGTTCGTTTCGCCGTCGCCGCTGATCTGGAAGAGGATGTGGACTGAAGCCACGACGGCGAAGACTTCCGGAAGCGAAAACTCGAGGTCCATCGGCTGCCCGAAAGCGTAGGAAAGAAAGACCAGCACCGGCGCGACGAAGAGCGCGATCTGCAGGCTGGAGCCGATGGCGATCCCCATGCTCAGGTCCATCTTGTTTTTCATCGCCATGATGATGGCGGTGGAATGCTCGGCGGCGTTGCCGACGATCGCGACCACGATCACGCCCACGAAGACTTCGGTGACGCCGAAGGTGGCGCGCATGCTCTCGATTGTGCCGACGAGAAACTCCGAGAGCAACGCCACGAGCGCGGTGGCGATGAGCAGGATGATGATCGCCTTGCCGCGCGACCAGTGCTCGCCTTTCTCCTCCAGCTCCCCTTCGGCGCTGACGAAGAAATGCTTATGCGTCTTGAGCGAGAAGCCGAGCATGCAGAAGTAGGTGATGAAGAGCACGATGGCGATGGCGAGCGAAAGCTTGCGCTCCATGAGCGGGCTCCAGCCGCCCGGGCTCGCGTCCGCGGCGTAATGGAAGACGGTCGGGATGATGAGGGCGATGGCGGCCAGGGAAAGGGAGATGCCGGAGGTGCGCGCGCCGGTCCGATTGAAGCGCTGCTCCTTGTGCTTCATCCCGCCGAGCAGAATGGAGAGGCCGAGGACGAGCAGGATGTTGCCGATGATCGAGCCGGTGATCGACGCTTTGACCACGTCGATTGGCCTTTGTAGAGCGCGATGCCGGCGATGATCAGTTCGGCCGCGTTCCCAAAAGTGGCGTTCAACAAACCGCCGAGGCCTTCGCCGACGCGAGCGGCAGCGCTTCGGTGGCGTGCCCGATCCAGCCCGCGACCGGGAATGATGGCGATGGCCGAGCAAATGAAGAGCGCGGTCGGATTCGACAAGGCGGGCACGAAACGAAGCAGAGCGCGATGAGAGATCGGGACAAAGATAAGGAGCCAGTCGAGGGAAAGCTTTGAATCTCATTTCCCGAACTTTTCCCAGAACCGTTTTTCGCTCGCTTGCTGTTTGCCCTTGGCCTCGCGGAGGAATGGGGCGAGGACGGCGAGGTTCATGATCCATTTGTTCAGGATGCTGAGCGGCCAGCGCAGGGGGCGCATGAAATCGACGAAGAGGACGACGCGGTAGCCTTCGGTGTCGTTCCAGACTTCGTGATTGTAGGTGTCGTCGAAGATGATGGCCTTGCCTTCCTCCCAGGCATGGACCTGATCAGCGATGCGGATGCGGCATTGGTGCCGCGGCTCCGGGACCATTAGGCCGAGGTGAAGGCGGAGGACGCCGGCCCAGGGACCGCGATGTTCGGGGATGTGTTTGTGGGGCGAGAGGATGGAGAAGAAGCCGGTGGTGCAGCCGGGAATCTTGTCGAGCAGCTTCATTGTTTCCGGGCAGCGGCGCGCGTTCTCGGCGCAATCCATCCCGACGCCGCGCAGGAAAAAGCTCTTCCACTGGTCGTCCTGCTGGATGGTGCCGACCTCCTTGATGATTTCCTGGAAGCTGGGCATCGCGTCGCGATGGGTCATGACGTTGTCGAGCTCGGCGCGCACCTTGGTCCAGTCCGCCTCGATCCTGGTGATCCAGGGAAATTGCTCGCGATCGTAGACCGGCCGGTCGCCGTGGACGGAAGAGGCTGCGATAATCGACTCGACGAAATCCCAGAGAAAGACGCGCAGTTTTGCGCCGGCATGCTGGGGCGGGAAGCTCCGATGGCGGCGGGTGTATTCCTGCCGCGGCTTTAAACGGTAGCCGGCAGGAACGGTCGCAACCGGGAAATCACTCACGGCACTCATCGCGAGTTAACCGGTCTTGCCAGGAGCGGGCGCGACGGTTTGAAGCGCGGCCTCGGAAAAATCGGCATCGCTGTAGCTGACATCCGAGTCGGAACGCACCCCTTCCACTTTCGTGCTGGCGCCGCTGGCGTGATTAGTCACGGTGAAGTTTACCGGCGAATAAAAACCGCTGCTGCCGCGCATCACCTTGTGCGTGAGGACGGTCTTGAGCGGTTTGTCGCCAGAGCCGAAAAACTCGACGCGCATCGCGGCGTAACGTTTCTCGTCAATCCAGCAACGCGCCCGCGCGAAGGTCGATGCACTCCCTTTCGGCGCGCGCAATTCCACGATGGTGCAAGGCACATTGCCCTCCTTTTCCTGGCCCACGATTTCAGGGTTGGGCCAATCAAGGAAGCTGGCCAGCAAGTCCTCGATATCGACCGCCGTTCCGAAAACTGCCGTGTCGCGATCGCCCGATTTCAAGGACCGCAGGCCTTTTCCAGGAATGAACGTTGCGCCGGTAAAGGCGCCGCGCCGGGCTTTCAAAAGCAAGCCTTCACCTTTTCGCTCCGCCGGAAAGAGCAATTGATACAGGCTCTCCGATCCGCCCTCTGGCATTGCGCGCCGCTTCACCTGCAGCTGAAGGACGGTCCCGCCGTGGTCCATCCGCAGGCGGGCGTAAAGCGAACCGGAAGGCCGCGCCGCTTTCACGCCGGCTATCAGCTCGCGCGCGGTGAACGTCTTGGTCTGAGCGAAACTAAGCGCCGGCTCAGGACGGCAAAGAAAATGGCGATACGCATGATCATAATGATTAGTAGGCCTAACTCTCGCGAATCGCGAGGCTGGGATTGATCTTCGTGCAACGCAGTGCGGGGTAAAGTCCGCTCGCCAGCCCGACCAGCACCGCCATGGCGAAGGCGTATCCGGACAGGTCCCATCCGACATACGGTTCGAGGCGGCCATGAATCCAGGGCGTCATGCTCAACACTTTAAGCATGCCGATCCCGAACACGATACCAAGCAGCCCGGCCACAGCGCAGAGCGCGACCGATTCCCACAGGATCATGCGCAGAATGCGCGACCGCCGCCAGCCCACCGCCAGGAGAATCCCGATCTCGCGGGTCCGTTCGAACACGCTCATGAGCATCGTGTTCATAACCCCGAACGTGCCGACGAGCAGCGCGATCGCCGACGTGCCCCAGTTCATCGCCTGGAAGGTTTTGACCGAATCGCTATTGGCCAGGACCTCCTCCGCGATCTCGACTTTCAGCCCGGGCAATTCCTGCTCGATCCTCCTGGCCACTGTCTTCGCGTCTCCCAAATTCGGTTGGAGACGAATATTGATGAAAGTCACCATCCCCGGTTTTTGCATGAGATTTTGCAGGAGCGGCAGCGCCATGACGATGGCTCCATTTTCGACCACCGCCTTCCCGTCCACGATCCCGACAACGGCGAACTCCTCCACTTCGATGGTCAGCTTGTCCCCGGGCTTCTTGCCCAGCGTTTCGGCGGCAATGGTGCCGAGCACCACCGCTTTCTCATCAGGACCAGTGGGAAGACGGCCTGCGACGAGCTCGAGCGAATCCCAAATGAAGCTTCCCCATTCCCGACCCGTGACCACCATGAGCGGGATTTGTTCGACACTGAGAACTTCGCCCATCAAACCGGCCGCCAGCGCCACTCCCGGAATGCCGCGAACTTTTGTAGTGACTCCTTCCTCGAACGGCTGGGCCACGAGGCCGCCGCCTGACTTGCGCACGACGAGATCGGTCTTGCGCGCGCGCATTCCTTCCGCCCAGCTTTGCTCCAATCCCCAGGCGAGTCCCAGCAGCGCCACCACCGCTCCGATGCCGAGACCGATGCCCATGATCGTCAGAAGCGTCCGCACCGGGCGGCGGATCAGATTTTTGAGCGAGAACTCGGAGAAGGTCATGGCGGTGGTTAGTTGGGGACGATCCGGAAAGGCGCTCGTCGGACACGATCTGGCCGTCGCACAATGTGACGATGCGGTCCGCGTTGCGGGCGATGGCAGGATCGTGCGTGACGAGAATCATGGTGTGGCCCTTCTCTTTATGGACCTGCTTAAGCAACTGCATGATCTGGCCGGAGCTGACGGTGTCGAGGTTGCCGGTCGGCTCGTCGGCCAGGAGAATGCGGGGCTCGTTGGCCAGGCTGCGGGCAATGGCGACACGCTGGCGTTCGCCCCCCGATAACTTCTTGGGAAGATGATCAAGCCGATGCGACATGCCGACCGCCCCGAGCAGATCGGTCGCCCGGCGTCGCCGCTCCCGCAGCGCCCACCCCTTTTCGAACATCGGGACCTGCACGTTTTCGAACGCGGTGAGGGTGGGCAGCAAATGAAACGACTGGAAGACAAAACCAACGTGCTGGGCCCGAAAGCGCGCGGGATCCGACAGCCGGCCGAGCGATTCACCACGAAACCGGATCTCGCCGGCATCTGGCGTGTCGAGCGCTCCGAGGAGATGGAGCAGGGTCGACTTGCCGCTGCCGCTTGCCCCCATCAAAGCGACAAATTCTCCCTCGTGGATTCTGAGGGAGACGCCGCGCAGAGCCTGGACCTGCCGGTCGTCGTAATCGCGATGCACGCCATCCACCTCGAGCAGAATTGGCGGAGCATTCGCAGCTGGAGATGGGCTGGACATGTGCGGACTCTGCGAGATTTCCTTAAGCGGACAGGGGTAGAGGCGCAAGTCTTTCACTCAAGGCCGATATCCGCCGGCCAGGATTTTCCCTTGAGATCGCGCGCGGGTTAACGAGCTTGTCTTGAGGTCAAAATATCGTCATAGAGAGAAAAGTCTCTCTGACGGGAAGGAAGGCCCGATGCTCTCACAAAATCCAGTTCCAGTGAGCACCAAACGCCTGATCGATCTGACGCGGGTGCGCCATCCGATCCTGCGCTTCCTTCTGCCGATTTTAGGCCCGGTGATCAATCGTTTCCTGGCTATCGAGAAAGCAAATGATGTTCACGACGAAGTCGCCCGAACCGCCACGCGCAACACCTTTTTCTCCCGGACCCTCGAAGTGCTGGGCTGCAAATACGAAGTGTCCGAATCCGATCTGGCGCGCATTCCGGAGATTGGTCCCGTCGTTGTCGTCTCAAATCATCCCTTCGGCGGACTCGACGGCGTCATTCTCGGCGATTTGCTCCGGAGAAGGCGCCAGGACGTGAAGGTGATGGCGAACTTCGTCCTGCGCGAGGTGACTCATGCGGATGAGCACATGATTTTTGTGGATGGATTTACCCGTGGCCGGCCGGCCAGCCACAACATCGCGCCCCTGCGCGAAGCCATCAGACATTTGAAGTCTGGGGGAGTGCTGGCCGCGTTTCCCGGCAACAAGGTTTCGCATTACCAGCGGCAGCGGCGCGAGATCACCGACCCGGAATGGGTCCCGCACATTGCCGGAGTGATCCGGCGAGCGGGCGCCAACGTCGTCCCCGTTTTCATCGAAGGCCGCAACAGCCGATTTTTTAACATCGCCGGGATGATCCATCCGATCCTCCGCACAGTTCTCCTGCCGCGGGAGTTCGTTCGGCGCGGACGCTCGGGCGGCCCGATCCGGGTGCACGTCGGGGCCACGATTCCCTCCACCCGTCTGAAACGCTTCGAGACGGACGAGGAGATGATCCGGTTCCTTCGCCTCAATACCTACTTCCTGGGCAACCGTCCCAAGGAGGATGATTCGGCACCGGCGGCGAATGACTTTGCTGCCAGGCAAGAGAGCGCAGAACCTGTCGCCGCCCCTCTGCCGCCGGAAGAGTTGGAGGCCGATGTCCTGGCGCTTCCCCCTGAAGCATGCCTTGTCGCACACGGCGACCTCGAGGTTTACATCGGCTCGTTCCAGCAACTCCCCCACGTTATGCAGGAGATCGGCCGGGGCAGGGAGACGAGTTTTCGCGCGGTCGGAGGTGGCGCCTTGACGGCGGTCGATCTCGCCCCGCAGGACGAATATTATCACCACCTGTTCCTTTGGAACAAAAAAGACCGGGCCGTCGCGGGCGCTTACCGACTCGGGCTGGCGGATGAAATCATCCCGCGATATGGGCATGAAGGCCTCATCTGCAGCCGGCTGTTTCATTTCAAACCGGAGTTCGTGAAGAAATTGAACCCTGGAGTCGAACTGGGCCGGTCTTACGTCCTGCCCGAATATCAGAAGAACTACAACTCGCTCCTGCTCCTCTGGGCCGGCGTCATCGCCTTTGTCGGCCGCAACCCGAAATACAACATCATGTTTGGCTCCGTGGCGCTGACTCATGGGGCGTCGTTTGCACCGGCGTCGCGCACGCTCATCGTAAATTGCCTTCAACAGCAACACGGGGACGATGCATTGGCTGTCGATCTCGAGCCCGCGGTCCCGTTCGAGGGCGGCCCGCTCCATGGCATCACGCGGGATGAAGTGGGCGATCTCGTCCAGGACATTGAAGATGTTTCAACTCTCGTGAGCGGACTGGAGAACGACGGCCGCGGCGTGCCCGTTCTCTTCAAACAATACGCGCGCATGAACGCCAAGCTCCTGAAGTTCGGCATGTGGCCCGAGCACGGCAATTCGATCGTTGGCTTCATGATTGCCGATCTCACCACGGCCGAGCCGAAATTGCTTCGCCGCTACATGGGTGAGGAGAGCTATCAGAGGTTCAGGGAGTGGCACGGCATGAAAGACGAGCGCCAAAAATCGGTGGCTTGATCCTGGCGACAGGCCTTGCGGCCGTGAGACAGCACCCTCTTTAAAGGTGGCGCAAGCAGCGCGGCTGCGTTTGGTTCGACTCGAAAGCTGGTGCTGCATGAAAACCGAGACGCTCATGGAATCCACGGCGCGCGACATCACGCGGCGTCTGTGTGCGCAGGGGCATGTCGCTTACTTCGCCGGCGGCTGTGTGCGCGATTTGTTGCGCGGTCAGGTTCCCAAGGACATCGATATCGCGACTGATGCCCGCCCTGAGGACGTCCAGAAGATTTTTCCCCGGACCTACGCGGTGGGCGCTCATTTCGGGGTGATCGTCGTCCTGGAAAACGGATTGCAATTTGAGGTCGCGACGTTCCGATCGGACGGCATCTATCTCGATGGGCGGCGGCCGGTAGAGGTGCATTTCGCGACGGCGGAGGAAGACGCGGCGCGCCGGGACTTTACGATCAACGGGATGTTCTTCGATCCGGAAAAACAGGAGGTCATCGACTTTGTCGGTGGCCGGGTGGACTTGGAGGAGCGTCTCATCCGCGCGATTGGTGATCCGGCGCAGCGCTTTGCCGAGGATCGTTTACGGGTGCTGCGCGCCGTCCGGTTTGCGACTGTCCTCGAGTTTGAGATCGAGCCTGCAACGTGGAACGCAGTCGGATCGCAGGCGGCGTCGATTAACGAAATCAGCGCGGAACGAATTCGCGAAGAGCTGGTGCGGATCTTCCTGTCGCCGCATCGCGCTCGCGGCTGGGACTTGCTCGATGCGAGCGGGCTGATGCGCGCGATCCTGCCGGAGCTTGACGCAATGAAAGACTGCGAACAGCCGCCGCAATTCCATCCGGAGGGCGACGTGTTCAAGCATACGCGGATCATGCTCGAATTGTTGCCGAGAGAAGTGTCGTTGCCGCTCGCTTTCAGCGTTCTCTTTCACGATATCGGCAAGCCTCCCACTTCGATGGTAGATGAAGAAGGCCGCATCCGTTTCAACGGGCACGATCGGATCGGCGCGGAAATGACCGAAGCGATTATGGAGCGGCTCCGGTTTTCGCGGGCGGAGATCGACGCGACCGTGGAGGCCGTGCGGCAACACATGGTGTTCAAGGACGTGCCCAACATGCGCGTGGCGAAACTGAAACGCTTCATGGCTCGCCCGACTTTCGAGGACGAGCTGGAGCTGCACCGGGTCGACTGCGCGAGCAGCCACGCGATGATGGAGAACTATCAGTTCCTCCAGCAGAAGAAGGAGGAGTTCGCGCACGAGCCGATCATTCCGCCCCCCTGGTCCGCGGAGAAGATTTGATCGCCCTGGGAATGAAGCCGGGGCCGCGTTTCGGCGAGATTCTGGAGGCAGTGGAGACGCGGCAGTTGGAAGGAGCGCTCACGAATCGGGAGGACGCGCTCGCGTGGGTGAAGGAAGAATTTTCGGCCACGGATAAACACGGATGAAACACGGATTTAAAGTTAAGGTCCCCTGCTCTTTGCTTTCATCCGTGAAAATCCGTGTTAATCCGTGGCTAGATTCCTAATCGAATGCGTATCCTGATGATCAGTGCTGAAGGGCCACCGCTTGCGCGGGCGACGGCGCTGGTGGATGTGCTCGAGGCGCTCCCGCGTGAATTGCGCGCCCGCAAACATGAGGTCGGCATCGCGATGCCGACTACCGCGAGATAGCGGACAACGCCGCGCTCGATCTGCGGGATACCGGCATCACTGTGGATCTGCAGGTCGGTGACAAGAATTATGTCGCGGAGTTCGTCGAGGGACGCACGGCCAGTGGCGTCCAAACCTTCTTTGTCCGCTGCGACGAATTTTTCGATCGTGCGGGCATCTACGGCGAACACGGTGTCGCCTACGATGACAACGCGGCGCGTTTTATTTTCTTCTGCAAGGCGGCGCTCGAGATGGCGCGGCGCATGTCGCCTACTCCGCAAATCCTGCATCTCCACGATTGGCCGGCAGCGCTCGTTCCGGTGCTCGTCCAGGACCAGCGCCTGCCCTTTTCGACCGTGCTCACGATTCATCATCTTGCCGAGCAGGGAAGTTTCTGGGGCCTCGATTTCAACCTGACGAATCTGCCGGAGCGCTACTTCAAGCCACGGGGGTCGAGTATTTCGGACGGCTCAATCTGCTCAAGAGCGGAATCCTTTTTGCCGACAAAATCACGACGGTGAGCGAGCGTTACCGGCGCGAGATGCTGACTCCGGAAGGTGGTTGCGAACTCGACATCGTCCTGCGCGAGCACGCGCATCGGCTGGTCGCCATTCTAAACGGCGCCGATTACAAGCGCTGGGATCCCGAGACGGATCTTCTCCTCCCGCGCCGGTTCGGCCCGGGCCATCTCGAGGGCAAAATCATCTGCCGCGATTTGCTGCTCGATGCGCTCATGCTGGCGCCTTCACCGGCCGGCCCCGTCTTCGGAATGGTGACGCGGCTCGTGCCGGAAAAAGGATTCGACCTGCTGATGCCGTTGCTCGATCGGCTCCTTTCGGATGACGTCCGGCTAATCATCCTGGGCGAAGGCGATCCCGGATATGAGACCGCGCTCGCTATCGCTGCGCGAAAATATCCGACTAAGTTCGCCTATCGCAGCCACTACGATGAGCAACTCGCGCATCTGATTGAAGCCGGCGCAGATGTGACCCTCATTCCCTCGCAGATCGAGCCCAGCGGTTTGAGCGCGATGTACAGTTTGAAATATGGCGCCCTGCCCGTGGCGCGGGCGACCGGCGGGATTCAGGAAATCATCGAGGATTACGACCTGACCATCGATGCCGGCTTTGGCTTTCTCTGCTACGAAAAGACGCCCGACGCTTTCTGGGATTCGATCAAACGCGCCCGCGAAGTTTTCCAGGACAAGGCGATTTGGACCGAGCTGGTGGAGCGCGCCATGGCCCGCGATTTCTCGTGGACCGAAGCCGCGGAACGCTACGAGAGCGTTTATTCGGAGCTGGCTGGTCAACGCAGGGCCGTGGCCTAGGATCGGCGCAGCGGATGGCTCGCCTTCGATACCGTCGCGAGGTCGAAGCCGAGGTCGGGCGCGTGGAGTTTCATCACAATGTTTATGTGATCCTCCTCGACCCGAAGGCGGCCCAGGCATCCGACGATTTAGCGCATCAATCCCGAGACGCGACCCGGCGAAACCGTGCGTTTATGTGGGGATGAGCGGGTTGCCGCCGGAGCATCGGTTCGAAAACCATAAACACGGCTACAAGGCGGCGTGGGTCGTGGAGAAATACGGTGTGCGGCTATTGCCGGAGCTTTATGCGCATTTGAATCCGATGCCGTACGAAGCGGCACTCCAGATGGAGCTGGAGCTGGCGGAGGATTTGCGGAACGAAGGATATACGGTGACGGGCGGGCATTGAACCTGTAGCGGCGGTCTATGACCGCCGAACGCGACAGGCGACGATTCGTCGGCGGTCATAGACCGCCGCTACAGCATGGCTCACCGCTTTTTCCTCCGTTTCGACCGCTGCACGAGCTTTAGCGCCCGATCCGGCCCGTATCGTCCCAGCGGCTTAAACTCTTTTCCCTTCACTACATTGTAGGAAATGAAGAAGTGCTCGATCTCTTCGAGCAGCTTCGGATTCAGGTCCGTAATCGATTTCAGGTCCCCGCTCGTCCGCGACTTGGCTGCCACGGCGATCAGCCGGTCGTTTCGTTCAGTTTTGCCTTTCTCGGTTTGCTCCGCCTCGATAACGCCAAGCAGGCGCGAACGCACCAGACATCCGGTGAAGGCCGGCTCGTCCATGAGGACGAGGACGTCGAGAGGGTCGCCATCGCCGCCGCGGGTGTTCGGGATGAATCCGAAATCATAGGGGAAAACCGCCCCGGTGGGGAGCATCCCGGTCAACTCAAAGAGCCCCCGCTTTTCGTCCCAGGAGAATTTGTTTCGGCTCCCTTTCGGGGTGTCGATGATCACGTTGAGATCGCCAGATTCGCGGTCGATGGCCGGCAATTTTGAAATTGGATGCATGGGATTTCGGGAACCTGAAACTGGGTCCGAATAAAGGCAACCCTGCGTCGTCCAATTGTGCTCTGAAAACAGAAACCGGCGTCCAACTCCAAGAGCCCCCGCGATTCCAGCCTGCACCGGCGGAGTGGCGGACTAACCCTTGTCACGGGGAAAGCTTTCGTGTCTCCTCGGCCCTTCCCACGCCGGTCGTCATGAATTCCAAGCCAAGCGCCTTCCGCCCCCTCATCCTCGCGCTGTTCGTCACTCTGATGCAGGTCTTCGTGGCGGTGGTGCTCATCGCTCCGGAAGGCCCGCTCTCCGTCCGTTACGACACCCTCATTCAGCACGATAGCTACTGGTTCGCGAACATCGTGGATCGCGGTTACGAAACCACCGTGCCCCCGGTAAATCGCAAGATGATGGAAGTGTCCAACGTCGCCTTTTTTCCTGCCTACCCGGCCATCGCGGGGGTGCTGCACCATCTGTTGCACCTCAGCCTCTACAAAGCGCTCCTCATCACCGCCCAGATGGCGGCCTTCGGTTTCTGGAGTTATTTCTTTCTCTTTTGCGATCGTTGGAAGGTGTCGCCGGTCCTGCAGTTCTTCGGCGCGCTCGCCATCCTGGCCCACCCGACCGCCTTCTTTTTGGTCGCCGGCTATTCCGAATCGCTTTTTATGATGGCGCTCTTTGGCTTCATGTACTGGAGCAACGGTGAAGGCCGGGCCGCCAAATGGCTGGCAGCGCTGCACGGCTTCCTGATGTCGGCGACCCGGATTGTGGGGATTCCGTGCGCTGCCTATCCGGTCGTCCAGGATGTGTTTCGGAATGGCTGGGGTGGGTTGACCGATGTTCGGTCCTGGCTGAAGCGCTATGGCGCGTCAGTTCTCGTCACGTTCGGCGCGACGCTCGGCGCCGGCAGTTTCTTTCTCTATTGTCTCCTCCGCTGGGGGCGCTGGGACCTTTACCTTCTCACCCAGCACTCCGGCTGGGCGATCATTCCGGATTATCTCGCCATCTTCAAACCGGCCAGCTATCGCTGGCTCGTGCCCGCCCTGAATAACCCGACCGAAGCCAGCCAGATGACCATGACTCTCGGGGGCATGCTCTTGCTTGCCGTCATGCTTTGCGAGCTCGTCCCGATCATCCGCCGCAACTTCGCCTGGACCTCCCGGGTCGGGTTCTACTTCTGCGCGGTCGTCATCTATTTCGTCTCGGTCAGCGGCGTGGCCTCCGTCGAGATGGAGAGCATGCTTCGCTACGAATTTTGCGTGCACGCGTTAATCGTGCTGGCAATTGTCCATTTTCTGCATCAATTACCCACCCCGCCACTGTTGGTGCGCGCATTTGGCATGGCGGCCATTGCGCTGCTCAGTGCGGCCGGGCTCAGCGTCCAAGGGTGGTACGTGTGGAACTTTACGAGGGGCAACTGGGTGGCTTAACAAACATGAAAACAAACGTAGCAATTATAGGTGCGGGTCCGGCTGGATTGACGGCGGCGTATCTTCTTTCCAAGAACAACGTGGACGTCACGGTCCTCGAGGCCGATCCGGTGTATGTCGGCGGGATTTCTCGCACCGCCACCTACAAGGGTTTTCATTTCGACATCGGCGGGCATCGCTTCTTTTCGAAGTCGAAAGCCGTCGAGGATTTCTGGATGGAGATTCTCCCGAACGACATGCTCGATCGCCCGCGTTCTTCCCGCATTTTCTACGGTGGCAAGTTTTTCGCCTATCCGCTCAAGGCCTTCGAGGCGCTGACCAAGCTTGGCATTTTCAAATCGATCCTCTGCGTTCTTTCCTGGCTCAAGGCGCGGCTCTTTCCAGTGAAGAACCCGAACAACTTCGAGGATTGGGTGAGCAATCAGTTCGGTAAACGCCTCTTTAACACCTTCTTCAAGAGCTACACCGAAAAGGTCTGGGGCATGAGCTGCAAGGAGATCTCGGCGGACTGGGCCGCCCAACGGATCAAGGGCCTTTCCTTAGGCAGCGCCATCAAAAACGCGCTCCTCCCGCAGCGCCAGCCGAAGGACAAAACCAAGGTCATCAAGACGCTGATCAATTCCTTCAAGTACCCGCGCAAAGGTCCCGGCATGATGTGGGAAGCTTGCGCGGAAAAGACCAAGGCCATGGGCGGCCGGATCGAGATGGGTTCGAAGGTGACCGGCTGCGCTTATAATGAAGCGGCCGAGACCTGGGAGCTTCGTTATCAGGATCGTGACGGCAACGCCCGGGCGATCAAAGCCCAGCATGTGATCTCTTCCGCTCCAATGCGCGAATTGGCTCGCGGTCTTACGCCTCCCATGTCCGAGCGCGCGATCGAGGCGGCCAGCAGCCTGAAGTATCGGGATTTCCTCACGGTCATGCTCATCCTGAAAGAGCGAAACATGTTCGATGACAACTGGATCTACATTCACGATCCGAGTGTGCAGGTGGGCCGCATTCAGAACTTCCGTTCCTGGTCACCCGAGATGGTGCCTGACCCGGACAAGGCTTGTTACGGTCTCGAGTATTTCTGCTTCGAGCACGATGGGCTCTGGGACTCCTCCGATGCCGACTTGATCGAGCTGGCGAAAAAGGAACTGCTCCAGATCGGTCTCGCGCAGGAAGGCGACGTCGTGGACGGCTGCGTGGTCCGGCAAAAGAAGGCGTATCCGGTTTACGATGACCATTACGCGAAGCATGTCGCGACGGTTCGCGATGAAATCGAGGAGCGTTACCCGAACCTCCACCTCGTCGGCCGCAACGGCATGCACAAGTACAACAACCAGGACCACGCCATGATGACCGCGATGCTGTGCGTGGAAAATATCCTGGCCGATACGAAACTTTACGATCTCTGGCAGGTGAACGGCGACGCCGAATACCACGAAGCTGGCGAGGCCGCCGTCGAAGAAACGCAGGGAACCGCCCTGCGACAGGTGCCGACACGCGTTGCTGCGACGCCCGAGCTCGCGTCCGAGCAGACGTAATTTCTGTAGCGGCGGTCTATGACCGCCGGGGGTCAGTGGTTAATACGGACGCGTCGGCGGTCATGGACCGCCGCTACAGGATTATTCTTCCGCGCCTTCCATCGGCGGGCAGGTGCAGAAAAGATTCCTGTCGCCGTAAACGCTGTCGATCCGCGCCACGGCGGGCCAGAACTTGAATTCGCGCGTCCACGGTGCTGGATAGGCGGCCTCTTCGCGGGCATACGGTCGGTCCCACTTATCCGAGATGACCTGCTGCGCAGTGTGCGGCGCGTTTTTCAGCACGTTATTTTGCCGATCAGCTTTTCCTGAAGCGACGGCCTCGATCTCCGCGTGAATGGAAATCATGGCGTCACAAAACCTGTCGAGCTCCGCCTTCGATTCACTCTCGGTCGGTTCGATCATCATCGTGCCGGCAACCGGAAAGGAAACCGTCGGCGCGTGAAATCCGTAATCCATCAGACGCTTGGCGACGTCTTCCACTTCCACGCCCGCCGTTTTCCATTGCCGCAAATCGACGATGCACTCGTGTGCCACGAGGCCGCGTTTGCCTTTGAAGAGGACCGGGAAATAACGATCCAGCCTTTTCGCGATGTAATTCGCGTTAAGGATCGCGATCTTGGTGGCTTCAGTGAGCCCTTCGCCGCCCATCATTCGGATGTACATCCAGGAGATGGTGAGGATGCTTGCGCTGCCGTAGGGCGCGGCAGTGATCGGGCCGACGCCATTTTCGATTTCGGATTTCGGATTTCGGATTTGGGCAAGAGCGGGCAGAAATGAAACGAGATGGGAGGCAACGCCGATCGGACCAACCCCGGGTCCTCCGCCGCCATGGGGAATGCAAAAGGTCTTGTGCAGATTGAGATGGCAGACATCGGCGCCGATGTCGCCAGGACGGCAGAGACCGACCTGCGCGTTCATGTTCGCGCCGTCCATGTAAACCTGGCCGCCGTGTGAATGAACGACTTCGCAAATCTCGCGGATGGTTGTCTCAAAAACGCCGTGCGTGGAAGGGTAGGTCACCATGAGCGCGGCCAGGTCGTCGTTGTGCGCATCGGCTTTTGCGCGCAGATCGGCGAGATCGATATCGCCATCCTTCAGACATGCCACCGGCACGACCTTGAATCCGGCCATGACCGCGCTGGCTGGGTTGGTGCCGTGCGCCGAGGTTGGAATCAGACAGATGTTCCGGGCCGCTTCGCCACGCGACGCGTGATATTCGCGGATGGCCAGCAGGCCCGCGTATTCGCCCTGTGATCCGGCGTTCGGTTGCAGGGCTACCGCGGCGAATCCCGTGATCTCGGCGAGCCAGCCGGCAAGTTGATCGCACATCTCGCGGTAACCGACCGATTGGTCGTCCGGCCCAAACGGATGCAGCCTGGCGAATTCCGGCCAGGAAATCGGAAACATCTCCGCTGTGGCGTTTAATTTCATCGTGCACGATCCGAGCGGAATCATCGACGTCGTCAGAGAAAGGTCGCGCGACTCGAGCCGGCGGAGGTAACGCAGCATTTCCGTCTCGGTGTGATGCGTGTTGAAGACAGGGTGGGTCAGGAAATCGGATTTTCGATTTTCAATTTTCGATTCTCCCTTGGCGGAATCGGCGAATTCAGCGCCGAAGATCTCACAAAGATCAGCCAGCTCTTTTTCGGATGTCGTTTCGTCGAGAGATATCCCGACTGCATTCTCCTCAAGCTGTCGCAGATTCATTCCGGCTTTGGCCGCGCGTGCCAAAACTTCATCGGCACCTTTGCCGGCTAAATCGACGCGTATTGTGTCGAAAAAATTTTCGTGCGCGATCTTAAGTCCGGCCGATCGCAAGGAATTCGCGAGCTGCGTCGCCAGGCCGTGGACTTTCCGGGCAATGGCTCGCAACCCACGAGGTCCGTGATAGACCGCGTACATCGCCGCGATCACGGCCAGGAGAACCTGGGCTGTGCAAATATTGCTCGTCGCTTTGTCGCGCCGGATGTGTTGCTCGCGCGTTTGCAGGGCGAGTCGATAACCAGGCTTCCCAGTCGCATCGTGAGAGACGCCGACGAGGCGGCCCGCCATGTGGCGCTTATAGGCGTCGCGGGTCGCGAAATAGGCGGCGTGCGGTCCGCCGAATCCGAGTGGAACGCCGAACCGTTGCGTGCTGCCAACGGCCACATCGGCGCCGAATTCGCCCGGCGGCTTCAACAGCGTCAGCGCCAGGATGTCGGCCGCGACGACGAGGAGGGCACCGCTATCGTGTGCGGCTTTGGCGAAAGGCTCGTAATCGAAAATGGCGCCATCGGTCGCGGGATATTGGACGAGCGCGCCGAAAACGGTCTCGTCGAATTTGAACTGCGCAAAATCTCCCACCACGACTTTGATGCCCAGAGGACGTGCCCGCGTCTGGACGATTTCGATCGTTTGCGGATGACAGTTGTTCGCGACAAAGAAGGTTTTTCGGCCGCCGACGGCTGCGTGGCAAAGCGCCATCGCTTCCGCGGCAGCGGTGCCTTCATCGAGCAACGACGCGTTCGCGATATCGAGAGCCGTCAGATCGGTGATCATCGTCTGGAAATTCAGGAGTGCTTCGAGCCGGCCCTGCGCAATCTCCGCCTGATACGGTGTGTAAGCCGTATACCAGCCGGGGTTCTCGAGAATGTTTCGCTGGATAACCGGAGGCGTGATTGTGTCGGAATAGCCGGCGCCGATAAAGGAACGCGCGACCACGTTCTTCTTTGCGAGCTGCCGTAACTCTGCGAGCGCATCCCCCTCCGACTTCGCTTCGGGCAGGTTGAGCGGGTGATCGAGGCGGATGTTATTTGGAACGGTCGCGTCGATCAAGGCGTCCAGGTTCTGGAATTCGAGCTCCGCCAGCATCGCGGCGCGCGCCGGTTGGTTTGGGCCGATGTGCCGCCGGGCAAACGAATCGACGCGATCCTTCTCCCGCGGTGGGCGCGAGGTAGCGGAAGATTCAGCATTTTGCGCGGGCGATTCCGTTTCAGCGGTGGGCATGCGGAATCCTACGGAGTGCGTTTGGCCATTCAAGCGAAAGGGTTCCTGCTGTAGCCACGGCGCTATGTCGCCGTGTCCGCGAACACCCCAGGTAGCAGGCTGGCTACAGCGCTGCGGGCGACGGCCGGAAACAGATTTGTTCGCCCGGCCAGGGATGGGCGATTGCCGTTCGGCGCCACACCGTGAAGCCCGCAGCCTCGAATGCTCGCACCAAATCGTCGATGTTTTTCCAGAAGAAGCTTTCGAAGAATCCCGGTGGATTCCTTGATCGCTGCCCTGCACGGCTTCCACGAGGAAAAGGCCCTCCGGCTTCAAGACCTTCAGAACTTCCTTCGCGATCTGCTCGATGTCGAACACGTGATCGAGGGAGTTGGTATAGACGACGTCGATCGAATTCGGGGCGTACTGCAAGTCGTGGAAGTCTCCGTGCACGACGTAGCGATTTGCTTTTCCCGGATTCAGGTCGATGCCGACGGCGAAGGCGCCGAGTTCGAGGAACGCCTTCACCTCCGAGCCAATGCGCGCGCCAAGACAGAGGACGGTGCGGCCGTGCCATTCGAGCTCGAGCGAGGTTAGTCGCTCACGAAGCGCCTGGCGGAATTCTTTGTCGTATTCGCCGAACTCGTGCGTCTCGAGCTTCGCCTTCTGATGTTCCAAATAATCGTTGTACGAATCGTAGTTGCGGCTCGTAAATGCTTCGCCTTCCGATTTCCAGCGCTCGCCAAACCTGCGGAACAAGGCCCGTTTTCGCAGGGAACGCTTGAGCCGATCGAGCGCGCGCACTTACTTCGAATCGAACGTCCGCACTCCGTGCTCTTTCAAGCGCGCGCGCAGCTCATCGAGATGCTGCCGGTTTCGCGTTTCGACCGTGCACAAGACATGCACGGCGGAAACGTCCGAGCCGGCGAAGGCGCGGTCGTGCAAGACCTGTTTGATGCTGGCGCCGGCTGAAGCGATTTGCGTGGTAAGATCGGCGAGCCCGCCTGGACGATCGCTAATCACGGCGGTGAAGCGGGCGAGCCGGCCATCCGCCACCAGGCCTCGTTCGACTACGCGGCTCAGGACGTTTGGGTCGATGTTTCCTCCGCACAAAAGAAGGACCACACGCTTTCCGGCCAATTCCGGGAGGTGCCCGGACAAACAGGCGGCGAGGGGAGTGGCGGCCGCACCTTCGACCACCCCTTTTTCCAATTCGACGATGCGCAGGATCGAGACGGCGATCTGTTCTTCCGTCACGGTAATGATGCGATCCACGAGCGGTGCGGCCGTAGCGAAAGCATTGCTGCCGATCTGGGCAATGGCGAGGCCGTCGGCGAGCGTCGGCTGCGTGTCGATCCTGACCGGTTTTCCTTCCTTGACGGCCGCGGCGAAACTCGCGACGTGCTCCGCTTCCACCGCAATGATCCTGGCCTTGGGCCGTAAACTTTTCACTGCTAGCGCCACGCCCGCGAGCAGTCCGCCCCCGCCCACCGGCACGACCACTGCATCCAGATCGGGCACCTGCTCCACGATCTCGAGGCCCATTGTGCCTTGCCCGGCGATTATAGCCGGGTCGTCGTAGCCGTCGATATACGCGAGGCCCCGTTCTTTCCCGATCTCGTGCGCGTGCGCCTTCGCCTCCGCAAAATCTTTTCCGTGTAAAACGACGTTCGCACCGAGCTTCTGGCAGTTACCGATCTTAATCAGCGGTGCGAATTTCGGCATGACCACCGTCGCAGGAATCCCGAGCAGTTTGCCCTGATAAGCGAGGGCTTGGGCGTGGTTGCCGGCGGAGGCCGCGATCACCCCCCGCTGCTGTTGTTCAGCCGGCAGTTGCGCGAGGGCGTTGCGCGCGCCGCGCTCTTTGAAGCTTCCGGTGCGCTGCAAGTTGTCGAGCTTGCAGATGATCTGCATGCCGGTGATCTCGCTCAGTGGAATCGATTCCCGGCAGGGTGAAAGGTAGACGGCGCCCTCGATTCGTTTCTGCGCCGCTTTGATTTCCTCGAACGTGATCACGCGAGGAAGTCATATACCTCGCGCGAAGGAGCGGCAATGTTTTGAATGGAGACGTTAACGAGCCGGCGTTGAATCCAGCGCTTCGCGAATCTTGGTCGCGAGCTGTTGGGGATCGAACGGCTTGGGCAGAAAGAACATTTCCTGGTCCCGGCGATCGCCGGGATGGAGCGACTCCTGCAGGTAACCTGAGATGAAAACGACCTTCGTGCCCGGGCTGGCTTTGCCCATCCAATCGGCGAAGCAACGTCCGCTCATTTGCGGCATGACCATGTCGGTGAGGAGGAGGTCGATTTTCTTGTTCGCGCGTTTGGCGATGAGCTGTTGCGCGTCGTCGCCATTGGCAGCCTCCAAAACTTCGTAGCCGAGGCCGCGCAGGACGCGCACCGAGATGTGCCGCACACTGATGTCGTCCTCGAGCACGAGGATGGTCTCGACGCCGGTGGGGAGCTTGTTCGCGCCAGGACGTTTGTAGCCAGGCGCAGGGGGGGCGGGCACTTTCGGCAAAAAGATTTTCACGGTGGTGCCTTTGCCGAGATCGCTTTCCACATAAATGTGGCCGCCGCTCTGCCGGACGATGCCGTAGCTCGTCGCGAGTCCGAGTCCGCTGCCGCGGCCCTCGTCCTTGGTCGTAAAAAACGGCTCGAACAAATGCCCTTTCACTTCATCGCTCATGCCCATGCCGTTATCGGCGACGCTGATGCGGACATATTCGCCCGGAGGAAGTTCTTCGCAGCCGAGCTCGCGATTTTCCGGGCTCTCGACGGCTACGGTGCATGTCTCCAGGGCGAGACAACCGCCGCGCGGCATGGCGTCGCGCGCATTGACGACGAGATTGAGAATAATCTGAGTGAGCTGGCCGGGATCGACCTTGGTGTGCAGGCCCCCTTTGCCGCGCTGAAAATGGCATTGCACGGAAATGTTTTCGCCCAGCAGGCGCAGGAGCGAACGTTCCAGATTGCCGAGCAACGAATTAACGTCGATCACGCAGGGCTCGAGTGGATGCTTGCGGCTGAACGCGAGCAGTTGGGCGGTCAACACGGAGGCGCGTCCGGCGGCGCTCCGGATTTCGGAAATGTGATCGGCGATCGCGCCCTTCATCCCGAGCTCGTCGAGAAGAAGATCGCTGTAGCCGAGGATGGTGGTCAGGAAGTTGTTGAAGTCATGCGCCACGCCGCCGGCGAGCTGACCGAACGCCTCCATTTTTTGGGAACGAACCAGCTGGTCCTGGAGTTGTTTGCGGGCCGTCACGTTCATGAGCGAGCCTACGAATCGGACCGCCTTGCCATCGCTATCGCGAACGATGTGCGCCCGTTCGAGCAAGTCGAGATACGACCCATTCAGGTGACGGAACCGGTATTCTCCGGTCCATTGTTCGCCGTCGCTCGCCAGGGCGTCGCGAATGCTTGCGGCCGTGCGCGCCCTATCCTGGGGATGAACCTGCTTTTGCCAAAAGTCGATGTCGCTGGTGTCGGCAGAACCGGTGTAACCGAGCAGAGCTTCGAGCCCCTGCGGCCAGGCCAGCGCGCCGCTGGCTACAGTCCAAACCCGAACAGCATCATTCGTAGCTTGGGCAGCGAGCGCAAGATGTTCCGGGATTTCAGTCGCGCTTTTCGATAGGTCAGGAAGAGGTTCATAGGATTGGTGGGTAGGCCTGAAGCTGGTGGCCTCGGCGCGGTTTTGGTGTCGTGGGAATTCCTTGTCTCCCTGAATTTCAGTCGCTAATCGCATCTTCAGGTTGTTGTGGAACCCGCGATAAAAATAAGCTAGTTCCATGCCCCTGCGGAGACGGTGACGGCAATCAAAACGGGTCCGTTTTCGACCAGCCAACCGTGGCCTTTACGGCAGCACTGGATCCGCGACAGCCACGCTCTTCGCGACATTCTGCGAGTCGTGCTGGAGCAATTTGCGGGTCGCCGTGGTGAGAAGCTGTTGTTCCTCCGGCAGGAGCTGCGCCCGGTTCGCCGCGGAAAGAAACAGGTGTGCGCGTTCCATGCTGCCATTCTCCACGAGCATGACGAAATAGTAGGCCGCGATGGCCGGGTGGCGCAGCTGCGGATCTTTCAGCGTTTCCATCATTTTGAGCGCCTCACTGGTTTTGCCTTCGGTGAACAAGGCAAACGCGTAGGTGGCGCTGAAAATCGCGTTCGCCGGATGTTCCTTGTGCAACTTGGCGGCCAGACGGCGCGCGGAACTGTCGCCGTTCAGGAGCAACCCGAGGCTGGCGCAATTATTCGCCGCGACCAGGTCCGCAGGATTCAATTCGAGCGCCCGCTTGGCCACGCGAAGCAGTCCGTGACTGTTCTGTTTGGATTTGTAAAGACGTTGCAGGGCAGTGAGCGCTTCCTTCGCGTTCTCATCACCGTTAGCGATCAGCCACCAGGCTTCCGCGGCGTTATCGGCGTAACCCCAGCCCTCAGCCAATTGCGCGATCGCCGCCAGGTGAGCCGGGCTGGCCTTGGTTGCTTTCAGGGCCGCGCTCCAGGCGGTTTGGGATTCCATCGAAGAAAGGCCGGCCGGCGTGAGATGGTGGAGCGCATGGCTTTGCACGGCCAGGCGCAGGAATTCGTGCGTGCCCCAATCCTTGGCGTCTACCCAGGTCTTGAGTCCCTTCCAATCCTGCAGAAAACTGTAAGTCTCGGCGACCGCGAGCGGCACCGGCTGGCCATCGAGAATTTCCGTCGGCAGAGCCAGGGCCCAATCGAGAACGGCTTGGGCCAGCCCGTGGCGGTTCATCCAGGTGATGAAGGCAGAGGCAGCGGCAGGCGACTTGGCCGCTTGCGATTCCGCATCGCGTAATGCCGCCTGCCCGCCATCCGTTTTGTGGGTGGCCTCGAGGTAAAGCAGCAGATCCGCGAAGGTCGCGCCTTTTTCGGCCTTCAAAAGCGCCGCCCATTTTTCTGCCGAAGCGAGAGAGTTGTGAGCGAGCGCGTCGGACGCCAGCGCCCGAAACGAGTCTAGACGCAAAGCGGATTGTTCCGCCAGCTTCATCAGCTCCGCGCGCGCCTTTTCCTTGGTGGCGGGATCGGTCGAGGTCAGGCGCACGGTCGCGACATTGAGCGCGAGCTGCTGGTTGTTCGGTTCGAGTTGAAGCGCGGCCGTGAATTCCGTTTCCGCCAGGGAGGAATTTTTGTCGGCGACGGCAATGACTCCAGCCAGCTGATGATATTTCACGTTGCCGGCGGCCTCAGCCTTGATCCCCTCGAGGACTTTGCGAGCAAGACCAAGCTGGCCGAATCGCATCGCAGTCGCGGCGAGCGCGACTTTGTTTTCGAATACTTTTGGCTCGAGCGCTACGATTCTCTCCCGCCAGGCGAGTGCCTCGCGGCGGCCGGCCAGCTCCGCGGTGTCGGCCATCACGCGGCAGGCGGCGAGATGGTCGGGATCACGCTGCAAGAGGCGGCGGGCCACCAGCACCGCGCTCGGGTAATCGCCCCGCGTGAAGAAGTCCCGCGCTTGTTTCGACAGATGATTTTTGCGCCAGGCTCCGTACCCGCGGTAACCGCCGAACGCGAGTGCGGTGATCAACAGGCAGGCCGCGAGGCGGCGCCCCCAGCGCCGATAAAAATCGCGGCGCTCGAGCGCGCGGACGTTGCCAAAACAGTCGTTGTTATTTCCGGAATTTTGCACTGTGTCGAAGAATGAGCGCGACCGCCATGATGTCAGGAACCAACCGCGCTCCAGGGGGGTTGATTTCGGGGCGGTGAGCGAAGCACATACGGAAGAGCCGCTTTCCGAATAGCAGTCACCATGCCGCCTCGAAGGGCGGCTCACATGGTTCGTTGGCCAAAAAAGCAGATATTCGAATTCACCTGAGGAAGGGCGAGAACGTCAAGTCGTGCAGGCTGATGTCCTGGAAGGTAGGATTGAGCGCAATCTGCGTTGGTCTTTCCAGTTCTCCCGATGAATCTTCCTCGCAATGTTGAGACCGCAGTTTCAAGCTCAGCTGATCGCGGCGGTCGTTCCGGCCGCTCTCTGGCTGTGGCTGTTCCTCCACCTTCACGTGGAGTGGTCTTTCAATTCCCAATACAATTACGGCTGGGCCGTGCCTTTCCTGGGCCTCCTGCTTTTCTATTTTCGCTGGCAGCGACGGCCATCGCCCGAGCCGCAGGTGAGAGGTCGCGGCGCGGCGAGCGGCGCGATGTGGTTCCTTCTCGTGCTGCTGTTTCCGATCCGCGTCATCGAAGAGGCGAACCCGGATTGGCGTTTCCTGAGCTGGATTCTCGCCCTCAGCGTAGTCGCCTTTTCCTTACTCGTGCTTTATCGGGCGGGTGGAATGGCATGGCTCAGCCACTTCGCTTTCCCGGTTTGTTTCCCGCTCGCGGCCGTTCCGTGGCCCGTCCAGATCGAAAACAGTATCGTGCAGACGATGATGCGCGGCGTCGCCTCCCTCGCGGTCGAAATCACCGGCTGGCTGGGGGTAGGGGCGTATCAGCTCGGCAATGTCATCCAGTTGCGGAATGGATTTGTCGGCGTGGACGAAGCCTGTAGCGGGGTGAAGACGTTCCAGGCCGGCATCATGGTCGCGCTCGTGCTGGGTGAAATGCTTCGCCTCTCAGGGAGAAAACGGGTCGGACTGCTGCTGATCGGCTGCGGCTGGATTTTTCTTTGCAATGTCTTTCGAGCGACAGCCTTGGTGCTTGTCGCGGCCAGGAGCGGCCTCGAGACGCTCGGGCGCTGGCACGACATGATCGGCACAGCCGCGTTGCTTTGCGGAATGGCCGGATTGCTCGTCCTGGCCTGGCTCTGGAAACGTGAGCCGGAAGATGAGCACGGCGCCGCAAAATTCGCGGCAACGCACGAGGCTTTCGCGCCGCAATTGATTGCGCTCGCATGGCTAGCGGTGGTGTTCGTCGGCACCGAGTTTTGGTATCGAAGCCATGAGCGCCAGTTAATCGAACGCCCGCGCTGGGAGGCGAGCTGGCCGGCCGGAAATGAAACGGTCACTCCATTGCCAATTCCTGAAACCACGCGCGTGATCCTGCATTACGACGAAGCGAAAAGCGCCGCCTGGGAGGACCCGCGCGGGGTGCGTTGGTGGAGTTTTTTTGCGCATTGGAAACCGCAGCGGGCTGCCCTTCAATTGGTGCGAAGCCATTCGCCCGAGATCTGTTTGCCGGCGATCGGCCGCACTTTTCGCACGGCGCGGCCCGACCTGAATCTGACCGCTGGTTCGGTGCCGCTCGACTTTCGCTCTTACGAATTCGAGCAGAATGGCCGCCCGCTTTTTGTTTTTGTCTGCATCCAGGAAGACAAACGCGCGGCGTCGGGTTCGACTGGCTTCCGAGGAATGGAACTCTGCGCGGCCGCCTGCGCGCGGCCTTACATGGGAAACGCAATCTGGGCCAGCGCCTCCTCGAGATCGCGGTCTCAGGCCTGGACGATTTTGCGCAGGCGACGCGAAGCGGTCTCGAAGACCGTCAGCGCGATTGTGAAGGCCGAAAGACTACGGGCTGACCACCGGAAGCCGCGGCGGCTGCGTAACGAGAGGAGGACCCATCAGGCCCATCGAGTTGTCGGCATAAACGTCCGGCAATTCGGACGTGCTCAGCATCGACAGCGGCATATCGCCGAACGCGCTGACCTCTGCGACCTCGAAACCCTTGCGCGAGCTCTTGCTCGGCGGGCGTCCAGCGAAGCGCCACGTATCGCGCGCCGTGCGGATCGAAATCGACCGCGGCCTTGCCACCGCCGGTTTGCATCGGTCACGGAAGCGATCGGTGTGCGGCCGCTCAAGTCGCCCGGATTCGTTCCGCAGCTCCTGCAGCAAGAAGACATCCAGGCCGCCCTGCCTCCATTTTATACAGAGCGCTGACGCGATGAAGCCGTTCGCGTTCCGCCAGTTCCACGATCACGGTCGGGTGCGGGTCGGCGGGAGCGAATTGAAACGCTGTGATGACGTCATCATCGATCATCCGCTTGGCGTAGTTCTCCGCGCCGGAGCTGACGATAAACAATCTGCGCCTGCGCATACAAGATTCGCGAAGTTGAAATTCAGCATGTCTTCCAGGCGGCGGGTGGCCGCGATGTTCCGAACGCGAACGACGCCGGTCTGGCGGGCGCGCGAATTTCTGGAGCGATTGGCCACCGTAAAGGCCGAGCGCGGCGATGCGCCCTGCTTTTGCCACGTGAAAGGAGAGTTTCACGTAGCGTGCCTCCACTCCGAGCAGGGATAGATTGACCAGCCGCTTGCCGGTGAATCGCGTGCTGCCATTGACCTCCGCCCATTTCGGGCTGTCGGCATGGAGGCGAGAATTCGAGACGAGATTTTCATTTCGCCCTCGGCGGCGGCGTTCTCGTTCACGAAAGTGAAGCGGTCGAGCAGCGAGATCCTCGGGAATGTGAGGATGAAAGTCGTTTCCCCTTCCGGCAGGGGATAGCTGAGAGTGTCGTCATCCAGGATCAGGGCAGTCACGCTGGAATTGCCCTCCGTGGTAGCTCAGGGAGACCAGGCGACCATCGGCGCCGACCAGACGCGATGGTCGCCCCGCAATTCATCCGCGCCAGATTCTTCGCCGGATTGCTCACGTCGAAGGCGACGGCGGTATCGTCTGCGGCATCACCGGCTGGATGGGTGACCGCGCAGAAAGAGAAAGGCGGCTGCGCCACAGACGCCAAGAACTTTTAGGGGACGACACCGACTCATATTAATTCCAGTCCAAAAGCTAGGAGTGCGCCAACTGCTGGGGATTTTTCCAGACCAGGCTCCGAGGGTCATTTATTACCCTAATCCGGTAAACCGGCCGAATTTCTGCCGGAGCCGTCCGCCCGGGACAAAGCCGGGCGATTTTCCTTGCTGTGCGGCGTTTCTCTCGGTAGAAGAATCGCGCGTCAATCGCCTAACCTATTGAAACAACAAAGATCGCGATTCCAAAACCGCTTCGCGCCGAATCTGCGCGAGGCGATGAGCAGGCCTCCGGCCGGGCTCAATCGTTTTGGTATCACATCTGCTAACCTACACCGGACCGACACCCACATGAGTCACGCCACTCCACTTTCTTCTCTCGCCCGCAGACTCGCCTCGCGGCTCTTGTTGCGGTGCTGGCCGCGGCCCGATCGCTCGCGCCCAGGATGCCATTCGGCCTTCGCTCGCCGGCGAAGCCGCCGCCGAGGCGCGCCGCCAGTCCATCGACAAAGATTCCGTACAATCTCCAGCTTGGCGCGATCAAATTCCGCTTCAGCGCGACGATGGGGTTCGAATACAACGACAACATTAACCTCGCCGAGGACGGGTCGGCCTTGGCCCTTACGGCCATCGGACCACATTCTGCTGACGACCGAACCGCAGAGGATTTCATTCTGCGGCCACAGGTAAACTTGAATGCCCTCTGGCCGATCACCGCAGCTTAATACCCTGAGGCTCGATCTCGGCGTCGGCTACTCGTTCTATCTGGACCACTCGAATTACAATACCAACGGCGTGCTCCTCGCGCCCGGGTCGCAGCTGGCGTTCGACATTTTTGTGGGCGATTTCCGCATCAACTATCCATGACCGCTTTTCCGCTCGAGCAGGATCCCGATCGCCGAAGTCGCGCTTGAGCAATGTGGCCGATTACGGCCGCTTTCGAGAATTTGGCCGGCGTCTCCGTGCTCTGGGATTTGAACGCAGGCGGTCGTGACTCTGGGCTACGATCACTATAACTTTATCGCGATGAATCGATCTCTTCGAGTATCTCGATCGCAACGCCGATATCTTTTCGGCATCGATCGGCTTTACTCCCAATTCCGACGATGACCGTCGGTCGTCGAGGGACATTCGTCACCACACTACTACGACCAGAATGTCCTGAACGATTCAAACGCCTACAGCGGTTGGCGTGTTCCTGGAGACACAGCTGACGAGCAATCTGAAAGTGCGGGTCGCGGCTGGCTATCAAATCGATCGATTTCGACGACAACGGCATTGTTCGCGACATGAACGATCTCGAGGATTCTTATGCGAACTTGCTGCTTTCCCATCGCGTCAACTCTCGTCTTGACGCATAACCTCGCTATCGGCCACGAAAACGCAGCTGGGCGTGAACTCAAACTACGTGACGCTGAATTACGTCCGGCACACGGCGAACTGGAACATCCTTTATAACACCCTCCTTTCGACCGAACTCTTTTATGAGGATGCGGAGGATTCTGGCGGCACTGGGACCGGCGTTCTTCATGCCGTTCCCGGGGCTCCCGATCGTCAATCCATTTGCCGCGGAGCAGGCCCATCGCTACGGCGGCGCGATCACGCTGGGATATCAGCTCACGCCGCACGTGACCCTCGGGACTTCGTTATCAATACACACAGAAAGATTCGAATCTAGCTGCTGCGCGATTACCGGCAAAATCGCATCGCGCTGGATGGCACCTACAGCTTCTAACAAGGAGACAATTGCAACTGCATGAGAACCTGGACCGTCACCTTCCTCGCTCGCTGCCTGCATCGCGGGACCATTGCCGCTCGCAGGCCCAGGAGTCCAGTCCCATGCCCACCATCCCGAAGGCGACCGTCGGTCGAGCAACCCACCACCAGCACAGTCATGCGGACCAACTCCATGGCGGTGCTCGACGACAAGAAAAAGCTCGGCTCTAACGATTACGTCAGCTTCCGCGTCGTCGAAGATCGCGACGACGAATCCCAGCGTCTCCGCGTCAACGACAACGGCGAGCTGGAAGTTCCTTACATTGGTCTCGTTCCGGCCGCGGGCCGGAGCTGCAAAGAGCTGGCCTATTCCGTGAAGGCGGCTCTCGAGCGCGAATATTACTATCACGCCACGGTGATTATCGCCGTCGATCACGTCAGCGAAAAATCGCGCGGCAAAGTTTACGTTTACGGCTCTGTCAAAGGTCAGGGGCCGCAGGAAATTCCGCCGGACGAAACCTACACCGTCAGCAAGGCCATCATTCGCGCCGGTGGTTTCGGCGATTTCGCCAACAAGCGCAAAGATCAAGCTGACGCGAAAGAACGGCGAAACTGTCATGGTCAATCTGAAGCGGGTGATCGAGGAAGGGCGCACGGACGAAGATGTGGTCGTCCAACCGGACGACCAGATCTACGTGCCGCAGACGCTCGTTAATTTCTAAACATGCAAGCCGCCGCCACCACCGATCGTCCCGCTTCCGCTCCCTGGAGCACTGCGTTCATCACGCGTCTCCATCGTTACAAGGCCCTCTTGCAGCGCCGCTGGTGGATCCCCGTTTTGACCATTTGCCTCGGGCTTTTTGTCCAGGCCTGGCTCATTTATCAGACGCCTCCCTCCTTTGAGTCCCGCAGCAAAATGATGCTGGCGGGCAAGCTGAACATCAGCCAGGGCGCGGTCTACAGCGAAGACAACGTCAATTTTTACGGCACGCAAATCCAGCTCATGCAGAGCGCCGAAGTGCGGCGCAGACGCCGAAGCGCTGGTCCGCCAGACCCACCCGGAAATGCAGCCGGTGAAAGTCGAGATCACCGTCGTCCAGAAGCCGCGCACTTCGATTTTCGATTTGATCGCGGTCGGCAGCACTCCCGGAATACACCCAGGCTTACTTGAACGCGGTCATGCAGAAGTACCTCGATTTCAAAAAAGGCATGCGCGAAAACCAGGGCTCGACGGTGACGACGGCGATCACCGAGCAGCTCATCCAGGTGGAGAAAGATTTGCGCGGCGCCGAGGACGAGATGCTCGATTTCCAGAAGCAGAACAACATCGGCTTCATTCAGGAGGAGGGGAACAGCGCGGCCGCCTATCTCGTGCGGTTGAACCAGCAATATGCGCAGCTCAAGACCGAATACGATCTGCTGAGCCTGCTCGATCTCGACCAGAATCTCGATCGCACCAAGGGTCAGACGACGATCCAACAACGCCGCCGGCACGCAGCCCGCGGATGAGAAGGCGCCCGGGATGGCCTTTTCCGATGTCGGGCCGGAAGCCGATTATCTCAAAGCCAAACAAAACGCCGCAGTTGCTCAAGGCCGAACGCGACACGCTCTCCAAGGACCTGCGGCCGAAGCATCCCAAAATCCTCAAGCTTAACGACGAGATTACGAAGCAGGAAAAACTAATCGAACTCTACCGTCAGGACACGGTGGAGAAACTCGAGACGCGCCGCAAATCCATCGGCAAACAGATGGAGAACCTGCAGACCAACATCAAGGAATGGGAAACCAAGGCGCTCGATTTGAGCCAGCGACTCGCGCAGTTCAATCGCATCAAAGGCAAGGCGGAGCGCCTGAAAACACTCTACGAGCGCCTCACCAACAATCTCAAGGAAGTTAACGTCTCCCAAAGCGTGGACAGCGGCGACCAGATCTCCATCATGGAAATGGCGACCGCGTCCGATCTCCGTCCGGCCCGGTCTGCTCAAGAGTCTGTTGATCGGCCTCGGTTGCGGCGCGCTCGCCGGCATCGGCATCCTGCTCCTGCTCGATCGGATCGACGATCGCATGGCGTCGTTCGGCGAATTCCAGCACCACTTCTCCGAGAACGTTCTCGGCCAGATTCCGAAGGAGAAAACCAAGGGTCGCGTCACCCTGCTTCAGCCCGACGACGCCCGGCATGTCTTCGCCGAATCGTATCGCAATATTCGCTCCTCTATCTTCTTCATGCCGTATGAAGGACCGCGGCCGAAGACGATGCTCATCACCAGCTCGGTGCCGAACGAAGGCAAATCGACGATCTCTTCCAACCTGGCCATCACCATGGCCCTCTCCGGCGCGCGCACTTTGTTGATCGATGGCGATCTTCGGCGCGGCGCTCTGCGGGAATCGTTCGGAGTTTCCTCGAAGATCGGCTTCTCAGAAGTCCTCAAACAGGAAGTGAACTGGCAGGAAGTGGTCGTGCCGACCTCGTATCCGAACCTCTTCCTTCTGCCTCGTGGCAAGACGCTCGGCCAGCCGAGCGAGCACCTCTTGCGCGACTCGACCGATGCGCTTCTGCGCGAGATGTATAATCACTACGATTACATCATCATCGACAGCTCACCGGTCCTGGCCGCGGATGATTCCACCAGTCTGGCGCCGAAGATCGACGCCACCCTGTTTGTCGTGCGGCTCTCCTACACCTCGGCGCGCCTCACCCGGAAATCGCTCGAGCTGCTTTACAATCGCCAGGTCAATGTGCCCGGCGTTATCCTGAATTACGTCGATACGTCGCTGCCGGAATATTATTACTACCAATATTCGGAGTACTACAACACGCCGGTGCCGGTTGAAGAGCACGACGAGATCGCTGCCGCGTCGCATCGCCGTCAGCCGAAGCAGATTCAGTCCTCTTAGCGCGCGCTCTCCGTTTCCGGATCGCGGCCTCGAGTGGTCCGGCTTGGCGCGAAATCAACCGATGAGCTTCTTCGGCCCGATTTCGCCGCCGGCCCTCAACGAAGCCTCGACGCCGATCATCCGGCGGGCCCTGCAACGCGCGCGAATTGTCGGCAATTTCGCCTTCGTCCAGGCGGTCGTGCAGATGATCGGATTTCTCAGCGGAATTCTGCTTGATCCGGCATCTCGACCAGCGGGAATACGCCTACTTCACCATCGCCAACACGATGCAGGGGACACTCAACGTCCTCGCCGACATTGGCATCAGCATCGGGCTCGTCTCGATCGGCGGCCGCGTCTGGCAGGACCGCTTCCGTTTTGGGCAGCTGGTAAATACCGCCCTCGGTCTCCGGCGAAAACTGGGCGCGGTCGCCGTCGTCATCGTCACGCCGATTCTCTATTTCATGCTGGTGAAAAACGGAGCCTCGGTGAGCTACACCGCGATCCTGATCGCAGCCGTCCTGGCCGGTCTCGCCGTCCAGCTTTCCATCGGCGTGCTCAGTGTCGTGCCGCGGCTCCGCTCCGATATCGGCCGGATTCAGACGATCGACATGACCGGGCGCAGTCGCGCGTTTTCTCGTGTTGCTCGCCTTGATGTATCTTTTCCTCAACGGTGCGGTCGCGCTCGCCGTGGGCTCGGCCACTCTGCTCCTGCAATATTGGATGCTGCGCAGATATGTGGCCGGCGTCATCGATCTGAAAGCGCCGGAGAATCCGGAGGATCGCGAGGCGATGCGTGGATTCATTCGCAGCCAGGCCGCGAACGCCGTTTTCTTTTGTCTCCAGGGCCAGATCACGGTTTTTCTCATCAGCATCTTCAGCCGGGAAGTTAGTTCCATCGCGGAGGTCGGTGCGCTCGGCCGGCTGGCGATGATTTTTGCCGTTCTGAGTAATCTCCTCGCGAACGTGTTCGCGCCGGCGTTCGCGCGCTGCCAGAGCCTGCGAAAACTTGGCTGGCAATATGCGGCCATCGTCGGCGGCGTGGCCTGTTTCAGCCGTCGTGATCATCGCCGTCGCCGCTTTTTTTCCGCGCCAGTTTCTCTTCGTGCTCGGAAGCAAGTATGCCCACCTCGAGCAGGAGCTGTTGCTGATGGTGGCCGGCGCTGTCATGACTGTGATGGCCGGGACGCTCTGGTCGTTGAACGCGGCGAAAGCCTGGATCGCCGGCTCCTGGCTTAACATTCCACTGACGCTGGCCACGCAGCTCGCGCTCATCCCGTACACCGATTTCTCCAGCGTGACGGGCGTCCTCACGTTCAACCTGGTCTCCGCCATCCCGAGTTTGTTGCTCAATCTGTTCCTGAGTTATCGCGGCTTTCGGAGCTGGCCGCTCGCCACCGGCTGAGCCATGCCAAATTTCGGCTATCATTTTGCTCGCGCGGAAGGAAGGGCGGTCCGCGCGCTCTATCGCGGATTTCTGAATCGGCTTCCCGCGATTGAACCGCAAGAACTGCTTTTCCTCTCGAAGTTTTTTCGTATTCGGGCGAGGCCGCGCTGCCGGAACAAGTGGCCTCGATTCGTTCTTTCTTGCGGCATGTCGGCCGCCCGGTGCATTTCACGGTCGTATCGGACGGCACCTACTCCGAGGAAAGTCGGCGCCTCTTAAAACGGCTCGATCCTTCGATTTCGGTCAGCGACGCCAGTGAATGGATCCCCAATGATCTTCCCGATGACATCCTGCCTTATCTGAAGACGCACCCGACTGGACGGCAGCTTGCTCTCATCATGTCGCTGCCCAAAAGTGCTCCCGGTGCTTGTATCTCGATTCCGATGTCTTGTTTTTCGCGGGAGCAAACGACCTCCAAGGCTACGTCGAAGCGCGCGACGTCCCGGCCTTCTACATGGCGGACTGCCAGTTCTCCGGCGACGAGCGGCTCTTGCGCGACCCAGCGGAAGGAAAGGATCCTGTAAACACCGGCTTCCTTCTCCTGTTCCAAAAGCTCGACTGGTCCGCGAGTATCCGGCGCTTTCTCGAGCTGGAAGGGGAGCCGACTTTTTTCACGAACCAGACGCTGACGCACCTGGCGATGCACGCGAATGGCGCCGCCCCGTTCGACCCCCGCAAGTACGTCCTGCAGCTCGACGACCAGTTCATTTTCCCGGACCGCTACGCCAATCCCGCGATTGCCGTCCGCCATTACGTGAACCCGGTGCGGCACAAATTTTGGACAAGCCTCTTCGTTTGAAAATCGACCGGTGATGGACCAGCCGCTCCGCATCCTTGCCATCGTGAACGTGCCCTGGGACCCGCGGCTCGGCGCGGCCCGCGTCTGGATCGAGCTGACCGAGGAATGGCGGAGCGCCGGCCATGTGGTCGAAAAATTCTGCCTGACCGACGCGTTTCCGGAGCCGGCGTCCTCACCCGCGCTCGCGGCGTTTCGCCTTCTTCTGTTTCCCTATCGCGCCGCGAGGTTCGTCCGGCAGAACGCCGGCCGCTTTGATGTGATCGATGCCCTTGTCGGCACCATGCCGTTCTCGAAAGAGTCGCTCACGTTCTCATGGACTGCTCGTCGCCCGCTCAGTCGGTCTTTATCGCCTCTACGAAAAATTCGAGCGCGACGCTGCCGAAACGGTGGCCGCCGCCATCCAAAGGAAAACTGATCGGCCGCCCATTCTATTGGTTCTTCGCCCGGCGGGCGCGCGCCGCCTCGGAAGCGTCCGTGCGGCATTGCGATCTCCTGAATCTCCCGAACTCCGACGAACTGCTTTGCGTTCGTGACGAGATGCAATCCGCAAAACCGGCGGTCGTGCAGCCCTACGGCCTCGAGCCCGCTCGGCGGCAGGCGCTGTTGGACGCGGCGGCTCCGGCGGAAACGCGTTGGCGGAAGAAAAAGGTAGTCTTCATCGGGATGTGGAGTCCGCGAAAGGGGGCTAAGGATTGGGGGGAGATAATTCGGCAAATTCGGGCCCGAGTGCCCGACGCCTGCTTTCTCTTCCTGGGCACAATGATCGACACGAAAGATGTCTGGAACGATTTGGGTTTCGGCCCCGCCGATTTTGTCGAGGTCGTTCCCCAATTCAATCCCGACGAGCTTCCCCGACTCCTTTCCGACTGCGCGGTCGGGGCCTTCCCGAGTTACGTCGAAGGTTTTGGAATGGCGGTAGTCGAGCAATTGGCCGCCGGGCTTCCGACTGTGGCCTACGATGCCCCCGGCCCGCGCGACATCCTGCGCGACGATTTGCCGGAGTTGCTCGTCGCCGCCGGCGATGTCGCCCGCTTCAGCGAGACCATCGTCGAAATTTTCGAGCGCGGCCCCGCGCCTTACCAGGAATTGAGTGAACGCTGCGCCAGGACGGCGCTGCGATTCTCCTGGCCCACCATTGCCCGCGACACCGCCGCGGAATATCGCCAGCACCTTCACGATGTCGCTCGCGCCTGACAGCGTTCTCCAGATCGTCCCGCACTTGCCCGGGACATTCGACGGCGTCGGCGATTACGCCTTGAATCTCGCCAGGGCATTATCGGCCGATCATGGAATCACCACGACGTTCCTCGTCGCCGCAAAAACCTCCGTGACTTCCAAAGACGGGTACGCTGTTCATCTCCGGTCTGAACCGCGACGCGGCCGCTGAGCTGGCCCAAAAATGCGAGCACGTGATTTTGCATTACGTGAACTACGGCTATCAGGCGCGAGGCATTCCCTTCTCCCTGCGCGCATTCGCGCAACGACTGCGCAGCCAGTTGCGCGGCCGCTGGGTAACAACCTTTCACGAGCTCTACGCCTCCGGCCCGCCTTGGAAGAGCGCATTCTGGCTGCGGCCGCTTCAAGTCAGAATCGCTCGAGACATGATCGATGCTTCGACTTCCTGTTTCGTGAGCAACCCGCCGATCGAAAGAGCGATTCATGCTTACGACGCCGGCAAGAAAGTTTACCTCGCGCCCGTCCTGTCGAATTTCGGCGAGCCCGAGCTGAGCGGCTTTGACGCCGTCTCGCCCAGGCGCTGGGCGATTTGTGGCGGCACCGCGTTGATCGCGCGCTCCCTGGCTTTGTTCGAACAATTGCATCCGCTCATTCCCGGAAGCTTTCGCGCCCGAGCATCTGGATGTAGTCGGCGGTCGCGGAGAAATCTCCATCAAGGCCACCCTCGATCGCCTGAGCCGCAGCCGCCCCGGTTTGTCTTGTCATTATCACCCGGAAGTGAGTTGCCGAGCGCGCCTCTGAAATCTTGAGGCAATCTTCCTTCGGCTGGATCGATTACTTCGGCGCCGGAAAGATGTGGCCGGGCATGGTGCTAAAATCGACGGCCTTCGCCGCCTTTTGCGCGCATGGAGTTGTCCCCGTCCTCTCTCATCGTGAAGAGCCGATTGCGATCAAGCGGCGACGCCCTGCCCGGGCCGTACTACATCACTCCAGGAGCGATCAATTTCCCTCCGCCTGAGCAACTGCGCGAGACACAGCAAAAGATTTACGCGTGGTACCACGCGCACGCCGCCTCTCGTCAGCTGGCGCGCGTTTACGCGGAGGCGCTGACATGACGCAGTTCGACGATCTCACTATCGCGACGACCGCGCACAACAACGAGCAGATGTCCGCCGGCATGCTGCGCTCGTTCGAAGCAAATCTTGGGACCGTCGCGGAAATCGTTGTCGTGGATGATGGATCGGCGCAGCCGTATTGCGCTCCGGCTCTGGATAGCCCGGTGCGCGTCATCCGCACAGAACAGGCGCAAGGTTTTTGCCGCGCCTCCGACGACGCTTTGCGCGCGGTCCAGACCAAGTATGCGCTCCTGGTCGATGCCGATGTTCTTTTCGAACCTGGCGACTTCGCGGGCGGTTTTGGCGAGTTCCGAAAAGGAAACTGGGCCTGGGTAAACTTCCGGCAGACGAATTTCCAAGGGCAGCCGCAGGGCGCCTACGAACAGCCGTTGATGCCACCCTGGGTTTTCGCCGCCGGTAACCAGGCCTTGAAATTGTGGGAAAAATTCCAGCGCGCTCCTGCACCCACTCCGGGTTCGCGCATCATCGAAGTGGAAGCCGCCCATTCCAGTTGCACACTGGTCAATATGGAAGCCTTCCGCGCCGCGGGTGGATTCGATCGCTGGTATTGGCAATGCCAGTCCGACATCGATCTCAGCTTGCGCCTTCGCCAGACCGGCCATCGCGTCGGCATCGACTTCGGTTATTGCGTGAAACACGAAGGCGCCGGCGGGAAGAGCGGCGGCGCGGCGCGCGTTCTCGATCTGTATCGCTCCCGGGTCCATCTCTACGAACATTTCCATCCCTCCTCGCGCTTCTATTTGCGGCCGCTCCTCTTTCTGAGGCACGCGCTTGAGCTGGCCTGGTTCGCGCCGGTTGCTCTGTTCAAAAACGAGCCGAGACTTCCCATGCGTATCGAAATGCTGAAAGGAGTTCTGAAGGGTTATCGCTGAATCCAATCCGGCTGCGGCCAATGCTTCGCTCGAAAATCGGCTTGAGCGCCTCATTCAAAATTACAATGGGAGGAGTCAGTCCGCCGCGGAGGTTCCGGCCTGGATCCTCCCGGCTACCAGCTGCCGATTCTTGGAAGAGGTAGCCGCTCTTCTCCCCGCGGGAAGCAGCGCATTTGAATTCGGTTCCGGTCGTTCGACGCATTCTCTCCGGCGCACTTCCGCCGGAACGGCCAGCGTGGAAGACTCGGCCGATTGGCTGAGCCGCACCGAACAGCTCGAAGACGCCATGGCGAAGCGCGAGACGGATTTCTCCGACGTCATTCCGTTAACGCGTTGCTGGAACCGCCTCCGGCCCATTGAGTCTTTCAATGTCGCGGCGCAACGCGAATCGCTTCAGCGACTGCAACGCGCGAAGTTGATCCTCGTCGATAGCCCGCCCAATCCTGCGAAGCGCGAGCACGCGCTTTTCCTCGCCATGGACCAGGCGCCAGCTGGCGCGGTGATCGTGCTGGACGATCTTGAAGTCTCCGCCACCTGCCGGTTCGCGCATCGCCTCGCCGCGCAAAATGCTGATCGCTTTCGATTTTGGTTTCTCGAGATCGATCACAAACTCGGCGTTTTTCTAAAGCTGCGGAGCGGAAAAATGCGGTCGCGACCTTCCTTCCGGGAGTTTGTCGGTTCCTGGTTGCGCGCGTGATGTTCCCTTCACTTCCGTGAGAATCCTGCTCGGGTCGCACCATTTTTTCCCCAGCACGGGCGGGATCGAAACCGCGTCGAACCTTCTTGCCCGCGAGTTTGTCGCTCTCGGTCACGAAGTCCGCGTGATCACGCAGACCGAAGGCAATGGTCATTTCCCTTTTGCTGTGATTCGCCGGCCCGGCCCATTTCGCACTTTTTCGGCAGCTTCGCTGGTGCGACGTCTTCCTCCAGAACAACATCTCATTGCGCACGCTCTGGCCATTGCTTTTTGTCCGACGGCCGCTTTTCATTGCGCACCAGACCTGGATCACGAACCCAGACGGGACGATTGGCTGGCAGCACCGTTTGAAAAACTTCGTGCTGCGTTACGCCACCTCCATCGCGATTAGCCGCGCCGTTGCGGAGAAACTGCCGGGCCCTTCGATTCAGGTCGGCAATCCTTACGACGATAAAGTCTTCAGAGATAATCCGCCCGAGCCGCGCACCAGGGAACTGATTTTTGTCGGCCGGCTCGTTTCCGACAAAGGCGCAGACCTCCTGCTGGAAGCGATGGCGTTGCTGGAATCAAGACCTCGGCTCACCATCGCGGGCGATGGGCCTGAACGGGCCACTCTGGAAAAACAGGCAACCGCTCTGCAGCTGCAATCGCAGGTCGAATTCGTCGGCTCGCAAACCAGCGAGCAGGTGGCAAAGCTCCTGCGCCAGCATCGAATCCTGGTGGTGCCCTCGCGTTGGCGGGAGCCGTTTGGGATCGTCGCCCTGGAGGGGATTGCGTGTGGTTGCGTGGTGGTTGGCTCGGCCGAGGGCGGCCTGGCGGAAGCCATCGGGCCGTGCGGCCTCACGTTTCCAAACGGGGACGCGCCAGCCCTCGCCAAGGCGCTTTCACGCCTGCTCGAAGATCCCGCCGAGTGCGATCGTCTCCGGCAAAACAGCCCCGCTCACCTGGCCCGCTTCACTCCGCGGCATGTCGCCGGTCTTTATCTGGACGCAATGAAACGCGCTGCACGATGATCCTGCTCACTCATCCCTTCGGGAACGCGAACGTGCGCGCTGTCCTGAATGCGCTTGATCACGCCGACCTGCTCGC
Organism: uncultured Verrucomicrobiae bacterium; assembly: GCA_963848215.1. GTDB lineage: Bacteria > Verrucomicrobiota > Verrucomicrobiia > Chthoniobacterales > UBA10450 > AV80. The sequence goes on along the minus strand of CAWKCU010000002.1, from coordinate 132,285 downwards.
AAAATTTGTCACTACGTTAGGCTGGTCCCGCAGTTCGCCTTTCCTGCACGCGATGCCCGGAGAATTTCCGGGCCCAACTCGCGCGCCGCGCCTACGACCTGCCGCATTACAAAATCAAGACTCATCCGGTGCGCGAGATCGTCCGGCTGCTCGCGGAGAAGTTGGGGGCACGCTGGCTGACGAAACACGAGACCGGTTGGGCGAGCATCGATCGGGTCTGGAGCGGCCTCGATCAGGTTACGGCCGATTATCTTCGCCAAAATCACGAGCGCCTCAAAATCCGCGGAGTGTACGCCTACGAAGATTGCGCGGAGCGCTCGTTTGAAGCTGCGCGCGAGCTGGGCCTGCGCCGCATCTACGATCTGCCCATCGCGTATTGGGAAACGGCGCAGCGTCTTTTGCGCGAAGAAGCCCGCCGTTATCCGCAATGGGAGCCGACCCTGGGTGGCACGCGCGATTCCGACGAAAAGCTCGCGCGCAAAACCCGGGAGCTGGAACTGGCCGAGATCGGTGATTTGCCCGAGCAGCTTTCGTTTTCGATTCGTTGCCGGAGAAGGTGCGCTCGGCGAAGAAGTGCGTGGTGGCGCCGTTCGGCTCGCCGGCCGTAGATACGGCAGATAAGTCCTATATCGACCCATAGCGACCATACGGCCGGCTCCGCTTCCTCTTTGCCGGCGCTCTCACCCAGCGGAAAGGTCTCGCCGATCTCTTCGCTGCCATGAAATTAGTGGGAGCCAAAGAAGCCGAGCTGGTCGTGATGGGCTCCCCGGTGCTCCCCATGGCTTTTACCGGAGCGAATTCCCGGAGTTCGTTTACGAGCCGCCCCGAGCCCATGCGGACGTCCTGCGCCTGATGCGCTCGTGCGATGTTCTGGTGCTCCCCTCGATCGTCGAAGGCCGGGCCCTGGTCCAACAGGAGGCCATGGCTTGCGGCCTGCCGTTGATCGCCACCCGGAACGCCGGTGGAGAAGACTTGATTGTTGAGGGAAAAACCGGATTCCTTGTTCCAACCGGAGCCCCGGCGGCAATCGCGGAAAAGATCGTATGGTTCCTGCAAAATCGACCCCAATTACCAGCCATGAGCGCTGCCGCGCGCGCGAAAGCTGCTGAGCTAACCTGGCCGGCTTACGGCGAGAAAATACTGCATGCAATCAGAGACTAACCCAAGGTCGCTCACCCACATCAAGCGGCTGATCTGGCTCTATTTTTTCCTGCTCATTTTCGAGGGGACCTTCCGGAAATGGGTCCTGCCGCAGTTTTCCGACGTGCTCCTGGTGGTGCGCGATCCGGTGGTTCTCGCCATTTATTTCTTCGCCATCAAGGCCCGGGTGTTTCCCCGAAACAACTACGTCCTGGCGCTCGGCATCATCGGCGTCCTTTCCTGGCTCGTCTCGCTTCGTTGTCTCGAGCCCTATCTCCCGCTTAAGCCGCTCATCCTCGTCACCGGCTTCGGCTTTCGCTCCAACTTTCTCCATCTGCCCCTCATCTTCATTATCGGAAGCGTTTTCGATCAGGAAGATGTCATAAAGCTCGGCAAGTGGGTTCTGATCGGGTTGATCCCGATGTGCGTGCTGCTGGCGGTGCAGTTCAACGCCGCGCCTGACTGCTTTTATCAACCGCACCGCGGGCCTCGGCGAAACGCCAGCAGATCACGGCAGGTGGCGGAAAAATCCGGCCGCCCGGAACCTTCTCGTTTGTCTCCGGAGTCATTTTTTATGCCGCGCTCTCCGCCGCCTTTTTGCTTTATGGCGCTCTGACGCGCGGTGTTTATCGCAACTGGCTGCTCCTCGGCGGCGGATTCGCGCTGGTCGTTGACGATCGGCGTTTCCGGCAGCCGCTCCGTTCTTCTGGCCGTGCTGGTTGTTCTCGCCTCGTTGCTGGCCATCATCGTTTTTCGTCCTAGCGCGATGAACCAGTTCGGACGCAATCTTCTCATTGTCGTGGTGGTCTGCTCGTGGCCGTGCGCCTGCCCGTATTTAAGGAAGGCGTGCAGGTGCTCTCCGACCGTTTTACGGCCGTGGCCGAGGCGGAGGAAAAGTCGATCGCCGGCGGTCTGCTGGCGCGGACATTCAGCGGATTTACCGAAGGAATTTTGCTGTTGAGCCGGGCGCCGATTGGCGGGTTACGGGCTTGGCATTGGCACCAATGGCGGCGCGAAGTTTCTCACCGGCCGCCCATCTTTCTTTTGTCCGAGGGCGAGTGGGGGCGGGTCGTGTTGGAAAGCGGCCCGATTCTCGGCCTCGCTTATCTGGTCTGGCGCACGATGCTCACCTTTAAGCTTGGGCTTGTTCAGTTTCGCGCAGCTTAAGCGCGGCGAGATTCTTCCCATCATGTTGTTTTGCGCCGGCTTCCTTTCGCTCTTGAACGGGCAATTCGGCCAGCCGACTAATCTCGGTTTTGCCGTCTTTGTCTGCGGTCTTTGTCTGGCGGCGGCCAACACGCAAAACGCCGACCGGAATCGCCGATGCCCGGATGGCGCCGCCCTTCGCCGGATGGCTCGCCGCTCCCGTTACGCCGAGCGCATCCACACTTCGCCCGCCGCGCGTCGTCTTCCCGATGATTTTGCTGATCGGTAATTACCCGCTCGATCGCCAGCAAAGCATGCAGCGATTTGCGATGATGATGTTGATGGGACTGACCGCGGCGGGATTGCGGCGGAGCTGATCCAACCGTCGCCTTTTTTCGGGCGGTTTCGCTATGCGGGAAACTTCGTCGCCAAGTGGCTGGCTTATCTCGACAAGTTTGTTCTCTTCCGGCGACGCTCGCCAAAAAACTGCGCGAGCGGCCGGCGGTCGTCCATATCTGCGACCACTCCAACGCGATGTATGCCGCGGCGCATCCGCGATGTTCCGGTGGTCGTGACCTGTCACGACTTGCTCGCGGTGCGAGGCGCGCTGGGGGAAGCGACCGATACGCCCGCGAGCGCGACCGGCAAACGTCTGCAACGCTGGATCGTGCAGGGCCTCGAAGAGGCTGACGCGCATCGCCTGTGTTTCGCGCGCTACCCTGGCCGACGCGCAGCGGTTGATTACCGCGCCACGACGGAAATCCGGCGCTCGAACTGATTACGCTGGGCTTGAGTTATCCGTATCGACTTCTTGCCGCCGGAGGAAGCTCGCGGCGCGGCTGGCGAAAATCCCGGCGCTCGACAGCCGGTAGCCAATTTGTCCTGCATGTCGGCTCGAACCTGCGGCGGAAAAATCGCGAAGGCGTTCTGCGCATTTTTGCGCGTTGCCAAGAACAACTGGAACGGCTCGCTTGTTTTCGCCGGCGATCCGCTCTCGCCTTCGCTTCGCTCGTTAGGCGCAGGAGCTCGGCGCTCTCCGATCGGATCGTCGAGGTTCCCGAATGCCGACAGCGAATTGCTCGAAGCGCTTTACAATTGCGCGCGACCGCGCTTCCTTTTCCCTTCGACCTTCGAAGGGTTTGGCTGGCCGATCGCCGAAGCGCACGCCTGCGGTTGCCCGGTCCTTTGCGCCGATCGCGAGCCGATGTCGGAAGTCGCCGGCGACGCCGGCTTGCTCCATCCCGTCGAAGACGAAGCAGGTTTTGCCGCCGATCTCTTGCGCCTGGCGGATCCGGCGGAACGCGCGCGCTGGAGCGCGAAAGCGCTCGAGAATGCGAAGCGCTTTTCCACCGCGCGGATGATTGCGGAATACCGCAAACTTTACCGCTCGCTCGCCCCGGCGGCATGAAGACGCTTCTCATGTTTTTTTCGCTGCTGCTGCCGTGGGGGATGCGGCGCTCGTTCCTGGAAAAACAGTTCGGCTATTCGATTCATCCCGACAGCCGCATCGGGCTTCGCCTGGATTTTTCCGCGTCGACTGGTCATGGAAGAAGGCTCGCGCATCGGGCATCTCACGCTGTGCAAGAACATCGATCTGCTTCATCTGGGCGCGCACGCCATCGTCGGCCAACTGAATTGGATCACCGGTTTCCCAGCGGCACGAGCCGGCATTTCGCGCATCAACCGGACCGGCGTCCGGAACTGATTATCGAAACTCATGCTGGAATCAGCAGCCGGCATCTTGATCGATTGCACCGCGCGGGTGCGCATCGGCGCCTTTGCCACCATCGGCGGATTTCGCTCGCAGTTGCTCACCCACAGCATCGATTTCGAAGCGGGCCGGCAGACGGCGGAGCCGATCGAGATCGGCGAATACTAGTTTTACCGGGACGAATTCCGTGATGCTCGGCGGAAGCGTTTTGCCGCATCATTCGCGTCCTCGGGGCGCAATCGCTTTTGAATAAAAAATGGGACGAGCCCTATCGTCTTTACGCCGGCGTTCCGGCGAAAGCCGTTAAGGAATTGTCGCCGGAGCTGGAATATTTCCGCCGCACGAAGGGTTCGTGTGGTGAGCGATCACGGTCTGCCGCATCGAAGGTAAAGCCATGTGCGGGATCGCAGTTCATTTTAGCTCGTCCGGTCCGCGGCGACGCCGCTCGATCTCATTCTGATCCATCATCGGGGCCCGGACTCGCGCGGAGAATGGACGCTCGCCGGATGGCCGTTGCTGGCTTGGCAGCACGCGGCTGGCGATCGTCGATCTTTCGCCCACCGGCGCGCAACCGATGACCGACCCGGCGACCGGCAACGTCATCGCGATGAACGGCGAAATTTATAATCACCGCGCGTTGCGCGAACAACTTGGGCCAAACGTCGATTGGCGCGGCACCAGCGATACCGAAACGCTCTTGCAGGCTACGCCCGCTGGGGCCACGGCGTTGCTCGATCATCTCAAGGGAATGTTCGCGTTCGCGATTTATGACGCCGCGCGAAACGAATTATTCCTGGCGCGCGATCGTCTCGGAATAAAGCCGCTTTATTACACGACCGATGCGGATGGTTTTCGCGCCGCCTCCGAAGTGAAGATTCTCGTCGGCCGATCGGAGGCGATCACGGCCGCAGCCATCTCCGCGTATCTGCAATGGGGCGCGTGTCCCGAAGGCGAACTTCTTTACGCCGAACTCCAGGTCTTGCCCGCGGGTCATGCCATGACGATCGCTCCGCAGGAGAATTCAAAGACCTGGCGCTACTGGCCTTCGCAGAAGGCATTTGTTTCGTCGGCGGAAAATGTCGTTCCCGCGGTTGCGCGAGCTGATCGAGAAGGCGGTGGAAGAACATCTTCTCTCCGATGTGCCGGTCGCGAGCTTTCTCAGCGGCGGAATCGATTCTTCGGTGGTCACGGCGCTGGCCGCGCAAAAGCTGGCGAACAAACTGCAGACCTATTCTGTCGGTTTCGATCTGGCGGAGTTCGATGAGACCGCCATCGCGCAGGAGATCGCGCAACGTTATGGCACGGAGCATCACCGCATTCAGCTTTCGGAGGAGGAAGTCATCCACTCCGTCACCGAAGCGGTCGGGAAACTCGACCTGCCATCGGTGGACGCGATCAACACCTACATTGTTTCGCGCGCGGTCGCGGCGCGCGGAGTGAAAGTCGCCTTGTCCGGTCTGGGTGGGGACGAGCTCTTCGGTGGTTATCCCAGTTTTCGCGATGTGCCCTCGCCTTGCAGCTGATCGCCACCTTGCCGCGTTTTCTGCGCAGAATTGTTGGCCTGCGCAGGCAATCTCGGTGATCGCCTGGCCGATCTTCCCGCCACCGGCGACGCCGGCGAGCTGGCCCGATGGCGCCGCCGTTTTCTGACCGATGACATGATTCGCCGCGCCGGCCTTCCCGTTGCGTCCGAACCGTTCGAGTCGCCCGTCGCGCTGCCCGACGATTTCGCCCAGATCAGCTGGGCCGAGCTCACCGGCTACATGCGCCACATGTTGTTGCGCGACGCCGATCAGATGAGCATGGCGGTTTCGCTCGAAATGCGCGTGCCGTTCCTCGATCACGAGCTGGTCGAGTATGTTCTCGGTCTTCCGGCCGCAGTGAAGAAGCGCTATCGCGGCGTGAAAGGCCTGCTCGTGGAAGCGTGCCGCGATCTTCTGCCGCTCGTCGGTCTATGAGCGTCCGAAGGCCGGTTTCGTTTTGCCGATGAGACATTGGATGCTCGGACCGCTCGCTGCCTTTGTGGAGGAGGGACTTCGCGAAGACGATTGCGCGCCAACTGTTGCCGCAAACTTTCGTCGACTGAAATGAGTGGAGCGTTTCAACGCGACCGTCTGCACTGGACCCGTCTTGTGGAGCATTGTCGTGCTTGGCCATTACGCGAAGCGCCGGCAACTCTTTCGCTCTCCGGATGAAAATTCTCCGATCCATTCACACCGTTAATCCGGCGCTTGGCGGGCCGATCGAATCGGTCAGGCAATCGTCCGCCGTCTCTGACCCGCCGTGGCCATGACGTGGAAATCATTTCGCTGGATGCGCCGGACGATCCCTGGGTGCGCGATGCGCCGGTGCCGGTGCATGCGCTTGGGCCGGGCGCGGCGGCTACGGATACGCGCCCCGTTTTTCGCAATTGGATCAGGGAACACCGGCGCCCGATTACGACGCTGTGATCGTGCATGGGCTCTGGCAATACAACAGCTTCGGCGTCTGGCGCGCGTTGGCCGGCACGCGACACTCCTTACTTTGTCTTCCCGCACGGCATGCTCGATCCCTGGTTCAAACGCACCTATCCGCTCAAGCACCTGAAGAAGCTGCTCTATTGGCCCTGGGCCGAATATCGCGTTCTGCGCGATGCCGCGGCCGTCCTGTTCACTTCGGAAGAGGAACGCCGCCTGGCCCGCGAATCTTTCTCGCTCTATCAGCTGCAACGAAATCGTCGTCAATTACGGCACGGCTGCGCCGGGATCGATCTGGAAACGGCGCGCGAGGATTTTTTCGAAGCGTTTCCGAATCTGCGCGGCCAGCGCTTCTTTCTTTTTCTCGGCCGGCTTCACGAAAAGAAAGGCTGCGAGCTGCTGATCGAAGCTTTTGCCGCTTTGCGAAAGTCCTCCGAGACCGGTTCGCCGATGCAGCTGGTCCTGGCCGGGCCCTGCGCCGACGAAGAATATTTGCGTCATCTGAAGCAGCTCGCGGCGAAGGCGACAAACGATGACGGATCGATCACCTTTACCGGCATGTTGACCGGCGATCGAAAATGGGGCGCGTTCAGCGCGGCGGAGGCGTTTGTGCTGCCGTCGCACCAGGAAAATTTTGGCATCGCCGTCGTTGAGGCGCTGGCCTGCGGCACGCCGGTCCTGATCTCGAACCAGGTAAATATTTGGCGCGAAATCGAGGCGGACGGCGCCGGCTATGTCGAGAACGACGATCTTGCCGGGACGACTCGCTTTGCTGGAACGCTGGATTGCGACGCCGCCCGGACGACGCGCGGACAATGGAAGAGAACGCGCAGCGAATGCTTTCGCGCACCGTTCGAGATCGAGCGAGCCACCGATTCGTTACTCGAAGTCATCGGAGGATCCGCGAATGCACGGAGAGAGCTCTCAGTGGCTGCCTTTCTGCTTTTGCCACGTTTATCACTTGATCGCTCCATGGAACCAAAACACCGGTAAAACCTGAGCAAAGCAGCGCCCAGGAGTCGCCCTGGTCGGACCGCGACCGGGCGCTTCGTTTGCTTTGGGAGTTTTGCTGGTTCGTCTTTTGCGTTTGGACGCCGAAGCCCGCCAATCCGTGGCGCCTCTTTTGGCTCGACTTTTTGGCGCCACGATCGAGGGCAAACCGTTCGTCCACCAGCGCGCGCGCATCGCCATCCCCTGGCACCTCACCTTGCGCGATCGCGCCTGTCTCGGCGATCGCGCCAATGCCTATAGCCTCGGCGAAATCGAAATCGGCGAGCGCGCCACCGTCGCGCAGGAAGCCTATCTCAGCACCGGCAGCCACGATTTCTCCCACCCCGCGCTGCAGTTGGTCACGGCCAAGATCACCATCGGCGAGGACGCTTTCATCGGCGCGCGCGCTTTCATTATGCCGGGCGTCGAAATCGGCGCGCGCAGCGTCATTGGCGCCTGCTCCGTCGTGACCAAGGATGTTCCTCCGGATGTTTTCGCGGCCGGCAATCCTTGCCGCGTCTTAAACCGCGCCCATGAGTTTCCCCGGCCGGAACTACGCGGTCCATCTCTTTTGGAAAACCATCCGCGCGCTTCCCCGCCTGCGCGTCTGGCTGACCCTCCTTTTCGTTCCCTCGCGCGACATGGATCTGCAGCTCTTTGGCGCGCCGCTCCGGATCAACACCCGGGAGGAAATCGGGCTGGCCCGCGCCGGCGAGCAGTCCGACGCAACATCATCTTTCGGGACGAAGTCGCGACGCTGCTGAACCTCTGCCTTCTGCTTCAGCCCGGCGATGTTTTTGTCGATATCGGCGCAAATGTCGGACTTTACAGCTCCATTCTCAGCCGCTTCGCCAACGCTTTTCCGAAGACCAAATTTGTCGCCATCGAGCCGAATCCGCAGACCGCCGCGAGGTTGCGCGAATCAGTCCGCAATGCACCCGTGACGATCCTGAACGTGGGGGTCTCCGACCGGGAAAGCGGAGCTGGCCTTCAACGCGGGATCACTTCCGGCGTGTTCAAAGTCGTGGAGCCGGGCGAGGCCGGCGCGACCATGGTGCCGTTGTCAGAAACTGGATTCGCTTCCCCTTCCGGAGGGCGACCTTGTTTTTAAGATCGACGTCGAGGAGCATGAGCTGCAGGTCGCTGATCGGGGCCGAAGAATTGTTGAAGTCCGGACGGGTCAAAGTGGTTTATCTCGACGGCTACAGCTCAGACCTCATTCCGCCGCTCTTGCGCCGGCACGGTTTTAAGTTTTTCGATGGCCGCACGCTGGCTCGCTCCGATGCCGAGGTGCCGCCGTATTCGTTGCTCGCCATTCATCGAACCCGGTTGAGTGCGCCATGAGCGAGGCGGGAAAAGGAGCCGTTCCAGTTTCCATTATTGTCCCAGTGCGCAACGAGGCGGCCAATCTGGCGCGCTGTCTCGATCGTGTGAAATGGGCGGACGAAATCTTCGTGGTCGATTCGCACAGCACCGATGAAACGGCGCCGAATCGCCGAAGCGCGCGGAGCGAAAGTCGTGCAGTTCGATTTCAACGGCACCTGGCCGAAGAAGAAAAACTGGGCGCTCGAGAATCTGCCGTTCAAGAACGAATGGGTCTTCATCCTCGATGCGGACGAAGTCCTGCCGCCGGAGGCCGAAACGGAATTCGCCAGCGCATCGCCAACGCGGGCGACGATTGCCGGTTATTGGATCAACCGGCGTTTCATGTTCATGGGGAAATGGCTGCGGCATTCCTATTATCCGAACTGGAACCTGCGGCTTTTCCGCCATGCGTTAGGTCGCTATGAAAAACTAACCGATGCGGACACGCGCAGCGGCGACAACGAAGTGCACGAGCATGTGATCGTGCAGGGCCCGACCGGCCGGCTCCGTTGCGAGATGGACCATTACGCTTTTCCGTCCGTGGAAGTTTTCATTGAAAAACATAATCGCTATTCGAACTGGGAAGCGCGCGTCTCGGCGGACCGGCAACTCTCCGGCAGCGCGCCCAGATCAGCAGCGGTCATGTCGAGCGGCGCCGGAAACTGAAACAGCTTTCCCAACGCCTCCCGTTCCGGCCGCTGCTTCGCTTTCTTTACATTTACATCTGGCAAAAAGGTTTTCTCGATGGGCGCGAAGGCTATTACTTCGCCCGGCTCCACGCGCTTTATGAATTCCTCTCGGTGGCGAAGACCTACGAGCTGACGCGGAGCAAGGCGGCTCCGACTAGCTGAGCGATGCGCGTCATTGTCTGGGGAATCAATTACGCGCCGGAATTTACCGGCATCGCGCCTCATAGCGTGGCCTTGTGCGAATTTCTGCGCGGGCGTGGGGCACGACGTCGAGATGGTAACGAGTTTTTCCTATTACCCGACGTGGCAGAAAGCGACCGGAAGATCGAGGGCAGCTTTACCGGACGGATCTGGTGAATGGCGTGCCGGTTCATCGCTGCTGGCATTTTGTTCCCGCAAAGGTTTCGGCGCTGAAACGCATTCTTCACGAGGGCAGTTTCGTCTTCACCTCCACCTTGCGCGCTGCTCACCCTCGCGCGGCCCGACGTTTACGTCGTGGTCTCGCCGCCGTTGCTTCTCGGATGGCCGCGTGGTTCGTCGGCAAGCTGAAGCGCGCGCCGTTTGTCTTTCATGTCCAGGACATGCAGCCGGACGCCGCCGTCGGTCTCGGCATGCTGAAAGCAAATTGGTTTACGCGGGCGCTCTACGGATTGGAGGCGTTTGCCTACCGGCACGCCGCGCGGGTCTCCGGCATCACGCAAGGAATGCTGAAAACTTTCCGGGCCAAAGGAGTGCCGGAAGCGAAGCTCGTTTATTTTCCGAATGCGATCGATTTGAAAGGCGACGAGCCGGGGCCGACCCGCGGGGAATTTCGAAGACGCCATGGCTTTGCGGCCGGGCGAATTCCTGGCCGTTTACGCGGGCAATCTTGGGGTGAAGCAAGGTCTTGAGGTGCTGCTGCAAACCGCGCCTTTGCTTGCGCGACCGGCGCATTCGCCTGTTGATCTGCGGCGATGGCGCGCAACGCGAAGTTCTCGCGGCGCGCGCGCGCGAGATGAAGCTTCCGAATTTCAGCATGCTTCCGTTGCAGGCGGGCGGAGATTACCGCGCCCTGCTCGTCGATGCCGATCTTTGTTTCATCACCCAACAGGCCGGGGCCGGAAATTCGTTTTTCCCCAGCAAGCTTGCTCGGGTTGCTCGCGGAGTCGAAGCCAGTGGTCACGGTCGCCGCGCCGGAATGCGAGCTGGCGCTCTCACTCGCGGAAGGAAATTTCGGCGTGAATGTTCCGCCGGGCCGCCCACAGGAACTGGCGGATCTGCTGGATGCGTTGGCGAACGATCCGCAGCGTCTGGCCGAATTTGGCGCGGCCGGCCGGCGTTACGTCGAGCAATTCGAGAAAGGCCGCGTGTTCAGAAATTTCGTCGAGAAACTGGCACTCGTCGTATAGGCACCTACGACCGGCGACGATGCCCGGTCTCAATAAGCGCTCCGCGGCGGAACGATCAGGTGGACGAACGTGCGCAGGATAATCCCGCACTCGAGAGAAAGGTTCCAATTCTCGAGATACTCGATGTCGCACGCGACGCGATTTTCGATATCAGCGCTGTTGCGGGCTTCGCCGCGAAATCCGCGCACCTGCGCGAGGCCGGTGATGCCGGGCTTCACAAAAGCGCGGACATGATAGTTCGCCATCAACTGCGAGAACTGATTGTTGTGCTCGATCAAATGCGGGCGCGGCCCGACGATGCTCATGTCGCCCAGGAGCACGTTCCAAAACTGCGGGACCTCATCGATGCTCAGTTTGCGGAACCATTTCCCGAGCGGATAAACGCGTTCATCGCCCGTCGCGCGCCTGCCGCGTGACCTCTTCATGATCGGGACGCATCGTGCGGAACTTGTAGATCTTGAATCGCCGGTTCTGCATGCCGGCGCGGGTCTGGACGTGAAAGAGCGGGCCGGGCGATTGAATCCGCTGCGCGATCCAGACGATGACGGTGAGGACCGGGAAAATGAAGATCATGACCGGCAACGAGATCGCGATATCGATGGCGCGTTTGAAAAAGCGGTTGAGCGGATTTTCCAGCGGTTCTTCGCGGAGGCCGATGAAGCGGAACCCGTCGTCTTCGAAATGCGTCACCGGATGGCGCAATTTTTCCTCGAGATCGCTCACGATGAGCAGCCGGATGCCAAGGTGATCGCAAACCCTGATGATGTCCCGGTTGATGTCGGTGAAAAGCGGGAACTCCAGCATGATGACCTGGGTGACGCCGCGCTCGACGATGATCTTTTCGAGGTCGTCGGAATTACCCAGCACCGGAATGCCGTCCTCGGTTTTCTCGATTTGCTCGTCGCAGATGAGCCCGATCGTGCGCAAGCCGATGTCCGCTTTGCGCCGCAGCCAGCCGCGAAGCTGCGCCGCTTTGGCGGTCGATCCCAACGAGGATCGTTTTCTCTTCGCGGCTCCGGTAAAGATTCGCCGGGCCAGAAACCCGGGCAGGTAATGATGCGAAAAAAGCAGCGCGACATAGAGCCAGGGGACGAAATTGAAGAAGAAAATTCGCGAGATGAAGGCGTCCTTGGTCGCGATCAGATAAAAGACGAGCGTGCCGATGCTGGCGAAAGTCTGGCGCAGACTAAGCCGATGCTGGCGGAGGAGTTCGTTCTGGAGGAAATAATTTTTCGAGCCGTCGCGGCTGAGCGATTCGAGGGTCATCCCGAGGACGAGCAACCCGCAGTAAATGCTGTAGCGGCGCCAGGTCCATTCCGCGTCCGCCGTCGGTATAAAACGTCACCATCACCCAGACGCCGAACCAGAAGAGCAGGGCGACGATGACGACCTGGCAGAGCAGGAAAACGCGATAGAGACCCTGCGTGCGTTGCGTGACCATGTTATTGCCCGATGCCGAAGATGAGAGTACGCGATGGCACGCCGCGTTCAACTCGTGGTAAAACTGGGGCGGCCATATGACCTTGCGAGCGCCGGAAGCGCCTTGATTTACTGAGCTAATCCCATACCACTACGACCACCGCCAGGCCTCATGCGACGCACGAAATCCAAGCAACCCCGGACCTCTGCCAGCTTCACCGCCGCGCCCGCTCGCTGGTGGATGAATCTCGTTCGTCCCGGCGCATCCCTGTCCTCGCCTGTTTCCTGGGCGGCGCCACCCAGAAATGGAGCGAAGGAATCATCGTGGCCCTGCTCGGTTTGATCCTGCTGGTCCATCCACCCCGGTTCTCGCTCGGGCCGGCGATGAATGTAATCCTTCTCGCGCTGCTGGCGTGCGCCGCCACGGCATTTCTCCCCGCGAATTGGTTCGCGCAACCCGCCTGGCGCACCGGCGCTCGTGGAGGACTTCGGGATCAATCTTCCCGGCACGCTTTCGCCGCAGCCCTGGATCAGTCTGGGATGCTTCCTCAGTTTCGTGGCGGGCTTGAGCTGGCTTTATTACATGAGTGCGCTCGATCTGGATCTGCGCGAAGTGCGCACGCAGATGCGCATCTTTGCTTTCGGCGTCGCCTGCTTGCCGCGCCTTTGCATCGCGCTTTATTACGCGCAGACCGCTCTCCCGTTTCTGGCATAACGAGCGCGGCTTCGGCCCGTTCCCGAATCGCAACCAGACGGCCAATCTCTTCGGCCTGACCGCGGTTGTGATCCTCGCCTGCGGCCAGGAGGATATCCGACACGGACGAAAGCGCTGGCTCGTCTGGTTGCTGGCGCTTGGCCTGATCGTCGCCGCCGATCATTCTCGGTTTCTCCCGCGCGGGCGTGCTCCTTCTCGTGGCCGGCAGCGGCCTTTGGCTTGGCGCGTTTGCGCTTGCGCAAAGGTTCGGCCGCGCGGATCGCGCTCGGAGTTTCCGTGCTGCTCGTTCTGCTCACGGTGATGCTGGTCTTTGGCGGCCAGACCTTCGAGCGCTTCAATCTTCGCGCCGGCGACAGCGGTGTGGCTTCGGATCTTCGCTGGCGGATTTATCAGGACGCCCTTCAGCTCATCAGCGCTTCGCCCTGGTCCGGCATCGGGCTTGGAAATTTCGATGAAGTCTTCGCGATCTTTCGGGACGCCTCCCTCACGAGCGCCCGCACCATTCATCCCGAGAGCGACTGGTTTTGGCTTTGGGTGGAAGCCGGTTGGCCGGCGGTGGCGCTGACGCTTAGTCGGCTTTGGTCTGCTTCATCTGGCGCGTTTTCCCTTTGCAGGAGGGAACGAATCAACGCTTTCGGGTGGCGGCTTTGATCGCCGCGCTTCTCTTTGCTCTCCATGCGGTCGTGGACGTCGCGCGGACATCGCGTCGGCACGGCCTTCGCCGGGATTTTCCTTCTTGGTCTGGCGCTGCGCCGGCCGGCGGAGCTGCGCCCCAGTCGCGTGGTCGCCTGGGTTTTTCGCTTTGTTGGAATCGTGCTTCTGGCCGCGGGAATCGCGTGGGTTTTCGCTACGCGATACGAGAAGCCGTTGCCGGGCGGAGTCGGGGTCGAGAACGAAATGCGGCTCGCCACCGCGGCCAACCGCGGCCGCAACTTCGCCGAAACAATTCAACGCACGACGCGGGCCCTCGAGTGGGCGCCGCTTCGGTGGCAGCTCTATTTTCTGCGGGCTCTCGGCAAAGTTGGCGCGCGGTTGCCGGCTTCCGAAGCGGTGGCGGATTTCCGCCGCGCGCGATTCCTCGAGCCGAATTTCTACGAGGTGCCTTTCGAAGAAGGAAACGTCTGGGTCTCCGCGTCGCAGCCGGCGCTCGCCCTGACCGCGTGGCGCGAAGCCCTGCGCCGCGCCGGCCCTCAGCGCACCGAAGTTTACGGACGCATGCTCGCGGTCGCGCGGCAATCCAGCCCGCGTGTGCACGAGGGCCTGGAAGAAATCGGCATGGCTCATCACGATCTTGCGGTCATCTTTCTGGAGCATTCCGGCGGCGCGCCGTTTCATGGCCGCGCTCCAGCGTTTTCTCGAACACGACCCTCGCCTGGAAACGTTCACGCCGGAGGAGAGGCTCACATTTTTCAAGCATTGGGCGGAGCGAGGCGATCCCGCCGAGCTGGCGCGCGCCGTGGAGACGCATCCCGAATGGATGAAAGACGCCTGGCGCGGCGTCGCGAAATATCACGCGTCGCAGAAGGATTTCCGGACGGCGGTGGAAATTACGCGGCGCCATGGCGGAACGCCTGTTCTGCCGCCGGTCGGGCCGAGGACTTCCATCGACCAGCTTCGCCAGGCGCTTCACGCCGACCCCGACAATTACGGGATCGGCTTCCAGCTTTACCAGGAGCAGATGAACCAGGGTAAAATCGACGAAGCGCTCTTCACTGTTCGGCATTTCACCGACCTGCCGAATTGCCCTCGTTACTTCCATTTTCTCGAGTCCGAAGCATGGGCCGCCAAAAAAGATTGGGAGCGCGCCTGGAAAGCTCGCCAGAAATTCGAGAGCGCCGGCGGATGAGCCTCGAAATAACGATCCAGGGAGCGGCGGTTTCTCCCGCCGTCGCGGGACCGGCCTCAAACCGCGCCAGCGCCCAATTTGCAAACAAAGGCCAGCGGCCTGGGAACCGCCGCTCCTGGGGTTGGACCGTTCTGCTCGGGATCTGCGCCGTCGCCCTTTTCGATTGGCTGAGCGCGGGCACCCAGCGTCTCTACGTCGACGAAGACAGCGCGGCGCACCAGCAGGAAGGAACAGTCTGGCAGCATTTCGGCGTCCGCGGAAATGAAGTGGTTCCCGAAATCATCAGCCGCGATGAAGCCCGCTTCACTTTTCCCATTTCTTTGCGAAGGCCGCACACGCTCCGCTTCACCGCACATCCCGAAGGCATGGCGGAATATGAGATCTTTTGGCGGACCGGGGAAACATCACGCAAACTCGCATCGCGCCAGATCGGCCAGGCGAGCTCAGCAACTGTTTCGGTGCCGGCCGGAAAGGGAGAACTCAAATTCATTGTTCATGGAAACATCGCCTGGTTCGACCTTCGGCTGGTCCGGCAATTTCCCTGGCCTGTTTACCTCGGCGTGTTTCTGCTGGTCGCGTTCGCTCTGAAGAAGAGCGGAAGCTTCGGCGTCGTCTCGCCGCGGGCCGGGAACTGGCTGGCTCTGGGCGGGACCAGCCTTCTTTGTCTTGGCCTGATGAAGTCGTCCTCCGAATCGTCGAACTCAAACTGCCTCCTCCGATTCTGAACGCCCGCCACGATCTTGGCCTCTTCGCGCCCGATCCTCGCTGGGTTGATTCGGCCGCGCTACCGGCAACGGCTTCGCCCCAATCTCAAGACCTACTGCGAGTGGGAACACGGCGACATCGTGCGAATGGGCTTCATCCCACCGGAGCTATTCGGAGCGGAAAAGCGCCATTATCCTTTTGAAACCGACGCGGAAGGTTTTCGGAACGCGATGGTTCGCGAGGAGATCGACGTGGCCGCGCTCGGCGACTCGTTCGTGGACGGCATGACCTCTCCTTCGGAAGAGACATGGCCGGCGCGCCTCGAGCAAATCACCGGAAAGAAGGTGCAAAACTACGGCACCTCATCATTCGGCCCGCAACAGGAGTTGTATGTTTTGCAGGACTTCGCCATCCGCCACAAACCGCGCGACGTCGTTCTTGGTTTTTTTGCCGGCAACGATTTCTTCGATGCCGAGCGGTTCGACAGTTGGGAACGCGGCGGCAATAACAAGCCCGGGGAAGAGGCAGCGGGCTGGCGCTTGAAGAAAAAGTTCCGGCGTTACGAGACGTTTTACCTGACCACGCTGGCCCGCGTCGCTTTTCCGCCTCGCGACATCCCGCGGACAGGCTGCTTCGCGCGATCGAACCGAAACTACTGGTGCTCGCTTTGATCGCGGCATGTTTGAAATTCCGACGCAGAACGCCGGCAAGCTGCGCTTCGCCTTCATGCCGCCGTACCTGCAAAAGCTCGCCAGTTCGCGCCAGGAAATCGAGCGGAGCCGAGGATGGGAGCTGATTCGCGCCACCTTATGGCAAATGCAGCAAACCTGTCGCCGGCAGAACAGCCGCTTGACGATCCTATTCATTCCTTCCAAGGCGGAAGTGTATTGGCCGCTGGTGGCGCGCTCGCTCGGTCCGGAGGAATTGCAGCGCGCTCTCGATTTCGCTTCTCTCTACAATCACATGCCGATTCGCGCGGCCGACATCGAAGCAAACCGGCGCGCGGCGAATGAGCTGCTGCGCGATTTCTGTGCCGCCGCGGACATTTCGTTCCTCGACCTCACGCCGGCCCTCGAACAAAGTGCGGCGGCCGGTCGCGCCGTTTACTTCGCCGATGACGCGCATTGGAACGCCGCCGGCCACGAGATCGCCGCGCAGGAACTGGCGAAATTTCTGGGCCGACCGTGAACATCCTCGGCATTTCAGGGTTCTATCACGACAGCGCTGCCTGTCTGGTTCGCGATGGGAGAATCATCGCCGCCGCCCAGGAGGAGCGCTTCTCCCGGAAAAAACATGACGCAGGGATTTCCACGGCACGCCATCGATTATTGCCTGCGCGAGGCCGGCCTGACGAACGCCGCTCAACTGGATCTCGTAGCCTTCTACGAGAAGCCGTTTGTGAAATTCGACCGGCTCCTCTCCACCTACATGGCGTGCGCGCCCTTGGGGTTGCGCTCGTTCCTGAAAGCGATGCCGGTTTGGATAACGGAGAAAATCTGGCTCAAGGCGACGATTCGCGAACAGCTTCACTATGACGGACCGCTGATTTTTCCCGAGCACCACGAGTCCCACGCCGCCTCCGCCTTTTTCCCTTCCCCGTTCGAGAACGCCGCGGTCCTGACCATCGATGGCGTCGGTGAATGGACGACCACCAGTGTCGGAAGGGGTGAGGGGAATCGCGTCGAGCTTCTGGCGGATTTGCGGTTTCCGCACTCGCTCGGGCTGCTCTATTCCGCGTTCACCTATTACCTCGGGTTCCGGGTCAATTCCGGCGAATACAAGGTGATGGGCCTCGCGCCTTACGGAGAACCGAAATACCGGGACTCGATTCTCTCCGAGCTCATCGACCTCAAACAGGACGGCTCCTTCCGGTTGAACCTGCGCTACTTCGATTTCATGGCTGGACTCACCATGACCAACCGCGCCTTCGATCAGCTTTTCGGCGGCCCGCCCCGGAAGCCCGAAGCCGAATTGACTCAACGGCATATGGATCTGGCCCGTTCCCTCCAGGCCGTGACCGAGGAAGTGATGCTGCGTCTCGCCGGCCATGCGCACGCAATCACCGGCGCACGCAACCTGTGCCTCGCCGGCGGTGTCGCGCTCAATTGCGTCGGCAACGGGCGCATCCTTCGCGAAGGCCCTTTCGAAAAAATCTGGATTCAACCAGCCGCGGGCGATGCGGGAGGCGCGCTCGGCGCGGCCTTGCTTGGCTGGCATCATTATCGCCAGGAGCCGAGGAAAATTTCGGGAACCGGCGATGCGCAGCGTGGTTCCTTACTCGGTCCTGCCTATGAAGCTGCCGAGTTTCTGCAGCGCGAGAGCATCCCGCACGTCGAGCTTCCCGACGACCAATTGATGTCGCAGGTCGCGAGCGCGCTCGAGGCAGGAAAAGTGATCGGCTGGTTCCAGGGCCGCATGGAGTTCGGTCCGCGCGCCCTGGGCAATCGTTCGATCCTGGCCGACCCGCGCCGGCCGGATATGCAGGCGAAATTGAATCTCAAAATCAAGTTCCGGGAAAGCTTCCGCCCGTTCGCGCCTTCGGTCATCGAAGAGCGCGCGAGCGACTGCTTCGAGCTGACGGAGGCAAGCCCCTACATGCTTTTGGTCGCTCCGGTGGCAGAGGCCTTGCGCGTGGATGGGCAGACTCGAGGAACCGGTCGGTTTCATGGCGCGGCTGAAAACGCGGCGGTCCACCTTGCCGGCGGTAACGCATGTCGATTACTCCGCGCGGGTGCAGACGGTCGCCAGAGGCGATAATCCGCGTTTTCATCAGCTTCTGAGCGAATTCGAAAAAAGGACCGGTTGCCCGGTGCTGGTGAACACCTCATTCAACGTGCGAGGCGAACCGCCGGTTTGCACCCCCGAAGACGCCTACCGGTGCTTCATGCGGACGGAAATGGATTATCTCGTGCTCGGAAACTTCCTTCTCGATAAGTCGGCGATGCCGAAGGCGGCATCTGGCAGCGGCGGTTTATCCCGCGGCCACGGGTCCGACCTAAGAAAAACGGGGGTCTGGAAAGCGCAGGCCCTTGAGCAAGCCTACGCGAAGCTCGATCAGTCGCCGAGAGCGCTCCGGCGCTTCGGCATCATCGTCGGAGCCGTCCTGCTCTTGCTCGGTACGCTCCTGCTCCTGGGCGAACGGAAAGCTGGCGGACCGTTTCTTTCGCTCGGCGCTCTCCTGGTCCTCCTCGCGGCGTTCGTTCCCTCGGTTTTGCGCTATGTCTATAAACCCTGGATGATCCTGGCCTTTGCCATGAGCTGGGTGGTTTCCCGAATTATCCTGACCCTGCTCTTTTTCCTTATTGTGACGCCGGTCGGCCTTTTACAACGCTTTTGCGGAAAGCGCCCTCTTGAATTTCGTTTCCGGAGCGGCGAAAGCACCTACTGGCAGGAACGCTCGACCCAACCGGCGCCGGCCGATTACGAAAAACAATTTTAAAGATGAACGCCAAGTTGTCGATCCTGCACGAATTTTGGAGCTTCCTCCGCGTGCGCAAGAAATGGTGGCTCGCTCCCATCGTGGTCTTCCTCCTCACGCTCGGCTTGATCCTCGTTCTGGCCGAAGGCTCGGCCCTCGCCCCTTTCATCTATAGTTTGTTTTAAGGAAGTCGAGATTGTAGGGCAACCGCGTCGGTTGCCCCAAGCGCGGACGGCAAGCGAAGCGCTTGCCTTACAAATTATTTCGCGAGCGCAGCTTGAGCTGCCGCCAGACGGGCGATGGGAACGCGGAAGGGGCTGCAACTGACGTAATCCAAGCCGAGGCGGTGGCAGAATTTCACGCTCTCGGGGTCGCCGCCGTGTTCGCCGCAGATGCCTAGCTTGATTTTCGGGCGAGTGCTCCGGCCTTTCTCGACGGCGATTTGCATGAGCTGGCCGACGCCGGTCTGATCGAGCGTCGCGAACGGGTTCTTTTTGAAGATCTCGTTCTCGACGTAAGGCATGAGGAAATTGCCCATGTCGTCGCGGCTGATGCCGAGCGCCATCTGGGTAAGGTCGTTCGTGCCGAAGCTGAAGAACTCCGCGCTCTTGGCGACGTCGTCGGCGGTGAGCGCGCCGCGCGGCACTTCGATCATGGTGCCGACCAGGTATTCGAAGTTCACCTTCTTTTCCGCCATCACTTCCCTGGCCACGCGATGGACGATCTCGGCCTGGAGATCGAACTCCTTCTTGAACCCGACGAGCGGGATCATGATCTCCGGTTTCACCTTGATCTTCTTCTTCGCGACATCGGCCGCGGCTTCGAACACGGCGCGGGCCTGCATCTCGGTGATTTCCGGATAGGCAATGCCGAGACGGCAGCCGCGATGGCCGAGCATCGGATTGAACTCGTGCAGCTGCGCGACGCGTTGCTGGATAAATTCGACTTTGATGCCGAGCTTCTTGGCCAGATCCATCTGCTGCTCCTTGCTGTGGGGCAGAAACTCGTGCAGCGGCGGATCGAGGAACCGGATCGTCGCGGGGAAGCCGCGCAACGCTTTGAAGATGCCGGTGAAATCGTCGCGCTGATAGGGGAGGAGCTTCGCGAGCGCTACTTTCCGATCATCGACATTGGCGGCGAGAATCATCTCGCGCATCGAGTCGATGCGATTGCCTTCGAAAAACATATGCTCGGTGCGGGTGAGGCCGATGCCGACGGCGCCGAAGGCGAGCGCGTTCTCGGTTTGCTCCGGGTTGTCGGCGTTACAGCGGACGTCGAGCCGCGCGGCGTCCGAGCACCACTTCATGAGCTGATTGAACGCTTTGAACTTCTCCGTCTTCTGCGCGGCTTTGTCGCCGTGCAACATGCCGGTGATGATCTCGCTCGGCGCAGTCGCGAGCTGGCCGGCGTAAACCGTGCCGGCCGTGCCGTCGATGGAAAGGAAGTCGCCTTCCTTGAATGTTTGCCCTTCCACCGAAACGGTCCGCGCGCCGTAATCGATCTGTAACGCCGACGCGCCGCAGATGCAGACCTTCCCCATCTGCCGGGCAACCAGCGCGGCGTGCGATGAGACACCCCCTTTCGCGGTGAGAATTCCTTCCGCCGCGATCATCCCGCGCAAATCTTCCGGGCTCGTTTCGTTGCGCACGAGCAGGACTTTTTCCCCCTTTTCCGCGGCCGCGGCCGCACGGTCCGCGTTCAGGTAAATCTTGCCGGAAGCAGCGCCGGGCCCCGCCGGCAGACCGCTGGCAATGGCCTTCGCTTTCTTCACTTCCGCGACGTCAAAGATCGGAGCGAGGAGCTGATCGAGTTGGTCCGCCGGATTGCGCATCACCGCTGTCTTCCAGTCGATGAGCTTCTCCTTGAACATGTCCATCGAGAACTTGAGCGCGGCCGCCGCCGTGCGTTTGCCGTTGCGCGTCTGGAGCATGAAAAGTTTGCCATCCTGGATGGTGAACTCGACGTCCTGGACGTCCTTGAAATGCCTTTCGAGCGTCGCGCGGACCTTGAGCAATTCCGCGTAGCATTTCGGCATCAGCTTCTTCAGCTCGATGACCGGCTGCGGCGTGCGCACGCCCGCCACGACATCTTCGCCCTGCGCGTTGATCAGGAACTCGCCGTAAAATTCGTTCGCGCCGTTGGCCGGATTGCGGGTGAAAGCGACGCCGGACCCGGAGTTCGAGCCCGTGTTCCCATAGACCATCGCCTGCACATTGACGGCCGTGCCCCATTCCTCCGGGATGTTGTATTTCCGGCGATAAACGATCGCGCGATCGTTCATCCATGAGCCGAAGACCGCGCCCGCCGCGCCTGTGAGCTGGTCCCAGGGATCGTTCGGGAACGCCTGGCCGGTGCGATCTTTCACCAGCTTCTTGAACCGGACGACGAGCTGCTGATAATCGGCCGCGGCCAGCTTCGAATCGTCGATATCGTGCTGGCCGTATTTCTCGTCCTTGTAGTGCTCGATGACCGACTCAAATGGATCGTGGTCTTCGCCCTCGCGCTTCTGCACTCCCATGACCACGTCGCCATACATCTGGATGAAACGGCGGTAGCAATCCCAGGCGAATCGCTCATTCTTTGTCGCAGCCACGAGCGCCTTCACGGTCTCGTCGTTCAGTCCGAGATTCAGGATCGTGTCCATCATTCCCGGCATCGAATCGCGCGCGCCGGAGCGCACCGCCACGAGCAACGGCATTTTTTCCGTGTCGCCAAACTTGGTGCCCATGATCCGCTCCATGTTCGCGATGCCTTTGGCGATTTCGGCCTGAAGCGATGGCGGATAGGTGCGCTTGTGCGCGTAGTAGTAAGTGCAGACTTCCGTGGTGATCGTGAACCCCGGTGGCACGGGCAAGCCGATCCGGGTCATCTCCGCGAGGTTGGCGCCTTTGCCGCCAAGGAGCGGCTTCATGTTCCCCGCGCCGTCCGCCTTGCCGTCTCCGAAATTATAAACGAATTGCGCCTTCGTCGCTTTCCTGGAAAGCGAGCTGGAGCGGCTGCGTGAACTGTGTCGGGAAGCGGTCTTTTTTTTGGCCATGACTAGATAAAATCGCGAGCAGGGGCGCCGAAGGACGCAAAGCTAAGTCCGCCGCCAGAGGTGTCAACGCGAGGTGGACGGGTGCGCGTCGAAAAGAGAATCGAAACGCGAAAAAGGGCGCTCTAGGAATTCGCTAAGTGCTGGCCCAGGACCTCACCGATCGCGGCGGTGAAATCATTTACGCCCGTGCTGGGCACGATGATCGTGTTCCGGCGCCCGTGCGCTTCCTCGGTGATCCGGAGAAATTTACCGCGCTCGTTCTCGCGAAACTCGACGTGGAAACGCTTGCGCTCGATCTGGAGTTCTTTTGCTTCGATGACGCTGTCCATTTTCGAAAACGGACCAGTCTAGGACGGTGGCCCCGCGAAATGGAAGCAAATTCTCGCGGCACTTGCTCCGCAAAACGCTTAACTGGAGCGGCTTCTATCGGCGGCGAGCAGGGCGGCGGGGGCGGGTCTGGCCGTTGCGTGGGCGCTTCGGTGCAGCCTCATCAGCGATGGCAAAATCCACCTGGCGCTTGAAAACATCCACCCGCGCGACAAAAACCCGCAGCTGGTCGCCCACCGAAAAGCGGCGGCGCGATTGCCGGCCGATGAAGCGGCGCTGGGCGGCGTTGAAAACATAAAAATCGTCCGTGAGCGAGGAGACATGCACGAGTCCGGTGATCAAAACGTCGGGCAACTCGACCAGCAATCCGTAGTTCTTCACGTCGAGGACGAGAGCCCGAAAGACCTGGGGATCGCGCGCATCGAGTTGGCGCTGAAAAAATTCGAGCTTTTTCATTTTCACCGAATCGATCTCCGCCTCGGCGGCGACGCGTTCGGTAATGGAGATGTGCTCGGCCATCGCGGCGATCTGGCCCATGTCCATGCGCGAGCGGCGCGCTTGCTCCAGTTCCGCCAGGCCGCGGTGCACGGCCAGATCGGCGTAACGGCGGATGGGGCTGGTGAAATGGGTGTAGTTCGTCTTGGCCAGCCCGAAATGGCCGAGCGGTTGGGGGGCGTAACGGGCGCGCTTCAGGCTTTTCAAAAGGCCGATCTTCAGCGCTTGCTCCTCAGGTTTACCGGTGAGGGACGCCAGCAAGCGCTGGAGTTCGCGGCGATTGGTCAGATCGCCCACTTTGTAACCGTAACTCAAAATCAGCTCCCGATATTCGGCCAGCTTCTCGGGATCGGGATCTTCGTGGACTCGATAGACCGTCGGGATGGAACGGTTTTTCAATTCGCGCGCCACCGCCTCGTTCGCCGCGAGCATGAACTCCTCGATCAGCTGATGCGACTCGTCGTTCTCTATCCGCTCCATCGCGATCGGCTTGCCTTCGGCGTCCAGACGCACTTTCACTTCCGGGAAATCGAGATCGAGCGAGCCCTGCTCAAAACGCTTCTTGCGCAGGAGCGACGCCAGTTCCCAGGCTACGTGGAGTCGCTCGCCGAGCTGGTCTTTGGGGGGCGCCTTCAGCAGCGCGTAAGCTTCGCGGTAAGTTAAACGCCGCGCGCTGCGGATCACCGTTCGCCCGAACCGGCAGCTTTTGGTTCGGCCATCTTTTGTGAACTCGATGAAGACAGAATGCGTGAGGCGATTCACGTCCGGCCTCAAGCTGCAAACGCCGTTGCTCAACCGCTCCGGCAACATCGGGATGACACGGTCGGGCAGGTAAACGCTGTTCCCCCGCTTGTAAGCTTCGCGCTCGAGCGCTGAGCCGGGTTTCACATACGCGGCGACATCGGCGATATGAACTCCGAGCCGCCAGCCCCCGCCTTGAAGGCGCTCGACGTTGATGGCGTCGTCGAAATCGCGCGCGTCGTCCGGGTCAATCGTGAGAATAAACTGGTTTCGCAGGTCCTCGCGGCCGGCGAACATTGCCTCGTCCACGGTCTCGGGGATTTGCTCCGCTTCATCCAAGACCGGCCTCGGAAATTCGGTCGGGAGATGATACTTCCGAATGATCGAAAGCATGTCCACGCCGGGCGCCGAGCTCGGGCCGAGGTTCTCGACAATCTGGCCTTCCGGATTGACGTGGCGCGATTCCCAGCGCTCCAGCTTGACGACGACCTTGTCGCCGCGATTTGGAACTCTGGGCAACGGCGGTTGTGGCGGGACCTGAACGTAAACGTTGTGGACGATGCGGGGATCGTCCGGCACGACGTAGAAAAAGTTTTTCGATTGCTCGAGAGTCCCGACGATGGTGTCGTGCGCCCGCTCAAGAATGCGAATCACGCGGCCTTCCGCGCGGTCGCGCCCGCCCTTGGCCCGTGCATACGGCACATCGCGCGTGATCCGCGCGACCACTTTGTCGCCATGCATTGCCGTGCCGGTGTTCTCCGCGGCGATAAAGAGATCCTGTTCGCCCGGCTTCTCGCGCGGAAGAAACGCGTAGCCGGCCTGGTGAACGTGCAATGTGCCGGTGACGAGATCGGCCTCCGACGGGAGCACGTAACGGTTCTTGCGGATGCGCGCGATCTCCCCCGCCTGTTCCATCTCCCGCAGCAACGCGTTCAGCCCCATCTTCACCCCGCTCTTTCGGCCGAGCGCTTTCCCGAGCTCGACGTTATCGAGCGGCCGATATTTTGGGGCCCGTAGCAAACTCAGGATTTGTTCGACGGAGCTGCGGTTGCTGATTGTTGGCGTTCACGGTGCGGAAGCTGTCACTCTTCATGCGAAAGGGGCTGGGCGCAATTTTAGGCCACCTTGATCGAATAAGAGGCGCTCTATGATAGTCTCACCCTGAATGGGTGGAACGCTCTGGAAAATCGCCGGCCGCACGGTCGATCTCTCTCAAAACGCGCTGATCATGGGCGTGCTGAATGTCACGCCCGACTCCTTTTCGGACGGCGGCGAATTTTTCACGGCCGAGAAGGCTGTCGAACAAGGGAAACGCATGGCGGCGGAGGGCGCGCAGATAATTGACGTGGGAGGGGAATCAACCCGGCCGGGCGCGGACGGCAGTTTCAGCGGAGGAAGAAATGGCGCGCGTGTTGCCGGTGATCGCAAAGCTGCGCGAAACTATCGGCGGCTTCCATTTCCATCGACACCTCCAAGGCGGAGGTCGCGCGTGCCGCACTGGAAGCGGGAGCGTCCATCATCAACGACGTCACGGGCGGTCGCGGAGACCCGAAGATGATGCCGCTCGCCGCCGAAAGCGGCGCCGGTTTCATCATCATGCACATGCAGGGAACGCCGCGCACCATGCAAGCTGCTCCGCACTACGACGATGTTGTTATGCGAAGTGGCGAATTTTTTTCGACAACAATATGCGAGCGCCCTACAGTGCGGCATTGATTCCATGGCCATCGCGTTTGATCCGGGTATCGGATTTGGCAAAACGGTTGGGCACAATTTGTCGCTGCTCGCCAATCTCGCGCAGCTCCGGGTGGAGGAGCGGCCGCTCGTGGTCGGGGTCTCACGCAAATCTTCTCTGGGAAAAATGATTGGTTCCGACGCAATGAACGACCGCCTGGCGCCCACAATTGCCTTCACGGCGATGTTGCGCGAACGCGGGGCGAATGTTTTGCGGGTTCATGACGTCAAAGAAAACGTGGCGGCCCTGCGGGTCACCGAAGCCCTCCTGGAAACAGACGAAATGATGCAGCAAATTCTCCAGTTCTGGTTCGAACGGTGGCGGAGCCTTGCTGAAATTATCCTGCTGAGCGTCGGGATTTATTACGGCTACCTTTATTTTAAAGGAACGCGCGGCGCCAAGGTGCTCACCGGCCTCGCAATTGTCTTCCTGACCCTGACGTTGATCTCCCAGTTGCTGAACCTGGTCGTCATCGGCTGGATCATCCGCAGCTTCTCCGTGTTCCTGGCGGTCGCGCTGGTCGTGATTTTCCAGCCGGAGCTGCGTCGTGGCCTGGCCGAGCTTGGCGGCCATCCGATTTTTTCGCTCACGAGCGAGAAGCGCGAGACCGTCCATGATATCGCCGAAGCGGTCACGCAACTGGCCAACAAACAGTTCGGCGCGCTGATCGCGATCGAGCGCGACACTTCGATCCGGGTTTACGAAGAAACCGGGCGTGATCATCGACTCCCATTTTTCCGTCGAGCTGTTGCTCACGATTTTCCATCCCAAAGCCGCCTTGCATGACGGCGGCGTCGTGATGCGCAACGGCCGCATCGCCGCGGCCGCCTGCATCTTTCCGGTGAGCCAGCGAGAGACGCTCGACCGCAGCCTTGGCCTACGCCACCGCGCAGGGCTCGGCATCACGGAGGAATCGGACGCGATCGCCGTCGTCGTCTCAGAAGAAACGGGCGGGATTTCCATCTGCCACCGGCGGCGGATCGAGCGTAATTTCACCCCGGAAAGCTTCCGCAAGCGCATCGGCGAAATTCTGCTGCAAGGTACTTATGAAGATGAAGAAACAGATCCTCAACAACTGGCGCGCGAAGTTGATCTCCCTCCTGCTCGCGACGACGCTCTGGTACCTCATCAAAAAGAACGTAGCAACGACACTCTCGCCGTTTGAAACGGAGGTCGAAGCTACCGCGCCCAACCGGCGCTGATCAAATTGTACGACGTCCGCCGCGGCGGATGCCGGTTCGAGGCGAAGGGATCGCTAGCGGAGAAAGCGCGCGAGATTTTCTTCTTCCCAACGGCGCGCCCGCCGATATCCCGGGAATTTCCGCTCCCGTTGATTAAATCGTTCCGTGTGGACGCGGCGTCGGCCGTTCGACGCCGACTTCGTCCGGAACGACGGCGTGCAGCATTTCGTGATAAAGGATGTATTGGAGAAACCAAAGGGGAACGAAAGGCTGGTCCAACAGCGGATTGATGCGGATGACGCGATCCTCCTCCTGGATGGTGCCGAAGATAAAATACTCTTTCGGCCGTCGCTTCCGCTTGCGGCCCCATAGCACTTTGTAACCGCGCAGGCGTCCGCGAAAATGGCGCTCGTTCAGCCGGTCGAAAATCGCGCGAAGATCGAAATATTTTCCTTCGTGCTGCAGATTGAGCTGCCGCTGCATCGGCAATTTCGGGTGGGCGACCTTTCGTTTTGTTTTCTTTGCCATTGGTCTTTCCCAGTTTTGAATCGTCCCCGTTTCCATAGCATTTTATCGGGGTTCAGAGGGGTTCACAAGTAACTGCACGGAATATTTTGTTAGACCACGTAAAAGCCACGCAATAAACGGTTTGCGGTAGATGACAATTTACGTGAAAACGACGCAACAAGGACAGATGCGGACTCGCTCGCAACTGGATTCGCCTGCGCAATTCCAGACCGCGCCGAAACACGATTTTACGGCAAACCGGAGTGCGCTTATACTCCGCCGCAAGGCGCTCCGATACGGCGCGCTAATTCAACATGACTCCACTTTCTGCGAAAATTGCTGGGACTGAATTGGGTGCTGCTCGTGACGATGCTGGCCCTCGCGATTTTTGGCGTCGTCGCCATCTACAGCGCGACCTACATGCGCGAAGATACGATCGCCTCCGAGTTCTGGCGCAAGCAGGCGAACTGGGTGGCGGTTGGGTTCGTCGCCTTCATGGTGGCAAGCCTGGTCGATTATCGCTGGGTCCGCTGGGGCGCGCTGCCCATGTATCTGGCGGGCATTTTCTTCCTCGATCCTGACGCAGGTTCATCGGCACGAAAGTTTACGGATCGCGCAGCTGGCTGCATTTGGGGCCGATCAATTTCCAGCCCGACCCAAGTCGCGGTCCTCGCGGGCATCATGGTGCTCGCGCTGTTTCTAAGCCACAGCCAGTTTCGAGAAATGCATCCGATGCTGCGAGTCCTGCTCTGCGGCGTCATCGTCAGCGCGCCCTGCCTGCTCATTTTGATGCAGCCCGACCTGGGCGAAA
Organism: uncultured Verrucomicrobiae bacterium; assembly: GCA_963848215.1. Lineage (GTDB taxonomy): Bacteria > Verrucomicrobiota > Verrucomicrobiia > Chthoniobacterales > UBA10450 > AV80. The sequence continues at coordinate 104,463 of CAWKCU010000002.1, read as the reverse complement.
CCATCATCTGGGGCCCGGTCCTGCTCGCCCTGCTTTTCGTGGGCGGAATCCCGTTGCGCTATCTGATTTGCATCATCCTTATCGTCGCCGCGGTTATCCCGCTGGCGATCAATCTCGGGCTGAAACCGTACCAACAGGAGCGCATCACCGCGTTCATCAATCCCGAGATCGACAAGCAAGGCTCCGCCTGGGCGATCAACCAGTCGCTCATCGCCATCGGCTCCGGCGGCTGGTCGGGCAAAGGATTCAAGGCGCCCAACACCCAGATCGAAATGGGTTTTCTTCCGGCTACCGCCGTGCACAACGATTACATCTTCTCCGCCATCGGCGAGCAATGGGGCTTCGTTGGCGGAATGTTCCTGATCGGCGCCTTCGCGCTGCTTCTTTTGACCTGTCTGTTCGTGGCCTTTTTCGCCGGCGACCAATTAGGGCTCCTTCTGGTGATAGGCGTGGCCGCGCTCATCTTCACCCACATTTTCCAAAACGTCGGCATGACCATTTCCATTGCTGCCGATCACCGGCGTTCCGCTGCCGCTGATCAGTTACAGCGGCTCGTTCGTGCTGATCATCATGTTCGGTCTCGGCATCGTGAATAGCGTCTGGATCCATCGCAAGGAAGTGTAGCGGTAGAGCGCCGCCGCGACGGTTTACTTTCGCGGTTGGCCTCCCTAAAATTCGCGGCGCCGCATGGAAACGGATTACAAGGTCAAGCTCGAGATTTTTGAGGGGCCGCTCGATCTCCTGCTTTATCTGATCAAGCGGGACGAGATCGACATTTACGAAATCTCGCTCGAACGGATCACCAGCCAATACCTCGAATATCTCCAGGCGTTCAAGGAACTGAACATCGATATCGCCGGCGAATTCATCGTCATGGCGGCGAACCTGATTTACCTGAAAAGCCGCAGCCTGCTGCCGGTGGACCAGCAGCCGCCGGATGAAGACGCGGCCGAGGACGATCCGCGCTGGGATTTGATCCGGCAGCTGATCGAATACAAGAAATTCAAGGAAGCCGCTGCGCAATTGCACACTCGCGCGTTGGAACAGGAGCGGATCTTTGCTCGCACGGGGCTCGGCCCGGCCGATTTCGCGAGCGCGCCGCTGCCGCTGGGCGAAGTCGGCATTTTCCAATTGATCAACGCGCTCCAGACCGTGATCAAACGGGTCGAGGCGCGCGAGGATCTGCAGGAGCTGTTCGGCGAACACTTCACCGTTTCGGACAAGATCGATTCGATCCTGCGCCAGATGGCCGGTGGCACGTCGCTGAAATTCTCCGAGTTGTTCGCTCAGATGGCGTCGCGGGTGGAGATCGTCGTGACCTTTCTGGCTCTGCTCGAGTTGATCCGGCTGAAACAGGTGCGGGCGACGCAGGCGAATCCATTCGACGAGATCGAAATAGCGCCGGCCTCGCAGTTAACCGGACGGCTGAAATCGATGGCGCGAATTTTGATCGCAGGCTGCGGCTATGTAGGCGAAGCGGCCGCGAATCTTTTTCACGGACAGCATTGGGAAGTCGAAGCCTGGACCGGCTCGGCGCGAGTCTGCGGCCCGGCTCGCCGACCGGCCCTATACCAGGTGCGGGCGGTCGACATCACGGATCGTGCGAGCGGTGTCCGCGGTCGCCGGTGAATTCGATGTCGTCGTGCAATGCGTCAGCACGAGCGGAGGCGACGCTGAAGATTATCGCCGGCTGTATTTGGGAGGCGCGCGAAATCTTCTTCACCGTTTTCCGGGATCGCTGGTTCTTTTCACCAGCAGCACGAGCGTCTACGCGCAAAACGACGGAACGATCGTCGACGAAGCCAGTCCGGCTGAGCCGAGCCACGAGAAGGGAAAGATTTTGCGCGAGACGGAAGAATTGATTCTGGCGACTGGCGGAATCGTCGCGCGGCTCGGCGGGATTCACGGGCCCGGCCGCTCGTTTTTTCTGCAGCAAGTTTCTAGAGGGCAAAGCGGCCATCGACCCGACCGAACAGCGCTTCATCAACCAGGTGCATCGCGATGATATCGTCTCGGCATTGCTGCTGTTGGCGGAACAGCGTGCCGCGTGCGGCGGCCAGGTTTTTAATGTCGTCGGCGATCGGCCAATCACGGCGCGCGAAGCCTACGAATGGCTCAGTGTTCGACTTGGGAAAGCCTTCGTCAACGTCAGCCGCAGGCCGGATTTCGCGCAGAAGCGCGGCGAAGAGCAACAAACAGGTGAGCAATGCAAAATTGCGAGCCCTCGGCTGGGAGCCGCGTTATCCCACTTTCGACGCCGCGATGACAAAAAGCATCCTGCCAAGCTTCGGTTTTTGACCTCGGAGAGCCGATTCACATCGGTATGGAAGCTGCTCAGAAAAAACTGATATGCGTAATATCAAACTCAGCGGCCGCGAGGCCACGATCGTCCGCGCGATTGGCTTCACGCGAACCGATGATGGGAGCTGAGATCCAGGATAGCACGCATATGGAGGGCGACGATGTCACCGACACGCTCAACAGCCTGATGTCAGCCGGTTTCGTGGAGACGGTTCCGTATTACGAAGAAGTGCAGCTCGCCGAGATGCCGGTAACGGCCTTCGAATTGAATCCGGCCTACGCGCACGAGTTGAGGCAGGCGCTTTACCGCCGCTAGTTCAGGCGTCGCTGGGCAGAGCAGGCTCCGGACGCGACCGCGCGACGTATCCCGCTGGCCGAAGAGCTGGCGAATCACTTCTTCGACGGGCAACTCCTGCACGTTGATGTCGACCACGGCGCATCCCTCCAGCACTTGCCGGCAGGTCTCCGTCACTTTCGCGCGCGGCACTTTTAGCTGCACCGAAACCGGCGTCTGCTGGAGCACTTCGCCCAGGAGCGAGAAATCCCGTTCGCTCGGGGATTGAAACGTGAGGCTGATGATCTTGTATCCGGAAAAGCGGTCGATGATGGAATTGAGCGGCCCGTCGAAAAAGATTTTGCCGTGATCGATGATGATGACGCGGTCGCAGAGCTCCTCGATGTCCTGCATGTAATGGCTGGTCAGCATGGTCACGATCCGGTGTTCCGAATTGTAAAGGCGGAGGAATTCGCGCACGCGTTTTTGGCTGACGACGTCGAGACCGATCGTCGGCTCGTCGAGAAAAAGGACGCGCGGCTCGTGGATGAGCGCGGAGATCAACTCCATCTTCATGCGCTCGCCTAGCGAAAGCTCGCGCACCATCACGTTCATCTTGTCGCTGCACGTCGAGCAGCTCGCTCAGGCCGCCGACGACTTGTTTGAAACGGGCCGGCTCGATGCCGTAAATCGCGCGGTTGAGCTCGAGCGATTCCTGCGCGGGCAAATCCCACCAGAGCGCGTTCTTCTGCCCCATGACGAGGCTGAACTGCCGCTTCATTTCGTTGCTTCGTTCCCACGGCACGAAGCCCAGGACGCGCGCCTCGCCCGCGCTTGGATTCAACAGCCCGGAAAGCATCTTGAGCACGGTTGTTTTGCCCGCGCCGTTCGGTCCGAGAAATCCGACCAGCTCGCCTTCTTCGATCTGGAAGGTGACGTCGTCCGCCGCGCGCGTTTCGTCGTACTTGCGCCGGACGAGCCCTTTGATCGAGCCGCGCAGACCGCTTTCTTTCCGGTAGGTCCGGTAAATCTTGGTCAGGCCCCGTGCTTCGATCGCGCTCACGGCTGGGGCGGTATCATGTATTCGTCCTTGGGGAAGAGATCGGAATTCAAATCGCGCGGCGGCGGGCCGCTCGGTATCCGGCGAATAGCGTTTGAATTGCCCGGCGAGCAGGTTCGCCAGCAGCGGCCTGATGTCAGCTCCGACGCGGCGATAGTATTCGCTGGTGAAGGGATCGGTCATCCTGGCCATGGATTTCCGCCGGCTCGATCTCAACCGGCTGCTGGCTGCCGATGGCGATGCCATCCACCAGGATCGCGTGGGGAAAGACCGCCAGAAAAGAGGCGAGCACGCGATCGGTCGGCGCCCAGGTCACGGCCAGCCCGTCCGGTTTCAGATGAGCCTTGAGCATTTGGAAATATTCGAATGAATAGAGGTTGCCCGAGTAGGCGCTGTTCGGGCGGAGGGCGTCAGCTTCGATCACGTCGAATTGCTTGCCGCTTCGCAGAATGTAGGCGCGGCCGTCGGTGAAGTCCCATTTGATCCGCGAATCCGGCGAGGAGCGCATCGAGCGCGGGATAACGGATGCGGGGCGCGAGATCCTTCAGGGTGTCGTGAACTCGATCGACGATTTCGATGCAGATCAGCTCCGTGGTGTGCGGGACTGCCGCCCAGGGCATACACCGTGTCGCCGGAACCAAGCCCGATCACGGCGACCTCCGCCGGCTTCGGGTGGAGGGCAACGGCGAGCAGTCCGATCTGCGTGTGGACACCGCCGAAGGGCAGCCAGCTTTGCCCGATGCCGTTCGTGAACACCCAGACCGCTTCCTTTTCGAAACCCTTCCTGGTGGCCTTTCAGCACCGCTAATCCCGACGCGCCCTCGCGGGCGATAATCGCACGCGGGTCGACGCCATGCAGTTTCGCCCACAGCTTGGGCGAAGGCGGAATGCGAGACGCTATCCAACCCACGAAAATCAGCGAGAGAGCAGACGCCCGCCCAGCGGCTCCATGGCTGCCGCGCGATGCTGCCAGACGGCGAGACAGAGGAATGATGCCGCCCAGAAACACCAGCAGCCTGAACGTGCCCGGAACTCCCGAGCCAGCCAAGCAGGCCCCAGCCCACGATCATGGCCCCCAGCATGGAGCCCGCGATGTTCAGTGTTTGCAGCCAGCCAACCCGGCGGCCCAGCAGCATCGGGTTGTCCTGAACCAGTTTTTGCAAAACCGGAAAGCTGATGCCCATGAGGAGCGTCGCGGGAGCGATGAGGACGAACGGCAACACGAAATAAAGGAGGAGGCCGAATCGCGTGCTTTCCCCTAACGCCGGCGTGATCTCGCTGCCCGAAAGCCAGGCTCGGATGGCAGAAGACATGTCCGCGGCGTTCACCGGTTCGTAACCGCCCAGATAAACCCAGAGCGGTTTGCAGGAATGCCCGGCGATTGACGTGGTGAAGGAGCAGCGCGAACGCCGCCCCCGCATAAATGGTGATGCCGCTCTGGAGCGCGAGAAAAGTGACCGCCGGCCGGCGAACGCGTCTCGCGAGCGGGACGCCGATCATTACCCCCACCGCCAGGCCGCCGAGATAAACGGCCAGCAGGGTAGGAAAGGTAAACGCCGTTGATTTCTGGAGAACCCCGAGGAGGCGGAACCAGACGATCTCCAAGGCGAGCGCGATAAATCCGGACAAGGCGTAGATCAGCATCCAGACCCGAACGGGGAAACGGCTGGCTTCGGCGGTGGCGAGCTTCGGCGGTTTCTGGTTCTGCGGCGGGAGCGAGCTGCGTTCTCCGGCCCGGCCCACCACCAAAGGACCAGCGCGCCGATCGCGCAGATCGCGTTCAAGGCGGCGCCGATTTGCAAGATGTCTTCGAAGCCGAAATTGCCGGAGCAAGATCCACGGAGTGACCAGCGCGCCGACGGCCGCGCCAAGCGTGTTGACGCCATAGAGATATCCGATGATCGCGGACGCGGCCTCGATTTTCGCGGTGAACGTCTTGGCCAGAATGGGCAGCGTCATGCCCCATGCAAAACGTCGGAATTAAGCAGGCTCACGAAAAGGACGACCGGCAGCAGGAAGGGCGACTCGGCGAGTCGCGTTCCATTTCAAATAGAGAAGATCGTAAAAAAGCCACTTACTCCCCAGCGCGAAGAGGGTGATGATCCCCTCAGCGACGCCGAAAGCGAGCAGTCGTGTTCTTCGAAGACAAGCGATCCGCCAGATGTCCGCCCGCGAGGCTTCCGCAGCCCAGTCCCGCCATGAACGCGGCCACGGTGATCGTGACCGAATAGACGTCGACCCCGGAAAAGAATCCGAGCATGCGCTGCCAGATCGTCTGGTAAAGCAGCGCCGCGAAGCCCGACGCGAAAAACAGCAGGAGAACGAAGGCGAGGATCGCGCCGGATCGCGTCGGACGAAACGCCATGGCCGCAAGCGCGAGCTAGGCAGCGCTCGGCTGAATCTTCCCGCCCTTTTTCTTCAGCAGCGGCAGCACCTTCTCCACCAGCGCATCCGCCGTGAGGCCGTGTTTCTTGCGCAGAATCGGGATGGTTCCATGCTCGACGAACTGGTCCGGCCAGCCGATGCGGACCACGGGCGTGTTGATCATCTGCGAGTGGAGATGCTCCATGACGGCGCAACCGAACCCGTTGTGCAGGACGTGGTCCTCGATGGTGCAGACGACCTCGACGCCGCGCGCGAAAAATTCCAGGGTGCCGGTGTCGATTGGCTTGATCCAGCGCGGGTTGATGAGCGCCACGGAAATCCCTTTTTCCTCGAGCTTGCGCGCCGCCTCCTCGGCGACCTCGAACATGTTGCCCAGTCCGAAAATGGCCACGTCGCGGCCATGCTGCACCACTTCGGCTTTGCCGATCTCGAGCAGTTTCGGCGACGCTTTCGGCACCGCGCCGGTGCCCGCGCCGCGCGGATAACGGATGGCGATCGGGCCCGGAGTTGTAGTTGGCCATCGTCCAGAGCATGTCGATGAACTCATCTTCATCCTTGGGCTGCATGTGGACGAAGTTCGGCACGTGCCGGAGATAACCGATATCGAAAAGGCCGTGATGCGTCGGGCCGTCGTCGCCGCTAAGCCCCGCGCGGTCCATGCAAAGCGCGACGTTCAAGTTCTGAAGCGCGATGTCGTGAATGATCATGTCGTAAGCGCGCTGCATGAAGGTCGAGTAAATCGTGAGGAACGGCTTCAGTCCCTGGGTCGCCAGGCCGCAGGCGAAAAGCGCCGCGTGTTCCTCGGCGATCCCGACATCGAAGTAGCGCGTCGGATGTTGCGCCTGGAAAAAGCCGAGTCCCGTCCCGCTCGGCATCGCGGCTGTGATGGCGACGATGTTCTTGTTGGAATCGGCGAACTTGGCGAGCGTCTTGCCCATCAGCTCGGAATAGGTCGGCGTCGGCGCCGGCGCCGTTTCGCCGCTTTCGATTTTGTATTTTCCCAGGCCGTGGAATTTGTCCGGCTTCGCGATCGCGGGCTCGTAACCTTTGCCTTTCTTGGTCAGAATGTGGAGCAGCACCGGCTCGTCCTGGGTCTTCAGGAATTCGAAGGTCTTGATCAGGAGCGGAATGTCGTGGCCATCGATCGGCCCGTAATAGCGCATTCCCAGCTCCTCGAAAATTACGCTCGGCACGAGCAGATTCTTCACGCCCTCCTCGACCTTGTGCGCGAACTCGACCGCGCTCTTGCCGGCGATTGCCTCGACGAAACGGCGCGCCTTGTCATGGAGGCCCGCGTAAGTCGGGTTGGCGACGATGTTGTTCAAATAACTGGCGATCGCGCCCACGTTTTTGGCGATCGACCATTCGTTGTCGTTCAGCACGACGATGAAACGGCGCGTCTGCGATTTCGCGTTGTTCAGCGCTTCGTAACTGATCCCGCAGGTGAAGGCCGCATCGCCCGCCACCACCACCACGTTTTCATCCCCGCCGCGCAAATCGCGGCCGACCGCCATCCCGAGCCCGGCGGACAGAGCCGTGCCGGCATGTCCGGCGCCATAACAATCATGTTCGCTTTCGCTCCGCAGGAGAAAGCCGTTCAACCCTTGGTACTGTCGCATGGTGCCGATGCGGTCCAGCCGGCCGGTAAACATCTTGTGCACGTAACCCTGGTGGCTGACGTCGAAAACGAACTTGTCCTGCGGCGTTTCAAAGACGCGATGCAACGCAATCGTCAGCTCGACGACCCCGAGGTTCGGGCCGAGGTGACCGCCGGTTTGCGAAAGAACTTTGATCAGCTCTTCGCGGACTTCCTGCGCGAGCTGCGGCAGGTCGTCTTCCCCCAGCGCCTTGATGTCCGCGGGCGAGCGAATCCCATCCAGAAACCGGGTCGTGGCCGTCGCCTCAGAAGAGTCTGACTTCGTCATTCTTGTTTGCTCCCTTTTCTTCCAATTTCGCAGGCGTTTCTCTTTCCGCCGCCGGTTCGAACTCTTTCACTACCGGCTTACCGGCATGGTTGCGAGTGATGATCTCGATTCTTTGTTCCGCGCTGGCCAGCCGTTCCTGGCAAACCTTCACCAGCTTCATCCCTTCCTCGTAGCGAACGATCAATTCTTCCAGCATCATTTTGCCGGATTCCATCTGCTCGACGATCTCCTCGAGTCGATCCATGGCGCCTTCGAAGTTGAGCTGGGGCTCGGCCTTTTTTGGGGCGGCGGACATATCAGCGGGAAATTAAGCATAGGCAGGGTGGATAAAAAGCGCGACTTCGGAACGGAAGGAGTGTTTCATAGCCGTGATTCTCTTCCGGCGCGTGCGCGGAAAGCGACGAAAACACGGCGATGAATTGGTGCAATTCCTGCTCGTTTTTTGCGGCAGAATCACTCGCCACCTCAGCCCCGGTTGAGCTTCTCCTGCGGCAGCGACTCTTATTAATATGAGGCGTTTCTTTCCATGCGCAGGGTGGACGGCCGCGGCGCGTGTTTTGCTTGTTGAACGGCTCGGCCTACGCGATCTCCAGCGCGGTCAATATCTCGACGCGGATGATGGTTGAGACCGGCGACAATGTCTTGATCGGCGGATTCATCGTTTACGGGACCGGGCAGAAAAATATAGCGGTGCGGGCCATTGGTCCCTCGCTGCCGGTGCAGGGCGCGCTCTCGGATCCGATTCTCGAATTACGCGACGCCACTGGGGCAATCGTCGCGAGCAACGATAATTGGCGCAGCACGCAACAAACGGCGCTGACCGATGCCGGGCTCGCTCCGGCGCCACGATTTGGATTCGGCGTCTGATCACGACCCTCGCGACCGGCAGTTACACCGCCGATTGTGCGCGGGACCAACAACGCCACCGGCGTCGCTCTCGTGGAAGTTTACGATCTCGATGCCGGAACACCGCCGGCGCGCCTCGGCAATATTTCCACGCGTGGACACGTGCTCACCGGCGATAACGCGATGATCGGCGGCTTCATCATCCAGGGCGATGTCTCGAAACGAACCATTGTTCGCGTTAAGGGACCGAGCTTGAGCCTCGGCGGCGTTCCTCTTTCCGGTCGCATGATGGACCCGACCATCGCGCTTCACGACGGAAACGGCGTGCTCATGTCGCAGAACGACAGTTGGCGGAGCGACCAGGAGGCGGAGATTGCCGCCAGCACCATCGCGCCGACTGACGACCGCGAACCGGCCATCGTGGCGACACTTTACCCCGGCAATTACACCGCCGTCGTGCGCGGAGCAGGGGACACGACCGGCATCGCGCTCGTGGAAATGTACGACCTGGATCAGCCGCCGCAGGTTGATGGTTCGACGCTTTATGTGACGCAATTGCGCCCGCAAGGCGGCGCCATCACCCAGGGCTCCGGCACGAGCACTCTTCGACTCGCCGGCGATGAAAAATCGGCCATCGTCAATTTTTCCTACTCCAATCTCTCCGGCCCGATCACTTCGATGCACATTCACGCGGCGGACGGAACGATCCTGTTCGATCTCGATGACGCCGAGCCTCAACCGGACGGCAGCCTCATTTGGGTCTTCGTCCCGGTAGGGACCTTCAGCGTGGCCGACATCATTAACATGATAAAGTCCGGCCAGACCTACCTGAATCTTCATACCGCTCTGTATCCGGCCGGCGAGATCAAGGGATTCTACACCGTTTCGACCGGCGCCCAGGTCGTCCCCGAGCCCACGCCGCCTCCGCCGCTCGCTTCCGGTCCGCCCACGGCGACCGATGCCGGCCGGTTCCTTTCTCAAGCTACCTTCGGCGCGACGGGCGCGCTGATAACGCAGGTGCAGAACCAGGGCTTCGACGCGTTCCTCAACGAGCAATTCGCCGCGCCGATCTCATCGCATCATGGCTTTCGTCGATGCCTCGGGAGTTAATCCGCCGACGATGACGCAAACAACGGGACGCCTGGTGGACGCATGCGATTGCCGGGCCCGACCAATTGCGTCAGCGCGTCGCCTTCGCCTTGAGCGAAATCCTGGTGGTCTCGAACACCACCGGCAATCTGGGCGAACAGCCCGGCGCGCTGCCCACCTACTACGATGTGCTGGTGCGAGGCGCGTTCGGCAATTTCCGCCAGTTACTCGAAGACATCACCTTGAATCCCGCGATGGGGCGTTATCTCGACATGTTGAGAAACGACAAGGCGAACGCAGCCCGCACCCGAATTCCCAATGAAAACTTCGCGCGGGAGCTCATGCAGCTCTTCTCGATCGGCCTCTATCGGCTCAATCTCGACGGCAGCCTGACCCTCGACGCGGCCGGCTTCCCGATCGAGACCTACGGCCAGGACGCCATTCTCGGCACCGCCGCCGTTTGCACCGGCTGGACGTATTTCCAGGCCACCACGCCCTATATTTTCAATCCGCCCGCCAATTGGCGCAGCCCGATGGTCAACGTTCCCACGCGCCATTCGACCGACGCGAAAACGATCTTGGATGGCGTCATGCTTCCGGCCAATCAAAGCGCCGCGGAGGATTTGAAGACAACGCTCGACACCGTCTTCAATCATCCGAACGTCGGCCCGTTCATCTGCCGGCAATTGATTCAGCGCCTGGTCACGAGCAATCCGAGTCCCGGGCTATCTTTATCGCGTCGCCTCGGTCTTCAATAACAACGGCCAGGGCGTCCGCGGCGATTTGCGGGCGGTGGTGCGCGCGATCCTGATGGATTACGACGCCCGCGGCAGCGCGAAGACGACGCAAGGCGCGGGACACATGCGCGAGCCGGTCATTCGCCTGACCAATCTCTTGCGCGCTTTCGGCGCTACCTCGCCCGACGGAAAATTCTCGATCCGCGGCGCCAACGCGAATCTCGGCGCAGGAGGCGATGCATTCGCCCACCGTCTTTAACTTCTTCAGTCCCGATTACTCCGCGCCGGGCGCCATCGCCGAAGCCGGCCTGAAAAGCCCCGAGCTCGAAATCACCAATGAAACGACGGTGGTCACCGTTGCGAATTATTTACGAACCGGGATCAATGGCGGCCTGGGCCCATCGACGGCCAGAGTGACCCTGAATCTCTCCAACGAGATCGCGATGGCCGCGAATCCCACTCAGCTGGTCGATCATCTGAACACTTTGTTGATGGCCGGCAACATGTCGCCCGCGATGCGGAGCATCCTCATCAACGCCGTCACCCAGATTCCAGCCACCAATCCCACCGAGCGCGTCGCGGACGGCGATCTATCTCGTCATCAATTCGCCCGAGTTCACCGTGGACAAATAGTTATGTACGCACCTACTCGCCGCACCTTCATCCGCCAGGCCGCCTGCGCCGCTCTGGGCACGTCCGGGTTGCTCAACACCATCTTCGATCTGCGGCGTCTGAGCGCGGCCACGATCCCCGGCGGCGACTACAAGGCCCTCGTCTGCCTCTTTCTTTTCGGGGGCAACGATGCCAATAACGTCATCGTTCCGCGAGACACGAGCGGTTATGATTCCTACGCCGCGGCTCGCGGCATTCTCGCCATTCCGCAGGCGTCGCTTCTTCCTCTCACCCTCCAGAATGGCGATGGCCGCGATTTCGGCTTCCATCCGAACCTCGTCGAGCTCCAATCGCTTTTTAATCAGGGCAAGCTCGGCATCGTCGCGAATGTCGGCACCCTGGTCGCGCCGGTCACGCGCGCCCAATATCTCGCTGGCGGCGCCGCGGTCCCGCCGCAGCTCTTTTCGCACGCGGACCAATCTGTGCAGTGGCAGACCTCCGTCCCGGACCAGATTTCGAAAACGGGCTGGGGCGGACGATTAGGCGACGTCCTCAAGTCGCTCAACGGCGATTCCAAGATTTCTCTCTGCATCTCGATCGCCGGGACGAACACGTTCGAAGTCGGCAATACCGTCATCCCCTACACCGTTTCCCCGAACGGCAGCGTCGGTCTCGCCGGCTTCGATGGCAGCGCAAATGCCAACGTTCGTTTGCAAGCCTTCAAGGATTTGCTCGCCCTTCCGCACAACAATTTGTTTGAGCAGGCTTATTCCGACACGGTCTCGCGTTCCATCGCCGCGAACGAGCTGCTCACCTCCGCCCTGGCCGGTGTCCCCGCGCTGCAAACCGTTTTTCCCACCACCTCGCTAAGCAATCAGCTCAGGATGGTGGCCCGGCTCATCGCCGCGCGGACTAATCTCGGCATGCAACGCCAGATCTTCTTCTGCTCGGTGGGCGGTTACGACACCCATGGCGATCAACTGACCGGCCAGGCAAATCTTCTCACCGAATTGAGCCAGGCCCTGAACGCATTTTACGCCGCGACCAACGAGCTCGGCGTCGCGCAAAACGTGACGACGTTTACCGCCTCGGATTTCGGCCGGACCTTTCCGACGAACGGGACCGGCTCCGATCACGGCTGGGGCAGCCACCAATTCGTGCTCGGTGGCGCTGTCCAGGGCGGCAGATTGTTCGGCACTTTCCCGACGCTCGCGGTCAATGGACCTGACGACACCGGCCAGGGCCGCTGGATTCCGACCACGTCGGTCGACGAAATGTCGGCGACGCTGGCAACCTGGTTCGGCGTCAGCGCGTCAGACTTGCCGACCGTGCTGCCAAATATCGGCCGTTTCGCGCATCCCAATCTCGGCATCTTCGGCTAACACGCTCTGACTGGAGACGGCCTGCTCCCGCAGTAGCGGGACCGTAGGGGAACGCCTGACCAACTCTCCGGCACGGGCGTGCCGGCTCCAAAAAGGCCGAGGGTCGCCGGTGGCACATCCGATGCTTGGAAGGGCCAGCGTGAAGTTCTTGAAGAAGATCCTGCTGGTGGATCACGAGCCTAACGTCACTGCGCTCGTTAGGCGCGCTCTCGAAAGCACCGGCCGGTATCTCGTCAAGGTAGAGCCGGACGTCCGCCTCGCCCAGCACGCCGCCCCCTGGTTCCGCCCCGATCTCGTTTTGCTCGATGCCGCCAGGACCTCAGAAGGCGAAGATGTGAATCGTCAGCTCCAAAACGAACCCTGCTCTCAAGGACACGCCGTTTCTATTCTTGAGCGGAAATCCGGCAACGGAAAAGAAGGTGATGACCGGTGGATTTATCAGCGGTTACAGCTTCCTCGCCGCGGCCGTGACGCTGGACGACCTCGTCCGGTTCGTTGAAGAAATGCTCAGTCCCGCACCACCCGTGCAGGTCCGAGTCAAAGCGAAGCGCTAGCCGATCGCAGCGCGATAGCCGGCCGCGTCTTTCAGTTGCTTGACGTCATCCGGCGAATCCATTTTCAGGACGAAGATCCAGCCTTCGCCGAATGGGTCGGTGTTGATCAACGCCGGATTTCCTTCCAGAGCCTTGTTCACTTCGACCACCGTGCCGGCGACCGGCGCATAAATATCGCTCGCCGCCTTCACCGACTCCACGACCGCAATCTGCTTCTTGGCCTCGGCCTTGGCGCCCACTTTCGGCAGCTCGACGTAAACCACGTCGGTCAGCTCCGCTTGCGCGTGATCGGTGATCCCGACCCGCGCGTTCTCGCCTTCAGCGCGGACCCACTCGTGCGACTCGGTGTAAGAAAGATCGTCAGGAACATTCATGATTTTTTGTAGAACGGTTTTTTCTCGATGACGGCCGGAAGTCTTTGCCCGCGAATTTCGATCTCGAGTTCGGAGCCAGTTTTCGCGTGCGCGGAGGCAACGTAGGCCATCCCGATCCCTTCATTCAAGCTCGGCGACAATGTTCCGCTCGTGACCTCGCCGACCTTTTCGCCTTCGCGCCAGACAGAATAATGCGGGCGCGGGGGCGGTCCTTTGCTTTTCATGCGGAACGGAACGAGCCGGTTCGCGGTGCCGCTTTCCTTGGCCTGGGCCAAAATTTCGCGGCCGATGAATTTCGGTTTCTTGAGATCAACGAAGAAACCGAGGCCGGCTTCGATCGGGTTGTGCTCGGGCGAAAGATCGGAGCCGTTCAGCGGATAACACATTTCCAGGCGCAACGTGTCGCGTGCGCCGAGTCCGCAGGGACGAATGCCGAGTTCCTTGCCCTTTGTCAGAACATCGTTCCAGACTTTCGCCGCCGCCTCGGCCGGGAAGAAAACCTCCACGCCATCTTCGCCGGTGTAGCCAGTTCGCGCGATGTTTAAGTTTGATGCCGTCGTAATCAAATTCCTTGATCTGATTGCGCGCCGGGAGCTCGGCCTCCTTGCCGACCAGCGCCTGCAGAAGCTCGATGATGCGCGGTCCCTGAATCGCGAGCCCCCCGTAATCAGCGCTGCGATTTTGCAGCTCGGCCCTGTTCTCGAGGTGCTTCTGGAGCCACGCGAAATCTTCATCCGTCCGCGACGCATTCACGACCAGAAGGAATTCTTCCGGCGCGGTTCGATAGACGATCAGGTCGTCGATGATCCCGCCGCGTTCATTGAGCAGGAAAGTGTATTGGCCGGTGCCCACCTCGAGTTTGTCGATGTTGTTGGTGAGCATCTCATTCAGCCAGGCGCCCGCCTGCGGACCGGTCGCCGTCAATTGCCCCATGTGAGAAATGTCGAAAACGCCGACGTTTTTCCGAACGGCCTGATGTTCGTCCATGATCCCGCTGTATTGCACCGGCATGATCCAATCGCCGAACGGAATCATCTTCGCGCCGAGCCGCACATGTTCGTCGTAGAGCGGCGTTTTTCTCTGCGCGGCATCACTCATCCGCGTCATCCTAGACGCCGCGACTTTGGTGTCAACGCAGGGTGCCTAGTTGAAGCGCGGCCCGCTTTCTCTACCGTGCACGGAACGATGACACTCCTGGACAAACTGGAACGGCGCATCGGCTTCATTGCCATCCCCGGGCTGATCCGCCTCGTCGTCGCCTTCACGGCGCTCGTCTACGTCCTGACGTTTTTGAATCCTGAGATCTTCAATCTTCTGGATCTGGACCCGGCGCGCATCCGGCAATGGGAAATCTGGCGGCTGGTCACTTACATTTTTATCCCAAAGGGGATCGGTCAGCCCGGCCCGGCGCAACCGCTTTGGGTTTTGATGGCCCTCTGGTTCCTTTGGTACATCGGGGAACAGGTCGAGGGCGGGTGGGGGGCGTTTCGCACCACTCTTTATTTTTTGGTCGGGATGATCGGAACGACCATCGCCGCTTTCATCTTCGGCGCGCAATTCTCGAACACGATGCTCGCGGCTTCCCTTTTCTTCGCTGCCGCCACCCTTTGCCCGGATGAAGTGATCTACGTCCTGTTCATCCTGCCCATGAAATTGAAGTGGCTGGCCTGGATCGCACGCCGCCTTTCTGCTTCTCGGCTTCATCACCGGTCCCCTCTCGGAAAAGGCGGCGATGATCGCGGCGTTTTCCAACTATCTCCTTTTCTTCGGTCCGGAAGCGATCCAGCAGGCGCGGCATCGGAAAGAAGTGGCGGGCCGCCGTAAACGTTTCGAAGTCCAATCGCGCAGCGATGAGGAGCCGCTCCACAAATGCAAGACCTGCGGCGCCACGGAATTGAGCGATCCGAATCGGGAATTTCGCGTAGCGCGTGATGGCGAAGAATATTGCCTCGAACATTTGCCCAAGCCGGCAAATGCTCCGGTTTGATCCGATGAGCGAGGAACAGACCGCGCTGATTCCGGAGCAGGGCTGGCACTGTCTCCATCTCTATTACCGGATCGAGCATGGCCAATGGCAATTGCTCAGCGCGGAGGAGCAACGGAACGCCAAGGTCGCGCTCTCCTCGCTCGTTCAGGAAATCCGGGCGCTCGAATCCACTCAGCTTATCACGATGAGCATCGTCACGCCGAAAGCGGATCTCGGCTTCATGTTGATCACGCCCGATCTCCACGCCGCGAATCGGATCGAGAAACAGCTCAGTCTTTCGCTTGGGCGCCGACGTTCTCGTTCCGGTTTACAGCTACCTCTCGCTGACGGAGGAAAGCGAATACAAGACGAGCGCGGAAGAGTACGCGGCCGTGCTGGAGAATGAACAGAAGATCAGTCGCGGTTCGCCTGAGTTTGAGAAAGCGATGGCGGCCTTCGACGAGCGGATGAAGCATTACCGGCACGAGCGAGTCTATCCGACGCTGCCAGACTGGCCGGTGGTTTGTTTTTACAACATGAGCAAGCGGCGCGGCGAAACACGCAACTGGTATTCATTGCCTTCGGAAGATCGTCGCAAGCTCATGCTTGGTCACGGCGCGGTCGGCCGCCAATACGCCGGCAAGGTAAAACAGCTCATCACCGGTTCGAGCGGGCTCGACGACGCCGAATGGGGCGTCACGCTGTTCGCGCGCGACACTTTTCAGATCAAATCAATCGTCTACCAAATGCGCTTTGATGAAGTCAGCGCCCTGTATGGCGATTTCGGCGAATTCTATATCGGCTTGCAACTCCCGCTCGACGAACTGTTCCGCCGGTTGCAGCTTTAAAACTCCTGCTGATGATCATGATCCTGCTCATGATCTTCAGATTGATCAGGAGCACGATGAGGATCAGGAGCAAGAGTCAGACAAGGATGGGTGGCAGAGTGGTCTAATGCGCACGCCTGGAAAGCGTGTTTGCCGCAAGGCAACCAGGGTTCGAATCCCTGCCCATCCGCTCTCTCTTGCGCGAACTGCCGGCCTTACCCACCACTCGGCGCCCGCCGCGTCATCACTTGCAACGTCTGCCGCACCTTCACCACGCTCGCGCTCGGCAGCACCCCCCTGAAATTCGCCCCTGGATAAACCAAACAATCCCGCCCCAGCACCGACCCCGGGTTGATCACTGCGTTGCAACCGACCTCTGTCCGGTCGCCAACAATCGCTCCAAATTTCGTCAACCCCGTCGCGATGTCCCCATCGGCTGCGCTCACGTGGATCTCCTTATGATCCAGCTTCACGTTCGAGAGAATCACGCCGGCCCCGAGATGCGCGCGGTGCCCCAAAATTGAATCGCCGACATAATTGAAGTGCGGCACCTGGACGTCGTCGAACAGGATGCAGTTCTTGAACTCGCACGAGTTCCCCATCACCACGCCATTTCCCACGATCACGTTTTCGCGCACGTAACAACCGCTGCGAATATGGCAGTTCTCGCCGATCCACGCCGGTCCTTTGAGCATCGCGCCTTGCTCGACGATGGTTCCCGCCCCGACAAAGACCGCGTTGCTGATAAACGGCTTGCCCACCAGCTCGCCGAGAACGGCCGGCTTCAGCCGAAACTGCAGATAACTCGAGATCTGCTTCAGCGCGTCCCAGACGTATTTCTGCGATTCGAAAAGCTTCGGATGCGCCGTGTGCTCGAGACTGAGGAATTCCGCCGGCGCAAACATCGTGTGGTGAACTAAACTCCGCCCCGCCGCGTGATCTTCTGCCCGTCCTTGGTGTCGCGGGCTTCCCATCCGCGCGCGGCGAGTTCGTCGCGCAATTCATCACTTTTTCTCCAATCCTTTGCAAGCCTCGCCTGCACCCGCGCCTCACCCAGCGCCGCAATCTCCGCCGGCATCGCCGCCTCTTCCCCGCCGAGGACCAGCACCCGATCGATCCGCTCCCACCACTCCAGCCACGACCTTGCCTCCGCTCCGTTCATCTCCGCCGAATCGAGCGCCCGATTCGTCTGCCGAATCGTCTCAAACAAAAATCCCAGCGCTCCCGAGATATTGAGATCATCATCAAGCGCCTCTTCAAACCCCGAGCCTCTGCCGTTCGACGTTGGACGTTGGACGTTGGACGTTGGACGTTTTCTTCCTCCTCGCCTTCTCCCGCAGCCTCCGCACCCAGTCATCAATCCTCCCCAGCGCCACCCGCGCCTCCTCCATTCCCTCCCACGTGAAATTGAGCGGCGCGCGGTAATGCACCCGCATCAACGCGTATCGCACCTCGCGCCCGCTGTATCCCTTCCCGATCACATCGCGTGGCGTATAAAAATTTCCGAGCGACTTCGCCATCTTTTGCCCATCCACCATGAGGTGCGCGCAATGCAGCCAGTAGCGGACAAACTTCTTTCCCGTGCATCCCTCCGTCTGCGCGATCTCCGCTTCGTGGTGCGGAAAAATGTTGTCCACTCCGCCGCAATGGATATCGAGCTGCTCGCCCGAGAAGTTGCGTCGCCATCGCGCTGCACTCGATGTGCCATCCCGGCCGGCCGGCGCCCCCACGGGCTTTCCCATTTCACCGGTCCGTCCTCTTCATCCCACGCTTTCCAAAGCGCGAAATCGCCGATGTTCTCCTTCTCGTACTCATCGCTTTTCACCCGGCCCGTTGAACGCAGTTCCGTGAGATCGATATGGGCAAGCTTTCCGTAATCCGGAAACTTGTTGATCCGAAAATAGACGGATTTGTCTTCCGCCTGATAAGCCAGGCCGCGCTCCATCAGGGTGCTGATCATCTCGATCATTTTCGCTGATCTCACGCGGATCGGTTGCTTCCGGAAAAAAATCGGGCCGCTTGATTCGAAGCGTGTCGAGATCGTCGAAGAACGCCTTCTTGAACGGCGCCGTGAATTCGGCCAGCGGAACGCCGGCCTCTCGCGAGCCGCGGATCGTCTTGTCGTCCACGTCCGTGATGTTCATCACGCGTCGCACCTTGTAGTCGCGCAGTTCGAGATGCCGCTGGAGCAGATCTTCGAAGAGATACGCGCGGAAATTGCCGATGTGCGCGTAGCTGTAAACCGTCGGCCCGCAGGTGTACATCTTCACTTCGCGGCCCGCGGGATCGAGCGGCTCGAATTCCTCGAGCTTCGCGCGAATAGGTGTTGAAAAAACGAATCGCCATGGCTCGCGGCGGCTCAATCCTGCTCCACCGTCGCCACCGCCATGGCGGCCATCCCTTCGCCGCGCCCGATCGCATCCGAGCCCCTCGTTCGTCGTGGCCTTGATGCTGACGCGCGTCGGCTCGAGATGTAAGGCCGCTGCGATCTTCTCCCGCATCGCCGGAATATGCGGCGCGATCTTGGGCGCTTCCGCGATCAACGTCGCGTCCACATTCAACGGGCGCGCGTGAATCTCCCCGAGCAGCGCGGTCACCCGCTGCAGGATTTCGATGCTGCTGATGCCGCGAATCGATTCGTCCGTGTTCGGAAAATGATGGCCGATATCGCTTTCGCCCACCGCACCCAGGAGCGCGTCCGCAATCGCATGGCAAAGCACGTCCGCATCCGAATGCCCATCCAGTCCGCGCTCGTACGGAATCTC
The DNA here is from genome assembly GCA_963848215.1 of uncultured Verrucomicrobiae bacterium. GTDB lineage: Bacteria > Verrucomicrobiota > Verrucomicrobiia > Chthoniobacterales > UBA10450 > AV80. The sequence goes on along the minus strand of CAWKCU010000002.1, from coordinate 85,366 downwards.
CACGCCGCCCAGAATCAGCTTTCGATTCGGAGCCAGCCGATGCGCGTCGTAACCGTTTCCACACCTGATCATGCTCAAAGTTTCAAATCGATCACGCCATTCGAGGCGATGATGCTGTATTTATCTTTCATGTCCGTGCGCGGTTTCATCTCCACTCTGCCGCCCGCCGTTTCGACGAGAATCCATCCGGCCGCGATGTCCCACAGGCTGATGCCCTGTTCGATGTAAGCATCGAACCGTCCGCACGCCACGTAGGCCATGTCGAGCGCGGCGCTTCCCATCAGCCGGCATTTGCGCGCGCGATGCACCATTTCCTGGAGCAACGGCAGGCCGGCCGCGATCGTGACGCCCGTTTTCGAAAGGCCGACGGAGACGACCGCCTCCGCCAGATCCGCGCGTTCGCTCACCCGGAATTCTTTCCCGTTCAAGGTCGGCTTGCCTCCCTTTTGCGCCGTCCAGAGTTCGTCGCGAATCGGATCGTAAATGACGCCGACAATAATTTCGCCCATGTAGCGCAGCGCGATCGATACGCAGAAATGCGGGATCCCGTAGTAAAAATTTACGGTGCCGTCGAGCGGATCGACCACCCATTGATGATCGCTGGTCTGGTCGCCGACGATTCCTTCCTCGCCATAAAGCGCGTGCTCCGGAAATTTCTTGAGGAGCAAATCGGTGATCAAGGTTTGGGCGCGGACATCGATCTCGAGCTTGATGTCGTGCTTTTCCGCGGAGTTGACGCGGAGCGGTTGGTGAAAACTATGCCGGAGCAATTCGCCGGCGGCCCGCGCGGCTTCCACCGCCGCGTCGAGGTAATGGGTCATGCAGGTTGAGAGGTTGAGAGGTGAGGTTGAGTGAGTAGAAAAATGTCGAGTCAGACTCCTCTCAACTGCATCAACCTCTCAACGACAAAAAAACCGGGAGGAGAAAATGAATTCTCCCCCCGGGTTGAAGTTATAGGTTGGAACTACGAAAAGCTCCGTAGCTCGTGAGCGAATTAAATGAAACTAATGTTTCTTTTTCTTCGCGGCCGCCTTTTTCTTGGCGGGAGCTTTCTTTGCTTTTTTCTTAGCTGCCATATCGACTAATCCCCCCTTTCGGTCCGCTAACGCGGTGGGTTGGTGAAGGATTTTTTTAACTTCACTTAACACTGTCAGTAATCATCACGATTTTTTTGTCAAACTTTTTTCAAACATCTTTGCAATTTTTTTCACGAGCTCGCGCGCGATAATTTTTTTGGAAGCGCGCGAAATTTTTTCCGATTCGCCGTTTCGAAAGAAAATCACGACTTCATTTTCGTCACTTTCCATTCCCGAATCGCTTCGACTCACATCGTTCGCGACGATCATGTCGCAATTTTTCCTGCGCAGTTTTTTCCGCGCGTTGATTCTCAGATCGTGCGTCTCCGCGGCGAAGCCGACGACGAGGTAATTGCGGTCATCCGTCGGCAGCGAAGCGAGAATGTCGCGAGTCGGGACTAACTTCAGCGCGAAGGAAGATTTGCGCTTCTTCATCTTGCGCGCGGGCCGGTGGCCGGCCGGTAGTCGGACACCGCGGCGCACATGACGAGCACGTCGCACGCGCGCACCGCGCGATGGACCGCATCGTAAAGTTGGTCGGCGGTCGTGATGGAAACGAATTTCGCGCGAGGCGGCGGCGCGATGCCAGCCGGACCGGAGATGAGGGTGACTTCGTGCCCGCGAGCGAGCGCCGCTTCCGCGATCGCGTATCCCATTTTCCCGGACGAGCGATTACTGATGAAGCGAACGGGATCGATCGCTTCCCGCGTCGGCCCGGCAGTGACGACGAACCTCACGCGATCAAATTATCCTGGCGCGCCAGGAGGAACTCCGCGCGAAAAGCGATGTCGTCGACTTTCCACAAACGGCCGACGCCTTCATAGCCGCAGGCGAGCATTCCTTCTTCCGGCCCGATGAATTCCACGCCGCGCGCTTTCAAAGTCTCGACGTTTTCTTGCGTGGCGGGGTGCTCCCACATTTTTCCGTTCATGGCCGGCGCGATCAGAATCGGCGCGCGGGTGGCCAGCGCGATGGCCGCAAGCGGATGGCTCGCGAGTCCATGCGCAAGCTCGGCGATAACGTTCGCGGTGGCCGGCGCGATGAGAAGCAGGTTCGCGCGATCGGCCAGTTCGATGTGTCCCGGCCGCCAGTTTTCCTTTTCGTCGAAGAAGCTGGTGCTGACGGGATTCTTCGAAAGCGTCTGGAGCGTGAGAGGCGTGATGAACTCGACGGCATCCCGCGTCATGACGACGAAAACGTCGTGGCCCTGCTTCACGAGCAAGCTCGCCAGTTCCGCGGATTTGTAGGCGGCGATGGAGCCCGTCACGCCGAGGACGACGCATTTGGTTTTCTTATCGATCATCAGCTTAAGGCCAAACGGCGGCTCAGATAGCGTTCGGCTCCCATGATATTCCGGAACTTCTGCAGGTCTTCCTCCATCGATTTGCTGATGATGGTGTAGCGATAGTCCCGCCACAACTCCATCTCGCGCGCGGCGGTCATGATCCGCACCTCGATCTGCTCGGGCGTCTCCGTGCCGCGCTTGGTCAGTCGCCGTCGCAATTCGTCGAGATCGGGCGGCATGATGAAGACGTCGCACAGCGCCTTCCGAATCGTCGGATCATCGAAGGTGCGAATGGCCGCGGCGCCCTGAATGTCGACATCGATCAAGACATCGACGCCGTTTTCCAAATTGGTGATGAGCGGTTTGCGCAGCGTGCCGTAATACCGGCCATGGACGTTCGCGTATTCGAGGAAATCGCCGGCCTCGGCGCGATCGGCGAAATCTTTCTCGGAGATAAAATGATAATCCTCGCCGTCGATCTCCCCGGCGCGCGGCGGCCGGGTGGTGCAGGAAACAGAGTAAACGAAGTCGGGCGTCTGGCGGAGCGCGTCGCAAAGCGTCGTCTTCCCGGCGCCCGAGGGCGCGGAGACCACGAACAGAATCCCGGTGCGGGTGAATTGTTTACTCAAGGTTTTGGATTTGCTCGCGGATTTTCTCCATTTCCGATTTGCAAGCAACGACATGTTGGGAAATGGCCGCGTCGTTCGATTTCGCGCCGAGCGTGTTCAGCTCGCGAAAGATTTCCTGGTTGATGAATTCGAGCGTGCGCCCGACGGGCTCGTTCTTGCGCAGGTGATGCGCGAACTGCGCGAGGTGGCTCTCGAGCCGCGTCAGCTCTTCCGAGATGTCCGAGCGATCCGCGAAGAACGTGACCTCCTTGAGCAGGCGTTCATCTTCGACAGGGAGATTCGAGCCCGGCCTTTTCGATTCGCTCGATGAGCGTGTTCCGGTATTTCTTCACGACCTCCGGATACACGGCGCGAATTTCTTTGATCTCCTGGCGCAGGACTTTGAGGCGATGGATCAAATCTTTGGCGAGATGTTTCCCTTCGCGCTCGCGCATTTTGATTAATTCATTCAGCGCAGTCCCGAGAGCTCGCTGCACGACAGGCCAGGCTTCGTCGGCATCGAGGCTGTGTTCCGGCGAACGCATCACGCCCGGCGCCTGCAAGATCGTCCCGATCGTGATTTCGCCCGGCGCGCTCAATTCCTTTTGCAGCGTCAGCATCGCTTCATGATAGGAGCGGGCCAGGCCGGTATCGAGCGCGAGCTTGTGCGTGCTGTTCGCGCCTTCGTGCAAGGCGACCACGACATTCATGCGGCCGCGCGAGATTTTTTCGTTGATGGCCTGGCGGATTCGCGGCTCGAGCGCGGCGAGATCGCGCGGAAGATTGATGACGATGTCGCTCTGTTTCCGATTCACGGAGTTCAGCTCGACGCTGAATTTCGTGCCTGCCGTAATCGGCATCGCCCCGCCCATAACCGGTCATGCTGCGCATATTAGAAACCGAAGTGCGCCGCGGCCTGGGCAACGTCCTTGTCGCCGCGACCGGAGCAATTCGCGATGATGAGTTTATCGGACGCGAGCGAAGGCGCGATCTTAATCACGTGCGCGATGGCGTGGGCCGTTTCCAGCGCGGGGATGATCCCTTCCGTTTCGGCGAGCGTCCGGAACGCCGCCAGCGCTTCGTCATCTGTCGCGTAATCGTATTCGATGCGTTTGCTGTCGCGCAGATAGCTGTGCTCGGGGCCGACCGCGGCATAGTCGAGCCCGGCGGAAACGGAGTGGGTCAGCTCGATCTGGCCATCGTCATTTGCGAGCAGGAAAGTCTTCGTGCCTTGGAGAACGCCGAGCCTGCCACCTTGAAAACGCGCGGCGTGTTTGCCGGTGCGAATACCCTCGCCGCCGGCTTCGACGCCGATCATTCGGACCGATTCGTCATCCAGGAAAGGGTGGAAGAGCCCGATCGCGTTGCTGCCGCCGCCGACGCAGGCGACGAGCAGATCCGGCAACCGCTCCTCGCGCTCCAGAATTTGCCGGCGTGCTTCGACTCCGATGACGCGGTGAAAATCGCGGACCATCATCGGATAGGGATGTGAGCCGAGCGCCGAGCCGAGGATGTAATGGGTGGTGCGAACGTTCGTCACCCAATCGCGCATCGCTTCGTTGATCGCCTCCTTCAACGTCGCCTGGCCAGCAGTGACCGTGACGACTTTCGCGCCGAGAAAGCGCATGCGCGCGACGTTGAGCGCCTGCCGCTCCATGTCGACCGCGCCCATGTAAATCACGCACTCGCATCCGAATCGGGCCGCGACGGTCGCCGTGGCCACGCCATGCTGGCCGGCGCCGGTCTCAGCGATGATGCGCCTTTTGCCCATCCGCCGCGCGAGCAGGATCTGGCCGAGGGCGTTGTTGATTTTGTGGGCGCCGGTGTGGAGAAGATCCTCGCGCTTCAGGTAAATTTTCGCGCCGCCGAGCTTCTTCGTGAGGCGCTCCGCCAAATAGAGGGGAGTCGGACGCCCGGCGAAATCGCCGAGCAGTTCATCCAGCTCGCTTTGAAATGCCGGATCAGCTTTGGCGCGTTCGTATTCCGCCGTCAGGTCGCAGAGCGCGGACATCAGCGTTTCGGGAACGAACATTCCGCCGTAGGGCCCGAAATGGCCGTGGGCGTCGGGGAGCTGCTGAAGGGCGGGCATCGGAAAACGTCCAACGTCCAACGCCCAACGTCCAACGTCGAATTAGGAGCCGTCGATCGCAGATCGAGCCGAGGAGGGCGGCCAAAGCACGACGATGCGGTGAGGGAAGGGGGAGGGAATCGAGGGCGTCGATTGAGAACCAGCGTTGAGTAGGATTGGTTAGGCGCGGCAAGCGTTTCTGCCCGAAGACCATCAGGGTGATGCGATGATGGGTGAACGGAAATTCGGATCGATGCAGCGGCTGAATGGACGAGGGTGGCTTTTGCAACCTCGGCAGCATCCACATCCCGCGCCATCGATCCTGGGATTGCTCGAGCAATACCTGACGCCGTCGAACAAAAAAGCTGTGATGTTCGGCCTGGAGCTGGAGCGCGGGTCGCGGCTTTTTTCGTGGGAGCGCTGCAGGTTCCGTGGCGGCGCAGCAACCTTTCACCGGGCAGACTTCGCATTTGGGACGGACTGTGCAGACGAGTGCGCCCAGATCCATTAGCGCGGAGTTATACGCTCCCGGAGCGCGACTGGGCAACAGAGCTTCGGCTTGCGACCAGAGCCTTTCGCGTCCGACACGCGTATCGATCGGGGTTTGAAGATCGATCAATCGGGCGAGCAACCGTGCGATGTTCGCTTCGACGATCGGCACGGCTTGATCGAACGCGAACGTCGCGACAGCGTTGGCCGTGTAGCGGCCGATGCCGGGAAGGGCTTCGATGGCCTGGACCTCCCGCGGAAAACTGCCGCCATGTCTTTCCATGACGGCGATGGCCGTCGCCCGAAGATTACGAGCGCGCGCGTAATAGCCGAGGCCCTGCCAGGCATGCAGCACTTCCTGTTCGGAGGCCCTCGCGAGAGCGGCGAAATTGGGGAAACGCCGCATCCATTCCTCATAGTAGGGGATGCACGGTAGCGACCTGGGTCTGCTGGAGCATGAACTCGGAGACGAGGATGGCGTAGGGGTCGCGGGTGCGGCGCCAGGGAAGATCGCGGCCGTTTTGGCGGTACCAGGCAAGGAGAGAGCGCCGAAATGAGGCGGCGGGCAAGGCAAGATTCACGTGGATGAGAAACGTCCAACGTCCAACGTTCAACGTCCAACGCTCAATGAAAGAGTTCTGATTTGGACGTTGGACGTTGGACGTTGGACGTTGGACGTTCTTCTCCGCGAAGGATGAACTCATATACTCACCCGCTCTCGACGGACCAGGCGACGAAGCTCCGAGCCTTGCTGAAGGATCTCGGCTTCGAATTCGGCGAGCGGCCGTACACGCTCTTCTTCGCCCAGAAAAACAAACTGAGCGTCGCTGTCTACGAGAAAGGGCCGAAGGTTCTGCTGCAGGGGAAGGGAATCGAGGAGTTCGTGCAATTCGAGCTCGAACCGAAAATTCTCGAGGAGGCGAAGCTCGGCTACGAAGAGGTGCATTCGCCGGAGATGTTCGAGCCGCATTTCGGCATCGACGAAAGCGGCAAAGGCGATTTTTTCGGCCCGCTGGTCATCGCGGGGGTTTATGTCGACCGCGATATCGCGCGAAACTTCATGGACGCGGGCATTCAGGACAGCAAACGAATCGGCTCCGATGCGCGCATCCGGGCCCTAGCGAAGATCATCAAGACAACGCCGGGAGCCGTGGGCGACACCGTGGCGATCGGGCCGGAGCGCTACAACGATCTCTACGAAAAGTTCGGCAACCTCAACAGTCTGCTGGGTTGGGGACACGCGCGGGTGATTGAAAACCTGCTGGCAAAGAAGCCGGACTGTCCGCGCGCGTTATCGGATAAATTCGCGGATGCGAGGGTGATCGAGCGGGCGCTGCTCCAGCACGGGAAAGCGATTCAGCTCGAACAACGAACGAAGGCCGAATCCGACCTGGCGGTGGCGGCCGCCTCCATCCTGGCCCGCGAGGCGTTTATCGACTGGCTGGAGCGAGCGGGGAAGGCGCTCGGGCGTGAAGCTGGGCCGCGGAGTTTCGGCCCAGGTGAAGGAAGCCGCGAAGGCGATTGTGGACGAGGGAGGCCCCGATGCCCTGCGAAAAGTCGCAAAAGTGCATTTCCGGACGGCCAATGAGATCGCGCCGAGACACTATGCGGCCCCGGCGCCTCGGCAACCCTGGCGTAAATCCTGAGGAAAGCGGCTATAGCTCGAACGCGACCTTTTAGACGTATGGGCAGGCAAGCTTCCTGCTACCTACTTTTTACCTTTCGACGCGCATTTGTGGAAACGAGGCTCCTCATATTGAATGCAGACCCGGTCTTTCAAGACCGAGCGCTAGCCATTTTCGACGAGATTGACGAAATCGAGACCCGGGTCGTCCGCACCATGGCCGACGCTGTGTCGGTGTTGATGGATGAGAATTTCGATGGATTTGTCGTCGAGGGGGAGGCCCCGATCGCCATGGACCAGGCCACCAGCGCCCGCCAGCATTTCCCCTCGTTGAAAATCGTCTGCCTCGCACCGAAGACGAATGACGCACAGGCCGACGCAACAGCACAGCAGCAAAAAATCACTCGAATCATCAGCAATGGCAGCGAGCGGAGCCTTCGAGGACAGCTCCAAAGCTTCGTCGCTTCCCTGGCTCGGGGAGGAACGCCGGCGGAAGGGATCGATCCCTGCCATTCGCTCATCGGCAATCTTAACCAATTTTCGGCGGCCGAGATCTTGCAGATGAGCTGCCTCGGCCAACGCAGCGGCCGCTTCACCTTCAAATCGGGACGTGGCAACAGCGAGATTTACCTCGCGCACGGCTCGGTGCGGCACGCGGTCTTTGGATCGCTCGAAGGCGAATCGGCCGTGGCTGAAATTTTCCGCTGGCGCCAGGGCCGGTTTTATTTCGAAGAAGGAATCATCAGCCAGGTACAAACCGTTGATCGCCCATGGGCGCATCTGCTCATCGATAATCTGCAGAAACTCGACGAGACCCTGGAACTTTCAGCGACAGGGCCTGTATGAGAGATAAATCCTTGGAAACCCAGCTTCGGCTGCTCACTTTGCAGCTCGATAATTGGAAGAAGCTGCACGACCTGATCACCTACGGCCTCGACAAAGCCCGGCCGATTATTTCGGCCGAACAGGAACGTCAGTTCACAGAGGTGCGGGCGAATCTTTTGCAGGAGACCGAGCATGTTTTCGCGGCCCTGGGTGTGTTGTCCGATCTTTCCGGGCGAGCCATGAATGTTCTCCAGCGTTGCGTCTCGGTGCGCGGCGTCCGCGAGCTTTCAAACGAAGAAATCCGCCGACTGGAAACAGAGTGGAACGGCGTTTTCACCAAGCTCGGAGTGGTGCAGGGCCAATTGAAGTCGCGCCGCAAGGCGCTCGCGGAACAGAGCGCGCTTTCATATTATCTGAGCCGCATCTTCAGCCGTCCGGCGACGGCCTAATCTTGAAGTCGGCCTGCCTCAGGCCGGTAATGCAGGCCACTTCGACTTTCCGGCCGTGGCAGCCGGCTCCATCGCAGGCAATATTGTAAATTTTGTTGCAAAACGGCCCCCCCATCTTACTGCCGGGACACGATTACCTTATGTATGTCGAAGCTAACCAAGAGGGACATCGTCGTGGCCATCAGTAACCAGACGGGGATGGTGCAGCACGACGTTTTTGAGGTCGTGCAACGCACGCTCGACCATATCACCAACAGTCTGGCCAACAATGTGGCGGTCGAATTGCGCAATTTCGGCGTGTTTCAGCCGCGCCTGACCAAGCCGCGGGTCGGCCGCAATCCGAACGAGCCGGGGAGCAGTTTTGTGATTCCGCCACGGGCGACGGTGAAGTTTAAAGCGGGCAAAATCATGCGCCAGCGCGTGGAAAAACTTTCCCGCGAATTGAAGGAAGCCTCCGAGCGGGAGGCCGCGGAAAAGGGTGCCGCGGCCGGCGCAACCAGCGCTGCGCAATAGGCGCGTTGCCGTTGTCGGCAGTAGGGATTTGCTTAGTCCCGTCCCGTTATTCTTGGGACGTCCCGGCATGCTTGCGAACGATCAAGACTGAATAGCCGGTTCAGGCTCTACGAGTAACGCCTGAATCGCCTCCTCCAGCCGGTCGAAGTTAATTGGTTTTGTAAGGTGCTCGGAGAAACCGGCTGCCCGCGCCCGGCTGACGTCATTCTCCATTCCGAAACCGCTGAGGGCGATGCCCCGCAGACCTCGGGTGGCGCTCAACTCCCGCATGAGCTCGTAGCCAGATCGATCTGGCAGGCCGATATCACTAATGACGAGATCAAACTCGCCCTGCCGCGCCTTTTCCGCTGCTTGATCGGCCGTGTGCGCCACCGTCACCCGATAGCCGCGGCGTTCCAGCATCATTTTCATGCCGGTGCAGGTATCGACGTGATCGTCCACGACCAGCACGCGCGGACCCGCCTGTTTGACCTCCGCCCTCTTCGTCTCGGCCGTTCTCGGCCCCGCCGGTTCGCAGTGCTCCGGCCGCCACCGGCGGGGCCGCCACCGTGTCGAGCGTAACGATGAAAGTCGCGCCGCGATTCTTACCTCGGCTTTCCGCTTTGATCGTCCCGCCATGGGCGCTCACCATCGCTTTCGAAATGGCAAGTCCGAGGCCGAGGCCACCGAACCGCCGGGTGATCGAGCTCTGGCCCTGTTCGAACGCGTTGAAGATTGTGTCCATTTTGTCGGCTTCAATGCCGATGCCCGTGTCGGTCGTTCTGATCTCCACCCTCTCGGGCGTGGGGTTTAACGTCTCAATGACGATGCGTCCTTTCTCCGGCGTAAATTTCACGCTGTTCTTGATCAGATTCCAAAAGACCTGCTGCAGCCGGGCGGGATCGCCTTCGACAAAGGCGCTCTCTGCTCGCAGCCGGAACTCGATCTTCAGATCTTTCGCGGCAATGTCCTCCCGGCAAATCTCGTATGAGCGCTGCAAAATTTCGTGCACGCTCGCCGTCTCGAGGCTGAGCTGAAGCTTGCCTTTGGAGATGCGGGTAACGTCCAGGAGATCGTCGATCAGTCGGGCCTCGAGCTCGACGTTGCGGCGAATGACCTCGAAGGCGCGTCGGACCTCGGGCGAATCGGGCGCGCTCGCTTCCAGCTCGCCCACCATAGCGATCACCGGAGAGAGCGGATTACGCAGTTCATGCGAGAGGAGCGCGAGAAACTGGTCCTTGGCCGCGTTCGCCCCGATCAATTCCTGGCGCAAAGTTACGTCGCGGGTTTTGTCTTCCACCAGATAAAGGACGCCCTGGATGGTCTGCTCCGACCCTTGCAGCCGCAGCAGATTCACGTTCACGAAACGCGTCATCCCTTCGCGGTCGGTGAACGGTTGTTCGACCAGCTGATACGGCGCACCAAAATTCAGCACGCGTTCGATGGCTTCGGCGGGCGCGATTTTCACTTCCTCGTAACCCGTCTCGTAAATGTCCTTCCCTTCCGGCAGGTTCGCCGAAACGCTTGGCCATGTCCGCGAAGGCCTGGTTTGCCTGGAGAAAATGGTGCGACTCGGGGTCGACCAGGGCGATGCCGCTCGGCATGTTCGCCAGGATTTTCTCGTTGAAAATGACTTCGCGCTCGATCCGGCGGGCTGCTTCCGCCTGGCGGCGGGCCACTTTTCCGGCGAGCCAGGCGGCGACGGCCGTCACGACAATCAGCCAGAGGGCGGGGATCGTGATCTTATCCAATAGATCGCGGACCGGCTGGTAGGCGACGGCCTTGGGCTGCTCGACGATGGTCGTCCAGCCCGGTGGTTCGATGGCGGAGAAGGAATAGAGATTGCCCTCCCGCTCGATCGAGCCGCTCTTTAGCCTGCGAATTTCCTCGATGATTTTCGCCGATTGCGCGGGGGCGGGACCTGTGTTTGGGGCAAAATTCGTTAGCGAAAAGCGGCCAACCATGTTTGATCGACCACCTGGCAAATCGCTCTGTCCGCAAAATCGATGGAGGACAAGCGCCGCCCCATTCGTTCCACCAGCACCCAAACGCCGAGATAGCCGACGATGGTGCTCTCCGGCGTTCGCACCGCGCCGACAATTGCGGTGGCCATACGGCCATCCGGTAGGCGCGGATGGACCGGCGAAATATAAACGTCCTGCGATCCCATCGCGCCTTCGCGCCAAAGCGCCGTCGAAAAATTCTGGCGTTTGGGCGGCGGGAATAGCCGGCAAAGAAGCGATCAGCTGGCCATCGACGCCAGTGATAAACATGCCGTCGATGCGCGGATGCGAATAAAACGTCTGGGTCAGCCATTGCTGGGCGGCTCGTGCGAGGCGTCGGTCCGACCAGCATCTTGGCGACGTCGGGCTGGCTCTGGTAATATTCGATGACGCTTCCCGTGTGGCTGAGATCATCCGCCACCAGGTGCGCGATCAACTGCACGAAGGCCTGGCGGTCGTGGAGGATTTTGGATTCGAGCGTGGAATTTAGGATCGTATAGGAAACGACCAGCATCAGGATCGAGGGGAACCAGCCCGCCAGGAGGATGGCGATGACGATGTTGTAGCGCGCCAGCCGATCGCGGTCCCGCCGCTTCAAGTGGGCGAGGAAAGGAATCGACTGGAACCAGGACATCGCAGGAAAAACTCGGCTCTCTCTATCGCTCGCGGCAAGGCCCGATCTCTCGTTTGTCGCCGCCTCATTCAGCGGCGGCGATGGCCTGATTCAATTCCTTCGCCCGTGCGTGAAGGGTCTTCACTTCGTCGAGGCTCAATTTTTCGGGGGCATGGTTCAAAAGCGTCCTGGATCGCGCCCACGCCGGCCCGGATTTTCACGAACAACGGCTTATGGGCGACCGGAGGAGGGAGCGTCTGCAATTTCTTCGGCGAAATAATTAATCAAGTCCCGTTGCCAGAGGACGGCGGCACGGTCAGTGGAGTAATTGAGCTCGACCGCGCCGGAAGTGATCTCAAGGCCGCGCAGCCAGCCGCCCAGGCCGATCAGGTGCGCCATTTTCTGATCGCGCAATTCGGTCATCGCCTGCTCAACATCCTGCTGCGTGGAAATCAGCTCTTTCCTCACCGCCGGCCAGTCCCCTTTTTTCCCCAGTTCAGTCAGACTGGCGCTGTGCCGCATGACCCGGTCGCCCACGCCGAGGCTCCGCGCTTGCCGTAACAGGACGCGCCCCAGGTCCTCCACCAGATTTTTCCTCTGGCAGGCCACGATGAGGAATCCGTCGGCCACCAGGCCGCCGAAGACCAGTCCCATTTGTTCCCGGCTGGCGTGGGGGGCCTGGGGAAATTCGCGCTTGAGCTCCTCGAACGGGAGGGGCTTCAGGTCGTCCAGCTGTTGGAAAATATCCGCCAGGTGCGGGGCCGTATAAGGATTAATCGCCGAGTTCTTCCAGCTCATGGTCCGCGGGATTTTCGATTCCGGCTCCTGCGCGCTAATCGGGGCCGCGCCGAAGAAGGTGGCCAGACGCCAGATAGATCATTATAAGAGGGAGCGCAGTGGCGGCGGAAGAGATACCCTTCATCTCATTTGATTCGGGCCGTAATGGGCTGCCGCTTGCATGCGGGCTGCGATCACCCTAAGCTGAGCGCGAATTGCCCCTTCGTTCCCCCGAAAATGCCTCCGCTTTCAACGGGCAAACCCCCGATTTTTGATTTGACGGACGCAGTGGAAGCGGCATCATGTCGCCCTGCCGCCTGTCAATGGCGGCAGTTTCTCTAACCCGTTATGCAAGGAAGTGTTGCCTCTATTATCTGGACGATCTGCTACATGAGTGTGCTCATCGGCCTCTCCGCATACGGGATTCACCGGTATGTGATCATCTATCTCTTTCTGAAATACCGGAAGCGGCCGATGACGCCGGCGGGCCATTTCGAGGAATTGCCCAGGGTGACGATGCAGTTGCCGATCTACAACGAGGTTTACGTCGTCGAGCGGCTCCTGCGCTCGGTCAGCGAGATCGATTATCCCAAGGACCAGCTGCAGATCCAGGTGCTGGATGATTCGACCGACGATACCCGCGAGCTCACCGCTAGCTGCGTGGAGGAATTGCAGAGCCAGGGGATTCAACGTGGAGCTGATCCACCGCACCGACCGGACCGGTTTCAAAGCCGGCGCGCTCGAGACCGGCCTCGCCTCCGCCCAAAGCGAATTCGTCTGCATTCTGGACGCGGATTTCGTTCCGCAACCCCGACCTGCTCAAGAAGACCATCCATTTCTTTACGGACCCGAAAGTGGGGATGATCCAGACGCGCTGGGGCCATTTGAATCGCGGCTACTCCCTGCTCACGCGGGTGCAGGCGATGTTCCTTGATGGCCATCTTTTGCTGGAACAAACGGCCCGCAGCCGCAGCGGACGTTTCTTCAATTTCAACGGGACGGCGGGCCTCTGGCGCCGGTCGTGCATCGACGAAGCGGGCGGGTGGCAGCACGACACGCTGACCGAGGATCTCGATCTGAGTTATCGCGCGCAGCTGGCCGGCTGGAAATTCATCTTCCTCCCGGACGTGATCACGCCCGCGGAGCTGCCGGTGGACATGAACGGCTTCAAATCGCAGCAGCATCGCTGGACGAAAGGGTTCGATCCAAACCTGCAAGAAATTGCTCCCGACGATCTGGCGCAGCAACCTTCCGCTCAGCATCAAGATCGAGGCCACGGCGCATTTGACCTCAAACTTCGCCTACCTTCTGCTGGCCTGTTTGTGCGTGCTGCTCCATCCTTCGACCGGTGGGCCGGAGACTGGCTGGGTTCGAACGCTCCTTCTCGACGCCCCGATTTTCCTGACCGCTTCCGTTTCCGTCGCCGTCTTTTATATATGCGCGCAGCGGGAGCTGAACCCGCGCACCTGGATGAAGGAAATTCTCCTCCTGCCCGCCTTGCTGGCTCTTGGCGTCGGTCTTTCGCTCAATAACGCCCGGGCCGTGCTCGAGGCGGTCTTCAACCACAAATCGGATTTCGCGCGCACGCCGAAATACGGGATCGAGCGCAAAGCTCAGCCGTGGCGTTCCTGCAAGTACATGCCGCTCAAGTCGCTTCTGCCCGATCGCGGAGATGGCGTTCGCCATTTATTTCACCTACTTCGTTTGGTTCGCCATTCAGCATCGGCAATTCGTTTCGGTGCCGTTCCTGGCCATGTTCCAGATCGGGTTTCTCTATGTCTCCCTCTCCTCGCTCGGACAGTGGTTCCCGCGAATGAGTTTCGGCAGGCGAGCGCGCGGCGGCGACACTTCCCGCGTGACAAGCTCGGGCCTTCAGGTAAAACACCACTCGGTGATGGTTCGCCTCTCGCTCCTGCTGGCCGCGCTTTTCTCGGTCGCGGCGACCCTCCGCGCCGATGGTCCCAGCCGCGTCATCATCAGCGTGAAAGACCAGAAGCTGATGCTGATGGGGAATGGCGCCCGGCTGGCCACCTATCCGGTTTCGACTTCCAAATTCGGGCTGGGCGACGATTGGGGCCGAATGACGACTCCGCTCGGTTTCCTCCAGGTTGCGGAGAAAATTGGCGATCATGCCCCGGACTGGAGCCGTCTTCCGCAATCGCCGCTTTACCGGCGAAATCCTCAAGCCGAATGCGCCAAGGGCCGCGACCCCATCATTACGCGCATCATCTGGCTGCGCGGCCTCGAAGCTTCCAACGCGCACGCCTTCAGCCGCTGCATTTATATTCACGGCACGCCGCGAGGAAAAGCGCATCGGCCGGCCCGCCAGCTACGGTTGCATCCGGATGAAGTCGCGCGATGTCGCGGCGCTCTACGCGCAGCTGCCTGTCGGAGCGATCGTCGAGATCGTGGACGGCAAGCTGCCCAAGATTCCGAAAGCGCCGCGCGGCGCGGTCTTCACTCTGGAGCCGCCAAAGGCTGAGCCGGTGAACGCGGTTGAACCCGAGAGCTCCGGCGGAAAAGCCGGCGGAAACGGCGCGCAAGACCGAGGAGAGAAACGACGAGTCTCCTCGCTTCGGCCGGGGCAGCTTAGCCCGCGCTCCGGGCGGCGCGGGCCGCGATCCCGCCTTGACACGGTTCGGCCCCGCCACGACCCTCCACGCTCACAATTTCTTCCAATGGCCAACACGAAATCCGCTTCCAAACGCGCTCGCCAGACCAGCGTCCGCTCTCTTCGCAATCGCAGTGTCCTGACCCGTCTTGCGCAAAATGCAGAAAGGCATTTCCGGCGCCGGGGCGAAGCCTGAAGCCAAGAATGTTCAGGCGATGATTTCCGCGATCGATAAGGCCGCCAAGCGCGGCATCATTCATAAGAACGCCGCCAGGCGTCGCAAGGCGCGGTTGAACAAGTCGCTGCGGGCTCCCGCTGCCCCGGCTGCAGCGTCGTAATCGTGCTCGTGCTCCTGCTCGTGATCGATCAGTGAGTACGAGCACGAGCACGAGCAAGAGTCCCAAGAAGAGGATTGCATATCTCACAGGAAGGTTAAAATTCATGCCGATGATTCCCGCTCTCCTTCTCATCGTCGCCGCGGTCGCTTACCGGATCGTGACCGGCTTCGCCATCACTTCAGGCACGACCTGGCTCTCGAATTTCGCGCCGCTGGCCGCCATCGCCCTTTGCGGCGCGGCGTATTTGCCCACGAAATTCAAATTCACGGTGCCGCTGATCGCTCTCTTCGTTTCCGATCTCGTCCTCAATCTTCATTACAGCGCGACGATGCTCTCTCCGCTCATCGCCGGCCGCTACCTGGCGCTCGCGGTCGTCTGCTTCCTCGGCCTCGCCCTCGCCAATCGGGCTTCCTGGAAGACGCTGCTTCCTGCTTCGCTCGCCGGCTCGGTTCTCTTTTACGCAATCACGAACACCTTCGCGTGGCTGAGCGATCCCGGTTACGTGAAGAATTTCGCGGGCTTCATCCAGGCGCTCACCGTTGGTCTCCCTCAATACAGCGCCACTCCCACCTGGATGTTTTTCCGAAACTCGATCGTGAGCGACCTGCTCTTCACCGGGCTCTTCGTTCTCTGCATGCATTGGGGTCGCAGCTCGGAAACGTCCCGCGCGCCCTCCGCCTCACTTCGCACCGTTTAATCCGGCCATGCCGCAGCCGGAGCAACGCGACGAAGTCGAAATGCTCTCGATGATGCTGTTGATTCGGCGCTTCGAGGAGCGCGCGAGCCAGCAGTATCAGGCGCAGAAGATCGGCGGCTTCTGCCATCTCTACATCGGACAGGAAGCGGTGGTTTGCGGCGCGGTGGCAGCGGCGCGGCCCGACGATTATCTGATCACGGCCTACCGCGATCACGCCCATGCCCTGGCCCGCGGGACGAGCGCCAATGCCTGCATGGCCGAGCTTTTCGGGAAGGCCACCGGCTGCTCGCGCGGGCTCGGCGGGTCGATGCATTATTTCGACAAGGAACACCATATGTATGGCGGCCACGCCATCGTCGGAGCGCATATCCCGCTCGGCGACCGGGCTGGCTTTTGCTTCGAAATATCGCGACGAAGACCGGGTTACGCTTTGCTTCTTTGGCGACGGCGCCATCAACCAGGGCGCGTTTCACGAAGCGCTAAATCTCGCCGGGCTCTACAAATTGCCGATCGTTTTTGTTTGCGAAAATAATCTGTTCGCGATGGGAACCAGCGTGGAGCGATCGACTTCGCTCAAGCAAATCGTCGATCGCGCGGAAGGTTACGACATTCCGGGCACGGTGATCGACGGGATGAACTTTCGCGACGTGCGCGACAAACTTTCCGAGGTCATCAGCTCGATCCGCGCCGATCCGCATCCGGCCTTCGCGGAGGTCCGCACTTATCGATACCGCGGGCATTCCATGTCGGATCCGGCGAGCTATCGCACCAAGGAGCAGCTCGAAAAATATCGGCTCGACGATCCGATCACGCGTTTGCGGGCGCAGCTTACGCCGTGAAGGAAAACTGACGAACGAACAGTTCGATCGGCTGGACAAGGAGGCGAAGGAGATCGCGCTGGCCAGCGTGAAATTCGCCGAAGAAAGTCCCGAGCCGCCGCTCGAAAAGCTTTACGATTACACCTACACACCGTGAGAGAGATCACTTACCGCCAGGCGCTGAACGAAGCGCTCGCCGAAGAGCTGGAGCGCGATCCGAATGTATTCCTCATGGGCGAGGAAGTCGCGCAATACAACGGCGCCTACAAAGTGAGCCAGGGTCTGCTGGATCGTTTCGGCCCGAAGCGAATCATCGACACGCCGATCAGCGAGAATGGTTTTGCCGGCATGGGCGTCGGCGCCGCCATGGTGGGGCTGCGGCCGATTATCGAGTTCATGACCTTCAGCTTTTCTTTCGTCGCTTTCGATCAGGTCGTGAACAACGCGCCGAACATGCTCACGATGTCGGGCGGCCAGTTCAATATTCCGATCACGTTTCGCGGCCCGAACGGTCCGGCCCATCAGCTCGGCGCCACCCATTCGCACGCCACGGAATGTCTTTATGCCAACGTGCCCGGGATTGAAAATCTGCACTCCGGCGACGCCGCGCGATGCGAAGGGGCTGTTGAAAACGGCGATCCGCGATAACAATCCGGTGCTGGTGCTCGAAGTGGAGCTTCTCTACAGCTCGAAAGGGATGGTGGAAGACGAAGATGTCGAGCTGCTGATTCCGCTGGGCGAAGCGGAAGTGAAACGCGGAGGGCAGCGACGTCACGATCATTTGTTACGCGCAGACGGTTCCGCTCGGCTCTGACTGTGGCGGAGACCCTCGAGGACGAAGAAGAGATCAGCGCCGAAGTTCTCGACCTGCGTTCGATCAAGCCGCTCGATCTCGAGGCGATCCTGAAATCGGTCTCGAAAACGCATCGCGTCGTCATCGTGGAACAGGACCGGCCGTTCTGCGGAGTCGGCGCGGAAGTTTCGTATCGGATCCAGAAAGAAATGTTCGATGGACTGGATGCGCCGATTTTGCGGGTCGCGCAGGAGGATGTGCCGATGCCTTACAACGAGCGGCTCGAGAAAGCGGTCTTGCCGAGCGCGGAAAAGTTGATCGCCGCCGTGAAGAAAGTTTGTTACGCCTGACGACTAATCGCCATGCCTGAAATCCACATGCCCAAGCTGAGCGACACGATGACGGAGGGCACCCTCGTCGCGTGGAAAAAGAAGAAGGGCGACAAAGTCTCGGCGGGCGACGTGATCGCCGAGATCGAGACGGACAAGGCGACGATGGAATGGGAATCGTCCGAGGACGGAACGCTGACCGAGATTTACGTCGAAGAGGGCGGCAAGGTGAACGTGGGCGACAAGATCGCGTTCATCGGCGGCGAAGGCGAGGCAGCGCCGCGGCCGAATCGAAGGAAGAAAAGAAGAAGCCGGAGCCGGAAGCGAAAGAGGAGAAGAAAGCCGCGCCGAAAAAGAAGGAGCAGGCAGAAACGGAGAAGCCTGCGCCGGCCGAAGATAAGGAATCCGAGACTGCGCCGCCGCAGGAGACCGAGGAAAAGGCTGAGAAAAAATCGCCCGAGGCCAAGAAAGCCTCCCGAGCCAAAAGCAGCGGCCGAACCAAGAGCGGAGGGCACGCGGCGAAGCGCGCGTGAAAGCTTCGCCGCTGGCGCGAAGGACCGCGGCTGAGTTGGGCGTTGATCTCTCCAGCGTCAAAGGCACGGGCCCCGAAGGCCGCGTCACGGAGAGCGACGTTCGAGCGGCCGCAAAATCGAAAGGCGCGCAACCGAAGCCGGCGGCGGCTCCGCAAATTCAGGCGGGCGAAGGCGCGCGGATCAATCTGAGCGGAATGCGCAAAGTGATCGCGGAGCGGCTCGTCGCGAGCAAGGCGCCGGTGCCTCATTTCTATTTGAACATCGAGATCGATGCCGGGCCGTTGATGAACGCGCGCGCGGAATTGAAATCAGCCGGCGAAGGATCCGACTCGGCGAAGATCACGGTGAACGATTTTGTTCTGAAGGCCTCGGTGGAAGCGGCGGTGAAAGTCCCCAAAGCGAACGCTTCGTTCGACGTGGACGCCATCGTGCAATACAGCGACGTCAATCTCGCCATCGCGGTGGCGATCGAGGATGGCCTGGTCACGCCGGTCATTCGCGGCGCGCAAAACAAATCGCTCCGCGAAATCAGTGAAGCGGTGAAGGACCTCGCCCATCGCGCCCGGAACAAGCGGATGAAGCCGGAAGAATTTCAGGGCGGCACTTTCACCGTCTCCAATCTCGGCAGCTACGGCATCGATAATTTCTCCGCCATCATCAATCCGCCCCAGGGTTTCATTTTGTCGATCGGCGCGATCGTGAAGAAAGCGGTCATCGATGACTGCGATCAAATCGTCGCCGGCCAGCGGATGAGCATCGGCATGAGCTGCGATCATCGCGTGATCGACGGCGCGCTGGGCGCGGAATATCTGAAGGAACTTCGCCAGCTCCTGGAGAATCCCGCCCTCCTTTTGATTTAGCGTCGGGCCATGGAAACGCCGCCACCGGAAAAAAGGTTGCGGATGGCGCCGTTTACGATCCACGCCACGCGTGGTTTGCTGCGCGATCAGCGAGCGCGGCGGAAGACCATGGCGATCTCGCTGTTCATCGCGGTCATCCTGCTCGTTGCCGGCCTGACCGTATTGCGGCCCTGGCTGGATCCGCACGAACATCCGTGGCGCTTCATCCTCTACTGGCTCGTCTGCGCCTGGGAGATCGTGCTGGTTTTGCTGCTGGCCCTTTTCGATTTGCTGATGGTTCGGGCGCAAACGCGCGCGGCGAAAAGGCTTTTGCAGGAGCAGTTTCGCTCAGGAAGCTCAGCCGAGTCGCCCAGATAAGGCGGGAGAATAATTTAGTCTCCGTCCGGCAGGCGCATCCGCGGCCAGCGCCACGCGCCGAACGCCGAGAATGAGCAGCGACACCACGCTGACGGCGAAAGCGGTCCGCAGAAACGGCGTGCGATAACGCAGCTCGACTTTGTGTTCGCCGGCATCGAGCGCGACGCCCAGCAGTCCGATATCCGCCTTCAATGTTGGCGCCGCCTGCCCATCCTGGAAAGCGCGTCCAGCCGCGATCGAACGGCGTCTGCACGACAAGGATGCTTTTTTGGTCGAGGCGCACCGCTGCCGGTGATTCTGTTTTGACGAAAGGAAGTGAGATTGAGCGCGCTGTTCCGCCGCACTGAGACGACATCGGAGAACGAGGCGGCTGTTATTTCTTGTCTTGCTCGTCATCCGCGCTCAGGAGTGTGAGCGCCATGTTTCTCCGCTTCACTTTGATTCGGGACGACGACGATGTCGCAGCAGCGCTTCTGATTTTTCTTTCGCGGGAAGCTGACGAAATACCTCCTCGGTCATCGCGCGATTAAAGGTGAGTCCGAGCGGGAGGAAGAGCTGGTTGCGAAAGAGGTAGTTAATGCCGTAGCGCTTGAACGAATTCGTATTGCAGGATGGTCTGGTAGAGAACGGGATCATCGACCAGCGCATACTTCTCGCACGCGAACGTGGAGAGGATCGGATCGTTCAACAGGCCGATGGCCCAGCGGGTGTTATGTTCCGCCCCGGACGGCATCGCACCAACGGCGACGAGGAAGTTCGTGTAGTTGACGTTGTTAAACGAATTGTAAGCCGAGGTGCCATAGTAGCCGAAGACCATCGCGTCGTTCAGGCTGGTCCAGACCGATCGAGCCGGAAGGTCGCGGTTTCGAGATGCGAAAGAAGCCGCCATCGCTGGCCTTGATGTCGCGGACCGCGTCGACGGTCTCGTCGTTGTAACCAACGCGTTCCTTCAGTTCCTGCTTGGTTACGGTCGGGCGGTTGACGGTGGTGCGATTGAATTGAATCAGCTCAACCGAGGCCAACGCGAGGATGATCCAGCCGGCTAGTTTGTTCCGCTTCAAGATCTGGCCGGCTGCCAGGATGCGTCCCGTAAAGATCAGGAGGATCGTGGCCTGGAGCTTTAACGCAGGGTTAATCCGTGCCTGCAGTTCCTGAATCGGAAGGTGGAGGATGGCGGCCAAGGCGATGATGGTGGCAGCCAGAAGCCAAAGATTGAGCGGGCGGCCCTGCAGATAACGCGAGAAAGCCGTCAGGCCGAGGGTGATGAACGGCAAAAATCCAAAATAAGGAATAGGTGCGGAAGTAGTTGCCCTGGAAAAGCCAGAAAAGATGTCTGAACCAGGGAAACAGAGTGGGCAGGATGAGCGCGAGCAAGAGGAAGGCATAGATTATTTTCTGCCGCCGGTTCGCCCCGACGAATGCCTGGGGAACCAGGGCGAGACAGACCAGCCCGCAGTAAGTCAACGGGGCTTCGAAATAATTTACCCATCCGCGAAAGCCGTCGCCTGCTCCCATGAGGTCGTTCGCGAACGTCCTGAGAACGGCCGTGATGTAATGCAATTGCGACTCGAATCCAAGAACGGGGAATGAGCTAAGCTTGGCAACTTCCGAGGCCGTCCCGGAACCGCGCGGGCTGTTCAGGATCGCGATGAAATTCGGCACGGTTATGAAGGCGCCAACACCGAGGCCCAGAACGGCCGCGCCGGCCAGCATCAGACAGGTGCGGAGGAGACGGCGAGGTCGCCATCCATATTGTTCGAAGAATCTTGCGGGCACGTAAAAGAGCAGCAGCAACGCGCCAGGTAGAGCTGGAACGAACCCAGGAAACCGACCAGGCGCGACGGCGAGGGTGACAAGGTACCAGCGCCCGCCGATTAATCGCTTCTTCAGCCGCGAGTAAGCAGCGCGGTGAAGCAGACGACTTCGTCGGCCAGGATATACCAGCAGCTGCCCATGCGTCATGTAGGCGGAAAAACAAAGAAGGAGCGAACCCAGCAGCGAGGCGGGCAGCTCCAAACTCGCGCAGCCGGAGAAAGCGGAAGAACAACAATCCGGCGACGAGGATTTTCGCCAGGTGCTGGTAAACGAGCGCGGGAGCGATCAGGCCTTTGGGAAGCCACGTCACCGGGTCCAACAGGAGATAACCGGCGAGGTAGAAAATGTCCTGGCCCATCCCGACAGCGAATGACCATGAGGGAAAACCTTCGTTGCGGAGGTAATCGGAGAAGTGAACGAACCAGGGGTAGTAATCGATGAGCGAATCGCTCCCGATGTCTTTGTAAAGCAGGACGGCGTTGCCAAAGAAAAAATCTCGAAAGATCAATGTGCCGACGATCAGGAGGCAGAGGGCAGTCAGCATAACGGCAGAAACGCGACCAGCCAATTCTCCCCCGGAGCGTTGGCCTGCTCATGGGACTGGCGTGTAACGGCGGTCGCGAAAGGCCGAGGCCGTCCGATACAATTCGATCTGGGCGCGAATGGAATTCGCGCGCGCCTGGTTCCCTTCCGCCGAAGCCAACTGGAAAGCGCGTCTCCGCCGCTTTGACCGCATCCGCAAATCGGCCGGCTTCAGCGTAAGCGGCGGCGAGCGTGGCGCTGATCACCGGACTTTTGCTGCCTGGTCAACGAATCCGCGCGTTCCGCGATTGCGATCTGCCTGGGTGCCATTCGCGCACGCGCGGCATCCGGACAGGTGGCCAGGACCCAGGCCAGGTTGTTCTGGGCTTCGACATCGTCCCGATTGAGTTCCAGCGCGCGGCTGTATTGCGCAACGGCTTCGCGGGCGCGCCCAAGTTGGAGCAGGGTATTGCCGAAATTGTAATGGGCGTCGGCGTCGTTCGGATCGATTTCGCAGCGCTCTTTCTAAAACTGCTCAGCGATTGCTGGCGCGCGCCCATTTCCAAAAGAGCGACGCCGAGAGCCGAATGGACCGTCGCCTGGCTAGGGTCGATCAGGAGCGCATTTTGGAAATGCGCGATCGCCTCTTCCACGTTTCCCTTTTCGTGGATCGCCTGCCCGAGATTTTGTTCGGCGCCGCTGTTGCGGGTGGTGCAGGCGAGCGCGCGCCGCCAGAGCGTTTCGCTGTTTTGCCAATAGGAGGCCTGAGTATGCGCAGCGAGGGCCAATGCCATCACGACGCCGATCGCAAGAGTGCCGAGCACGAGACGGGAGTAGCGCCAGCGTTCGATCAAATCAGCCGCCGCCCAGGTCAGCAACAAATACAGACCGATGTGCGGCAGGTAGGTGTAGCGGTCGGCATGGGCCTGGCTGCCCACCTGAAGAATCCCGATGACCGGCGCGAGCATGACCAAATACCAAAGCCAGCCGGTGACGAGATAGCGGCGGCGGCGGAAATAGAAGACGGCCACCGAGATCGCCGCCAACACAGCCAGCGCGAGCAAGACTTTCCCAGGCCGGACTTGATCAATCGCAAAAGGATAAAGAGCGGCGAGGCAGGAGGGCCAGAAGGCTTGGTAAAGATAGACCGACGCAGGAGATGAAGCGCGTTTCCGATGCGGACCATCGAGAGAAACGGTCGCCAGCGGCTGAAGAGCGACCTTTTGGGCGAAAAGAGTGGCGAGGGAAGAGGCCGCGGCGAGGGCAAGCAGAGGCAACTTTTCGAGAATGAGCTTTCGCGGGCCGGGGGCATTTCTGGTTTCCCTGGCCAGTTGGGGCGAGGCGATTCAGCGGCCAATAATCCAGCGCGAGCAAAACGATGCGGCAGCGTAACCAGCATTGGTTTGCTCATCAGGCCGAGCGCGAAGAGAAGCATCACCAACCGTAACGCGTGGCCGAGGGTTGCCGCGTATAGCGGACGTAAGCGCCGATGGTCAGGACGAAGAAAAGGCCGCTAAGACATCCTTGCGCTCGGCCACCCAGGCCACTGATTCGACCCGCAGCGGATGGATGGCGAAAACGACCGCCACGAAAGCGCTCCGCCAAAGAGCGCCGGTCATATTGCGCAGGACCAGGAAGAGCAGAACGGCCGTCGCCGCCATGGAGGAAGACGTTGGTGAGATGGTGCCCGCCAGGATTCAAACCATAGAGCTGGGCATCCACCATGTGCGAAAGCCAGGTGAGCGGGTGCCAATTGGCCGCGTAGACGTGAGTGAAAGCCCAGGCGATTCCCTCCATCGTCAGGCCGCGGGCGACCTGCGCGTTTTTGAAGACGTATTCGTTGTCATCGAAATTGATGAACTGGAATGCGCGGGTCTGGCCGAAAACGAACCAGGTGATCGCGGCGAGGAAAAGGCAGACGCCCAGGAACGAACCAGCGATCGCTTGAAACAACCGCGCTCTTGGGCGCGGGTTTAGTCTTGGACCTGCGGCTCATTCGGTTTTGCGAGGCGCGGAGAGGATAAAGAGACCGGGCCGAATCGCTAGACAAAACGCCCAACTCGGGACTCGCAAAGCCCGTCGCGCGCGACGAATAATCTCGGCCGTGGCGAATGATTTGTCGGCTGGCGATGGCCGGCGCGAGAGTTGGAAGACGCGGCGAGCAGATGGAGGCGGATGAATTGCGCGTGCTCGCGCCGTTTGCGCAGAAGTCCGGCGAATCGCGCGGCCGCAAGTATCCCGAGCCACGCCACGCTTACCGGACCGAGTTTCAGCGGGACCGCGCCCGCATCATTCATGCGCGAGCCTTTCGCCGCCTGGAATATAAGACGCAGGTTTTTCTCAACGGCACCGGCGATCATCTGCGGACGCGGCTGACCCATTCGATCGAAGTCGCCTCGATCAGCCGCACGATCGCGCGGGCGTTGTCGTTAAACGAGGACCTGGCGGAGGCGATCGCGCTGGCGCACGACCTGGGCATTCGCCCTTCGGACATTCCGGCGAGGAGATGCTGGCCGAATGCATGCGCGAACACGGCGGGTTCGATCACAACCGGCAAAGCCAGCGCGTCGTCGAATTGCTCGAAGCCGCGTATCCCGCGTTTCCGGGGTTGAACCTGACCTTCGAAGTCCGGGAGGGACTTGCAAAAGCACCAGGCGTTTTACGATCCGCCGGCGCCAGGCGAGGAGAAATACCGCTGCCCTTCGCTCGAGGCGCAGATCGCGAACCTGGCGGACGAAATTACGTATTACAGCCACGATCTGGATGACGCGGTCGATTTCGAGATCCTCAGCTCGGCGCAATTGGAAGAGACAGCGGTTTGGCGGCGAAGCCATGAGTCGGTCGCCGCGCGTTATCCCGAGGTGCGCGAACCGGAGCTGCACAAGCTGATCATCGGCGACATCATCGACGCGCAGGTGCGGGATGTGATTACGACCAGCGCCGAGGCGATCGCGCAGGCCGGCGTGCAAAGCGCGGATGAGGTGAGGCGCCAACCGTTGCCGCTGATTTGCTACAGCGAGGCGCTGCTGGAGGCGAACCGGGAACTGCGGCGCTTCTTATATAAGAACGTCTATTACCATCCGCGCGTCGCGGAGGTGAACCGGCGGGCCTGCGAGATGTTGCGCGCCGTTTTCGAAGCTTACGTCCTGGCGCCGGAACGGCTCGGGGAGGCGGCCACGAAGCGAATCGAGAGCGAAGGGCTGCACCGGACGATCTGCGATTATATCGCGGGCATGACGGACCGGTATCTATTAGAAGAGCACGCCCGGCTGAAAAGCGCGTAGACGGCAGTCAGGCAGCGGCGCTGCCGGTTTCCTCGCGGAGATATTGGATAACGAGCCGCAGCCGTTGCTTGAGGGACAGCTCTTCGAGCAATTGCTGGCGGCGGAGCGGATCGTTGATGAACGTCGCGGCCATGAGGTCGGCCAGCATTTCCATGTCGCCGAGGTGGGAAAGATATTGGTCCACTTTCTCCGGAAGCTGCCGGCCGCTGTCTTTCAGTTTGGAATAAAGCTCGAGCACTTTGGCGCCGAGCGCTTCGGTCTCGACGGACGGGGTTGCGTCGGATTTGAGCGGCTCGATGCGGGCGATGGGAAAGGGCTCGCTCTGCTCGAAGCCGGTAAAACGGACCCGTTGCAAACCCTGCAGGATCAGGTTCGAAGTGCCATCTCCCCGCCCGACGCAGGCGCGAATGAGCCCGACCCCGGCGACGGGAAAGAAATCGCCGGTCGATTTCCATTGGGTCCGCTGCGGCTTGAGCAGCGCCACGGAAAACATCCGGTGCTCTTTCAGGGCGTGTTCGAGCATCTCCCGGTAACGCGGCTCGAAGATATAAAGCGGCAGCAGGGCGTGGGGGAAAAGCAGCGCGCCGGGGAGCGGCATGACCGGAACCTGATCTGGCAGAGTGATGGTTTGGTCCATGGCGAATGCGGCAACCTATTTAGCGCAAGGCCCGGCGCAATTCAGCGATCGAGAGCTGTCCCTCGATGCCGCGGGGCTCCCAGATGGGCGTAGTTCAGCGGGCAGCCTCGGCGGGCCAGCTCCAGCCGCGATCGTCGGCCCAGCTTTCCGATCCCCATCGCGACGACGCTTGGCGGACGAGCGCTGGTGCTCGAAGAACTCGAGGAGTCTGTCCAGTTGCGCCGCGCGGTCGGTTCGCGTCGCGACCTTGAAAAGATCCGGCGCAAGTGAATGCGCCCGGCGGGCGAGTTCATCGAGCCGCGTTACGCTGGGCGTTCCCTGAAAATCATGAAACGAAAGGATGGTGCGAACGCCTTTTTTCCGGGCCGCCTGAAGAACGACCGTCATGGCCGAGGCCGATCGGAGCTCGATATCTACCCACGCCGCCTGGGGCAGAAACGAGAGCAGCAGCGCGCGGCGGTTTCGCGCGGAGAGCTCATTCGCGCCCCCTTCCCGCGGGTGGCGCGCCGTGATGATGATCTCGGCTCCAAGTTTTCGAGGTCCATCTCCTGAAGTCATGCATCGCCGCTCCGAAGGCGTCGAGACGCAGTTCAAAAAGATCCGGCGGATGACGCATCCGGAGGGCGCGACTGAAATCCGCGGGCGAGGAAATTACGCCCGCGATTCTTGGCTGCGCCGATTTTGTCATGCCGGCCTAACGACCATTCGCTCGACATATTTTGCCAGGAGATCGAACTCCAGGTTCACGAGATTGCCCTTCCGCGCCGCAGCCAGATTGGTTTTGGCCCGGGTGTGGGGGATAATCCAAACCTCGAAATTACCCCGCTCGATTTTGGCGATTGTGAGGCTGATCCCATCGATGGCGATGGAGCCTTTTTCGACGGCGTATTGAGCGAATTCCCCGGGTAGAGTCGACCTCCATGCGCAGATCCGCTCCGCTGCTCTTCCAGGGCAACGATGGGCGCGGCGCAATCGATGTGTCCCTGGACAAAATGACCGCCGATCCGTCCATCCGCTCTCAACGCCTGCTCGAGATTGACAGGACTCCCGCGAGCCAGGGCCTTCAGATTTGTCCGTTCGAGCGTTTCCTGGAGAAGATCGAACGTCAGTTCGTTTTCATGGCGAGAAGCGACGGTGAGACAGCAACCGTTCACCGCGACGCTCGCGCCGATCTCCACCTCCG
Source organism: uncultured Verrucomicrobiae bacterium (assembly GCA_963848215.1). GTDB lineage: Bacteria > Verrucomicrobiota > Verrucomicrobiia > Chthoniobacterales > UBA10450 > AV80. The sequence goes on along the minus strand of CAWKCU010000002.1, from coordinate 58,280 downwards.
CGGCAAGACGAGCGAGCGGCTATTTTCAACTGCTTCGGCTCCTCGCGCGCCGGCCTGGCCATGACTGCTGCCAACTTCTTCGATCAGGCCGGTGAACATGCTGGAAGAATCGCGACGAACGGGCGCGACGCAAACGGCCGAGGAAGCACAGAAGAAGAGGCGATCGGAGCGCTTCTCGGATCAATGGCATCGCTGCCTAACGACTCCTGCAAATCCGCGGGCGAGGCGGGCCGGGCCCTTCTTCGGCGATCCCGCTTGGCTCGGCCGCGAATCCCCGTTTTTTTTGTTGACGCTCCAGCCAATAATCTCCAAAACCGGGGAAAAACAGGCTCTGACCGGACTCCCGCCCCGACATCGCTCTGGGCGCGTCCGTTCAAAATATTTTAAAAAAAGTGAAAAAAAGGCTTGTCAGCCCTCTTAAACGTCGCTAATCCTCACCGCCAAACCTAACCAAACCAATGGAGAAACTAATGATAAGAAACGTACTGCACACGTTAGGATCCCTGCGCGCGGCCCTTGCCGTCAGCGTCGGAGTTCCTTTCCTTATTGCCGCCAGCGCGTATGCGCAGGATCCGGCCACCGACCCCGGCCGCCGGCCGCTTCCACGGAAGCCACCACCGAGCGAGTCATCGTCACGGGATCGTATATCCCGACCGCGGAAACGGAATCGGCCCTGCCGGTCACCGTTTACACCGCGGAAGTCCTGAAGAAACAGGGCGCCAACACCCCGATTGAAGGTCTGCGCCAGCTGCCTTCCTTCGTCGGTAACACCATCACGGAAAACGACTCGAACGGCGGTAACGGACAGGCGTTCATCAACCTGCGCGCTCTCGGGCCGGCCAACACGCTGACCCTCATTAACGGGCGTCGCGCGTTCAACTTTGCCGACATCAACGCCATTCCAATCGGTGCTCTTTCCCGGACTGAGGTCTTGAAAGACGGCGCGTCCGCTATTTACGGCTCTGATGCCGTGGCGGGTGTCGTTAACTTCATCCTCCTCAACGGGCCGGGTGAGAAGCCGTATGAAGGCGCTGAACTCTTCGCTCTCTATGGCAATACGACCGATACCGATGCGCACGTTCGCCAGGTTTACCTGCGCGGCGGTGTGACTGGTTTGGACGGTAAGGTCGCGATTGCGGCGGCGGGTGAATATTATTCCCGCGCCAACCTGTTTTCGCGCGATCGCGAAATCTCCGACCACCGGCGATCTGAGCAACAACCCGACCGGCATGGGCTGGGGCGGTATCAATAACAACAGCCCGACGTATTCAGGCCGCGTTTCTGTGGCTTCCAGCCGTTCCATTGGCGGCGTTGTTGTGATCAACCCGAACCCATTCGGCGAGCGCGTTCTCAACAATCTGGGCATGGGCGGCACGGTTCTTCCGGGCGACTATCGCCAATTTGACCCGGCAGGCGCTGGAACTGACCCGACCCGATTCAACTTCCGCGAATACACCCCGGCAATTCCGGCCGTGGAGAAAGCGATGTACTTCGTGACTGGGCGCTATAAGATCTTCGGAGACGGCCTCCAGATTTATGGCGACATCATGTATTCGCATACCAAGCAGGACAACGGTCTGGCGGCCGCTCCGTTCGCGGTTGCCGGAACCAACTCGCCTTACAACTCGCAGGGTGCGTTTTCTGAACAACGTTCGTTACCGCACGGTCAACGACCTCGGTCTCCGCAAATCGTTCTTCGACAGCACCTTTCATCGGTTCGTCGTTGGAATTAACGGTGATTTCAATATCAAGGACAACTCCTTCATTAGCCGTTTCGGCTACGATACGGGTTTCCTTTATGAGGACTTCGAGCAGAAGCGCGTAGACAGCGGTGACGCTCAGTTCACCCCGCTGAATGCCGAAATCGCTGCCGGTAACTTCAATCCGTTCATCGGTCAGGGCGCTCCTTTGCAGGGCACCGCGACCACCTTTACGGTTGATCCCGTTACCGGTCAGGCTGTCCCGAGTGGCACCCAGTCCTACGACAATGCCGCTGCGGCGCAGCGTGCCGCTTATACCGGTCACTCGGTCTTCAAAGAGCACGACTACCTGTATGATCTGAAGATCAACATGCACCTGTTCCCGAACTGGTACAACGGTGGTATCGATTTCGCCGCTGGTTACGAGCATCGTAACCTGCACCAGCAGTCGATTCCCGACCCAGTGCAGGCGGCGGGCGATCAGCTCGGATTCAACCAGGCGCCCGATACCAAGACCACGCAGGAAGTGGACTCGTTCTTCACTGAGTTGAACTTCCCGATCGTGACCTCGACCATGAACGTTCCGTTCGTTCGCTCGTTCGAAATCGCGGTGGCCTGGCGTTACGAAGAATTCACGATGCGGGATAACTATATCAAGCGCACGTCCATCTTCGACAACGTGAACCAGGATGAGGACTTCGGCGGCACCCCGCGTGTTTCGCTCCGCTATCAGCCGATCGCGGACCTGACCCTTCGCGCCAGCTGGGGCCAGTCATTCCTGTCGCCTTCGCCGGCCTCGTTGTTCAACCCGGTCTCGCAAAACTTCCCGGTCCTCTTCGACCCGGTTGTCGGCGTGACCTTGCAGCCGCCGGAAGGTGTCTGGCAGGGTGGAAACATCGCGTTGCAGCCGGAAAAGACGGATGCCTACACCGCGGGACTTGTCTATACACCCAAGTGGCTGCCCGGCTTCACCATGACGGTTGACTGGTATCAGATCTTTACCACCGACCTCATCCTGAGCCCGGCAAACTTCGCCCAGGTGCTCCTCTCGACCAACGTCGTCGATCCGGACGGATTCGGCAATGGTTCCGGAACCATCGCTGGCCCGGGTGGCCCGGCGGATGGTGTCACGCGTTTCGATAACGGCACTCTGGCCGGAGTCGATGCTGACTTCGGTAACGCCGGTAAGCGTCTCGTCCAGGGCTTGGATGTCACCGCGGTTTACGAAATCCCGACCGAACGCTGGGGCAAGTTCACCTTCTCGGGTGGTTGGAACCACTTCTTCACCTGGAAGGCGCAAGCCGACCCGGCGGCGGGTTACCACAACTTCCTGGGTGACTACAACAACGGCACCTTCCCGCTGGCTCCCGGCGCGATTCCGTTCAACAAGGCGTTCCTCCGTGGGGAATGGAACTGGAGAAACTTCGACTTCGTCTCGACGGTCAACTATATCGGCGACTTCGAAGACGATCCGAACTTCATCAGGACGTTCGACGGTGTCACCTTCCAGGCTCAGGATCCTCGTGGAACCGACCCGGTTAACAGCGCGAACCCGAGCTTCGTCCTGCATCGCCGCGTGACCAGCTATATCACGCTGGACATGCAATTGTCCTACGAGTTCGTGAAGCCGGCTGATGAGCCCGCTCCGTATGTCAAGGAATCGAAGGACAGCAAGAACGTGATGCAGCCCGAAGCCACTACGGCCTCGATCTGGCAGCGGATGCTGTGGGGCACCCGGTTGACCGTAGGCGTGAACAACGTCTTCGATCGCCAGCCGCCCTCGGTTCTCGGAGCGTTCAACGACAACTACGATACGTCGCTCTACTCGATCCGTAATCGTTACTACTACGTGAGCTTGACCAAGAAGTTCTAAGCGTAACGACCTAAACATTGCGAAGGCGGGTGGCAGAAATGCCACCCGCCTTTTGTTTTTAGAACCGACGTCTAACGCGGCGAAAAGTAAGCCGACCGAGGCCGACCACGCTTGCCTTTCGCGGTCAGATGAATTATCAAACGGCGATGGCGAGCCATGCAATTCAGTTGGCAAAAGTGCCGACGGAAACGCCGCCGCATCAGCCATCTTCGGCTGCTGCGGTTGGCAAGACCTCTCCCTGGATCCTGGATCGGTGGAGAGATCTTGTCCTCTTCGTGGGCACTCCCGTCCTATTGATCCCGCTGTTCACCGCGGCGCAGGCACGCTGGAGCGCCCAGGATATCTTCCTCTTTGTTGGCGCCTTCGGCGCGATGGGCCATCACTTGCCGGGGATGATTCGAGCCTACGGCGACCGCGCTCTCTTTGCCCGCTTCAAGACTCGGTTCATCGTCGCTCCAATTGCCCTTGTCGTCGTTTGCATCTGGTCGTCGGTTTACAACATCCAGGCGGTGCAGCTGGTGGCAATGGCCTGGGGCATTTGGCACGGCATGATGCAAACCTACGGGTTTGGTCGAATTTACGACGCCAAGGCGCTGGCTCGGGAGCCGGCGCGCGCTCGAGTAGATTTGGCTCTCTGCTTCGCCTGGTTTTCAGCGGCCGTGCTGCTTTCGCCGATGCGCTTCCGGACCTTGTTCGAACTTTATTACGAAAGCGGGGGCCCGGTCATCGCCTCGTCTGTAGTTGAAGCGGTCCGGCTGGGAATTGTCGGCGCCCTTGCTTTGGTGACGGTGGTGTTTTTGTGGCGCCAATGGAGCGATTGGAGGACGGGCCGCGGGTTTAGTCCTGTCAAGTTAACGCTCCTCGTCACCAGCATTGGCTTTTGGTGGTACTGTAATAACGGCGTTCAGAATATCCTGGTAGGAATCGCGCTTTTTGAGGTGTTCCACGATGTGCAGTACCTTGCCATTGTCTGGATCTATAATCGCACCCGCGTCGAGCGCGATTCGAGCATCCGCGGCTTCATGCGCTTCGTCTTCCGGCGCAGCGGTGCACTCATTGGCGTGTATGTGGGTTTGGTGATGGCGTATGGGGCGCTCGGTTTTACCCAATCAGCCATCACCGTAGAATCGATTCGACACGGTCTAATTGGCGTTATCACCGCCTCGGCGCTACTTCATTTTTATTATGATGGCTTCATTTGGAAAGTCCGTGAGCCCCAGACGGGGAAAATGCTCGGTATCCAGGGGGCGGGGCCAGCCTCTTTAGCCAGGCCGCATCTCTGGCCAGCCTGGGCTCGCCACAGCCTGCGCTGGGCGGCCTTGGCCATTCCCTTTGGAGCGCTCTGCGCGGCCCAACTCCTGGGCCGGGTCGTGCCACCAATCGAGCGCACCGCGAAAGTTGCGGAGGTCTTGCCTCAAGATCCAAAGGCGCAACTTAATTACGGCAAGAGTCTGCACGAGGTCGGCCGCGTCGAGGAGGCCATCCACAAATACGAATTAGCGATCAGGCGTGATCCTTCGCTGGCGGAGGCTGAGTTTTGTCTCGGCCTTGCCTGGAAGGATCTGGGAGACTTGGACCGGGCGCAGGAGCACTACCAGCGTTCCTTTGCGCTCGATCCAGAAAATGGCAAATGCGAGTCCAATCTGGCCGGCGTGCTCTTGGCGAAGGGCCTGCGTGCGGAAGCTCGCCGGCATTACGAACACAGCCTTACGTTGAACCCGCTCCTTCAAATCGCTCATAAGGAGCTTGGAGATATTCTTCGAGGCGACGGCGAATATAAGGCTGCTATTCGCTCACTACGAAGCGGCGCTGCGGATTCAGCCGGACTTTGCTGAGGCAAAACAGAATCTCGCTTTCGCCCGGTCTCTGGTGGGCCAATAGGCAGCCGCGGCATCCGCGCCGGGGTTCCATTTTGGATCTTCCCCAACGTCGGGAGCGCGGTCTTTTTCTCAGCCTTGAGGGATACGGTGGGCGAAACGCCTGGCACGTGCGGTGCTTATAACCGCCACAATCACCATGCTTCTCATCAGCATCCATCCCTTCGCTCTTCGTAAGCTGTTCTTCTTGGTTATCGCTCTCCTGAGTCTCTCCTCAGCGGCTTGTTTTGCCGACCCACTTTTCATGACCAGGCAATACGCACCGTCGGACACCGAAGTCCGTTTGGTCGGAGCGCCGCCCATGCCCCAAATAAACCGGAACAAACTGGCCCCGAAATGGACATCCGACGACGTCTTCCATTTCGCGTTCTGAGGATAGGGACCCCGTGTGTTTCTTTGACTTTGTTTGGCGGAATCAATCACCAGCCGCCAGTTCCGACCAAAAGGGCAACATCGTTTTCGCGACGGTTCGCGCGGGCTGGCTCTCATGTCGCTGATCTGCCCTGGTCGACGCGGGATGACCCGGGCCGGGATCCTTTGACGTCGTAACTCGGCTCCCTATCCGAGGTCAATTCCGGGCAACTGCCAAACCTGACGTTACCTGGGCGCGGTCCCACGCTAATAGACGGCGCGTCGAAATCGCTCGAAAAATCGCAAAAAAAGCGAGCAATAATTTTTGCTTTGTGTCATGATCCGCCCCTTGATTGGGACTGACCCGCCAAAAGCTGACCAAGCCAAAGATTTTTATTGCGGAAAAAAGGAAACCTCCTACTATCGTTTTTGTGGATATGGAAATTATGAGAACACTCACCTCTTCGCTCGCTAAATTCGCCGGTTGCCTCCTGCTGTCTGCTTCGACTGTTTTCGCCTCCGATGTCGTTCTGCAGAAGGTTCCGGATGTCGCTCCGGCGCAGGTTTCGGTCGATCCATCTAGATCCAAACTCGGTCCCCAGGCAAGCTTCGCCCTTATCAATTACAATGTCCGCACGAAAGCTCGAACCCTTTACGTGAGCTCCGGGACGGATCTCATGCAGGCGAACAACATGATCGATAACCAGGCTGCGACCTCCTTCGGGTTTTCCGCGCAGGACAATTCCCCGATTGCAGTGATCGATCTCGGCAAAGTCGCTACAGTGCGCCGCCTTTCTGCGATTTATTCGCCGCGGGCGGGAGCAGTCGATTTTTACCTTCTCCAGACGCCTACCGGGCGCTGTTGGCGAAAACAATTCATTGAAATTTAATGACAGGACTTTCGCGAAAATGAAACCGATTGGTTCCGCGATCGATGATGGCACGCGGGACGCGCCTCTGTCGATTTCCCGGCGACAGCAGGACGTTACGTCCTGCTGCGATGGAGCCCCGCCTCACATGCCGACACTCCCTTCACGGTCGCTGAGGTTTCCGCAGTAAGCCCCAGCAGCGGAAATCTGCTCGCCGCGAACAGAGACTTCTCGGGCGAGGAGACGACGGCCGACTCCAAAGATGTCGCCGACTCGAAGGACATCGCTGACAACAAGGATCTCGAGGACATAGCATCTGGCCCTCCGGAGGAAATTGCCGCTCCTCCGGGCGAAGGCCCGCCGCCCTCGCTTCCGAACCCGCCACCGTTCACCTTTATTCCTCAGCTCGTTCCCACGAGTCTCTGACGATCGGATCGTTTTCGAAAGCCCGTCAATCGGCAACAAGCTGATTGACGGGCTTTTTGTTTTGGGCCTGCAAACGTCTTGCTCGGACGCCTGCTAAAGCAAATCGCGAATTATTTTGAAGATTGCGGTGTTGTCGATCGACCCGCGCAAACCTTCAGCTCCAGGACCGATCCCGAAAGCCACCACGTCCTCGACCGTGTTCAGGGCCGCCGGGGCATAAAAGGCGGCCGGCTCTTGAATTACTGCAGCAGGGGAAGCGGTCGCGTCAGGAGGCGAGCGACGTGCGCCGCGAGTTTGGCCGCACCATATGATTTTCCGCCACTGGGGCCGCTGGCCCATGAGAGCCACGGTTCGCCCGCAGAATTCAAACCGAGAATCGCAATGCCGCGATCTGTCCGGAACGGATAGCCGTTCAAATTCAATCCGCCCACGGCAACGTCACCGCAAACCACAACGGTTGATTTAGCGCCGGCATAACGGCGCGCGATCGCCACCGCGCGATCGAATTCCACCATCTCCGCCAGAGTATGTTCGCCATCGTTCTGTTCCGCCGCTTTTCGCATCAGCCCCGCATCGACGACGAGAAGGTAGCCGGCGCGATTGTATTGCAGAAGTTCAATCGCGCGACGCACCATGTCGGGAAGGCTCGGCTGTTCGCTGCGCGCTTCGATCTGGTCAGCAAATGCCAGCTCACCGGGACTGAACACGCCCAGAATAGTCTGGGACGCCGCCAATCGGGAATGGCTTCGAGTTCGGCTTTCGAGCGCACGAGATCAAAACCTTTTCGCCGTATCTCGAGGAGCAGATCGCGGCCGTCTTTTCGATTTCCATCTTTCGCTTCCGGCAAGAACTCGCGCGCGCCACCCCCGAGCACGAGATCAATTTCGGCGCTATCGATCATTTGCCGGGCGATCTCCGCCTGCCCGCCGAATCGAGCGTGTGGGCATAAAAAGCAGCGCTGGTGGGATTGGTAATGCTTCCCGTCCGTAACCAAACCCGTGGCGCGGCCCGCCCGGCGGGCCAACTCCATAATATTTGGAACGGGCGCGCCGTCCGAATCGAGTCCGATCGACTTGTTGTTCACTTTTACTCCGGTAGCGATGGCGGTCGCAGCCGCGGCGCGATCCGGCGCGGCAAAATCATGGGAATAATTTCTCACCAGCGCCACGTGCGGCATCGAGTCGAGCGAAAGCGACGTATCCGCTCCACCGGCATAGACCCGCGTCGCGGCCAGACGGCCTGGCGTCAATCCTTCGCCGATAAACAGAATGATGCCGAACGGTTTCTGGACCACCCAGTGTTGGAAATAGAAGACGCCAAACGCCGCGAATAGGATCAGGCAGAAAAGCGCGAGCAACTGATTGCGCCATTTCATGAGGCCGATGTAGGAGGCGGCGCTCCGCGTTGTCAATCCCACAGCGCGGGAAAGCGCTTGTGCGCGCGGAGCGATCATCGCGAAACTGCGCTACCGTGGCGAAGCCAATCCTGCTCATCATTCGCGACGGCTGGGGCATCAATCCCGGCGGCCGGGAAAAGCGTGACCAAAATGGCGACGCTACTCTGCTCGCGCGCACGCCATTTCACGATCGGCTTTATCGCGATTTTCCGGGAGGAACCTTGAGCGCGAGCGGGCTCGACGTCGGCTTGCCCGAAGGCCAGATGGGCAACTCGGAAGTCGGCCATCTGAATCTCGGAGCGGGGCGGATCGTTTATCAGGATCTCACTCGAATCAACAAGGCGATTGCGGAAGGCGAGCTCGCGCGCAATCCGGTCGCTCAGGAAGCTTTTGCGCGCGCCCGCGGACATCGGCTCCATTTTCTTGGACTGGTCTCCGACGGCGGCGTGCACAGCCACTACCAGCATCTCGTCGCTCTGGCCGACGCCGCGCGAGCCGCAGGCGTGACGGACATTTTGGTGCATGCGTTTACGGATGGTCGCGATACTTCGCCGACCGGAGGGGCCGATTTTCTCGAAGCGTGTTCGGCCGGGTTGGCGAAAAGCGGCGCGCAAATCGCGACGGTGGTCGGCCGCTATTTCGCGATGGATCGCGATCGACGCTGGGATCGCACGAAAAAAGCCTGGGACGCGATTGTGCTGGGTCGCGGAGAGCGCTGCCGAAGCCTCGCCGGCTGCGGCCGTGCGCGCGCAATATGAGCGATGGCTCACCGATGAATTCATGCCGCCGCTTATTTTCTCGCACGCCGACGAACAGCGAGTTCGCGATGGCGACACCGTTTTTTTCTTCAACTTTCGAGCGGACCGCGCGCGGCAACTTTCCCAGGCTTTTTTGCTCGAAGGACTTCGACGGCTTCGATCGCGAAGTCTGGCCGCGGGTCAATTACGTCACCCTCACGCAATACGATGCGACCTATCCATCGCCGTTCATCTTTGCGCCCGAAGAGCTGCGGCAGATTTTGAGCGAAGTGGTGAGCGCGGCGGGAAAGACGCAATTGCGCATCGCCGAGACAGAAAAGTATCCGCACGTGACCTATTTTTTTAACGGCGGCATCGAGCGTGCCTTCCCGGGCGAAGAGCGAAAGATCGTGCCTTCGCCGAAAGTCGCCACTTACGACCTCAAGCCGGAAATGAGCGCGCGGGAAGTGACCGATGAAGTGTTGGCCCGCCTCGGAAAATACGACCTCATCATCCTGAATTTCGCGAATCCCGATATGGTCGGACACACCGGCGTTGTGGCCGCCGGGATCAAGGCGGTGGAGACGATCGACGAGTGTCTTGCCCGAATCGTGCCGGCGGTTCTGGCCGAAGGCGGCGCGTGTCTGATCACGGCCGATCACGGAAATTGCGAGCAGATGCGGAATCCGGACGGCTCGCCCAACACCGCCCATACCACCAACCTCGTTCACAACATCTATGTCGCCGAGAATGCCGGACGCTTCCGCGTCGAGGACGGCATTCTGGCCGACGTTGCTCCGACTTTGCTTTTTCTGCTTGGGCTGCCTCAGCCCAGGGAAATGACGGGGCGCAACTTGCTGGTCCCGACCAACGCGAGCCAGTTCAAACTGAGCCGGCGGCCGCGACGATTTCTTCGCGCGTAATTGCGAACGCGCGATTGAATTGCCGAGTGCCGGCGAGCGCGATCCGTTGCAAAAGCCGGACGCGCGTTTGCTCGGCGTTATCGTGCCAGACTGGTTTGCGCAGCAGGATGAGCGATCCGTTTGTCTCGGCCAGCACGCCCCAGCCGATCGGGCGCTTCGGATTCGCGAAAGAGGTCATTAGGCAGCACCAGAAAAAACAGGTTTGCGCACCGGTAACGCACCACGCATTCGAATTTTGTCCCGCCGTAAAGCCGATTTTGCAGAGCGGCGCACTCCCGCAGCACGCGTCCGTAACCGCGGTGTCCGATCGCATCGAAATCATGTGAGTCGTATTCCGGGAAAAGCGAATCGCCCGTGCGCAGGGTGGGGTAATGCACCCGCAGGTGTTTCTCGAGCACCTGGCGGCGCCGGCTGATGGAAGCGAGGCGCTCCCGCGCGGCGAGCGTCTGGCAATTGTCGCGGCGCAAATCCGGTAGCGCCTGTTTGCACTCGAAGATCGCCGTGACGGTTCGCTCCCGGACACGCGAGCGGTAGGCAGCGACATCCGCGCGATAACGGCATTGCGGGCAAACTGACTTCCGCGGCGCAGGCGGAATAGCCGTTCGCCTGCGCCCACAAAAGCGCGAGCCGCTTGAGCCGGAGATGCGCTTCTGTTTCCGCGCGGCGAATCGCTACTGGCGTGTCCATTCGGCGAGCTCCTTCGCCCAGTAGGTGATAATCAAATCGGCGCCGGCGCGCTTCAGCGAAGTCATGATCTCGAGGACCGCCGCTCGCTCCTCAAAGCATCCCTTCTCCGCCGCCGCCTTTACCATCGCGAACTCGCCGCTCACATGATAAACCGCGGTCGGTTTGCCGAAACGCTCTCGGACGCGCCAGAGAATATCGAGATACGGCAGCGCCGGTTTCACCAGGATAATGTCCGCGCCTTCTTCGATATCGAGAGCGACTTCGCGCAACGCTTCCTGCGCATTCGCCGTGTCCATTTGGTAAGAACGGCGATCGCCGAATTGCGGCGGGCTTTCCGCGGCTTCGCGGAACGGCCCATAAAAAGCGGAGGCGAACTTGGCCGCATAACTCATGATGCCTGTCTGGTCGTAACCGTTCGCGTCCAGCGCTTCGCGAATCGCGCCGATGCGGCCATCCATCATGTCGCTCGGCGCGACGAAATCGGCGCCGGCCGCGGCATGCGACAGCGCCGTCTTCGCGAGCAACTCAACCGACTCGTCATTCAAAACGTGGAAATGCTCGCCATCGATCCGGGTCACGCCGCAATGCCCGTGGCTCATATATTCGCAGAGGCAAACGTCCGTGATCACGACCAGCTCTGGGCACTTTGCCTTGATCGCGCGCACCGCCTGCTGCACGATGCCATTTTCCGCGTAGGCGCCGCTGGCGGCTTCATCTTTTTCGCTGCGGGATGCCAAAGAGCAGGACGGCTTGCAATCCCAGTTCGTGAGCGCGCTCGCGCTTCGTCCGCCACGTCCGAAAGCGCGAGCTGGAAAACACCCGGCATGCTGGCGATGGCCTGCCGCTTCGTCAGTTTTTCGCTCACGAAAAGCGGCAGAACGAAATCGTGCGCGGTGAGTTTCGTCTCGCGGACGAGGTTGCGCACGCCGGCGCTGCGGCGCAAACGGCGCGGGCGCTGAACCAGTTTTCTCACGCGCCGAGGCTAGCCGTTGCGCCGACGGTCGCAAGTTCGCCACGGACGAATCCGTCCGTTGGCGGCTCACCCGGCGGGCTTGACGCGGTCTGGCCTTCCGGCGTCAATGCCACGAATGCGCGCTCACGGCCGATTACCTCCTGGTCGATATCAGCAACTCCTACGTGAAACTGGCGTTCGCGAGCCGGGAGCGGATTGGCCAAGCCGACCCGTCTTCCGACCAGTAAGCTCACCGCAGCAGCGCATGCGCCGAATTCTGCGGGGGCGAAAAATTCGGAACGATTGTTGTCTCCTCCGTCGTGCCGAAAAAGAACAAGGCGATCGTCGCGCGGCGCGGCTCAGCGCGCACGCTGTTTCTCACGCCGAAGCTCGATCTCGGCGTCGGCATTGATTATCCGGCGCCGCGCTCCATCGGAGCGGACCGGCTGGCGAATGCCGCGGCCGTGGCGGAGCTCTATGGTCATCCGGCGATCGTGGTGGATTTCGGAACGGCGGTGACTTTCGATGTCGTGTCGAGCGGAGGCGATTATGTCGGCGGCGTCATCGCGCCGGGACTCGAGGCGATGACGAACTTCCTTTATCAACGCACCGCGTTGCTGCCCAGGCTGACCTTGCGCGAACCAAGGCGCGCGATCGGCAAAACGACGCGGGACGCGATGATGTCGGGCGCCGTTCTCGGATACCGCGGCTTGGTGCGCGAGATTCTCGCTGCGCCTTACCGCGGAGAATTTTCCGCGGAAGAAACCGCGCCTGGTCGCGACGGGTGGCTATGCGCAGTTGATCGCACGAAAGCTTGCCCGAGATTGAAGCGGTCCATCCGAATCTGACGCTGGAAGGGTTGCGGATCATCGCGAACCGAAATACTCGTCGGTAGCCGCGCCTGGCGGCCGATTCAATGCGCCCACGGCCTCGCACTTGCTCCAGAACAGCCCATACGGCTGCGGCTGCGACAAAAAGCGCATTTTCGCGGAGAAAACGGCAAAATTCGCTTGTCAGACGGCCCAGCCTAGCTTGTATGCGTCCTGGCATGAATATTCGGAAATTCGCGACGATTACGGTCCTGGTTCTCAGTTCGTTTGCGGCGACAAATGTCGCCCCTACCAAAGCGGAGCTTGAGTCGATGTACGACAAGGCTTTCCGGGAATTCAATGCCAGCAATTACCCCCAGGCGCTGAAAGAACTCGATGCGATCGACGCGCGCCAGCCGGACCTCGCCGAATCGCACAATTTGCGCGGCGTGATCCTGATGCGGCAGGCCGAATACGATCAGGCCGAAGCGGCGCTGCAAAAGGCGCTCGCGACCGATCCGAAATTTTGGAACGCGCGGTTCAACCTGGCTGAAATCCCGTTCTTGAAGAAGGACTGGGCGGAAGCGCGGAAGCGGTTCGAGGGACTGCTGCAGGGAAATTCCGAACTGCAGGGCGAAGCAGCGCAGCTGATCCAATACAAGATTCTTCTGACCTACTTGCTCGAGGGCAAAGAGAACATGGTCGATTCCATCATGGCCAAGTTCGAGCTCACGCCCGACACGCCGGCGGTCCATTACTCGAACGCGGCGATCGCGCTTCAGCATAAGAAAGAACAGGAAGCGAAGGACCTGCTGGCCGCGGCGGAGAAGAAGTTTTCGCCGCAATTGAACAAGCTCTTCGCGGAATCGCTCTACGAAGTCGGCTGGCTGCAAAAACCGGCAGGCCAGACGCGCGTAGCGGTCGAGCTGACTACGGCCGCGGACCGCGCGGCCAAAGCCAAGGCGATCGCGGGCGAAAAATTCGAGCAGGCCGAACAGGCTTTTCAACAGCGCGATCTGACCGCCGCGCGCCGGCTGGTCGATGAAGCGGACGCGGCCGATCCGAATCAGCCGGCCACGATCAATCTGCGCGGCGAGATTCTGCTGGCGCAAAAAGATTTCGACGGCGCGGAAGCGGCCTTCAAGCAGGCGGCAAAGATCGATCCGAAATTCCGCGAGGCGCAATACAACCTGGCGCAAATCCCTTTCAAGAAAAAGGAATACACCAAAGCGCGCGAGCGTTTCGAAGCGCTCTTTAACGCCACGCCCGCGCCCGGCGGCGATAAGAACCAGGCCGCGCAGATCATCAAATTCAAGATTTATCTGACGCTTCTTCTCGAAGGCAAAGACAGCCGCGCGCAGAAGATGATGGAGCAGTTCCAGTTCACCGGCGACACGCCGGCGCTCTACTACGCGCAAGCCGCGTGGGAGTTCAAACATAACAACACTGCAGAAAGCGAACGACTGGATCGTCTCCGCGCGAAAGATTTATTCGCCCGCGCTGAATATGGTCTTCGCCGATTCGTTCTATGATCTCGGCTGGCTGGAGCAGAAAAACGTGGCCGCGGCTCCCGGTCACTCCTTCCAAGGAAGTGGCGAAAGTGGAATCGACGCCTTCGACTCCTTGATCGAGCCGAGCCCGATCCCGGCGCCCGCCACGGCGTTGAACAAGAGCGCGAAACCGCCGGAAACCGCGCCCGGAGAAATCGCCGGCCACGGTCGCGGGAATGGAAGCCACGACCACCACGCAAGCCCCGCCCGCTTCCCAAGCTTTGGCGAAGAACGAAAAGACGCCGGGACCGGTCACGACGAATTCGCCGAGCGTAGAGACGCCGGTGGTCTCGAATGCGCTGCCTTCCGAGACGCGCGCTCCGCTTCCGCCCGACATGGCAACCACCACGGAGCCCGCCACCAGCCCGGCGAACTCCACGGCGATGACGGCGCAAAGTCCCGCGACGGGGCCGGCAACTTCCAACGCCGTTGCGCAGCAAAGCCCGGCGACCTCGCCGGCAAATTCGCCTGCGAACAAGGTCGCCCCTGCGACGACCAGCGCCACCACTCCCGCCACCGTGCTCGCGCCCGCCACCATTCAGGAGCCGAGCGTGACCGAAAGCATCGAAGGCTCCAATTCCGTTTCTCGTTCGCCGGCCTGCTCTCGGCCGCGACGCTCATTCTGCTGTGGGTGATCTTTTCAGAATTTCGCCGCCGCATGAGCGTTTCCGTTTATCGGTCGCCTGCGCCTGCCACCGGCCCGAGCTTCGATGCGCTTGAGCCTGAGACCGCGATCGAGAAAATGGCGGCTCCGAAGCGCATTGCTGGCGGTCCTCCGCAAGTTTCGCTGCATCTGAAGGCGTCCGAGCCATCCGTGCGGCGGGCGGCGGTGCCGTTCGGCAAGACGAGCCGGCCCTTCATGGGGAATGGCGGAGGCGTCACCACTGTAGGCGCAGCCGTCGAGAATCTGATCCCGCGGGCGCCTGCGCCGCATGCCGGAGCCGGAACCAGTTGAGACGCCCGTGATCGAGCCGGTTGCGGACATCCTGCCGGCGGCCGAGCCGATAGCGGACATCGATTACGATCGCGATCTCACTCCCGCGCCGATCCGGAGGTCGCCGAATTCAGTTCTGTGGGCGAACCGCAGGTCATCGAAAAACCGGCCGAGATCATTCACAGCCTCGCCGAAATTCCAGCGGCGATGGAGGAAGAGCCAGTCATGGAAAAAGCGCCGGTCACTCGAGGAAACACCGTGGTGAGAACTGCCGCGACAGCGCCGCAGTTGAAGAAGCTCCGGCGTTTGAAGAGACGCGCCGGCGGTAGAAGAAGCCCCTGTGTGGACTCCGCCGGCCTTCACGGAATCCGCCTGGGCGCCAGTCTCATTCGAACCCGCGGCGCCGGTTTTCGAGGCTCCCGCGCCGGCCGAAGAGGTGGCCGAGCCAGTTGTCGCAGAAACTGAGTCCTTCGTTGAATCAGTCAGTGAGCCGATCTTCATAGAGCCGGAGGCCATTACCACGCCGGAAATCGCTCCCGAGCCCGTGATGGCGCAGGCCGCGGAAATTTCGGAACCGGAGATAGAACCAGTTGCACAAGGGCAACCTATCCCTTATCAAGTTCCCGCGTTTGAAACCGATTCAGCCGATGGCCGAAATCACCAAACCGGAACCAGATGCCATTCCCGCGCGCGGCCCTGAGGGCGTTGTCCCCGGGACGGCGATGGCCGGGGTGGGTGCTCTTCGCCATTCGGTAGAGTCGCCTTCATTTGCGCCACAAGTCATTTCCACCGAGCCTCTAGCTCAGCAGCCAACAACACCAGCCACCATGCCTCAACCGAACCAACCAACACCCGCTCCCGCCATTCGACCCGCTCCAATGTCCGGGGGCGCTCCGCAACCTCAGCCCGCCAGCGGCATGCAGACCGCCGTGCAACTCACGTTCTCGTTTGAGATCGCATCGCTGCAGCTCACCCCGAGCTTCAAGATGGGCGCGCTGCAGCTCAAGCCGACGTCGAAGATCGTCACCATGCGTCTCGCGCCTTCGCAACAGCCGCAGCCGGCGATGAATCTCCAGGTCACCTTCGAAATCGCCACCGTCCAGGCGGCGGGCGGCGGCATCGGCCAGATCCGGCTCACGCCTTCCCAACAGCAGCGGCCCAGCGTGATCAGCTCGCCGGCGTTCAATATCGCCGGGCTCCAGCTCCTCTCCGGGCACGGATGCCGGCGCGGTGCAGCTCACGCCTTCGCAACAGGGACAGGCTTCCGTGCACGTCACCGGCAAATTCCAGATCGCGACGGTGGAATTCTCGCCGTCATTCGAAATCGCTTCGCTCGTTCTGAATTCGACTTCGAAGAGCGTTTCGGTGCAATTGCCCGGCGCCGGCCCGAGCGCAGTCGAAGGCGCGCCGGTGTTTGAGATCGCCAACGTCCAGATCGGCGGCAACGGCGAGATCGGAATGATGCAGCTCAACGCGCAAGGCGCGGCCCCGAGAGCGGCGTAAGCGCAGCTTCAGATTATTAGCGGACGAGGAGGCAGTTTTGCCTCCTCGTTTTGCGTACGGTATCGAAGACGCGGCACTTCCGCTTCTCACGAACCGCCCGCGATTGAGCGACCGCAGTTTCGGCGCAGGAAGAAATTCGCCGTCACGTCGGATGAGCTTGCCGTCGAAATAAACTTCGCCGCCGCCGTAATCCGGGCGCTGGATGTTCACCATGTCCCAGTGCACCTGGCTGCGATTCCCATTGTCCGCCTCTTCGTAGGCCTGGCCGGGCGTGAAGTGGAACGAGCCCGCGATCTTTTCGTCGAAGAGGATGTCGCGCATCGGGTGGAGGACGTAAGGATTGAATCCAAGCGAGAACTCGCCGATGTAACGCGCCCCGGGATCGGAATCGAGAATCTTGTTCAGCTTCTCGGTTTGATTGCTGGTCGCCTTGACGATCTTTCCGTCCTTGAACTCGAGCCGGATGTTGTCAAACCCGGTGCCCTGATAAATCGTGGGCGCGTTGAAAAGGACGTGGCCCTGCACGGAATCCTTGATCGGACAGCTGAAGACTTCGCCATCCGGGATGTTGCGATCGCCGCCGCAAATCACCGAGCCGATACCCTTAATACTGAAACGGAGATCCGTCCCCGGCCCCTTGATTTCGACGCGGTCGGTTTTGTCCATGAGCGCCTTGAGCGCTTTCATGCCGGGCTGGAGCTTGCGGTAATCGAGCGTGCAGACATCGAAATAAAAATCTTCAAACGCTTCGGTGCTCATGCCGGCGAGCTGCGCCATGGAGGAAGAGGGCCAGCGCAACACCACCCATTTGGTTTTCTTGACGCGCCAATCCGTGACCGGCCGCATTTTTTTCGCGACCAGTTTCATCTGCTCCGCGGGGACATCCGATAACTCCGTGACATTATGGCTGCCCCGGATGGCGATGTAGGCATCCATCTTTTTCATGCGCGCCAGTTCGTGATTGGCGGTGAGATTCAATTGCCGGTCGCTCGCGTCGAGGGCCAGTTCCCGGTTAACCTCGGCCCGCAGGACCTGGGCGAACGGGATCGCCCCCGCCTTTCGCGCCGCGCGGACGAGGGCCACCGTCATTTCGTCCGGCACGTCAAAGGTTTCGATCAGGACAGTTTCGTTTCGCTTCAGTCTGGTCGAATACTCGACGAGAATTTTGGCGAGCTTATCGAGGCGCGGGTCATGCATAGAGGCTAACGATTCCACCGCCGATGCGGGATGCAACTTCCCTAGGCAGCTCGCATCAGCTTCGCAGCGAAGGCGCCGTCGAAACCGTCCCGGAACGGAAGCAGCGACACCAGTTCGAGCAATTTCAGGAAGGGAAATTCCTCCGTGATTAGTCTGACTACGTCTTCGTTTTCTTCGGGCTCGAGGCTGCAGGTGCTGTAAACCAGACGCCCCCTCCGTCTTGAGAAGCGGAATCGGTCGCGCGCAAGATGCGAAGCTGCTCCTCCTGCATGCGCTGGAAGTCTTTCGGCGGTCAGCCGCCAGCGCACGTCCACGCGGCGGCGCATCACGCCCGTATTGCTGCACGGCGCATCGACGAGAATGCGGTCAAATGCGTCGTCATTCAGCGGGCGCTCCGCTGGTCCAGTCGTGTTGCACGCATTTTGCGCAATGCCGACACCGAGGCGCTCCAGGTTGTCCTGCAGTGTCCTGATCCGGCCTGCGTCGCGATCGCAGGCGAGGATGAATCCGTTGTTCTTCATCATCTCGGCCAGATAGCGCTGTTTTCCCGCCGGGCGCCGCGCAAGCATCGAGCACTCTTTCGCCCGGCTTCGGATCAAGAACACGCACGCCGCCGCCGTGCTCGGATCCTGAATGTAGCAATGCCCCGCCGCCAGGGCTTTGGACGGAATGTTCTTCAGACGGACGAAGTTTTCCCGGCCCGGCAATTGTTCGACATCCAAGTTCTGCGACAGAAAATCGCCCACGGAAATCGTGAGCTGGTTGATGCGGGCATATATCGGAGCGGGCCGATTATTCCAATCACAAAGGGCCGCGTGTTTTCGGCGCCGAAGTTTTTCTCCCAGCGATCGAGCAGGAAGTGAGGATGGGAGGTTCGGACGCCGAGAGCCTGGGCGTTCGCTTTCTCGACAAGTTCCTCCTTTTTGCGCAACGCGCTCCGCAAAACCGCATTGACCAGCGATCGAGCTCTCGGGCCGGCAAGTTCCACCGTTTCGAAGACGGCCGCGTGCGCCGGAGTTTGAAGAAGAAACAGTTGGTAGATTCCGAGGCGCAGCAAATCGCGGGCATCACGATCGAGAGGGCCGGAACGAAGCGCATCGATCCAAAAGTCGAGCAGCGTCAGGTGACGGAGAACGCCGTAGAAAAGCTCTGTGGCGAAGGCGCGATCCGGGGCCGCGAGCTCGGTCGAGCTCAAGAGACGCGCGAGGATGGCATCGCCAAATTGCCGCCCGACCCGCCATTCCCGAAGCGCCTACAGCGCGAGTGCTCGGGCCGACGGATCCGCCATAACTGCCGCGCAATCGCGCTCAGCTCGGCTTTACGCTCGCACGCCCGATCGATTGGTAATGGAAGCCGAGCTTGGCCATCGTTTCGGGGTTAAACAAATTGCGGCCGTCGAAAACCATCGGCGTCGTCATTTTTTCCTTAACGGTGGCGAGATCGACATTCCCGAACTCTGCCCATTCCGTGGCGATGATCAGGGCTTCCGCGCCTTCGACCGCTTCCAGCGCCGAGCCGGCGAATTTCGCCCCCTTCAGCGCCTCCATCTCGCGCGCCTTCTCCATCCCCTTGGGATCGTGCACCGTCACGTGCGCGCCTTCTTTCAACATATCGGCGATGAGATCGATCGCCACCGATGAGCGCAGATCGTCGGTATCCGGTTTGAAAGTCAGCCCCCAGACCGCGATCTTTTTGTCGCGCAAAACCCAGAGCGTGTCGCGGATCGCCTTGAGGAAGCGGTCCTTTTGCTCCGCGTTGATCCGCTGCACTTCCTTCAGGAGATTGAACGGAACGCCCAGTTGCTCGCTGATCGCGATGAACGCCGCGATGTCTTTCGGAAAACAGGAACCGCCATAGCCGATCCCGGCGTTTAGGAAATTCCGGCCGATCCGCCGATCCATTCCGATCCCGTCCGCCACCTTCTCGACGTCCGCCCCGCTCGCTTCACAGATGGCGGAGACGGCGTTGATGTAGGAAATCTTCAGCGCCAGGAAAGAGTTCGCGGCGTGCTTGATCAACTCGGCGCTGTTGATGTCCGTCACCAGAATCGGCGCCATGAACGGTTCGTAGACCTTCTTCATCAGATCGATGGCGTGCTCGCTTTGCGCCCCGATGACGATCCGGTCCGGATGCATCAGGTCGGAGACGGCGCACCCTTCGCGGAGGAACTCAGGATTGCTGACGACGTCGAACTCGGCCCCGTGCTGGTTGTAGCGTTTGATCGTGTCGCGCACCTTCTCACCGGTTTTCACCGGCACCGTGCTCTTGTCCACGATGACGCGATAACTGGTCAGGACGCCCGGCGATCTCGCGCGCGACTTTCTCGATGAAGCTGAGGTCGACGCTGCCGTCGGGCTGTTGCGGAGTGGGCACGGCGATGAAAACGATCTGAGAATTATCGACGCCCTCCTTGATGCTGCCGGTGAAGCGGAGCCGCTGCGCGGAAACATTCCGATTGATCACTTCTTCGAGGCCCGGCTCGTAAATGGGGATCTTGCCCGCCTGGAGCGACTCGACTTTTCGCGGATCGTTATCGACGCAGATGACATTGTGGCCGACGTCCGCGAAACACGCGCCCGTGACCAAACCGACATAACCGGAACCGACGATGGAAATATCCATGGGAAAAATTGGTGCGGCGCGTCAGGCGCCGCGCGAGAAGAAACGGGCAAAGCGCGGAAATTGCAATCGCGATTCCGCTTCGCCGTTTATTGGGTTTGTTCCGCGCCGGCCGGATCGAAGTTCAGGTCGAAGCTGAATTTCGGCAGCGCTTTCAAGGTGAACGTGAGGAGGAAGCCGTATTCCTTCACGCCCCCATTGTCGCGGATGATGGCGCCGACGGAAGCGACCCAGCTCGTCAGATCGCGATAGATCGAGTAACGCTGCTGCTCCAGCACGCCGGTGATTCCTTCGTATTGCTGCTGGACGCCGATGCCCCAGTTGTCGTCGATCCGGTAATAGCCGCTCGAAGACATAGAGGCTGCTGTTATCGAAGAAAGGATTGGCATTGAGATAGCGATGCGCGAACGAAAGTTGAAGGTTGGGGATCGGCTGGATCGTTACGCCCGTGTTCACCTCGGTGAAACCTTTTTCGAAAACAGGCACCTGCGACAAAACTGCAAAGGTGGCCCAGGGCACGGGCGAAAAGCTGAAATTGTTGAACAGATTCGAGTATTGGGTCTGGTCGAACGGGTTGTCCAAATTCACCTCGATATAGGTGTCGATGCCCATCCAGCTGAACGGTGGCATCGTCCCGGCGGGTTTGGAGGCGGTTGCGCACGCCGACGCGCCAGACCGTCCAGTTATCGATGGAATCGATGGTGGTGAACTGCGGGAAATCGATCGCTCGCAACTGCGTTGAAGCCTGGTAGCGGTCGAACTGCAAAATCGCCGCGGGATCGGAGTTGGCGCTGGAGACCCACGAGAAGTTTGTGAAGGGCTGAATGATATGGCGGAGGCCATCCAGGCCCCAGGCGGTGCTTTGCGCGCTTTCCCAGGTGCGCGAAATCTTGAAGGAAGATTCCAGGCCGCCGTTGAAAACTGTGCGCAGCTTGTTGCCGCCGGGCGCCACGGGCTGCTCCAGATCCACCTTCAGGAAATCGGGAATGAATGGGTTGTCGATTCGCAAGGAAGGTCGTTTTGCCGAGATCGCGCGTCTCATCGTAGTAGGTGGCGCGGAACCCAACCCGCGGACACCACCGAGAGCCAGCCGAAGAAAGTATTCGGAAAAGTGAACTGATGGAAGGAATCGATCCGCAGCGTGCCGTAGTCGTGCGATGGTTGAGCCGTCCGGGAAGTTTCGATGCAGCTCGGCGATCCCGGTTTCCCCTTCGTAAAAAATCGGGCCGCCGAAGAGCGGCAGGCGTTTCACGTCCAGCACCACTTCAGGCAACCGCTCCGTTGTTTCGAAAAAATCGTTCGCCTGGAAGCGGCCCATCGCGGTGAGGGTGTAATTCGGATTCGTCTTCGTGACCGCGACGATGTTGTCGGGTTGCGGATTGAGCTGGAACTCGCTTTGGAAGAAATCCTGCGAGGATAAATTCGTCGCTTAGTTTGGTGATATTCGCGATGGCGTAGATGTCCTCGGCGAGAATGCTCCGGCTCTGGAGCGAAACGCGGTAACGGCCTTCCGAGATCTCGGGACGCACCTGGGAAGTCTGATTGATCTCCGGGTTTTCGTCTTTCAGGAAATAGGTTCGGATCCTGGCCCAGCTCGTCTTGTTTGGCCCGAAGCGAATATCGGGATCGAATCCAAAGGCGACGCCGCGGCGCGACCGGTAATCGAGGCGGAACAGCGCCTTGATATCGTCCGTGATCGGCATGGTGACCCGGCCGAGAATCGAGGGCCCCCACGAGCTGAGGTAGGCCGGCGAAACCATGTAGCTGAACGAGTCGTCCAGCGATTGATACATGTAGGGCCACCAAAAAATCGGGACGTTGCGGACATAGAATGTCGTGTTTTCGAAGACGACGCGGTCATTTTCGTAGACCCGAATCCTTTTGGACTGGAGCCGGAAATCGGGCTTGGCCGAATCGTGGGTGGTGAAGGCCCCTTTCGAGACCATGAACGCGCCTTCCGAGATCGAGGTGACCTTGTCGCCGCCGACGAGATACGGCTCCTTGTCGGTCCGGATGTTGACCGCCCTGATCTCCTTGGTCTCGGTGTTGTAAATCGCGCGATCGCCGACGAAGAGCCCGGGGCCCGATAAATCCGGACGTGCCCTTCCGCCATGACGTCGTGCGTCTTGGGGTTGTAGGTGGCCTAATCGGCGTAGATATCGGCGTCCCCGGCGTGGATGGCGACGTTGCCGGAGGCCCTGGCGATGCCGCCGTCGTAGCTGGTTTTGCCGGAGGCCGTGATCTCCATCGGCTGCTTTTCCGTGCCCACCTGTGCCCACGCGAAAGGAGCGGCGCAAAGCGACCCAGAAAAAGTTAAAACAGCCTACGCATCGCGGGATGCCGAAGCTACCGAGCCGAGGCCGTTGCAAAGGCAAAACGCCCCCGGCAGGGCGCAACGGAGGCGGAGAAGAGTCAACGCGAATCGTCGCGAATAGAGGCGAATGAAGGATCGATCGGGCGCGGGGCGCTATCGAGCGCGGTTCTTCCCAAATGTTCGGCGCTAGTCAACGCTCCCTCAACAAGGACAGAATGCCGAAATTCACAGGCTGACACCTTTTTTGCCGCTGATAATAGGCTCGCCTTGTGGAAAGACGGACGTTATTCTCTGAAGTCATGAAGAACATGACCGGCGGTATTCTTTTCTGCGTCGTCGCTTTTGCGACGTCAGACATTTTCGGCAGCCAGGAAGACCCCGGCGTTGCCGGAGTCGACGTGGTTGTGAAACAAATGCCGAACAAGCGTGATGTCACGAATAGTTGGGGTCTTTCCTTGGACCCTCTGCCTGCCGGCTCCTACACGCTCTCTTTTAAGGCGCGGCCGGCGAAAGAGATGAGGGGCAGGACGAGGGATAAGGTCATTGTCGCCACGATGTACTCGATCAAGATCGAAGAACGAAACGCCCAGTGAAGCAAACCGGGCTGACGAGCGATAAACTTGTTGCTGGGGTTGAGATCGCTGTCGAAGTGGGGTCCGGCGCCAAGATTCGCGGGGAAGTCCTGCCGGGCGCGGGCAAGAAAATGATTTGGATACCGAAAGTGGCGGGCACGAATATCCCAGGGCATTGGGCGGAGGAAGGATCAAGCGAAGCAGCATTGAACCGGAACACCGTCGTATACGGCGCCCGTGATTGGCAGAACGCGCGCAGGTAGACGTAACCTTCCAACCGCAGCTTGGAACTACTCAGCCTTCGCCTCATCGGCGCTGGCGAATATTAACGCCCCTCTGCTCGACGCGGCTACGATCCTTTCCGGAACCAGCGGAGCGCTTTCTGAACCTGGGTGGGAAGCACGGTGTGACCGCCGGGGAATGTCTCGTGCCGAATGTTCGTAAATCCCGTCCGTTGCATTGCATTTTTCACGGCGGCTTGCTGCTCAATGGTCGCGATTGGGTCACTTAAGCCGCTGCTCAGGAAAATGGGAGTGCGAAGGAAACTGCTGCCCGGCTGAAACCGCCGGTAACCTTCCGTGATCCTCTCCTGGTTGATCCCCTCGAGAAAAATTCCGGCGATCCGATAACCGGCCACGGCGAGCAACGGCGCGAGGTAGCTCGCCCGTTTCGCGCCGCCTGATTGACCGGCGCACGCAATTGGCCATTTCGTCGAGCCGGGGAAGCTCCGATTCAACGCACGCAGCGCTGCGAGGGTGTGACCGGCGCGCCAGCCAGAGCTGTCGAGCCGCGGTGCTGGCTCCGGCCCATCCCCCGCAAGAAGGACCCAGCCTTCCGGGAGCGCGATCCGGCGGTACATCATCCTGAGATCATCGCGATTTTGATGTTGGTGATCGCTCGACGAGAAAACCACCAGGACTGGCCAGGTTTTCTTCGGGTCGAAACCGGCTGGCACCGCCAGCATGGCTACCGTGTAAGGCGGAACCGCATTGCCGCCTTCCGAGACGTACGATTTCTCTATATCGCTCAAAGGCACGTTCGCGCTCACCGTTGTGCCGGGAGTAAGAGGCACGCCCGCAAAGGTCAAGCCCGCCGAGAACGCAGGCCCGGCGGATGCGAGCCAAAACAGGATCGAAAAGAGAACAGATACGAACTTGAGCTGCGACATCGCGTCCGCGAATTGTAGGGCAAGCGCACCGCTTGCCGAGGCCAAAAAGGTGGCAACCGACGGGTCCCCCGCTACACAAAGATTACCGAGATTCTAAGACTGACGCCCTTTGTCGGCTCCGATGTGAAGAGCGGCGTGCCTCTTAGGATTTCGGCAGCGACAAACGGAGTCCCGCGGTTTGCTGGTTCAATCCGCAGGCGGAAACGACGGCGGTACGGATCGGGGTTGATTCTGCAAATCCGGGCACGCGCTCAGTGAGGAGGGCTTGTCCGGCCACAATGGTTTGCCAGAGAGTGCTGGCGCCGACGCTTTCTCCCAGGGCCTGCTTCACCGAATAAATGGGGGCTGCGGGGGAATATTTGCTGATGGCGGCGCGTTCGGCGCGGTCAATGAAGGTGCCGTTGGCGCTGGCGGCGATAAGGTCGGGTGGGGGTTGGCAAAGCTCGGCGTAAACTTTGTCCAGCGCCGCCGGGGCGTCGCGCCGGTGAGAGAAGTTGGTGCCGCTGGAAATTTTTTCGATTTCGATCGCGCCGGAGCGGCCGAGAAGCAGGGCGCCGGCGCCTTCGCTCAGGATCATGCCGCGAGGCGGATCTGCGAACGGCTCGATCGGTGGCGCGGAACGGAGGAGCCGCCATTTGTGGTAGGCGTCGCACAGAAGCCAATCAGCTTCTTCGGCGCCAACGACGAGACAGTACTCGAGCTCTTCCCCCGCCATCAAATCCTCGGCCATCTTGAGCGCGAGAACGCCGACGGCGCCGTCGCCTACGAGCGTGTAGCTGGCGCCATTGATTCCGAGAATAGCGGCGAGATGGCTGGCGGGAGCGTTGAAGACGGTCTCGGGAAAGAGCAGGGGGCTGGCCGCCTGCGCGCCTGATTCCACGATGTCGTGATAGAAGCGTTTCGTGTAGATGACGCCGCCGTTGGAGACGGCGAAGATCAAGCGCCGTCCGGCTCGCGCTTTTTTCATCGAGCTTCACGTTTGCGTCGGCCAGGGCGGCGAGCCCGGCAACGGCGGCGAACTTCGAAATTGCGCTCGACCGGCGGAGACGCGGATGCGCGGGTGCCTGCGCGATGGCGGCGGCGGGCACGCGGAAAGCCGGGTAATCAGGACCGAGCGGACTGGAAATGGACTCTGCGACGGCCGTTTCGCCCTTTAGCAAGCGGCTCCAGACCTCCTCGACGCCGCTCCCCAGTGGCGTCACCCAACCCATCCCGGCGATGTGCAGGTTCATGCTGCAACGGCCCGCATGATGACAGAAGCGTTGGTGCCGCCGAACCCGAAGGAATTCGAGAGGACGGTGCGGACCGGCCGGCCTGGGAGGTGTTGGCGACGATGTTGAGGTCGAGCTCCGCGTCGCCCTGCGCGGAAATTGATGTTCGGCGGCAGCAACTGGTGTTGCAGCGCGAGAAGGCTGATGACGGCCTCGATCGCGCCCGCCGCCCCTAAGGAATGCCCCATCATTCCCTTGGTCGAGCTGATCGGAACGCGATTAAAAGCTCGGCGATCGCCTTGCCTTCTGCGGCATCGTTAAACGGCGTGGCGGTCCCGTGGGCATTGATGTAGTCGACCTCCGCTGCGGAAATCCCTGCGCTTTGCAGAGCCCCTTCCATGGCCTGGCGTGGCCCGCTCCCGGAAGGGTTCGGTTGCGTGAGGTGATGATTGTCGGTCGAGATGCCGTATCCGACGATCTCCGCCAGGATGGTTGCCCCTCGTTCCTGCGCAGTTTCCAAGTTTTCCAGCGCCAGGATGGCGGCCCCTTCGCCCAGGACCATCCCGGTGCGCTGGCTGTCGAATGGGCGGCACCGATCGGGAGTTGAAGCCTGGAGCGAATCAAATCCGACAAAGACCAGCTCGGAGATCGCATCGTAGCCGCCCGCGAGGACGCGTTGGTAGCGGCCGGAGCGGATGCATTCGAAGGCGTGCCCAATCGCGTTCGTGCCCGAGGCGCAGGCGTTCGCGATGACCTGGCAGGGGGCGGTTATCCCAAACGCTTCCTGCGCGTCCATAACGGGCTTTTGCGGCGTGTAGTTGGCTATCAGTGAAGCGGCATGGCGGGCGGAGGCTGGGTTCGCCTTTAGCCCGCGATAATATTGCTCGCCGAAGGTCATCCCGCCGCTGGTTGTCCCCATCACCGTGAGTTCTGGCCGGAAGCTGTCGGCCTGGGCGAGTGCCTCCTTTAGGGCCAGAATCATCATTCGCGCGACCCGATGAAGCCGCTCCGGGTGGGCGTGCGATTCGTCGGCCTCCGCCAGGCGTGAGTCCAAAACCTGGCCCGCGGTCTGACATCGGCAGCGGTCCACCGGGAAGGCCGTGACCGGGGTGACGCAGTCCCGGCCCTCGCGCAGCGCTCCCAGAGTTTCCCCCATCCCGAACCCCAGAGGGCTGACAATGCCCGCCGCAACGACGGCTACGCGGGCGCCGTTTGGCGGTGGTGTTGAAGAGGAAAAATCAGGCATTTTCTAGAGGAGGCAGGCGCCCCCGATTGTAGTTGCTTTCACCGGGAAAAGCCTCTACTAATCACGCCGATAAGAAAACGGAAGCTCGGTGCGTTGGTAGATTGTCAGTTGAGTTTTTCAGTGGCGATTTGAAATCCGATGAGCGGGAACAGTGGCCTGGCGGCGTTTTCCTCAGTTAACTCAGATGGGAACTAAATTATACGTAGGAAATCTTTCCTTCAACACGACCGAAACAGATCTGCAGGATCTTTTCGCTCAGGCGGGACCAGTCCAAGAGGTCACGTTGATGCAGGACAAGTTCACCGGAAAATCGCGCGGCTTTGCGTTTGTCACCATGACGACCGAAGCGGACGCCCAGAAAGCGATCACCGAATTCAACGGCAAGACGGTGGAAGGCCGGCCGTTGACGGTCAACGAAGCGCGCCCCCGTGAAGCTCGCCCGCCCGGTGGCGGACGTGGCGGTGGTTATGGCGGCGGCGGCGGTGGCTACGGCGGCGGTGGCGGGGGCTACGGCGGCGGTGGTGGCGGCTACGGTGGTGGCGGCAGCGGGGGCGGACGTCGCGACAGCGGCGGCGGCAACCGGCGCGGTCGCTAAGCCAGGCGCGTCAACGCGCCCGACTCTTTTCAGGGCGGGATCATTGGTCTCGCTGGTCCATGTTTCGCAAAACCATCGAGGCCTTGCGTACCAATTGGTCCGCGGGTGACCTGGCCCGCGCTCCCTGATGAAGCTCTCCCACAAAATCGCGAAGCTCGGCCAGCCGCTTACTTATCGGCGGACCTGGCGAAGGGTGGAGCGTGTCATCCACCCGATTCCGCTTGGGCCGATCTTCGCCCGGATTGACCAGGCACGGCTGGCGAAAATCCAGGCGGAATACGCCCATTCCCGCGAGCACTACGCGAAATATGCGGACGTGAAGCGCTGGCTGCGGTTGAACATCATCCGCGCGCAGGACCTGAAATTGCAGAGGTGCCCGCCGAAGTCGGTGCTCGATCTGGGCTGCGGGGGGGGCTTTTTTCTCTTCGTCCTTCAGCAGCTCGGGCACACCGGCCTCGGGCTGGATATCGATGAATTCCCGCTCTTCACGCGGTTGCTCGATCTCTTTCAGGTGGAGCGCCGCCTCTGGACGATTCGGCCGTTCGAGCCCCTGCCGGATCTCGGACGGAAGTTCGATTTGATCACCGCGTTTTCGATCGACTTCAATCGCGAGAGCAAGCGCGATTGGTGGTGGGGCCCGCCGGAGTGGGCGTTTTTTCTGGATGACCTGGAGCGCCATCTTAATCCTGGCGGCCAGATTTTCCTGGGGCTCAATCCTTCCAAGAATAAGGAGTTCTACAGTCCGGAGTTGCTCGAATTTTTCCTGGCCCGGGGCGCTTCCGTCGAAAGAGAAAACGTCCTGTTTGCGCCCAAGGGGTTGCCGGCAACTTAAAGTGCGCGTGGGAGCGCCGCGATAAATTCCACGCTCGCCACGGCTGAAAGCCCCGCCTCATCCGAACTAGTATCAAACACAACCCACTGTTCAAAAGGAGCGCACGTTATGGCCGACGAAAATCAACAATCCACTGACTCAGGTTCAACCTCGGAAAACATCGAGATTCCACCCATTTCCAAACAAGCGGCCGGAGCGGCTGCCGGAGCGGTGCTCGGCAGTGTCGCGGGTCCTGTGGGAACAGTCGTGGGCGGCGTGATCGGAGCCGTTGTGGGACGCCGCGCCGCGGCCAGGAGCTCTGCTCCCGCGGTGAAGAAAGCTGTCAAAGCCGTGGCGGCCAAGGTCAAGCGGACTTCCAAGAGCAAGGCGAAATCGGGTGGCAAGAAGGCCGCGCCCTCTTCGAAGAAGCGGGGCGGCGCAAAAGGCGCAGCCAAGAAGAGCGCAAAGAGTTCGAAGGCATCTGCCCGGCGCAAATCGAAGGGCGGGAAAGCCAAAGGCTCCGCGGCCCGCGGCAAGAAGTCGACCGGTGGCAAATCCACTCGAAGGAAGAGCGGCGGCAAGAAAGCCTCGAGCTCCAAGGCCCGCTCCTCGAAAAAGGGCGGCGGCAAAAAAGGCGGCGGGAAAAAGAAGCGCTAGAATCGGTTCGGTAGAATTGGGCAGGGTTGGATTCGAACCAACGAAGGCGTAAGCCAGCGGATTTACAGTCCGCCCCGTTTGGCCACTTCGGTACCTACCCGGGTGCCGGTGAAGGCGAGCGTTGATATAGGCTCGGCTGCCCCGGGTCGCAAGTGTTTTGCCCGTATCAGCTCGTTGTTCCAGTCAGGTTCGAGACTAATCTTTGCGGAAGACTTCCTCTCCCTCAAGGAGAGGACTGAGGTGAGGGTCACAGTTCCGGCGCCGATAAGGGGCGGGCGGAGTAATTGGCCCAAGCAGACCCTCATCTGAAGGGTTAGAAGAATTCGGCAATGGCTTCTGCGACGTAGCGTTGCTGGTCGCGCGTTAGCTCCGGATAAATCGGGAGGGCTAGCGTCTCGCGCGCGGCCCGTTCGGCCTCGGGCAAATCGCCCGCGCGGTAGCCGAGATAGCTGAAGCAGTCCTGTTCGTGCAGCGCGAGCGGGTAGTAAATCGCCGTGCCGATTTCCCTGCGGGTCAAATGCTCTCGGAGTTGGTCACGGCGTGGACTGCGGATCACGTATTGATGATAGATGTGGTGGTTCGTCAGGCCGCGTTCCCGGTAAGGCTCGGACGGAAGCGTGATCCGATCCGTTAACCCAAGGCGACTAAACTCTTCGCGGTAGGCGTCTGCCACGCCCCTTCGAGCGGCGGACCAACCGTCAAGGTTCGGCAATTTAACCGCCAACACGGCCGCCTGAATTTCATCCAACCGGAAATTGCCTCCGATGAAGTGATGGAAATAGCGCTGTTCCATCCCGTGCTGCCGGCAAAGGCGGACGCGATCCGCGAACTCTTGCTCCCGGCAGATCACCGCCCCGGCATCGCCGGCCGCGCCGAGGTTCTTTGTCGGGTAAAAGCTAAACGTCCCAACCTCGCCCATGGTTCCGGCCTTGACCGTTCGGCCGTGGAATGGGTATTCCGCGCCGAGCGCTTGCGCGGCGTCCTCGATCAGCTCGAGCTGAAAGCGCTCGGAGATTTCGTGGATCGCCTCCATTTCGCAGCAGAGGCCGTAGAGATGGACTGGCACGATGGCGCGGACCTTTTCGCCCTTCGGAGTGCGGAGCGCTCCGTCCTTCTGGCGCGAACACGAGTTGGTCAGGTAATCTTCGAGCGCCTTGGGCGAGATGTTGTAGGTGACCGGATCGATGTCGAGAAAGATGGGCGTGGCGCCGACGCGGGCGACGCAGCTGCCCGTGGCAAAGAATGAATAGGCGCTGGTAACGACGGCATCGCCTGGCCCCAGCCCGAGCGCCATAAAGACGGCGAGGAGCGCATCCGTGCCGGAGGAGACGCCAATGGCATGGGGCGAACCGCAATAGCCGGCCAGCGCCGCCTCGAACGCTTCAACCTTCGGGCCGAGGATGAACTTCTGGGTCGCCAGGACCTCGTCAATCTCCGCGCGGATGGGCCCGGCCAGCGCGGCGTACTGTTCGCTGAGGTCGAGCAAAGGGACGCGCATGGCTCGGAAAGGATGGCAGTTTCGACCCGGCGTTCAATCGGAAGTTTGGCGGCCATTCACCCTCGTTGACCTCCGGAGGCCAGTAAGTTACCATGGATGCCATGTCGCTGCTTCGCGGGCTGTTCTGGCTCGTTCTCTTTGTGTTTTTCACCTTCTGTTTTGTCGTGCTTTTCGAGTACGGCACGCACGATTTTACGAGCGGGTTCAAGAAGGAATTGGAGAGGGTGCAAAAGTTCGCCAAGGAAGCCGCGCAGCCCTCGAAGCCGAAGAAGTAAGGTCGCGGTAGCCGCGGCTGGGATGCACCATCAGTTATTCCGCGAACTCGACGACAGGTTTTTTGGCGATGTACCCGCGCTCGTAGGCGGTCTGGAGAAATTGCCGCACCGCTTTTTGCCCGGTCTCTCCGTAATCGCGCGTGTAGTCGTTCACGTACATGCCGATGAACTTCCCGGCCAGATTCGAATCCATATCGCGCGCGTAAGGCATCGAGTGCGCCACCGCTTCGGCGCGATGGGCCAGCCCGTAATCGATGCTCTCCCGCATGATGGCGAGCAAATCGCGCTGCACCGGCGCGGCAATGTCTTTGCGCAAAACATTTCCGCCTAAAGGAAGCGGCAGCCCGGTCTCGCGTTTCCACCATTCGCCCAGGTCGATCACCTTGTTGAAGCCGGATTGCGCGTAAGTGAGTTGGCCTTCGTGAATGATCAGGCCGGCGTCGGCCTGGCCATCTTTCACCGCCTGGAAAATCTGATCGAACGGCACCACGATGTGCTGAAACTCTCCGAGATAAAGTTGCAGCGCGAGATAGGCGCTCGTCATTTTACCCGGGACCGCGATGGTCCGGCAACGAAGCCAGGCGCGGATGTGATCGTCCGACGCATCGTCAGCCAGCCCCTCGCGATTCGTGGTTACGACCATTGGCCCGTAGCCGTCACCCATGCTCGCGCCGCACGGCAGGAGCGAGTAGCGATCGCTCACGTAGGCGAAGGCATGAATCGAGATCGCCGAGATGTGCAGCTCGCCGCGGAGCGCGCGCTCGTTCAAGGTCTGAATGTCCTCGAGGCGATGCTCAAAACGATAGCCGCGCAGGTCGATCTTGTTCTCCGCCATCGCGTAAAACATGAAGGCGTCGTCCGGGTCGGGGGAGTGTCCCAGGGTGAAGATGGGTGATTCCGACGGCATGAGCGCACGCTACCTGCGCCGGCAGGGAATGGCAAAATGCGCTGCGTTCCCTCAAGCTCCTGCTCATGAATTGCGGACTGCGTTTGCGTTTGCCTCGGCGCAGTTGAGCCGATAACCTGCAGCGCATGGCAAAGTCCGGTCTCGGCAAAGGTCTCAGCGCGTTGATCAGCACGCGGCCGCCGGGAATTCGTCTCGAAGCCGAGCCCGGCGAGCGAATCCAGCAGGTGAATCTGGCCAGCATTGTGCCGAGCCCGTTGCAGCCGCGGAAAGATTTCGCGAGCGATGCCCTGGCCGAGTTGGTGGAATCAATCCGCCAGCACGGCATCATCCAGCCGCTCGTTGTTCGCGATGTCGACGGCCGGCATGAATTGATTGCCGGCGAACGCCGCTGGCGAGCGGCGCACGAGGCCGGTCTCACGCAGGTGCCGGTGATTACGCGGGTCGCGACCGATCTGGAAGTGCTTGAGTTTCGCTGATCGAAAATCTGCAACGGGCTGACCTGAACCCGATCGAAGAAGCGCAGGCCTATGCGCGGCTCGCAGGTGAATTTGGGATGCGCCAGGAAGACATCGCGCAGAAAGTCGGCCGGAGCCGCGCGGCCGTCGCGAACTCGATGCGCCTGCTCGATTTGCATGAGCAAGTGCAGGCCTGGTTGACGCAAGGTTTGCTCTCCGTCGGTCACGCCAAAGTCTTGCTCGCGCTGAAAGAGCCGGATGAACAACGCGCCGTCGCGGAAACCATCCTTCGCCGGAGCGCCACCGTCCGCGCGACCGAACGTCTCGTGGCCCGCCAGCTCGGCGGAACGCGTCCGCGACGCAAGCGACAGACTGTTGCGACGAGGTCACTCCGCGACCATCGATGACCTGCAGAGCCGGTTGCAGGAACATCTCGGCACGCGGGTGACCTTGCATCACGGGGAAAAGCGCGGGCGCATTGAGATTGAATATTATGGCAACGATGATCTGCAACGCGTCCTTAGCGCCCTCGGTTTGCCCGCCGAGTCGAGAGGTGGATCGTGCGCTCCGCGCGCGATGCCAGACAAATCCCGGCTTCGCCGGCATTTCTTTCAACATCGAGCGGCGGAGCGCTCGATCCACCTTCACCTTCGTCGCTCTGCTTCTTCTCGCCGCCTGCGATCGCGCCAGCACGCAATCGCCGCAAAACGCACGCCAGAAAATCTGGGAAGAATTTTCCGGCGAAAAAGCGCTCGCCCACGTGCAGGCCATGGTCGATTTCGGCCCTCGCCCGGCCGGGAGTGAGGCGATCGAAAAAACGAGAGCTTACCTGACAAAGCAACTCGAGCTTTCCGGCTGGAAAGTGGAACGACAGGGCTTCACGCGATGACACGCCGCGAGGGAAAGTGGAGTTCGTGAATTTGATCGCCACCTTCGGCGGCAAAGAAAGCGCGCCTTCGTTCCTGCTCTGTTCGCATTTCGACACCAAGACTTTCGACAACGTGCCATTCGTCGGAGCGAACGATGGCGGCTCGAACACCGGCGTGCTGCTCGAGATGGCCCGCGTGCTCGCTCTGCGTCCCGATCTCGCCCGGAAAGTGCAGCTCGTTTTTTTCGATGGCGAAGAAGCCTACGAATCCTTCACCGAGACCGACGGTCTTTTCGGGAGCCGTTATTTTGCCGAACAGCTTGAGAAGCAGAACAAAGCGAGAGCTTTTCGCGGCGGTATTTTGTTCGACATGGTGGGCGACAAATCGCTCACCATCACGTTGCCGCCGGATTCGCCGGCCGAGATTGCGCGCGGCATTTTCGCTTCGGCGGAAGCGCTGAAGCTGCGGAAGCACTTTACGTATTTCGACAACGAAATTACGGACGATCACACCCCGCTCAACGCCATCGGCATTCCCACGATCGACCTGATCGATTTCGATTATCCGCCGTGGCACACGCCCGGCGACACGATGGATAAGCTGAGCGCGGAAAGCCTGCGCATCACAGGCGCGGTCGCCTGCCATTATCTTTCCGAGACGGCGCTGAAATGAAGAAGGTTTTATTCGTGGGCCTGATGCTGTGTGCCGTGATCGCCGGCCTGGCCGCTAGCGAACTGCTCCTTCGTTCCTCGACGTTTCGTGATTGGGCGGGTCGATCTCGCAGGTCGAGGCCAACTGGTCGCGATCACGAAGGGAAAGGGAATTTATCAAAACCCTGGAGAGGAGGCCGGCTCTCGAGCGCGCGACTTGATCGCGGCCGAAAACCTTCGGCACGTTGCCGCTTCCGAAATGAACGACCCCGCTCTGGTCGATCGGGAGCTTTCTCTTCTCCGGGCCCAATTTGCCGGCAGCCAGGGATTCGACGCCACGCTTCGAGAGAGCGGGTTTTCCGTTGCATCCTCTGCGCGAGGAGATCGCGACTCAACTTCGCGGACGCCGGTGGCTGGAGAAACAAATCGCGACCGCAACGGCGGTCACCGAGCAGGAATGTCGTCAGTATTACGACACGCACCAAAACCTTTTCATGCAACCGCTCCGTGTTCGTGCGGCCCATCTCCTCCTGGCGGCGCACGCGGAAACGCCTCCCGAAGTCGTCGAAGAAAAAGAGGAGGCCATCGCGGATCTGGCGAAACGTCTGGCCAAGGGTGAGCCGCTTTCCCAGCTCGCCGCGGAAGCGTCCGAAGACGAGGCCACGAAAAATCGCGGCGGCGACCTCGGCTATTTCGCAGAGTCCCGCATGGCGCCCGACTTCATCGCCGAGATCCGGAAACTTCCCGTCGGCAAAGTGAGCAAACCATTTCGCACTCATCTCGGCTTCCACATCGCGCAGCTGACCGAGATCAAAAAAGCGCGCCTGCTGACTTTTGAAGAGGCTCGGCCAGAAATCTCCCTCGCTATCGCGAACGAACGCCGCGCTCTCCAGGCGGACGCGCTCGCCCAGACTCTTAGCCGCGCCGACTATCTTCGGCCGAACGTTGAATAGATAGGGCGTGAGAGGAAGTCTTGCGCCCAGTTTGTCCGATTCGGCGTCGGCTCAGGGCCATCGGTGAATTTCGCCATTGCGTCTCTGCGGGTTTGCCGTGATTTTCAGCGGTCGCCGGTAAAAGCGGGAGAGCACCGGCAGCAAACTAGAAATGTCGAGTCGAACACGAAAAAATGTCGGAGTGCTGGGCCTGGGGATCATCGGCCGGCGCGTCGTCGATAACCTGCGGGAAAACGGGTTCCACGTTTTCGTCTGGAACCGGACACCGCGGCCGGTGCCGAATTTTGTCGGCTCGCCGGCAGAGGTAGCCGAGCTCTGCGATTTCGTGCAGATCTTCGTTTCGGATGATGATGCTTTGCTCCAGATGGTGCAGCGCATGACGCCAAACCTGACGGCGCACCACGTGGTGATGGCTCATTGCACCGTGTCGCCCGACACGATGCGGGCGGCGGCCGAAATCGTCGAGAGACGGGGCGGGCAACTTCTGGATTGTCCGTTCACCGGAAGCAAGACCGCGGCGGAAAAGGGGGAGCTGGTTTATTACGTGGGCGGCGACGAGGCGGCGTTGCGGCAGGCGCGGCCGTTTCTGGAAGCGAGCAGCAAGGAGATCATCGAGATCGGCAAGGTGGGCGACGCGACCACGATCAAGGTCGCGACGAACATGATCACGGCGGCGAGTGTGCAGGCGGCGGCGGAAGCCCTGGCGCTTGTCTCGAGATCGGGGCTGCCCGTGGAAAAATTTGCGGAGGCGATGCGGGGGAACGGGAGCTACTCAGCGACGCTCGACATGAAATTGCCGATGATGATGGAAGGCAATTTCGAGCCTCACTTTTCGGTGAAGCACATGTTGAAGGACGTTGTCATCGCGACCCGTCTGGCGCGCGGTTTTGGAATTGAATTCGGCGCCACGGACGCGTCGCGGCATGGGTTGACCGAAGAAATGCGGCAAGGTCGCGGCGATGCGGATTATTCGTCGTTGTTCCGGCAATATTTCCCGTCCGGCAGCCCGATGGCCGGACAAACGAATGGCGAAGACGATCAGCCGCAGCTGGCGGGGATTGATGAAGAGAAAGCGCCGGAGCCGGAGCCTGTTCCGGTGGCGGTCGAGACGACAGCAGAGGTGCCTTCCGAAGCGAAGGAGATGGGAGAAGTCGTGCCAGCTCCGGCGGCGGTCGAACCGTGCTCCCGAGGCCGAAGCGGAAGTGCCACAAGAAGTGGCGGGTCATACAGCTGCCGCGGCGTACCGAGACAAAGCCCGAAGAATCGACCAGCAGAAGCCGGTGACGCCTGAGCCCGCCGTCGTCAGTGACAGCCGCTCCTGCTTCCGAATCCAAGCCGAAAGAAGAGTCAGTGCTCACTTTCCCGGCCCCGGTTAAGGAAGGGGAAGGCGAGGAGCCGCGCGGATTGTGGGGAGGTTTCTGGCGGCGGCGCGACGATTGAGTTCTGCCGACGCGTCTCTCATGACGCCAGCTTCCAGTTTCGAGCAGGGGGCCTTCTTCGACTGTTCGGCCCGGGTGAAGTTACGCCTGACGGGAGCCGACGCGTCTCGGTTCCTAAATGGTCAAATCACGAACGATCTGCGCAAGGCGACCTCGACCCAGGCAATCCAGGCATCGTTGCTGAATGCGAAGGGCAAGCTGAGCGCGCACGTTTTCATTTCCACGGACGACGGCGCATTCCTGTTGGATGCAGATCCGGAATTGCGAGAGGAACTTCCAGCGCGGCTCGAGCGGTACATTATCGCGGACGACGTGCAGATCGAGGATGTCACCGAACAGTTTTCCGATTTTTCATGTCACCGGAGAGGCGACGCCGGCTCTTCCCATCCCGGCGAGAACAATTGCGGCAAATCGATTCGGCTGCCCAGGCTGGGACCTTTGGTTCGAGCCGGCGGGACGCGAGCAGGCTCAACAGGCCTTGGCGGCAGGATTCTCTTTCTGCGATGAGGCTTGCGCCGAAGTTCTTCGAATCGAACAGGGCATTCCGCGGTGGGGCCGTGAACTGACGAACGAAATTATCCCGGTCGAAGCGAACCTGGAACCGACTTCCATCGATTACGCGAAGGGCTGCTACATTGGCCAGGAAGTGATTTCACGCATGAAAATGTCGGGCCAAACGAACAAGCGGCTTTGCGGGCTGGTGTCGATTTCCGGCGTGCCGCTGGCCGCGGGGATGCGGCTGGCGGCGGAAACGGATGCCAGCAAGGATGCGGGCTGGATCACCAGCGCAACGCGAAGTGGGCGACTGGAAAAGGAGATCGCGCTCGGCTATGTGAAGCGCGGATTCAATTCGATCGGAACGCAGCTCCAGGCGGTCCATCCGGAACAGGGTAGTGGAGTGGCGGGTAGCCCGGTCGAGGTCGTTCAGGTTCCATTTATTTGAGACAATGGCTGGTATCACCCTAAAAAATGTTCAGGTCGGAGCAGGCGGCGCTCAACCTCGAGATCGAAGATCGAGAATTTGTGGTCCTGACAGGGCCCCGCGGCTGCGGCAGCTCATCGATTCTCCGAATGATTGCCGGACTCGAGCAAGCGACCGGAGGCGACATCCTCCTAGGCGAACGCCGCGTAAACGACGTCTCGCCGAACAACCGTGACCTCGCCTTCGTCGCGACACGACTATGCGCCTTACCCAAGCTTGTCGGTCTACGAGAATCTCGCCCTCGGACTGGAACGGCGGAAATTTGCCGAGACGGAAATCAGGAAACGGATTCTGGCTGTCGCTCGAGATTCTGGGTTTACAGGAACCGTTGGACCGGACACCGCGCGTCGACAGCGAAGAACGGCAGTTGATCGCCCTCGCGCGCGCGATGGTGCTCCAGCCAAAGGTATTTCTTTTCGACGAACCTTTTGCGGGGCTGGATTCGGCCGCACGGAGCCGCGGCCGCGCGGAGATCAAGAAACTGCATCAGCGTTTGCCCGCCACAATGATTTACGCCACGCACGATCCGGTCGAAGCCATGGCGATAGGCGCACGCACGGTGGTCCTCGATCATGGCCGCGTCCAGCAGGACGGCTCGCGCGCAGGCTATTTACGATACCCCGGCGAATCTGTTCGTGGCGGGGTTCGCGACCTCCCCGCCGATGAATCTCGTCCAGGGCAGCCTAAAGCAGGAGCGCGATTCCCTGCTCTTTACGGAAGCGGGCGATGGCACCATCGCGCTCCGGTTGCCGATTTCGCCAGAGTATTCCGGCAAGACGATCGTGCTCGGGATCCGGCCGGAAGATATCGAGGTTGGCGCGCCCGGAGCCGAGCGCTCCGCCAGCGGCTTCAAGGCGCTGGTGGATCGAATCGAACCAAAAGGCTGCGAGACAGATCTTTACCTCCAGACAGGAGGCCACGAGCTGGTCTGCCGGAGCCGCCGCTGGATCGACCCGGGAGAGGGGGGTCGCCGGTTCCAGTTCGAGATTAACCTCGCGAACAGCGCAGCTTTTCGACCCAGTTTCCGGGCATCGGATTATGGCAGAATCGTAATCTCCTTTGCTCCTGAATCTTGCGTAAATTTGTTATTGCCTTTCCAAGGCGCAGACGGGTAATCTTCGCCCGCATCTACCGAGGAGCCCTCACGTGAATCAACAACTACTATCCGAAATCGGCCGCACGCAGCGGCTGGAAATCCTTAACACGCTCAAGCGCACGAAAGGCCTGTCGGTCAACGAACTCGTGGCCCGCATGAAGATGAGCTACATGGGCATCAAGCAGCATTGTCTCACCCTCGAGCGGGACGGTTATCTCGATACCTGGCGACGCCCGCAAAAAATGGGCCGGCCGGAGATGGTCTATCGCCTGACCCGCCGCACCCACGATCTGTTCCCCTGCGACAGCAACGATTTTACCCTCGAGCTCCTCAAATCGATCAAGGAAGTTTATGGATCGAACGGGCCCGAGAAGATGCTTTTCAATGTCTTCGAGCGAAAGACCGCCGGCCTGAAAGCCAAAGTGAAAGGCGAGAACGTCGTGGAGCGCGCCAAGTGGCTCGCCGCGCAGCGGGAAAAGGAAGGCTACATGTCGCAATACGTCTCCGACGAAAAGGAAGGCGGCCCGCAGATTCTCGAATGCCATTCGCCTATCCTGAACCTGCTCGACCAGTATCCGATCATCGGCCGGCTCGAGAAGGAGATGTTCGAAGGAGTGCTCGGCACGGAAGTCCGCCGGGAAGAGACGCGCACCTCAGGCCTCTACGAGTGCGCTTTCTATTTCGCGGTTTGATTTAAACTGCGGAATTCCGCTTTCGCAGGAAGCGAAAATCGGTTGATTGATGGCCCCATGCTACGGGCCTTTCCGACCGCTGTTATCGAAAACCTGCAACCGCTCGTCGATGGCGGGCGTTACATGGTCAAGCGCGTGGTCGGCGACGATCTCGCGGTCGAGGCGGATGTTTTCAAGGATGGCCACGATGTCGTCGCCGCGGTGTTGAAATGGCGAAAGCTGGGCGAGACGCAGTGGCACGAAACGCCGATGGCGCATGTCGACAACGATCGTTGGCGCGGCGTCTGCACTTTCTACGAAAACACGACCTACGAATACACGGTCGAAGCCTGGACCGACACGTTCCGCGGCTGGCAACATGAGTTTGCGGACGAAGTTCGAGGCGGGAATCGCGAACCTGACCAGCGAGACGCTGGAAGGCGCAGGCTTGCTGGAGGAGGCGGCAACGCGAGCCACCGACATGGCGGATGCGGACCGGCTCCGCGAACTGGCGAATGCGATACGGGCGGGGGAGCCCGCGCAGGTCAACGAGATCGCGCATTCCGGCGAGCTTGAAGTTTTGATGGCCAGTTACCCCGACCGCGCCGGCGCCACCCAATACGGTCCGGCTCCGCGCGTCGATCGTGGACCGCAAGGAGGCGAGAACGGCCGCCTGGTATGAATTCTTTCCCCGCTCCGCGGAAGGCTATGGGGATCGCGGCTCGACTTTTCGCGATTGCCTGGCCGCGCGTCGACGACGCCAAGGCGATGGGATTCGACGTGATCTACTTCCCGCCGATCCATCCCATTGGTTTCACCAATCGGAAGGGCCGCAACAATTCCGTCACCTCCGAGCCCGGCGAACCGGGCGTGCCCTACGCCATCGGCAGCGAGTGGGGCGGGCATAAGGCGATCGAGCCGGCGCTCGGGACGTTCGAAGATTTTGCCTGGCTCGAGCAGGAAATCCGGAGCCGCGGGATGGAGATCGCGCTCGATTTCGCGATCAACTGTTCGCCCGACCATCCCTACGTGCGCGAGCACCCGGAATGGTTCTACAAGCGGCCCGACGGGACGATCAAGTATGCGGAGAACCCGCCGAAGAAATACGAAGACATTTATCCGCTGAATTTTCGTTGCGAAAACTGGCGCGCGCTCTGGGAGGAGATGAAGAGCATCATCCTTTTCTGGGCGGACCGCGGTGTTCGCATTTTCCGGGTGGATAATCCGCACACCAAGCCGGTCGCGTTCTGGGAATTTCTCATCGCCGGGGTGCGCGCGAAGTTTCCGGACGTGATCTTTCTCTCGGAAGCTTTCACGAAGCCGAAGATGATGAAGGCGCTGGCCAAAGCCGGTTTCAACCAGAGCTACACTTATTTTACCTGGCGCACCACGAAGGCTGAGCTGACCGAATACTTCACCGAGCTGACGCAAACAGAGATGCGCGATTATTTTCGCGCCAATCTCTGGCCGAATACGCCCGACATCCTGCCGCTTCATTTGCAGGAGGGCGGCCGGCCGATGTTCATGATCCGGGCGGTGCTGGCCGCCACGCTCTCGAGCGTCTACGGGATCTACAGCGGATTCGAGCTTTGCGAGAACGCCGCCTTGCCCGGCCGCGAGGAGTATCTCGATTCGGAGAAGTATCAGTGGAAAGAGCGCGACTGGGACGCCCCGGGCAACATCAAGGACTGGATCACCCGCATCAACCAGATCCGCCAGGAAAACCGCGCCCTTCAGCTCTACGACAATCTCCGTTTCTACCGCGCCGATAACGACGCCATCCTCTGTTACGGCAAGATGACCGAGGCGCGCGACAACATCATCATCGTCGTCGTGAATCTCGATCCGACCCGCATCCAAAGCTCCTACGTCGATATTCCGATGAAGGATTTCGGTCCCACGGATTCGGATGTTTACCAGGTCCACGACCTCCTGACGGACATGCGTTACCTCTGGCGCGGCGACCGAAATTACGTCGAGCTCAATCCGGCCGTGCAACCCGCCCACATTTTCCGCGTCCGCCGCTGGCTCGCCGGGGAAAAGTTTGTTTGAACAAGGGCGGGCCGGGCACCGTCTCTCATTGACGGTCATTTGCATCTCTCACCCTCGCTGCCTATCGTTACAGCACTTTCGGAATGAATAATCTCTTCGCGCTGTTCGCGGGCGCCACGCCTTTTCTCGCGCAGACTCCGGCCCCCGTTACTCCTGAGTTGCCGAAGGCCACGTCCATTCTCGACACCATCATCGCCGCCGGGCCGGTGATGATCCCGATGTTCATTCTTTCGATCATCTTCGTCATGCTGGTGGTCGTTTACTTTCTCACCATTCGTCGCGGGGCCGTGGTCTCGAGCGGCTTTATGGCTACGACCGATGCGCTCCTGCGGAAACGCGATTACCTCGGGCTG
The DNA here is from genome assembly GCA_963848215.1 of uncultured Verrucomicrobiae bacterium. GTDB lineage: Bacteria > Verrucomicrobiota > Verrucomicrobiia > Chthoniobacterales > UBA10450 > AV80. The sequence goes on along the minus strand of CAWKCU010000002.1, from coordinate 17,103 downwards.
CTCGCGGTCTCGAATCGCCATGGCGAAGCCATCGCGCGCGTCGTGCAAAAGGTGCTCGATTTCACGACGAAGAATCCGAGCGCTGAGTTCGCCCAGGTGCGCGAGATCGCCGAGACCGAAGGGACGCGCGTCGCTTCGAATTTAAACAACCGCGTCATCTACCTGGCGGATATCGGCATGATCGCGCCGATGCTCGGACTGCTCGGCACGGTCTTTGGCATCATCAAATCGTTCAGCGCCCTGGGCGCGGACCTCGGAACGCAACGTTACGCCCTGCTCTCGAGCGGCGTCAGTGAGGCGTTGGTTAACACCGCGGCAGGCCTGGCGATCGGCATTCCCGCGATGATCGCTTACGCTTATTTCCGCGGCCGCGTGCAGCGGATCATTTCCGAGCTGGAATCGGCCGTGACCCACATCCTCGCGCTGCTCTCGCTGCAATACGCCAAGCGGATGCCCGAGCGGACGCCCGTCCTGCTGGAAGATGAATTTTGAGTTGTGCAGGGCGTTTCTGTGAACCCCGAATGCTTTCGGGGCTGACACAGACGCCCTACCATAATTTGTGATATGAATTTGCGCAGGCACGCGACTCCGCAGCATCCCGGCATTCAGCTCGCGCCGCTCGTCGACGTGCTGCTGCTCCTCCTCATTTTCTTCCTCATGACCTGGAACGCGGCCCGGAATGAAAACGAGCTCGACGTGAAAGTGCCCAAGGCCTCTTCCGCGAAAGAGAAGACGGCGACGATGGGCGATGTGGTCGTCAATGTGAAAGCGGACGGCAACGTCGTGGTCAATCGGCGGACGCTGAGCGGGGCCGAGCTGGGCGATATGCTGAGAAATCTGGTTCAGCTTTATCCCGAGCAGGCGGTGGTGATCCGCGGGGACGAAACCGGCGCCTACAAGAATGTGGTGGGCGTTCTCAACATTTGCAGCGAAGCCGGCATCACGAATGTCGCTTTCGCGACGGCAAAATGAAAGCGGGGCGGGGCGTCGTTTGCCTCGTGCACGCGGCGCTGATTTTTTCGGCGGTCCCAATTTCTCTCGCGCAACAGAGGACGCCGGAAGTTCGCCGCGCTCAGCCGGTGGACGAGCCGCCCATCCCCAAGGCCATTCCTCTCCACACGCCGGCCGCTTCGCCATCAGCCCAACCGCGCCGGAGCCCGCCCGAACCGAGCGTCGCGCCGAAGCCCAAAGTCCGCGAAGAAGATGCGCCTTTCACGGAGCCTGCTTCCGAGACAGACGCCTCGGACCGCCGGCAGCTTGAGTACGCAAACGGCCTGTTCTCGAGGAAGCTCTACGATCTGGCCGCGCCGGAATACGAAAAGTATCTGGGCCAATATCCCGGCGCTCCCGGCCGGGCGAGCGCTTACTTTTATCTGGCCGAATGTTATCGCGCGCTCAATCGCACCGCCGCGGCGCGCACGAGCTTCCAGAGCGTTCTGGACAATTATCCCGACGGCGAATTTGCCGGACCCGCTTCGTATGGCGTCGCCGAGATTCTCTTCACGCAAAAGGATTTCGCCGGAGCGCTCCAGCTTTTTCATCGCGCGGCCGCGAAATCGAAGGAACCGGGCGCTGGCTCTTTCGGCGCGTTACTTTGAAGCGCGTTGTCTCGAGAATCTCGACCGCAAAGACGAGGCGCAAAATCTTTATCAAGTGGTCGCCGACACCAAAAATCCGAACCCGTATCGGGAGGATGCCCGGATGGCGGCGGGAACGATCGCTCTGGCGCGCGGGCGAAAGGCCGACGCGTTCAGGAATTATGAAGCGCTGGCGAACGAAACCCAGAAGCCGGCCTTAAAAGCGGAAGCGACCGTGCGCGCCGGAATGGTCGCGATCGATCTCCTGGGAACGGAAAAGGGCAAGGCCGACAAAGCGATGCTGGAGAAAGCGCTGAGCTTGCTTGCAGAAGGGGCGCTCGTTGCCGGAAGCCGGCAAGTGGGGTGCGATCGCGCAGGTGGGGTTGCTGCGGCTGCAATACCAGTCAGGCCAGTATGCGAAGGTCCTGGCCGAATATAAACGCGGGCAGAAAGAGATCCCGGAGGAAGTGCGCGCGGAGATGATGCTGATCGTCGGGAACAGTCATCGGCAGCTTGGCCAGACCAAGGAGGCCGATGAGATGTATCAGCAAATCATCGCCAAATATCCGAGCAAGGAGGAAGCGAAGGACGCGCAATACCAGCGGCTGATCAATTTTTACAATACGAACAGTCCCAATCTGCTGGCGGAGATCGACGCATATATCAATTCCAATCCGGCGGCGGAACGGGCCGACCAGGCGAAGCTGCTCAAGGCCGAGCATTTCTACAAGGAACAGAAGTTTGCCGAGGCGGCGCCGATTTACACCGAGCTGCGCGCTTCGCAGCTTTCTCCGAAGCTGCGCGCGGAGGCCGCCTACAAGCTGGGGTGGTGTTATGTGCAGCTGAAGGACGGACCAAACATCACGGACGCCTTCGATTACTTTGTGAAGGCGTTCCCGGAAAGTCCGCAGATGGCTTCGGCCCTCACCCAGCGGGCCCTGGCGCATCAGGCGGACAAAAACTACGACGCCGCCCTCGAGGATCTGAATACTTTGCTCACGAAATATCCTGCCGCCCGCGAACGCGAGGCGGCGCTGCAACAAAAAGCGCTCATCCTCGGCCAGCAGGATAATGCGAAGGGAATGGCCGACACCTTTCGCCAGTTGCTCAAGGAATATCCGAAAAGTCTCGGTGGCGGCGCAGGCCCATTATTACATCGGCAAAGCGGCGTTCGACGCGAAGGATTACAAGGGAGCGCTCGCCCCTCTGGAGAGCGCGCGCCAGCTCAACAAGGAGCAATATTACAACCTCGCCACGCTGCGGATCGTCTCCGCCTACTTTTATCTGAGAGACCGCCCGGCGCTGAGCAAGGAAGTGGATGGTTTCGTCGCGGCCAATCCGGAGGCCAGGCTCCCGGCGGAGATTCTCGAATGGCTCGGCCTGGAGTATTACAACGAAAAGAATTATCCCGCTCGCGGAAAAATATCTCGCCCTGCTGGGCAAGAGCGAAAGCCTCGGAAGCGTGAAGCCGGATTTCTGGTTCTATCTCGCCGACACGGAAACGAAGCTGAAGAATTTCGCGCAAGCGGAAGCCGCCTACGAAAAATATCTGCAGGTAGCGACCGATCCGGCGGCGAAGGCAAAAACGTTGCTGGCCCTGGGCGCGACGAAAATTGCCGCGCACAAACCGGATGAAGCGCAGAGGATTGCGGAGGAAATCATGAGCCTTCAGCCGGAAGGGCGCGTGAATGCGGAGGCGCGCTTGCTGGCGGGGGACGTGCAGCTCGAGCGACAGAATTTCGACGAGGCGGGCAAGGCGTTCATGGGTGTCGCGCTGCTCTATGACGATCCCGCGATTACGCCGCGCGCGTTGCAAAAAGCCGCCCTGGCTTATCAAAAGGCGGGCCGGAAAGAGGAAGCCGATCGCGTGGCCAAACAGCTGCGAGAGAAGTATCCCGATTTCGCGGGCGGGTTAACGTTAGCTCTTGACGCCTGACCGTTAACTGATGGCCAGCACTTCGATCGGCAGGGCGGCGAGAAACTGAGTCGAGTCGTCGACTTCGAGCACAGGTGTCGCCAGATGCGCCGCGAGGAAACTTGCGTCGGGCGTGGGCGCGATGCCGGCTTGGGCGACAATTTCAGAGTCCGCCAATTGGGCAATGACCTCGGTCACTTTTGTCGCCAGATTTTTCGTGTCGGTAAACTGAACCGTCGAAATCCCCGGCCCGGTTGCTTCGACATAGGGCGCAAGAGTCCCGGCAAAATGGAGGAGACTTTCCTGAAGCAGTTTTTCCTGCGCCTGCGCCCGCACCTTGATCACCAGCTGAAGATTTCTCGCCAAGCCCTGGCTCGGCGTCATTCCACGGCGGACTCCGGTTTCTTCCGCCGCCGCATTGAGCTGAATGATGACCGCTTTTTTCTCCTCATCATCGATCAAGGCAACCGGTTTGCCGCGCAGCTCCGGCTGGTGACGCAGCGCGGCCTGCAAATAAAAATCCGGCAGATAGATCGTGGCAAACATCAGCCTGCTCCGGCCATGATTTGCCTTCCGCCCTGCGCGCGTTTCACCTGAATGTTCAGGCGTGGAGCGAGATCTTCCTGTTCGAGGTCCGCCAGTCTCCAGCCGTTATCGAGCGTCAGCTTCAATTGCGCGCTGCTGATGATGCTGGCGCGAGTGAGCACGAGAAAAGCGACCGGCGCGGCTTCCACGAGACGTTGCAGCCGATACCAATTGGTTTGCGGAATTTTGCGCAGCTCCTCGGGGGGATTCAGGACCAGATCGAGAATGACCAGGGGAAAATTGCCGTCCCGCAGAAGTAAATCAGCGGCTTGCACCGCTTCCTGAGTGTTGTGGCAGCGCAGCCAAAGCAGATGATGCAACCAGCCATTGCCGACCGACTGCGGATCGAACGAATCCCGCCCATCTACCAACGCGAGAAAATAGCCGGCCCGATAAGCGTTTTGCAAAAGAGCGTAAATCAGAAGCGCGCTTCCGGCGCTCGGATTCGGGCTGCTTATTTCCGTGATGGCGTTTTTGGGCAGCCCGCCTCTGATCACGTTATCGATCGTGGAGAGCCCGGTGGCTAACCGGTCTGGCGCGGGGAGAGGCGTTTGGGGGAAACGTTCCGCGAGAAGCTGACGGAGATCGATAATGGAGCTGGCAGCCCGAGAGGGAGACGAGTCATCAATTTCCCGGTTCGCGGCCATGGCGCAAATCTGCCATCAAGCCGAAATATGTTCAATAGAACATTATAACCGTTTTCGTCTCGCGGCCGGCATTTGCTTTCGGACGAGCGAAATCATCACTCCCTGAATCCGCAACTCCCGAGCCGGAACCAGATCCGGGAACATGCGGGTTCTCCGCTTTCAGGTAAGGCCGCCCATGTTCCATCACGTAACGCTTTAAAGTTGTCTCCCCATCGATGAGCGCCGCCACGATGTCGCCGTTTTGGACATCTTTCCGATCCTCGAGAATCACCAGGTCGCCATCGAGGATATGAGCATCGATCATGGAATCGCCCCGGACGCGCAGCGCAAAAGTACGTCCATTTTTCGAGGCGTTTACGGAACCGGTATCGAGCGAAACGTGGCCTTCGATGTTTTGTTCCGTGAGTGTCGCCATGCCCGCGGGGATCTGGCCGTAAATGGGGATGTCCGTGATCCGCACCTTTTGCACCGGCGTGATCAGCGCCCGCGCCTTGCGCGCGTGCCGGTTCAGAAAACCCTTCCGCTCAAGGGCACCGAGGTACTGCATCACGGACGTCTGGCTGGCGTATCCGAAATGGTGCTGGATCTCGCGAGTGCTCGGAGTGATCCCTTTTTCGCGCTGCTCCGCCTGGATGAATTCCAGGATGCCCTTCTGTCGGTCGGTGAGCATGTGACAATGATCCCTGCGAAAACGCGGGGCGCAAGTTCAAATGAACACCTACGCCCCGCGTGCTGCGGTTAATGCAGGGAGAGCTGAAACGCTATTTCATCGAGCTGGGCGGACCAGCGGCCCAAATAGGCAAAGGTGAAATAGAGATTGGTGAGCCTGATGAGTTCCTTCGGTGGGTTCGTGCCCCAGCTCGAATTGACGACGCGCAGCTGATCCAGCGTGGCATCGGATAACGCCTGAATCTTCTCCCGCAATTCCGCAGTCTCCTTCTGCAGCGCGAGGAGTTGCGGCTTCAACAGCGACCGGCTCAAGGCATTTGACGCGGCTTTCATTTTTTCCAGAAACAGATTCGCACGTTGCGCGAGCGCGCCGATGGCGGGAAACAAATCGTGCAACTCCTGGGGAACCGTCTGGTCGCCGGGCGAAGGGGCGTCGCCTTCCAGCTCGAGCAGGTGATAGAGCCGACGCTTGGGGTCCTGCAAAACCTGATAGGCTTCGTTGAGCTCCGCGAAAGCACCTTGCGGATTATCCGCCGCCGCGGTGTCCGGATGGGACCGCAAAGTTTGCCGGTGATAGGCGTCCTTCAGGCTGGCCGGATCAAGCCAGGGTGCGCGCGGCTGCTCGAGAAGCGCGAAGTAATCGGTCATGCAGCGAAACTTTCGCCGCAGGAACAATGGGCCACCGCATTTGGATTGGTGACCTTGAATCCACCTTTCTGAGGTCGTCGCTGTAATCGAGGAGCGAGCCGCTGACGAAGAGCGCGCTTTTCGGGTCGACCACCACGCGGACATCGGACGATTGCACCATGATGTCGCGATTGGCCGGTCCATCCACGAGGTCCATTTTGTATTGCAGGCCGGAACATCCGCCGCCGATGACCGCCACCCGCAATGCGCCCGTGGCGCGCCCCTGTTTTTGCAGCAGCGAATTCAGCTTCCGCGACGCGTTCTCAGTCACTTTGATGAGACGCTCGTTGCCGATCTTGTAATTGATGGCGGGGGCTGGAGTCGAGGTGTCGGACACGGGAAACGTTAGTTCGCAGGTTGCAGCTCCGCCAATCCCATATGCCCGGCGGCGATCTCCTCAATCTCCGCCAGCGAGGACACATGCTGAAACTTCTCGCGCAGCGCTTTGCTATTAGGAAAACCTTTCGAGTAAGCCATCAACCGTGCCCGCATTGACCGCATGGCCTGGTCTTCGTTGCCCCATTCCTCCACCGCGAGCTGGCAATGGCGCTGAATCAATTCCCACTTCTCCGCCAACCCCGGCGAAACGAGCGCCTCCCCCGTGGCAAAATAATGTTTCACCTGGCTGAAGATCCAGGGTGAGCTCATGGCGGCCCGGCCGATCATCGCGCCGGCAATGCCAGTTTCGGCCCGGCGCCGGATTACATCGGCTCCGCTGGTCAGGTCGCCGTTGCCGATGACCGGAATGGAGACCGCCGAGACAACTTCGCCGATCACGTTCCAATCCGCCGCGCCGGAATAACCCTGGGCGCGCGTCCGGCCATGCACGGCGAGCGCGAGTATGCCCGTCTCCTCGAGAATGCGGCCCACACGCGGGGCGTTGATCGAGTCCGCGTCCCAGCCGATGCGGATCTTCGCGGTCACCGGGACAGGTGCGACCGCTCGCACCACGGCTTGCGCGACCGCGGCCAGCGTCGGGCAATCCTTCAAGAGCGCCGAGCCTCCGTTCTTCGCCACGACTTTGTTCACCGGACAACCAAAGTTCAGGTCGATAAAGTCTGGCCGCACCCAGTCGACAACGTGTTTCGCCGCTTCCGCCATGTGCTCCGCGTTCCCGCCAAAAAGCTGCACGCCGATCGGCCGCTCGCATTCGTCGAAATCGAGATATTCCCGGGTGCGTTCATTGCGCCGGAAAACCCCTTCCGACGAAACAAATTCGGTCACCAGCACATCGGCGCCGCGCTCTTTGCAAAGCTGCCGGAAGATTTTATCCGACACGCCAGCCATCGGCGCGAGATAAAGCGGGAAACCGGAAAACCATGGAAGTGCTGAGTTGGTCGCAGTCATGGCGCTGCACTTTTCAATAGGCGGGAGACTTCCTCCTGGACGTGCTCGAGCTCATCCAGGCGCAATCGCACCTCTGGCACGATGAAAACGTCGCCGCTCTTGGCGTGTTCGTATATCAAGACCGGCCGACCGTCGCTTTGGTCGGCCTTGATTTGTTTTAACACGCGTTTCCGCTCGAGCATTACTGCCAGGACGTAACAGGCGTTCGCGTTCGCCGCGTCATTCTGCCCGAGGAGCCGGCGCAGGAGATCCTCGGCATTTTCCTTGGCCAGCGCTTCCGCCGGGGCGGCTGGCGGCGGCTCATAGCGAGATTTCCAGAACGAAAACGGCCGGATGTTTTCGTTGCGCTGTGTCCAGGCCTCCTCGCTCAGGTCTTCCCGGCGGAATCCGTCACCCTCACGAAAGAGCAGAGTGTAGAATTGTTCACCCGGCTCAAAAGGCCGCTGCGTCCTCGCACATGCATCGGCGCGATGCTTGATCGGCCATTCGTTGGTCAGAGAAGGATTCATCGCGCGATCGCCCCTCCTTCCCGCAGAAAGCTCAGGCGCGGCGGTTCACGATTCGTGGCGCGGAAGTAGAGGAGAAGGAGGCCGAGCAGCCCGAAAATGAGGTTCGTTGTCCAGGCGGCGGCCCAACTGGAAATGCGGGCGCCTTCGCCGAGCGCAAGAAAGAGATGCATGACGAAGTTCATTGCAAACACCAGGATGATCGCCGCCGCCACGCTCGAGAGAATTCCGCGCCGCGAATAACCGACCCCGAGCGGCGCGGCGATTAACGTGACGACGAGACAGACCCAGGGGAGGGCCAGCCGATATTTTAGTTGGGTGTCGAACGGCGCGAGAAGCGTCGGCGGAAAGTCTGAATTAAAGTGGAGGTAATCTTGCAGCTCGGGCACGCTCAAATATTCCGCACGAAAATTGGCGCTGCTCAAACGATACGGCGTCTCGCTCCAATCGGTTATGGTCATCGACTCAACATAGGGGATTTGCCCGGTGATGTTGCCGGCTTCGTCGTAGTGGACGACCTTCACCTGTTGCAGTTCCCAGGCTTTGGTCTCGGGATGATAAAGGGCGCGCGTCGCAATATAATTAGTGGCCACGTTGCCGTTCGCGTCCTGTTGCACGACGTGCACGGTCGCAAACACATTTTCGCCCGGAACGAACTGTTGGATAAACCAGGTCCGGTTATCCGTTCGATTCCGAAAAATCTGGCCGAGCAGGCCCCGTTGCGGCCGGCGGGATTTCTGATCTTCCAAAAGCGTCTTGCGTGCGTACTCGGCATGCGGCGCCAGGGAGTAGTTGAGAAATGTGCTCAGGCCCGTGGTCAGCAAACCGACTGCGAGGAGGGGTGCGAGAATTCGCGGCAGGCTGACGCCGGCGGTAAGCATGGAGACAATCTCATTCGTGCGCGACAAGCGGCCGAGGCTGAAAAGCAGCGCAAGGAGGAGCGCCAGCGGGAGCGAGGTAACAAGGATTTGCGGCACCTGAGTGAGATAGTATTTCAGTATCAGCGTCCGGGAGACGCGCTGGTCGAGGAAGTTCGAGATATTGTCGCTGACGTCGAAGATGAACCAGATCGAGACGAATGCCGCGATGCAATAAACATAGGCCTGGAGGAATTGGCCCAAAATATAGCGATCGAGCAGTCTCATGTGGAATTTGCAGATTTGGAAATTCGATTTGCGCTCTAAGTTAGCACGTCCCTGAGCGCTCGACTGGCTCATACACAAATCGCAAATCGCCAATGGGCAACTCCGATAAACAACCGCAAGCGCGCGAAAGCCTTCCGTGTCGCAATTCCGTCACGTGATCGCCTTAAGAGACTCGCTGGAGAGCGACTTCATCGAAGGGGTGCGTTCGCTGTTTTCCAGGGAAGGCCTGCTCTCCCGGGCGAAGAACTTCGAGTATCGCCCTGAACAGCAGGAGATGGCGGTGGCCGTGGCGCGCTCGTTGGAGGAGGAACGCCATCTGGTGGTCGAGGCGGGCACGGGGGTTGGGAAGTCGATCGCCTACCTGGCGCCGTCGATCCTTTACGCGATCGGGCAGAAAAAGAAGGCGGTCATTTCGACGCACACGATCAATTTGCAGGAGCAGCTTCTCCATAAGGACATCCCGATCCTGAAGAAGGTTCTGCCGGTCGAGTTTGAGGCGGCGCTGATGAAAGGCCGGCAAAATTATCTCTGCCCGCGCCGGCTGGAGCGAGCCCTGCAACAGGCCAGCGAGCTCTTCACCACCTCGGAGACGGCGGAGCTGGCGCGCATCGCGGATTGGGCGCGGACAACCAAGGATGGAACGCTCAGCGATCTTACCATCGAGCCGGATCCGAAGGTCTGGACGCAGGTTTGCAGTGAGGCCCATATCTGCACGGGCAAAACATGCGGGCAGGGTTTTAATTGTTTCTTTCAACAGGCGCGGAAGCGGTTGCTGGCGGCGGATATCATCGTCATCAATCACACGCTGCTTTTCATGCTCCTCGGCAGTCCGGAGGAACAAATTCAGCGGGAGAGCGGTTATCTTTTCCCGAACGATTTCATCGTTTTCGATGAGGCCCACACCCTCGAACAAACCGCTTCCCGCCAGATTGGAATCGGCGTGTCGCAATATGGACTGCGCGCGACCGTGCAGCGCCTCTACAACGCGCGCAGCAAGAAAGGGCTGTTCACGGTTACGCGCGACGCCACTGGCGTAACCCTGGCGGCTTCCCTGGTCGACGAGATCGATGCATTTTTCCGCGGGATTGATGAGCGTTGCGACTTTCGGAAGGGCCGGGAAGTTCGCATCCGCCAGGTTGATTTTGCTCCCGACACGATTTCGGGCCGCCTCGTCGCCTTGCAGGCACGCATCGCGGAGGTGGTTAAACGAACCGAGGACGAATTCCTCAAGGCCGAGCTGCAGGAGCTGGGTCGGCGGATTCACGATGCGCGGGTCGGCATTGTCACCTTCCTGGAGCAGGGGGCGGAGGGATACGTTTACTGGGTCGAGCGGACTGGGAAAACGGCACAATTCCTCACGCTCAACGCCGCGCCGATCGATCTTGCCCCCGTCTTGCAACGCATGATTTTCCGGGACGATTGCTCGTGTGTGATGACGAGCGCCACCCTTGCCGTCGGCCGGCCCGATCTGGCTTATTTTCGTGAGCGAATTGGGGCTGGGGAGGTGGAGCCGTTGCAACTCGGCAGCCCGTTCGATTTCACCGAGCAGATGAAGCTGTTTGTCGTTCGGAAGATGCCCGATCCGCGCGATGCCGGTTACGCCAAAGCGCTGGCCCATTGGGTTGGCCATTTTGTGACGGAAACCGAAGGGCGCGCCTTTGTTTTGTTCACCAGCTATCGGGTGATGCAACAGCTGGCCGATGAGATGCGGTCCTTCTTTGCCGAGAACGACATGAACCTCCTCGTCCAAGGGCAGGGCGCGCCGCGGGGAAAATTGCTGGAGCAGTTCAAGGCCACCCCGCGCAGCATCCTTTTCGGGACGGACAGTTTTTGGATGGGCGTAGATGTGCCGGGCGAAGCGCTTTCGAATGTGATTATCACGCGGCTGCCCTTCGCGGTGCCCGACCATCCTTTAATCGAGGCGAAGCTGGAGTTAGTGGAAGCGCGCGGCGGCGACGCCTTCACGGAATATTCGCTGCCCGAGGCGATCCTGAAACTGCGCCAAGGGGTGGGCCGTCTCATCCGGACCAGAAGCGACAAAGGCATTGTCGTAATCCTCGACAATCGCATCGTGACGCGGCCGTATGGGCGCGCCTTTTTACAAGCGCTGCCTGAATGCCCGGTAAAGGTCATTTAGACAGGCTGGGCGGGAGAGGAAAATTCAAGCTGCGTTTATATGATCGCTTGAACATAACCATTTTGGGGGGTAATTGAAGGAAGTGAGCGCGTTGAACAACAAAATCGCGACGGTGGTGGCGCTAGTTTTGATTGTGGTTGCCATCACCGTGCACCTCACGGGAAAAAAGCCGGTCCCACCTAAAGGGGTCGCCAAGATAGAAACCAAGCTTGCTGCCGCCCCGCCAACCGCCCCGACGCATTCTGTTACCTCTCCAGACGAACGCGCTGTTTCCTCTGTTTCGAAAAACGAGCCGGTTGGTTCTGTTTCAACCGAAGAGCTGATTGCGAAAATTAAAACAGCGCTGACGCGTTCGAACAGCCGCCATGCCTACGCGACTTTTACTAAACTGGCCGAGATGGTGAACGCCACGAATGTCCGCGAAGTGCTCGCGTTCGTGCAGACCCTGGGGAAGCCGCAGGAGAAAAGCATGCTCGGGTCGCTCTTTATCGGGCGTTGGGCTGAGCTCGATCCCGAGGCGGCCATGGCTTACGCGCAAGCTCTCCCGGCCGGCACGGCCCGCAATTGGGCAGTGACCAGCGCGATCAGCGGCTGGGCAGAACGTGATCCCGCGGCCGCGGGCGCGTGGGTCCAGCAAATGGCTGCCGGCCCGGCCCGTGACCAGGCGATGCAGACCATCGTTTCCGCGCTGGCGGACAAGGATCCGCAAGTCGCGCTCAATTTTTTGCAAAATCTTCCCCCGGGCCGCAATCGCCAGAATCTTTACTGGCCGATTTTTAGCCGCTGGACGATGGCCGATCCGGTAGCGGCCGCGGAACGCGCCAGCCAAATGTCTGCGGGGGTGCATCGCGACACCGCGTGGCAAGTGGTGGGTTCGAATTGGGCGAACCAGGATCCCGAAGCGGCTTTTGCCTGGGCGAATACTTTGCCGGCCGGGCAGGGGCGGAGCAACGTTTTGCAAAGCGTTTTAGCGAACTGGGCCGCCAAAGACCCACAGAAAGTGTCCGGCGTAATTATGAGTTTGCCGCCTGGCACGGTGCGGGATCAATCCATGAACAATGTGGCCCGGCAATGGGCCCAGGCTGATGCGCGCGCCGCCCTGGATTGGGTCCAGGGCTTGCCGCCCGGCGATGCCCAACGCAACGCGCTTCGTTCTGTGTTGGTGACCTGGGTCCAATCCGATCCCACGTCCGCCGGGCAATTCATCGCTGGACTGCCGCCCGGCAAAGCTCAGGAAGAAGCGACGATGGCGATTGCACTGCAACTGGCCAGTAGCGACGTGCAAAGCGCTGTGACCTGGGCGCAAAAACTCCCCTCGGGTTCGTCCCGGCAGAATGCGCTGGCCAATATTATTTCGCAATGGAGTGAGGTGGACCCCCAGGCCGCCGCCACTTTTGCCCTGCAAGCGAACGAGGCTGATGGAAGGCGCGCCCTGCTGGAAAATGTCGCCCGCCAATGGACTCGGAACGACCCGCCGGCCGCACTCGCCTGGGCCGGAAATTTAGATGAAGCGATGCGCGATGTCGTTTTCCCCGGCCTCATTGCGGTTGTGGCCGAATCTGATCCAGCCGAGGCGGCCAGGTTGCTCTCCCGGTTGTCCACCCCGGAAGCTCAAACCAACGCAACTGCCGGCATCGTCTGGCAATGGGCGGGGACCGATCCGCAGGCCGCGAGCAAATGGGCCCTCTCCATGCCGGAAGGGAAAATTCGTCAGCAGGCGTTGGATAGCCTGGTGAATCGCTGGTCGGAAACCGATCCGCATGAGGCGGGCGTTTGGCTTGGGACTTTGCCGGGCGGAGCCTCGCGCGACTCTGCGGTGGCGGCTTATTCCCGGCGGATCGTGTCCGTCGAGCCGCAAACCGCTGCGCGGCTGGGCGGAGACCATCGAGAACCAAAATCTGCGGGAGGCTCAGTTGGAATCCATTGTCGTGAGCTGGCTGCGGAGCGATCCGACCAGTGCCAGCGCCTGGCTGGGTAATTCTTCGTTATCGGAGGAGGCCCGGGCGCGGCTCCTTTCTCAAAATCGATGAGCCGCCGCCATGAGCGAGATTTCCCAACGCAAAGCGGCCAGGGAGCGCCGCGCCGAAGTGGGGCGCGTCCTGGATCTCTTGCACCGCTGGGGCATTGAGACCTTAGGCCAGTTCGCGGCCTTGGAGAAGGAAGCGGTTGGCGCGCGGCTGGGGCCGGTCGGCATTCAGCTTTGGGAACGGGCGCAGGGAAAGACGACGCGGCTGCTCAAGCTGGTTCCGATTCCGGAAACATTCCAGGAAGCGTTCGAGTTCGAGAACGAAATCGAAACGAGCGAGCCGCTGCTTTTCATGCTGCGCCGTTTCCTGCAGCAATTTTCGGTGCGGCTCGGCGCGCTTCATCTCGTGGCCAGCGAGCTGCAACTGCAAATTATTTTCAGCGACAAGAGCAGCTACCGGCATCAGTTTAAAATTCCCGAGCCGACCAATAACGTCGAAGTGCTTTTCCGGATGCTGCACACGCATCTGGAGAATTTCACTTCTGCTTCGCCCATCCTGGCCGTCGCGCTGCAGGCCGAGGCGACCAAGCCTTCCTTTGAGCAGTTCCATCTCTTTGAGACCGCGCTCCGCGATCCCGCGCGCCTCACCGAAACGCTCGCGCGGTTGACCGGCCTGCTTGGCGCGGAGCGAGTGGGAACGCCTGTGGTCGAAGAGACCCATCGCCCGGATGCGTTTCGGATGGAGTCGTTCTCCTGGCAACGCAAAGAAACAAAAGCGGAAACCGCATCATTGCCCGGCTGCGCCTTGCGCCGCTTTCGGGCGCCGCTGCCGGCTTCGATGTTGCTGGTAAAGAATCGCCCCGCTCACTTTCGCAGCGCTAAAGTTCAAGGTGAGGTGCGCGACGAAAAAGGCCCTTACACGGCGTCGGGAAATTGGTGGGACGAAAATGCGTGGGCTCGCGCCGAATGGGATCTCGAGCTGGAGAACGGCGCGCTCTGCCAGTGCCACGCCAGCGGCGGCAACTGGGAACTCGACGGGATTTATGATTAACGGACTGCGCCCATGCCTTACGTCGAGTTACACGCGTGCAGTGCCTTCAGCTTTCTTCGCGGCGGCTCTTTTCCCGAGCATCTGGCTGAAACCGCGGCCGAGCTGAAAATGCCGGCGATGGCGTTGCTCGATCGCAACGGCGTTTATGGCGCCCAGCGATTTTCTGTCGCCGCGCGCGAGAAAAATGTCCGCCCCATCGTGGGCGCCGAATTGGTCATGGAAGATGGCAGCGTTTTGCCGGTGCTGGTCAAGGACCGCCGCGGCTACGCCAACTTGTGCAGCCTCCTCACGCAAGGACATCTGCGCAGTGCCAAAGGCGAATGCGCGTTTCAATGGAACGAGCTGCCGGAATTCGCGGAAGGTTTGATTGCTCTGCTGGGGAGCGCACGCGACTCGCGTGCCTCGGTCGGCGACCCGCCGGCCGATACTAAAGGGCGCGGGAAAATTTTGCGGCGAGTCGCCGCAAACAGCACGCGAGTCGCGTGCGCTCCCCGGAATTCTGCTGACCGCGCGCAGCTTCTGATCGATGCCTTCGGTCGGGAGAACGTCTGCGTCGAAATCAAGCGGCATTTCTTGCGTGGGGAAGATCGTCGTAACCAGGAGCTCTGCGATTTGGCGGAACATTTCGGCCTGCCGGTTATCGCCACCAACGGCGTGCAGTATGCGCGCCCCTCTGGCCGCCAGGTGCTCGATGTCTTCACCTGTATCCGCGAGCACACTCATCTCGACGCCGCGGGCAAACTTCTGACTCGCAATGCGGAACGACATCTCAAGAGCGACGCCGAAATGCGCGCCCTTTTCCCCGATCGCCTCGACGCCATCGAAAACACCGCGCGACTCGCGGAGCGCCTCGAGTTTTCCCTGGAAAACATCGGCTACGAATTCCCGTCCTTTCCCGTCCCCGACGGCCACGACATGAATTCATTCCTGCGCACCATCACACTCTTCGGCGCGCAGCAGCGTTATACCTCCATCAGCACTGCGGTGAAACGAAAGCTGGAGGAAGAACTCAGCCTTATTCAACGGCTCGGCTTCTCCGGCTATTTTTTGATCGTCTGGGACATCATCAATTTCTGCCGCGAGCACAACGTCATGGTGCAGGGGCGCGGCAGCGCGGCGAACAGCGCCGTCTGTTATTGCCTTGGCATCACGCCGGTCGATCCAGTGAGCAACAATCTCGTCTTCGAGCGCTTCCTCAGCGAAAGCCGCAAAGGCTGGCCCGATATCGATCTCGATCTGCCGAGCGGCGACCGGCGCGAGAGCGTCATCCAGGAAGTTTACCGGCGTTACGGCAAACATGGCGCCGCCATGACCGCGAACGTCATCACTTATCGTGGTCGCAGCGCGGCGCGCGAGATCGGCAAGGCGCTGAATTTCTCCGAGAACATCCTGGACCGCTTCTCGCACCTGTTCGCCAGCGGCGATTTTCCGCACACGCTCGATCTGGCCGCGCAAATCGAGCAGGCCGGTCTGCCCAAAGCCCATCCGCGCATGCCGGCCTTCATCACCTTGTATCAGGCCATCTACGGCTTGCCGCGGCATCTCGGTCAGCATTCCGGCGGCATGATCATTTGCCAGGGGAAGCTCAGCTCGTTCGTGCCGTTGGAAAATGCCTCGATGCCCGGCCGCGTCGTCGCGCAATGGGACAAGGACGATTGCGAAGACCTCGGCATCGTGAAGGTGGACCTGCTCGGGCTGGGCATGATGTCGGTGATGCAGGATGCCTTTGAGCTTTGCCGCGAACGCGGCCGGCCGATCGATCTCGCCCACATTCCCACTGACGACGCGCCGACCTACGACATGATGCAGAAGGCCGACACGATCGGCGTTTTCCAAATCGAGAGCCGCGCCCAGATGGCGACGCTGCCGCGGATGAAGCCGAAATGCTTTTACGATGTCGTGATCGAAGTCGCCATCATTCGCCCGGGACCGATCCAGGGCGACATGGTGCATCCCTATCTGAATCGCCGCGCCGGACGCGAAGCCGTGACCTATTTTGACGAGCGGCTGAAGCCGATCCTCGAGCGGACCCTTGGCGTTCCATTATTCCAGGAGCAAATGCTGAAGATCGCCATGATCATGGCCGATTTTTCCGGCAGCGAAGCGGAAGAGCTCCGGCGCGCGCTCAGCTTTCATCGCTCGCAGGAGCGGATGGAGAAGGTGAGCGTGAAACTGCGCGCCGGCATGCAGCGCAACAACGTCGCGCCGGACGTGATCGAAAAAATCCTGCAATCGATCACGTCGTTCGCGCTCTATGGATTTCCCGAGTCGCACGCGATCAGTTTCGCGATCCTGGCCTATGGGAGCGCGTATCTGAAAGTGCATCGCGCGCCGGAATTTTACGCCAGTCTGTTGAACAACCAGCCGATGGGCTTTTATACCCCGGCTACGATCGTGAAAGATGCGCAACGGCATGGTGTCCGGACGCTGCCGGTTTGCGTGAAGGAATCGGGCTGGCTCTGTAGCGTGGTTTCCGACGACACGGTGCGCCTGGGACTTTGTGTGGTGAATGGAATGCGAAAAGAGCATGGCGAGAAGTTGGTGGCGGAACGCGAGCGCGTGGCGTTTGAATCGCTCGAGGATTTCAAGCGTCGGCTTGAGTTAACAAAAGAGGAATTGCGGAAGCTGGCTGAACTGGGGGCGTTGAATTGCTTCGCTGAGCATCGCCGGGCCGCGATGTGGCGGGTCGAAGAGACGGTGTACGATGATTTGCTGGGGAGCGCACGCGACTCGCGTGCTTCGGTCGGCGACTCGCCGGCCGACATGAACGAAGAAGGTTTGCGGCGAGTCGCCGCAAACGGCACGCGAGTCGCGTGCGCTCCCCTGAAACCCATGACCATGCCCGAGCGCGTGAAAGCGGATTACGACGCG
>CAWKCU010000001.1:0-331735 GCA_963848215.1 uncultured Verrucomicrobiae bacterium | reverse complement strand
GGGTGCGCACGGAGCCTTCGAGGATGTGGGCAACACCAAGGGCAGCGCCGATGCGGCGCAGGTCCTGGTTTTTACCGCGGAACGAAAACGAGGAGCTGCGGCCGGCGACTTTCAGATCCTTCACCTGCGCGAGCGCATTCAGGATCTCCTCCGCGACTCCGTCGGAGAAGTACTGCTGATCGCCCGCCGGACTTAGATCGGCGAACGGAAGCACCGCAATAGATTTGGCCGCGCTCTCGGTAGCCGGCGCGATCCGAACGGCCAGCGTGCTGACGGCGGCGTTCGGCGTGATTTTTCGGAGCGACTGGTTGCCAAAATCGGCGACATAGATGTTGCCGGCCTGGTCCGTGGTCACCCCAGCCGGCACGGCAAATTTTGCCTCGCGCGCGATCCCGTCGGTGCTGCCCACGTTTCCGGCTATACCGGCCAGCGTCGTCACCACGCCCGCGGGTGTAATCTTGCGGACGGTATGGTTGGAAGTATCGGCGACATACACGTTGCCGTTTTCATCGACGGCCACGTCATAGGGCGCGGAAAACCGAGCGGCGGTTCCGGTTCCATCACTGCTTCCGGGATTCTCCGCCAAACCGGCCAGAGTGGTGACGACGCCGTCGGCGCTGACCTTGCGAATGCTGTGATTTCCAAAATCCGCTGCATAAATATTACCTGCGTTATCCGCCGCCACGCCGTGGATTTGATTGAAACGCGCGGCCGCGCCGGCGCCGTCCGCGCTTCCGGGCTCACCGGCCGAGCCTGCGAGCGTGCTCACCGTTCCGTTGGGCGTGATTTTGCGGAGCGTATGATTGGCGAAATCTGCGACGTAGACATTACCCAGGCGATCCAGGGTCAGGCCGGTCGGAAATCGGAATCGCGCGGCGGTGCCCGGCTCCGTCTTCGTTTCCAGGCTCGCCCGCCCGCCCGGCGAGCGTGGTGACTGTCCCAGCGGGCGTGATCCTGCGAACGAGATGATTGTTCGTGTCGGCCACGTAGATATCCCCTTCGGGACCGATGGCCACATCGCCCGGATGAAAAAATCGAGCGACGGTGTTGGGGCCGTCCTCGCTGCCGATGGTTCCGGTCGCGCCGGCGAAATTGGTCAGGGCACCATTGGAGGTGATCCGCC
Source organism: uncultured Verrucomicrobiae bacterium (assembly GCA_963848215.1). Taxonomy (GTDB): domain Bacteria; phylum Verrucomicrobiota; class Verrucomicrobiia; order Chthoniobacterales; family UBA10450; genus AV80. The sequence goes on along the minus strand of CAWKCU010000001.1, from coordinate 330,612 downwards.
GGATGGCGTGCTGGGCGAAGTCGGCCACGTAGACGGTTCCATCTGCACTGACGGCGATTCCTGCGGGCCGGCCGAGGCCAATGTCGCCGGCCGTAGTTCCCAGGCGCGAGAGATTCAGGTATGCAACTCCGGCCAGAAACAAAGCGAGACCGATGGCGGCCAGGATCCAATTGCGTCGCACCTTTCGACGATCGCCATCGCGAGCCGAGCGCAGCGCGCTGAGCAATTCTTCGGAGCTCTGGAAACGTTCGCGCGGATCTTTGCGCAAACATTTCTCGACCGTCCTTTCCAACGCCGCCGGGATGGCGTGGTCGCGCGCTTCCATGGCCGGCGGCTCCTCGCGGAGCAAAGCATCTTTAACTTCGTTTGGCGTCTGACCGTCGAAGGGAGCCGCACCGGTCAGCAATTCATAGAGCACGACTCCTACGCTCCAGATGTCACTCCGGGCATCGACAGCATCGCCGCGGGCCTGCTCCGGGGACATGTAACGTGCCGTCCCCAAAATGAGTCCGCGCTGCGTTTTCGTTGACCTCGTCAAAACGGACCCGTCACCGAAACTGTCCCCGCCGCGGGAGGACTTGGCGATCCCGAAGTCCAGAACCTTCACGTAGCCGTCGGGGCGAATCATGATGTTCTCGGGCTTGATGTCGCGATGCACGATCCCGGCGTGGTGGGCAACGCAAAGCGCGCTTGCCACCTGGATCATGATTTCGAGCGCTTCGTCCGGTGAAACCGGCGCTCGCCTGATGCGTTCGCGCAGGGTCACGCCCTCGATGAACTCGATCGCGATATAGTGGGTCGACTCCACCTGGCCGATCTCGTGGACCGTTACGATGTTGGGATGGTTCAAGCCCGAGGCGGTGCGAGCTTCGAACTTCAACCGCTCCAACTGCGTCTCGTCCCGGACCAGCGCGCGGGGCAGTAGCTTCAACCCGACCTTCCGTCCCAGGCGTTCGTCGTGCGCGAGGTAAACAATGCCCATCCCGCCGGCGCCGAGCACGCCGTCGATCCGGTAGTTGCCGAGATGCTGGCCGATCAGGGCATCGGGATCGTCGACCAGGAGTTCGGGGGATTCGGCCACTGCGGGTGAGGCAATGAATTCGCCGGCTTCATCATGATACTTGAGGAGCAGTTCGACCTGCTGGCGTAAATTCGCGTCGCCGGCGCAGCTTCGCTCGACGAAGGCGCCGCGCTGGTCAGGCGCACGCTCGAGCGCGGCGTGAAAGATATCGGTGCACGTCTTCCAGCGCTCAGATTGCATCCATCTTTTCGCCGCGCAGAGTGGCGAAGAGCCAGGCGCGCGCTGCGCTCCATTCGCGGGTCACCGTGTTAACGTGAACTTTGAGCACATCGGCGATTTCTTCCATCGTGAGCCCGCCGAAGTAGCGCATCTCCACTACATCCGCCTTGCGTTTGTCGAAGGCGGCCAGTTTTTCCAGCGCTTCATCGAGGGCCAGCAATTCCACGGCGCGGCTTTCCGCGGCGTGCGCGGATTCGTCGAGGGTGACCCGCAGGGCGCCGCCGCCGCGCTTAAGCGCCTGCCGCTGCCGCGCATGATCCACCATGATGCGGCGCATGAGTTGCGCGGCGACAGCAAAGAAATGGGCGCGGTTCTGCCAATCCGGCTGGGCCTTATCCGCAAACTGCAGGTAGGCATCGTGGATCAGCATGGTGGTCTGCAGGGTGTGGCCGGGTCGCTCCTTGCTCATGTAACGGTGCGCGAGGCGCCGCAATTCCGGTTGCACCAGAGGAATGAGCTCTTCCAGCGCGGCCGGATCGCCGCTGCGCCAGGCGACGAGCAGTTGGGTGACCTGTTCTTGTGCGGAAGAAGGCATTGGGCTGCCGAAATTTAACCAGAAGAACCGGAGAAGACGAAAGGAAAAGGGCGCCGCCATGGTGGTTTTGACGCGGGGATTTCGCTTTCAGCAGGAGAAGGAAGTAACCCCGATATGAATGAAAACACATCTCCCGCCATTTCGTTTAACGACTCCAACGCGCCTTGGACAGGGGCATTGCCGACGCCGCTCAAGCGTCTGCTGGCAGATGAACTGCGCGCGGGCAATTCCATCCAATACGTCGCCGGTTGCGGACTGGATCCCGAAACCGTCCTGTTGGTTCTCTTGGCGCGGCCTTTTCTGTCCCAGCCCGGGCCGCTTCCAGAGAAAGTGTTTTTTCGCCAGGTAAAGGCGCCGGACGCCTGGCCCGCGGAGTATTACACCGAAGAACCGAAATGCGTGCTCGCGGCCAATGCCGTCGCGTAGCGGGTGGGTCAGGGAACTTTCGGAGCGGTGGTGGGTTTGAAGCGGGGATTCCGCATTGAGTAAGAGAAGGAACTGAATGACGGCGCAACCCTATATACCGCGGCATCGAGTCTCTCTCACGAGCGGCTTCTGGTCAGAACTGCGCCGCCGCAAGGTTTATCGAGTGGCTGCGGCCTACGTCATGGCGGGAGGGTTCATCGTGCAGATGGCCTCCGCGGTCTTCCCAGCCTGGGACCTCCCCTTATGGAACTTGCGTCTGTTGATCGCAGCAACCCTGGCGGGATTTCCGATTGCCTTGATCTTCGCGTGGGCGTTCGATGTGACGCCGGCAGGGTTGGAACGCACTCCACCCGCGCGCGCACCCGGCCGCACCGGCTTGGCGTATCGTCAGCGCAATATCATCCTGCTTTCCAGCCTTGGCCTCGCGGCTTCGATCGTCGCCGGGTTTTTCCTCTGGCCGCGCGACCCGGCGAGCGCGCCGCCAAAATCGGTGGCGGTTTTGCCGTTTGAAAATCTGAGCAGCGATCCGGAGGACGCCTACTTCGCCGCCGGGATTCAGGACGATATCCGCTCGGCGCTGGCGAAGGTTTCCGATCTGAAAGTCGTCTCGCGGACGTCGGTCATGCCGTTCCGCGGGAAAACGAAAAATGTGCGCGAAATCGGCAAAGTGCTCGGGGTGGCCGCGGTGGTGGAGGGAACCGTGCGGCGTTCCGGAAATCGCGTGCGCGTGAACGTGCAGCTCATCAATGCCGTGAACGATCGCCACATCTGGTCGCAGGAATACGATCGCGACCTCTATGACATGATCGCGTTGCAAAGCGAGCTGGCGCAAAAAATCTCGGACGAACTTCACGCCCGGCTCTCCCCCGCGGAGAAGGCGCAGCTGGAGCGCCGCCCGACGGAGAACGCGGACGCCTACGTCGCCTATGTCCAGGCGCGCCATTTGCAGAACAACTGGGAGAATTTCGAAAAACTGCAGCAGGCTGAGACAGTTGTACGAACGCGCGTTGCGGCTGGATCCCAACTTCGCCCTGGCCCTGGCGCATTTTTCCAGTCTGCAGAGCTGGATCTTCCACGCGCACGATGCAACCCCAGCGCGCCGGGAACGGGCGCGGGAACTGGCCGGCCGCGCGCTCGACGCCCAACCAGACCTGCCCGAAGCGCATCTGGCCCTCGGCTATTGCCACTACTACGCCAACATGGAGTACGAGGCGGCCTTGCGGGAATTCGAGTTGGCGCAGCGCGGCCTGCCTAATTGCACCGAGGTTTGCTTTTCGCTCGCCACGGTGCAGCGGCGCCTTGGTCGGTGGAATGAATCGACGACCAACATGTTGCGGGCGGTGAGCCTGAATCCGAATCACAGCTGGCCGCTGCAAAATGTTTCCTTCAATTATCAGCGAACTCGAAATTTCCCGGCCGCTCTGGCCGCGGTCGAGAAGGCCCTCACCATCACGCCCTGACGTGCTCACGCTCTGGGGTTTGAAAGCTTCCTACACGCTGGCCGCGAGGGGTGATTTTAGCGCGTATCCGCAGGCGATGGCTGCGGTTGAAGGCGCGCTGCCGGGGGTCGAAAAGGAAAGATCCATCGCCGAGATTCAGATCTACGGCCTTCTGCAGCAACGCAGATATCGCGAGCTGCTCCCTATTGCCGAGAAGATCGACGACGCCGTCCTTTCCCGCCCGTCCAGCCTCTTCGCGAAATACTTCGCCATCGGAGTAGCGCGCCACGCCTTGCGGGATGAAGCGGGCGCGCGCGCGGCTTTGCTCAAGGCGAAAGCGTCAGCGGAAGTGATGAGCAAAGGAATCGGAGCCTTCGTCCAGGCGAATGGTCACGCCAAGCTGGGGCTGGCCTGCGCCTTTCTCGGAGAAAAAGATTCCGCCATCGCGCACGGAATTCGCGCCACCGAGTTGCTCCCGGAAAACAAAGACGTCTTCGAGGGGCCGGAGATGACGGAGGTGCTGGCGGAGATTTACGCCACGGTGGGCGAGCAGGAGCGAGCGATTGATTTGCTCGAGCGCCTGCTCCATCGGCCGTCGCAGATCACCGTGCCCAATCTCAAGATTCAGCCGATCTGGGACCCGCTGAGGAAGCATCCGCGCTTTATCAAACTGGTCGAGCGGCCGGGGGCGTGAATGCCGGCCTGCTCCCGCAGTCGCGCCGGTGAGATCAGCTCGCGGCACCATAACGGCACGAGGGCGTGCCGTCTCCAAAGGACAGAACCGCGGGACGGAACGTCCCTCGAAAAAATCTTTCACGGCGTGGTGGGTTTGAGCGCGCGGATTCCGCTTCCAGCAGCAGAAGGAAATCATTTTATGACGCAAGAATCTATTGCTGCGGAGCGCTTGTTATTTACTGGGCGTTTTCATCACGGCGGCAGCGCACGGCGCTGTTTTCAATATTCCGGACGGGGACGTCGCCGCGCTGAAGAACGCGATGAACGTCGCGAACACCAACGATGAGGCCGACGTCATCAACCTCGCCGCCAACGGTAACTACATCCTGACGGCTCCGGACAATTCGCTGAATGGACCGAACGGCCTGCCGCTGGTGGACGACGATGTCGCCGGCCTTGATCTCACGATCAATGGCAACGGCGCAACCATTGAGCGCAGCACCGCTGCCGGCACCCCGGTATTTCGGATTCTGCAGCTAAATTTCGACGCCGCCTTGAGCTGCGACAGCCTGACGATAAGAAACGGATTGCTCGATAGTCCGGTCTTCCCGCAGGACCGAGGAGCGGGCATCTTTCTCTCTCACGGGTCGCTCACCCTGACGAATTGCATGTTGCGCGGCAATACAGCGCTCCTCGGTGGCGGTATCTACAGCATCGCCAGTTCGGTGACGCTCAATAATTCCACGGTTAACGAAAACCTCGCAAATTATGGCGGCGGCATCTACAGCGTGGAAGGCGAGCTGACTGGTTCCGGCTACCTCCTTCCTCGAGAACAATGCGCAGGGAGGCGGGCTCGGCGAATCAGCCCGGGTTCGGCGGCGCCATCTACAGTAATAGCGGGAATGTTGCGACCACGGTCACGCTGACCGGCTGCCATTTCCTCGGCAACGAATCCTTGGTCTCGGTCAAGGAGGCGGCGCCGGCATCTATAATGGGAAGCAGAACGCCATGGCGACAGTCGTTCTGACGAATTGCACCTTCGCCGGCAACTCCGGGGAGGAGGCTTTTGGTGGCGCGATCAGGAATGATGGCGGTTCGCTGACCATAACAGGTTCCACTCTGCGGCAAAACTTCGGGCGATATGGAGGTGCGATTTATAATTATTTTGGATCGCTCGATATCCGCGGCTCCGCTTTCGAGGAGAACAGGGCAACGAAGAACGCCGTCACCGGCTTCGGCGGCGAGGGCGGCGCGATCTCCAATTCCGACGGCACGTTGACTCTGCTCGATAGCAGGTTGGATAAAAACGAGGCTGCTGGGTCAGGCGGTGCCATTTACAACCAGGGCACGGCCACGCTCACCAACACGGAACTAAAAGACAACGAGGCGGTTTCCCTGGGGGGCGCGATCGCGAACCTGGACGAGATCACCCTGATCGACAGCCGGGTCCAAACCAACCAGGCGTTGGTCGGTGGCGGCCTCCATACGTCGCTGACGGCGACCGTGCAACGCTGCACCATCAACGGCAATACCGGCAGTTCCGGGGCTGGGATCAGCAACATCGGCACACTGACGCTGCAGAACAGCACGCTCAGCGGCAATACCGCCACCAACTCAGGCGGAGGATTGCATAATGGCGGCACGAGCACAGTCCAGAGCTCCACTTTCTCCGGCAACAAGCGGCTCGGGTGGCGGCGGCATCCAAAATTCCGGCAATACCGCGTCGCTCATTATTCGCAGCACAATCCTGCAAACCGGGGCGAACGGCGCCAATCTCGCGAACACCCTCGGCACCATTACGAGCGAAGGCCACAACTTGAGCAGCGATGCAGCGGGCGGAGACGCGAGCACGGGGCCGGGCGGTTTCCTGGATGAGCCAGGCGACATTCGCAACACCAGTCCCAATCTAGGTCCCCTCCAAAACAACGGCGGGCTCACTTTCACCCATGCTCTTATTTCCCCCAGCGCGGCGATCGATCACGGCGATGATGCCGTCCTCGATCCGCCGCTAAGCCTGACGACTGATCAGCGCGGATCGGGCTATCCTCGCCGGGACGGCGCGCACGTGGACATCGGCGCGTTTGAATTCGACAACCCTGATCCAACGCCAACTCCCACTCCGACCCAACACCAACACCAACGCCGACCCCGACCCCAACGGCGACACCGACCGCGACACCGACGGCGACTCCGACTGCGACACCAACGGCGACTCCGACGGCGACACCGACGGCGACTCCGACGGCGACACCAACGGCGACACCGACGGCGACTCCGACGGCGACTCCGACCGCCACGCCAACAGCGACGCCTACCGCAACACCGACTGCGACGCCAACGGCATCACCAACGGCCACGCCAAACTCCACCCCGAGTCCGTCGCCAACGCCGACCGCAAGCCCGACCCCGAGCTCGAGCCCGACTCCCACGCCCACGCCCACACCCCAGCCAACTGCCGCGTTAAGAACTTTGCTCGGCAACGTGGGGACGCGTCTCCGGGTCGAGACCGGCGACAACGTGCTCATCGGTGGCTTCATCATCAATGGCACGCAGAGCAAGAGAATGCTCTTGCGCGGAATAGGACCCTCTCTGGCCAGTTCGGGCGTCCAGGGAGCGCTGCCGGACACTACTCTGGAGCTGTATGATTCCGACGGCTTGCTCGTGTTCAACGATGATTGGAAAGAGACGCAGCAAGCCGAGATCGAAGCGACCGGCATGGCGCCCACCGTTGATTCCGAATCGGCCATCGTGGCGAATTTGCCCGCCAACGGCGAGAATTTACACCGTGGTCCTGCGCGGCGCAGGTGACAGCACCGGCATCGGCGTAGTGGAAGCGTACGATCTGGATGTCTCGGTCAATTCGCAGCTCGCCAACATTTCGACGCGAGCGTTGGTCCAGACCGGAGACGATATCCTCATCGCGGGCACGATCATCGTGGGCAACGCGCCGCAAAAGGTCTTGGTGCGGGCGATCGGCCCGTCGCTCCCTTTGCCGGAACCTTATCCGATCCAACCCTGGAATTGCGGGACGGGAACGGCGCCTGATCGCAGCCAACGACAACTGGAGAAGCGCCCAGGAAGCGGAGATTGTGGCGACAACGATTCCGCCGACGAACTATTTTGAATCCGCGATCGTGGCGACGTTGCCAGCGCATGGAGCGTCCTACACCGCCCTTGTCCGCGGCCTGAACGATACGACGGGCATTGCGGTCGTCGAGATTTACGCGCTGCCATAGCGATTTGGTTTGTAGGGCAAGCGCATCGCTTGCCGAAAAAGGGAGAGGAATCGGCAACCGGTGCGGTTGCCCTACAATCTCACCGTCGATTCTCCGTCACCGTCCGCGAGTCGCTGCAGCTGCTGTGAGGCTAACGCCAAAAAATCTTCTCCGGTGTGGTGGGTTTGGGAGCGGGATTCCGCTTTGAGGGAGTGAAGGAATCCATTCTATGAACAAGAAATCTTTGCTCCGCGGTGCTGAATTATCGCCCGCGTTTATTCTTATCCTCCTGGCTTGCGCGGCTCTGGTGTTTTTCGCCGCGGACGCGGCGGCGGCCACGCAAAAAGATATTCCCGGACCGCCCGGAAGCCAAACCTTCGGCAAATCGATCTCGGTTTTGCCGAATGGCAACATCGTCGTGACCGATCCCTATTATGACGCGCCCGGTCCCATCGTGGATGTGGGCGCGGTCTATCTTTATAACAGCGCAGGTGTCTTGCTCAGCACTCTCACCGGAGCCGCGCCGGACGACCGGATCGGTCTTCGATGGGGTAACGGTTTTGCCGAACGGCAACTACGTCGTGCGGAATAGGTTTTGGAACAACGGCGCGGCGGCCGACGCCGGAGCCGTAACCTGGTGCAGCGCGACCACGGGGTGCAGCGGCGTGGTTTCCGCGACCAACTCCCTCGTCGGCACAAGTCCCGGGGACGGAATTGGTGTTCATTCCATCGTGGTCTTGAGCAACAGCCATTATGTCGTCCGCAGCCCGCTCTGGGATAATGGGACGGCCGCAAATGCCGGCGCCGTGATCTGGTGCAACGGAGCGACCGGCCGAACCGGTGCGGTTTCGAGCGCGAACGCCCTCGTCGGTGGTACAGCGAACGACGAAGTCGGCAGCGTGAACGTGAGAGCGTTGACCAACGGCAACTATGTCGCGAGCAGTCCGAACTGGAATAATGGCGCCGTCCTCGACACAGGCGCATCGACCTGGTGCGACGGCACCGCGGGCTGCACCGGGCTGGTCTCCACCGCGAATTCCCTCGTCGGGCTGCAGGCCAACGATCGTGTGGGTTTCTCGAGCGCGACCGCTTTGACGAACGGCAACTACGTGGTGCGCAGCCGATATTGGAGCAACGGCCCGGTGCTCGCGGCCGGAGCAGCCACCTGGTGCAACGGCGCCACCGGCCGCGTCGGCACCGTTTCCACCGCCAACAGTCTGGTCGGCACCAAGAAAGATGACGAAGTGGGTAGCAACGTGACGTCGCTGACCAACGGCAACTATGTCGTCAACAGCTCGAACTGGGACAACGGCCCAGTCACGAATGCTGGCGCGGCCACCTGGTGCGATGGTGTCACCGGCTGCCTCGGAGAGGTCTCTCCCTCGAACAGTCTCGTCGGCGGCGCGAAAGACGACCGGGTGGGCACCAGCCCCAGCGTTGTTGCTTTGACGAACGGTAACTATGTCGTCAACAGCCCGGAGTGGGACAAAGGCACCATGAGCGACGTCGGCGCCTCGACCTGGTGCAGCGGGACGGCCGGCTGCACCGGCGCGGTTTCGTCTACGAATAGCCTGGTCGGCAGCACTGCGGGGGACCGGGTGGGGCAGGTGGCCACGTTCCTTAACGAACGGCCATTACGTCGTGCAAAGCTATATGTGGGATAACGGTGGGCTCAAGGATGTGGGAGCGGTGACGTGGTGTCATGGGAGCACCGGCTGCACCGGCCCGGTAAGCCCAAGCAACTCACTGGTGGGGCAGACCCTGAATGACGCCGTAGGATCAGAAGTGGAGGCTTTGACGAACGGAAACTATGTCGTGGCCACCATCAATTGGGATAACGGCCCTTTGCAAGACGCGGGTGCGGCGACCTGGTGCGACGGAGCGGCTGGTTGCTCGGGAACGATCTCCTCCGCGAACAGCCTGGTCGGAACCACCGTCTCCGATCAGGTAGGGAGAAACGGTCTTGTGGCCTTGAGCAACGGTAACTACGTCGTGAGCAGCGAACTCTGGAGCGCGACTGACCTTGGAGCCGTTACCTGGTGCAGCGGGACAGCGGGTTGCACGGGCGCGGTCTCGGCGGCGAACAGCCTGGTCGGCACGACGGCGAGTGATTTCGTCGGTTTTGCGGAGCCTTTGAGCGACGGCAACTACGTGGTTTTCAATGGAAGCTGGGACAATGGCGCTATCACGGATGCGGGGGCGGTCACGCTTGCGCGAGGGGATACCGGCACCGTGGATGCGATTCACGGCGGCAACAGCGTCCGCGGTACGCTGGCCAACAGCGGTGGCACTTTCACCGCGGGCTATAATGCGCTCACCGGACAACTGGTCGTGGGACGCTCCGCCGAAAACATGATCAGCCTCTTCACTTATCGCGGACCCGACATCACCGTCACCACCACTGACGACCACGATGATGGCAACTGCAGCGCGGAAGATTGCACTCTGCGCGAAGCCATCGTCGCGGCGAACCTGCTGCCCGATGACAGCATCATCGGCTTCGCCCCGGGCGTGAGCGGGATCATTCAATTGACCGGCAGGCTGCCCGATCTGGCGAGCAACCTCACCGTGCAAGGGCCAGGCGCTGACCTGCTCACGGTCCGGCGCAACAGCGTCGGCATTTATCGCATTTTCTCGATCAGCAACGGAATGAACAACGGACCAGTGGTCAGCATTACAGGGTTAACCATCAGCAACGGGCAGGCGACCAGCGACGGCGGCGGAATCCAGAACGACCATGGGACGGTTCTGGTGCGTGACTGTGTACTCACCGGCAACAGCAGCATGCTTTCCGATCCGACCTACGGCGGTGCGATCTTCAATTGGAACGGTCGCCTGACGATCGAGAACAGCACGCTCACCGGAAACACGGCGACCTACGGCGGCGGGGTAGGGAACGTGAGACGATCGCCAGGCACCTCCTCGGTTACGATCCGCAACAGCACGCTCAACAATAACACGGCAGTAAAGGGCGACGGCGGCGGCATCTACAACGAGGCGACAAACTCCGGCAGCTTCACCCAGTTGTATTTGAGCAACAGCACGCTCAGCAGCAACAGCGCGACTCCGAATGGCTTTTTGGGCGGCGCTGGTGGCGCCCTCTACAATTACGGTTCTCTCTCAGGCCACGCCCGGGCAGTTCTCCAGGATTGCACTCTCAGCGGCAACCAGGCGGCGAACACCGGCGGCATTTACAATCGCAGCTTCAGCGCCAACGCCTCCCTGGCTCTGCGCAACACCATCCTGAAGACGGACGCGAGCGGCGGCAATTTGCTCAACGCGGATGGAATGATCATCTCGTTAGGCCACAACCTGAGCAACGACGCCGCGGCGGGGCCGAACGGAACCGGTCCCGGCGGGCACTTGAATGCCCCGGGTGATATCCGAAACACCGATCCCTTGCTCGGCCCGTTGCAGGACAACGGCGGCCCGACCTTCACGCATGCCCTGCTCAACGGCAGCCCGGCCATTAACCGCGGAGCGGACACAGGTGATTCCATGATCGATCAGCGCGGATTTGCGCGCGTGCAGGCAAGCGACATCGGGGCGTTCGAGTTTGGAGCGGCGGCGCCGACACCAACACCCTCGCCATCTCCGTCTCCGAGCCCTACGCCCCAGCCCTCCAGCACACCGACGCCGACCCCGAATCCAAGCGCAACGCCCACACCAACGCCGGTGCCCGGCCAGTTGGCCAATATTTCCACCCGGTTGCGCGTCGAGACCGGCGAGAATGTTTTGATCGGAGGGTTCATCGTTACCGGAACGCAACCGAAGAAAGTGATCGTCCGAGCAATCGGACCGTCGTTGCCCTTCGCCGACCGGCTCGAGAATCCAACGCTGGAGTTGTACGGCCCCAATGGGTTGATCGAGTCGAACGACAATTGGCTCGATTCGCCGAACAAGCAGGCGATCATCGACAGCACCATTCCGCCGACGAGTGATCTCGAGTCCGCGATCGTCGCAACCTTGCCGGCGAACAGTACCGCCTACACCGCGATCGTTCGCGGCGTGGGCAATGGCACCGGGATAGGCGTCGTCGAAGCGTACGACCTGGAAACAGGCGTTGATTCCAAGCTGGCAAATATTTCGACGCGTGGCCTCGTCCAGACCGGCCAGAATGTGCTGATTGCCGGGACGATCGTAATCGGACAGGTCCCGCAGAAGATAATCATCCGCGCGATCGGTCCCTCGTTGCCGGTGGCGGGCAATCTGGTGGACCCAATCCTCGAGCTGCGCGATTCCAACGGCGGCTTAGTCGAAGCCAATGACAATTGGATCGATAGCCCGAACAAACAGGCAATCATCGACAGCACCATTCCTCCAACGAACGATGTGGAGTCGGCGATCGTTGCCACGCTGCCAGCGAACAACGCCGCCTACACCGCGATCGTGCGCGGCGTGAATGACACGACAGGGATCGCAGTCGTAGAAGTGTACGCGCTGAATTGAGACGAAACGTCTTTTGTCATCCTGAGCGGAGCGCAGCGGAGTCGAAGGATCTCTAGATTTCGCGAGCGCCCGCGAGATAAGGCAAAACGAGAGGTCCCTCGATCCCGCGGCTGCGGGACTCGGGATGACAAGAAAGGGATGGGCAATGCGTAAACTTCAACCACTACGATCCCGGTCGGTGGCCCAACCCTGACCAGGCGCTTCTCCTGCCCAGCCGGCTTATTTTGCTAACGCCGTGTCGCATTTGGCGACCTCGTCGGCAATTTTCTTGGCCCACGGCTCCTCGCGCGGATCCAGGAGACCTCGAGACCGCAAATCTTCGAGGATCTTCAGGCATTCCTGAAACATGTCGCGAGCAGCGCTCCATTGGCGCTTTTTCTCGGTCGCGGATGCCTGGGGCAGCTCGGCCAGCGACTGGTAAGTATAAGCAAGATACTCATACGCTTGGGCTCGGAGGGACCGGTGCAGACTGTTGGACGCGTCTTCAGAAATTTCCCGGAGGAGCCCAACCGATTTGCGACACTCTTCCAATGCGGGATCAACCTGGCCCAAACGGGCCTGCATGCCAGCGAGGCCGGCGCCACAGGTGGCTACTCGAAAACGCGAGGATAAATCTCCGGGGGCGTCCGCGGCCATCTTTTCAAAGATCTCGCGCGCTTTGCTGAAGTGTGGAAGAGCCTGAGCGTTCTCCTTCAGGTCCGCCAGGATGTCGGCGATCTCTTTGTGGGTAAATGCGAGATCCTGCCGAAGTTGTTTATCGGCTGGATCTGCAGCGAGGGATTCCTCCTGCAGGGCCAGCGCCCTGCGTAAAAACTGGAGCGCGCCCGCCTTGTCGCTCGCCAGGCGATAGCTGGCCCCATTCCTGTAGCCGACTACCGCGGCGCGGCGGTGTTCCCGATGATGGGGGTCGTCCGCGAGCATGCGTTCGGCTATCGCGACGGCCTTGTCGTTAGCCGCAATCGCGCCCGCGACGTCGCCTTGGGAAGAGAGCACGGTCGCGACCGAACGATGGTTGTTAAATAGCGCGCGACTGAACCGGTGGTCGTGCGGATTCGCAGCCGCTGGCGCTTCGCAGAGCGCAAGGGCTGCGCGGTGTTGTTCAAGGGCGCCCCCTACGTCGCCATGCTGATGCAGTGCCTGGGCCAGCTTGCCGCGCGTATCCGCCAGCTCGAGCTGGAAGTCGAGATTGGCAGGATGTTCGCGGGCCAGGTCGAGGTAGAGGGCCGCGGCCTTTCGGAGGCGCTCCAGGCCATCCCTCGCCGTGGGCGTTTTAACGTGGAGCAGAAATCCGATCTTTTGATGACTGCGGGCGACATCACGCCGCGATTGAGCGTCACTTGGGTTTGCCGCCAAGAGCGCCTCGCGAATCCGCAGCGACGTCGCGTAACTCTCAAAAGCTCCGGCGGTGTCGCCGAGGTTGCCGCCGATCCCCCCGCGGACGTCCGCGACTCTCTCGTAGGCGCCGGCCAGCTCACGCTGCAAGGCAGGATCGTCGTGCGCCTCACCCGCCAGGCTATCGAGATAGTTTAGCGCATCGCTTACCAGTCGCTCCCGGACCTTGGTGGCTCCGGGCAGAAACCTGATCGCGTCGTGGTAATCGAACAGAACGGTATTCGCCAGTTTGCGCACCTCGTTGAAGCGCCGCTCCGCGCGGGCCTGTTCCGAGCGAGCTCGCCGTTCCTGGATTGTCGCCCTGCGCGCCTGCCACGTTGTAGCGACAATGCCGCCGACGAGCGTGAGGAAAAGCAGGGCCGCCGCGGAAACGGCCAGCCGGTTGCGCCGCAGAAATTTTGCGGAACGATATGAAAAGCGTATCAGGCTGGGCGACGACTGGCCGGCCCGCGAGGTGACGACGGATGTCCTCGGAGAATTGTTCGACGGATCGGTAGCGGCGAGCCGTCTCTCTTCGCATCGCCATGCGAACGATGTTGTCGAGATCGCCGCGCAGCCGGCGTGCGTCTTCGGGGCGGCTCACCACTGCGCTCGGTTTCTCGATTTGCCCGGTGCTGATCGCTTTCTCGATTTCCTGGGGCGATCGGTTCTGGAGACGGTAAGGCGGGCGGCCGGCCAGAAGCTCGTACAAGACCGCGCCGAGGCTGTAAACATCGCTCAAGGTCGTGGCGGGCGCGCCCTCGATTTGCTCCGGACTGGCATACTCCGGGGTCATGATCGGCACGACGGTGATGGTCGCGAGTGGCTCCGCGCTGTCGTTAGGCTGGATGATCTTGGCAATGCCGAAGTCGAGCAACTTCGGGACACCGGCAGCCGTGACCAGGATGTTTGAAGGCTTTAAGTCGCGGTGTACGACCAGGTGCTGATGGGCGTAGGAAACGGCGCCGCAAACCTGCCGGAGGAGCTCGAGCCGTTCGCTGATCGAAAGCTGACGCCCCTCGGCGTATCGATCGATCCGCTGACCTTCGATGTATTCCATGACGAAGTAGGGCACTCCGTCCTCAGTGGTTCCGCCGTCGAGCAGGCGGGCAATGTTCGGGTGTTCGAGCGAAGCAAGGATCTGCCGTTCATGCTGGAACCGGCGGAGGACTGAGTCGGTATCCATCCCGCGCTTGATCAGCTTAATGGCGACCTGCATCTGGAATTGCTGATCCGCGCGCTCGGCGAGGTAGACCGCGCCCATTCCGCCCGATCCGATGCACTTGAGGAGTTTATAGTGGCCGATCATGCGCTCCTCGTCCGACGGAGCGGGCGAATCGCCGCCGAATGCGTCCGCGACCAATCGGGCTGGCGGATCAGCGATGAAATCTTCGGCCACGCGATCGGATTGGAGGAGCGCGTCGATTTCTCGTCGCAGCTCCTCATTGCCGCCGCAAGCGCCGCTGAGAAAGGCGTCGCGCTCGCCGAACGGAAGCTCACGCGCGGAGTGAAAGATCTCTTTGACTCTCTCCAACGGCGCCGAATTCATCGCCCCTCTGGTGCCGTCAGTTCCTTGTGCAGCCAGGCTTTGGCGAATTCCCAGTCCCGCCGCACGGTGATCGCCGAAACGCTGAGCACTTCGGCGATCTCATCGTAGTTCATCCCGCCGAAATATTTTAGCTCCACCACCTGACTCGCGCGGCGATCCTGCTCGGCCAGCCGTTCCAGCGCGTCATTCAAATCGACCACCTGCTCGGCCTGCGTCTCGGTGACAACGGCTTCGTCGGTTAGCTCCACTTTCACTCCCCCGGCGCCGCGTTTCGCCCGCTGCCGACCGCGGGCGTAATCGACCAGGATGTGGCGCATCATGCGCGCGGCCACGGCGAAAAAGTGCGTGCGGTCCTGCCAGTGCGGGTCCGTCTGGTCGGCGAGACGCAGATACGCCTCGTTAACCAGCGCGGTCGCTTGCAGCGTGTGGTCCGGCCGTTCACTCCGCATGTAACGATGAGCGAGCTGGCGCAGCTCCTCATAAACCAGCGGCGCGAGTTCATCGGGCTGAGCGCTCTGCCAGTAGCCGGAGGTCGCCAACAGATCGCTGATCTGTTGCGGTGAAAGCGAGCCGGCGACCATCCAGGAAAAGATACCCCAGCCAGATGAAGCTTTAACAGAAGATAACGACGTAAGCGGAGGGTCGGAGACACTTCATTTCGCTCGGTCCGCCTCGAGAGTGCCAGTTACGGTTATTAGTTATTGGTTATTGGGGTGATCGGATGATCACTTTTTGCCCTCGTTGTCGCTTTCATTGGTAGGAGAACCGGACTGATGAAAAATAATTCGATTGCCCCGCCGAGATCCTTCCCGCCAATCAGGCACGCTCTTTCAGCCATTTCGATCCTCTTTGCCCTCGTCTTCGCGATCGCTGCGTTCGGTTCCCCCGTGACAACCGCATGGACCTATCAGGGACAGTTGAGGCGCGACGGCGCGGCGTATAACGGGACCTGTAATTTCCAGTTCAGTCTCTGGGATGCGGCAAGCGCCGGGGCGCAACAGGGGCAGACGCGATCGATCAATGCGGTCAACGTGGTGAATGGTTTGTTCACCGTGGTGCTCGACTTCGGGGAAACAATTCAGGGCGACGATCATTTTTATAGCGGCGCGCGCTGGCTGGGGACGAGCGTGCAGTGCAGCGGAGATGGCGGCTTCACTCCTCTCGATCCCCGTCAGCCCATCACCGCCGTACCTTATGCGCTGAGCCTGCGGCCGGGCGCGACGGCCACCGGAAACGAATTCACCACGCGAGGTGCCACCCTCACCTTGTCGATGTCTGGGCCAGGGACTCACCTGTCCGCGCTCGTCGGTGCGAACTTAAGCGAAGGCGTCGGCGTATATGGCCAAAGCAAGGCCGGCGCGGCTATCCGGGGGGTTAGTACGGGGAGCGGCCCCGCAATTTTGGGCGAGCCCTTCGACACCGGCTTGGCGGGACAGTTCCTCGGGCCAGTCGAGATAAAGGGGCCAGTTCGCGTAGTCAGCACCAGCCAACCCATCGCTGTGTATGGGGAGACGAGCTTTTCCGATGGCTTTGGTGTGTACGGCGCTGCGGGAGGGCCAAACAGCGCAGGTGTATTCGGCTTCAATAGCGATTCGGCGGCTATTTGGGGGCGTATCATGGGGGGGGCCGGCGCGGCCATTTACGGGGAGAACTTTGGCACCGGATTCGCGGGACGCTTCGTCGGTCCTGTGCTCGTTCAAGGCAGTATGATCGTGCAGGGCACTCTACAGAAATCCTCTGGCACGTTCAAGATCGATCACCCGCTCGATCCCGCGAACAAGTTCCTGTCGCACTCGTTCGTGGAGTCACCGGACATGATGAACATCTACAATGGCAACGTCACGACCGACGCGACCGGCAGCGTCACCGTCACCCTGCCGGACTACTTCGAAGTCCTGAATCGAGACTTTCGTTATCAGCTCACCGTCCTGGGCCAGTTCGCGCAGGCGATTGTTTCCCGGGAGATCGCCGGGAACAGTTTCGAAATTCACACCGACAAGCCGGGCGTTAAAGTTTCGTGGCAGGTCACGGGCATTCGCCAGGATGCCTACGCGCAAGCGCATCCGATCGTAGTTGAGGAACCCAAGCCCGCAGAGGAGCAGGGGCTGTATTTATTTCCCGCTGGATTCGGCGCGGGTGAAGAGAAGCAGATCGGCTATCCGTCCCGACCCAGGACCGCCCCGGGAGCGGAAGAAATCTCAGCCACAGCAGCGGGCGATCAGACCCCGAGCAATTAACTCATGCAAACGACCCGCAACCAATCGCCAACGCTGGCCCGCCGCCTCCAGTGGGTGATCGCCCTGGTCATGCTTGCACTGGTGCCGCAGGCTGTTGCGCAGAGTAGCGGAGTCTATGATCTCAGGTGGAATACGTTCGACGGCGGCGGGACCACTTCCGCCACCGGGGGCGCTTACAGTCTGGGCGGGACGATCGGGCAACCTGACGCGGGAGTATCGAGCGGCGGCGCGTATTCTCTGAGCGGCGGCTTTTGGGGCGTTGCCGATGTCGTTCCTTCGCCGACACCGACACCGACGCCGATATCCGACTGCAACGCCCACCCCGGCTCCCGGTTTGGTCGGCAACGTCGCCACGCGCCTTCCTGTGGGGACAGGCGATAACGTCCTGATCGAGGGCTTCATCGTGCTGGGGCCCGATGGATCGACTAAAAAAATCATGGTGCGCGCTCTCGGCCCATTCCTGACCCAATTTGGCGTAGCGGACGCGCTGGCGAACCCGACCTTGGAGATTCGTGATGGTGGTAACACGGTCGTGGCCACGAATAACGACTGGAAGAGTACACAGGTAGGAGGGATCATCACCGGCGATCAGGTAGCTGAGATCGCAGGGAGCGGGTTGGCCCCCGGCAATGATCTCGAGTCTGCGATCATCGCGGATCTTGCTCCAGGGAGTTACACCGCAGTGGTGCGCGGGGTGAACGACGCGGTTGGCACCGGCATTGTGGATGCCTACGATATGAGCCCCGCTTCCCCGGCGCGGCTGGCTAACATTGCGACGCGAGGCTTAATCCAGCCGGGCGACCAACTGATGATCGCCGGTTTCATCATTCAGAACGGAGACGTCCGAGCGGTGGTGCGGGCGATAGGACCATCGTTAGGTGCATTTGGGATTAATAACGCCCTGCCGGACACGACCCTCCAGTTGCGAGACCAGAACGGAGCGCTCGTGCGCGAGAACGACGATTGGCAAAACGAGCAGAAGGCAGAGTTGGAAGCCACTGGGCTGCAGCCCGGCAATGGCTTGGAAGCAGCCATCGTCGCGACGATCCCTCCCGGTCAATACACCGTGCAGGTGCGCGGCAAGCCGGAGACAACCGGCATTGGCGTGGTTGAGGTTTATTTCCTTCAGTAAGGGCTCCAATCGATTAAAGGACGTTCAGGGCAACGAAACCTTTGTTCGCCGCCCAGTCGGTTTCGGATGATCAGTTTTTGCCAGCTTTGTCGCTTTCATCAGTAGGAGACCAAACTGATGAAACACAATCCCGTCGTCACACATCCCAAGTGCAGCATGTTCCAACGCGGCGCAGAGCTGGTTTGGAACATCGTTTTCAGACGCAGGTCGCTCTTGCTGGCGCTGATGTTGATCAGCGGGACCAGCGCTGAGGCCGCCACTATTTCCGTCACCAATACGAACGATAGTGGTGCGGATTCATTGCGGCAGGCAATCATCGGTGCGGCGCCAGGTGATACGATTACCTTCTCTTTACCTCCCAATAGCAAAATCACGCTGACAAGCGGCGAGTTGTTGATTAACAAAAATCTGACGATCGACGGTCCCGGCAGGAGTGAATTGACCGTGGAGCGCCCCTACGTATCGGGGATACCGGAGTTCCGTATCTTCCATATTACCGGCAACATCGACGTCACTATCAAAGACCTGGCGATTTCCGGTGGACGCCTTATTAGCTCCAACCATCCCTCCAACACTGGCGGCGGCATTCGCAACGTTAACGGCAGGCTAACGATCACCAACGTCGACATCGGCGGTAACATTGCCTTGAGCGGCGGCGGCATTGACAACACCGGCGTGCTCACGATGGCCAACAGCGCCATTTCCGGCAACGCCGTCTATTTAAACGGCGGCGGCGGCATTCACAATGGAGGCACGGCCACGATCACCAAAAGTGCCATCTACGTTAATATCCGGCATACGTCGGCGGCAGCGGCGGCATTAACGAATGCCGGCACCCTAACGATCACCGACAGCACCATCTCCACCAACAATACAGCCAATGCTGGCGTCGACAACGGCGGGGGCCTTGGCAACATTGGCACGGCCACGATCATCAACAGCACCATTTCCGGCAACTTTGTAGGGGAGGACGACACGGGCGGCGGCATTGTCAACGGCGGCGGCGGCGCGGCAATTGACTTGACTAACAGCACCATCTGCAATAACTCGGCGGCGATCGGGGGCGGCGTGGCGATGTCCGGAGGGCATGATCACGGCGAGGAACACGATTATTGCCAGGAACAGTGCCCCGACTGGTCCTGATTATCGATGGCCCCTTGACGTCGCAGGGCTACAACTTCATCGGCAACAACAAGGACGCGGGCATCGCCCCGACGACCGGCGACCAGATTGGCACTCCTAATGTGCCCAAAGACCCCCTGCTCGAGCCTCTACAAAACAACGGCGGACCAACGCTAACACATGCCCTGGTTTCAGGCAGCCCAGCGATAGAAGGAGGCCACTCCAGCGGCTTCAATACCGACCAACGCGGCCTGGCTCGCCCAGTAGATGATCCCAGTATCGCCAACGCATCTGGAGGCGACGGCGCAGACATCGGCGCCCATGAAGTGCAGGCCGATGTTTTGCCCGGCTGCAAATCTATCAACTGCGTGGTTGGTAATAATAATGATAGCGGGGCAGGCTCCCTGCGCGACGTCATCGCCAATGTTTGCGCGGGCAGCACGGTCACCTTTGCGGCAAACGTGAGGGGCGCGATCACGCTCACCAGCGGCCAGTTGTTGATCAACAAGAGCCTGACGATCCACGGTCCGGGCGCGCATCTCTTGACCGTCCGGCGCAGCCCTGCATCCGGCACGCTGAATTTCCGTGTCTTGACCGTGTCTGGAAAGTTCGAGGCGAGCATTTCCGGGCTGACGTTTGCCAACGGAAACCACGACGGGGCTGGCGGCGGGATTTACAGCGGATGCAACGGACTACTGCTTGATGGTGTGGCCGTTTCCGGGAATTCGGCCCACGTCGGCGGCGGCATTTTCAACGAGGGCAACCTCAGCCTCACCCACTCGATCGTAGCCGGGAACACGGCCCACTCCGGCGGTGGGGGCATTTACACCCGTTTTAATCTGCTTACGGTCACGGAGAGCACGATCTCGGGAAACAGCGCAAACGGGGCCAGTTCGGGTTTACCGGGCACGGGCCAGGGCGGCGGCATTTTCAATTTTCAAGGCGTGACGACGCTCACCAACAGCACCCTCTCGAGTAACTCAAGCGCCTCCGGCGGCGGCGGGGTGGCTAACGACACTGGCGGAATCAACTCCAGGAACACCATCATTGCCCTGAACACTGCTCCAACCAGCCCGGATGTGAAGGGCTCGCTCACCTCGGAGAACTTCAACCTCATCGGCAGCAGCGCCGGGGCGACGATTTCCCCCGCATATTTCTCCGATCAAATCGGCGTGACCGCCGCGCAGCTAAATCTCGGTCCGCTGGAAAACAACGGCGGCCCGACCATGACGCATGCACTGCTCCCTGGCAGCAGGGCGATTGACAAAGGCCACTCCAGCGGCGCAACCCTCGATCAGCGTCACCGACCACGGCCTTATGACAATCCAGCGATTACCAACGTCAGCGATGGCGACGGCAACGACATCGGCGCCTACGAGGTGGCAGCGCCCCCGGCGACACCGACCCCTACGCCGACGCCTACTCCGACGGCCACACCGACTGCGACACCGACGCCTGATCCGAGCGCAACACCGATACCGACTCCGACCCCCGATCCGACCGCCACTCCGGAACCAACCTCGAAAACAAATCTGGGCAATCTTTCCACGCGGCTGCGGGTCGAGACCGGGGATGACGCTCTGTTTGCCGGCATGATCGTGAGCGGCACCCAGCCCAAGAGAGTGATCATCCGCGGGACCGGCACCTCATTGACCATCGCCGATAAGCTGGAAAATCCTACTCTTGAGCTTCACGGCCCCGGGGGCCCGATGGAGGTGAATGATAACTGGGTGGATTCGCCGAACAAACAGGCCATCATCGATAGCGGCGTCGCGCCGAGCAACGATCTGGAGCCGGCCATTATCGCCACTCTGCCGGCGGGCAATTCTGGTTACACCGCCATCTTGCGCGGCGTGGACAACGGGACGGGCATTGGCGTCATTGAAGTTTACGACTTGGATCCCTCGGCCGATTCGACGCTGGCGAACATCTCGACGCGCGGGCTGGCCCAGACCGGGGACAACGTCCTCTTTGCCGGGACCATTGTGGTCGGCCCGGGGTCGCGAAAAGTCATTGTGCGCGCAATCGGACCTTCGCTGTCGGTCTCGGGGAAAATGGCCGATCCAGTTTTGCAGTTGTTCAATCAGAACGGGGGACTTCTGGAGGAGAATGATAACTGGGTAGACTCGCCCAATAAGCAAGCCATCCTCGACACCACGATTCCGCCGTCGAACGATTTGGAATCGGCCATCGTGGCGACGTTGCCGGGGAATAACGCTTCATACACCGCGATCGTCCGCGGCGTGAACAATTCGACCGGGATCGCCCTGGTGGAAGTTTACGCGTTGCAGTAGAAGGGTGGATCGTGCGCTCCGTCGCGCGATAGCGACAATCAAACAAACGTCGTCAAGCGCGCAGCGCTCGAGCCCCCTCTTGCTTTCGCCCGCCAGATTTCATATTCGAAGCTATGAAGAAGCTTCGTGTCCTCCTCTTCCTGTCGGCTTTCTCTATCTGCGCGCGCGCGGCCGAGCCCGCCGGCACGGTCATCGCCCTCAAGGCCGCTCGCCTGTTCGACGGCAAATCGAAAGCGCTGGTCGCCAACGGCGTCGTGATCGTCGCAGGCGAAAAGATCACGGATGCCGGCAGCAACCTGCCCATCCCGCAAGGCGCCCAGGTGATCGACCTCGGCGACGCGACTCTCTCTCCAGGCTTCATGGATGCGCATACGCACCTCACCGGCGATTTTTCAGGAAATTATCTCCAGACTCAACTACGCGAATTACAGAGCGACCCGGCGAAAAAAGCGTATACGGCCATCGCCTACGCGCGCGTCACGCTCGAAACCGGGTTCACCACCGTGCGGGATGTTGGCGGAGGCGATTTTGTAGATGTGGCGTTAAGGGACGCGATTGCCAACGGATCAGTTGTGGGCCCGCGGATGCTGGTCGCGACAAAAGGAGTTGGCGCAACCGGCGGGCATTTCGACGAGGCGAACGGTTTTCGTGACGCGCTTTTCGGCAAACAATCCGACTTCACCGACGGCATTGCCGATGGGCCCGACGCTATTCGCCGGACGGTTCGCTATCTCGTTAAGAACGGAGCGGATGTTATTAAGGCGGCGGTCTCAGGCGGAGTGTTGTCAATGGCCGATGAAGTGGACACTCCACAATTCACGCCTGAGGAGGTCGCTGCGTTGGCGGACGAAACGCATCGCTTGCGCAAGAAACTGGCGGTGCACTGCCACGGCGACCAGGCCGCGAAGGAAGCGATCGCGGCCGGTGTTGACTCGATCGAGCACGGCTCGTTCATGAAACCGGAGACGCTCACCTTGATGAAAACGAAAGGCACCTATCTCGTTCCGACGCTGATGGCGAGCGAGTGGATCATGGGCAAACTCGATCAATATCCGCCGCCGTTCCAAGCCAAAGCGAAAGCCGCCACCGCCGCGCGCTCCGAGATGTTCCGGAACGCCGTCAAACTGGGCGTGAAGATCGCCTTCGGCACCGATGCCGCCGTCTTTCCTCACGGTCAAAACGCCAAGGAATTCAAGCTCATGGTGGATTTGGGAATGCCCCCGATCGACGCCTTGCGCTCCGCGACCTCAGTCACCGCCGAGCTTTTCGGCATCTCCGAAAAAGTCGGCACGCTCGAAAAAGGCAAACTCGCCGACATCATCGCCATGCCCGGCGATGCCGCCACCGACATCACCGTGACCGAGCGCGTTTCCTTCGTGATGAAGGAAGGCAAGGTTGTGAAGGGCGCGCCGAAGCCCTAGGGAGCGCCGATCACCTTCGAATCATATTCCCGCTACCACATCGCGACGGCCAGCTTCACGGAATCGGCGGTATGGCCGATGTAATAAAGCGAAGCGCCCCGCGCACCGTAAATGGGATAGAGCGTATAGGGCGAGCCTTTGACGAAAACAGGATGACGCCGGTCGATCGACATGGCGCGCGAGGCGGAGTGGGATGAAACGGCGATGTAATCGCCGATCGTGTAGGAATCGTCTTTGAGGTCGCCCCCGAGATACGGAATCAGCTTTCCGCCGCCGCGGTAATGCGGCTGGGTCGTGCGGGGGCCGGTGCCGAGAACGCCGGCGTAGTGGGCCACGTCGGTATAGGTGCGGACCTGATCCACGAGGACGGGTTCGATGACATTTTCGCCGGCATATCTAAAGATGTTAAAGGCGAATTCGTAATCGGGGCCGCCCCATTGGCTCAGATTAATCGGATGGCCGGCGGGGACTTCGAAGACATGAAGATGGTCGGCGGGAGAGTCGCTCTCTGAGTCCTGCTCTGCTGCCGGTCGTGTCGCGGGCGATTTCACTTCGGTAGCCGCGACATCGGCAGGAGCAGCAACCAGCGTGGGGCTCTTGAGCGACTGGATCAGGGAATTGCTTGCGCCTTGATTCTTCAAAGTGGCTTCCTCCTGCGCGGTGATGGCCTTGGCCAACTTGCGCTGGCTTACCTCGCGCAGAATGGATTGGTCTGTGTCACGCGCGCGAACCCAGAGCGAAAGCTCGCCGAAATTAATGGGGGCGGCGGTGGCCGCCATGACACCGGCTAATACAGTGAAAACTGTAACGAGTAGAATTTTTGTGGGTTGCATAGCGCTGGTTTAGCAGGTCGCTTTCAACGTTGGCAACAGCCAAATCGAGATGCGAGATGCGAGATGCACTAAGCGGACACGGGGGCGCTAAGCGGACACGGGAGGAGGGAGGCGGACAGCAGATGGGATTGGTCGCCTGGGTTCTCGACAATCGGCGCGGCACGATGCTCGATGACGTGCTATACGTCACTGACGTATAGCATCTGGGCGGATTTCGGTCTTTGCTTTGCTTCGGGGTGGCCAGCTCTCATCATGGCGTGGGAATAGCCATGAAGTGCTGGCGGAAAGATTCGTTTTGACAGATGCCGAGCGGGCGCTAGTTTCCACGTCCCGCGCCGGGTCAGGCCGGGCCACAGCAGGAGAGCAAAAGGGGCTCGCTGGCACTGCACAAGATCATGCAAAAAAATCGCAGCAAACGTTATCGCGCAGCCGCCGAGCAGGTGGATCGCACCAAGACCTACAACCTCAACGAGGCTGTTTCGACTCTGAAGAAACTGCCCCCGACGAAATTCGACCAGACGGTGACGGTTTCGTTCCGGCTCGGGGTTGATCCGAAACAATCCGACCAGATGGTTCGTGGAACCTGCCCGCTGCCCCATGGGAGCGGCAAACAGGTGCGCGTGCTGGTTTTCGCGGAAGGCCAGGCGGCCAAGGCGGCGAAGGAAGCCGGCGCTGAATATGTCGGTTTCAAGGACATGATCCAGAAATGCCAGGAAGGCTTTCAGGATTTTGATGTCGCAATCGCAACGCCAGCGGCAATGGCGGAAGTGCGGAAGCTCGGCAAAGTGCTTGGCCCTCGCGGCCTGATGCCGAATCCGAAGACGGGCACGGTGACGGAAGATACAGCGAAGGCCGTCGCGGAAGTGAAGGCTGGACGCGTCGAATTCAAGCTCGATAAGAACGGCAACGTCGCGGTGCCGGTCGGGAAATTTTCATTCGCAGAAAACCAATTGATTGAGAACGGGACGGCGGTGATCGAAGCGGTCGTCCGTTCGCGCCCGGCGACGGCGAAAGGCCGTTTCGTGGAAGGGATGACTCTGAGCGCAACGATGTCGCCGGGACTGCACGTGGATCCCTCGCCTTACTTGAGCGTCTAACGGAAACCAATCGTCATGAGACCAGAAAAAGCCTCAATCGTTTCGGACCTTTCCGAGAAGCTCAATCGTTCGCCCTTTCTGCTGGTGACAGATTACCAGCGGATGAAGGTGGACCAATTCGGCGAGCTGCGGAATCGGCTCGCTCCAGCCGGCGCGGAAGTGCGCGTCGTCAAAAACAGTTTTCTGAAACGCGCCATGGCCGATTCCGGAATGCCGGACGTTGCCGACAAGCTCACCGGACAGACGGCGATCGTCATGGGAGAAAACGACGTGGCTCCCGTGGCCAAGATTTTGAAATTGTTCGCGGCCGAATTCAAGATCGCGACGCTGAAGATCGGCGTGGTCGACAAGGCGGTCTTGTCGACCTCGGATGTCGAAGCGCTGGCTGAGTTGCCTTCGCGTGAGGTTTTGCTCTCGCAGCTGCTTGGATTGCTGTTGATGCCGGCGACGCGACTTGTGCGCGTTTTGAACGAGCCCGCGTCTGCGTTCGCCCGCCTTCTGGCCGCCAAAGCTGAGAAAGGCCGAAGCGTCTGCGCCGGCTGAGGCTCCGGCGGCTCCCGCAGCTGAGGCAGCAGAAGCACCGGCGGCAGAAGCGCCCGCGGCAGAAGCACCAGGCAGCGGAAGCGCCTGCGGCAGAGGCAAAGACTGAAGAGAGCTCCCGCGGCAACGGCCGAAGCGGCGCCTGCGGCTGACGCGGCACCCGCGGCGGAACCACCACCAACAGGGGAGACGAACGACATAACACAATTTTTGTAGGGCAGGCGCATCGCCTGCCGATGGCAACCGGAGCGGTTGCCCGACAATGAACAACAAACAACGACCGAGCCGATGGCGATCGGCTTTAATTCTTCGGAAGCCTCCGAAGGCGGCGAATGAGAGGAAAATAAAATGGCAGATACAAATACAATCGTGGAGCAACTCAGCGGCCTGACCGTTCTCGAGATTGCTGGACTGGTGAAGCAGCTCGAAGAAAAATGGGGCGTCAGCGCAGCGGCTCCGGTCGCCGCCGCGGCGGCTCCGACTGCGCCGGTGGCGGCGCAGCAGCAGCTCGCCGCGGAAGAGAAGACCTCCTTTGAAGTCGTCTTGAAAGAGATGGGCTCGAACAAGATCGGCGTGATCAAGGAAGTGCGCAGCGCGGTGCCGGGACTCGGTTTGGCCGAAGCCAAGGCGCTCGTGGAAGGCGCTCCCAAGACCATCAAAGAGGGCGTGACCAAGGCGGAAGCCGAAGAGATGAAGAAGAAGATCGAAGCGGCCGGCGCCAAAGTCGAAATCAAGTAATAGCATTCACCGCAGCCCGGCGCGCGCGAGAATTTTCTTGCGCGCCGGGTGCCGGTGTGTCAGAAATCTTTTGTTAGAGCAGTAGAATTATTTTCAAAACCGCACCTGACGGACAAAATTTAACCAGGCAACAAAACAGTGGCACGCAATTTGACGGCTGCTGTTTTGCTGCTATTTTTGCGCTCCTTTCTCGCGGGTAGACCGTGAGTTTTTCATTCGCCATCCCGTGTGCGGCCGGGGTGTCGTCAACAACCTCGGATATTGGCCTAGTAATTTATGTCGGATCGTATCTACTTCGGAACCATCAAGGAGGGCATCGAGCCCCCAAACCTCATCGAGGTTCAACTCAATTCCTACGTCGATTTCCTCCAAAAAGACGTCCCGTTTTCCAAGCGGAAGAATTCCGGCCTCCAGGCGGTGTTCAAGGAAGTGTTTCCGATCGAGAGCTACGATGAAAAAGCGACGCTCGATTTCAGCCATTACGAGATCGGCGAACCGAAGCTGACGGCGCTCGAAGCGCAGCGGGAAAGCCAGACTTACAGCGCGCCGCTGCACGTCACCTTCCAGCTCCGCGAGGAGAAGGGGACCAAGGAAGAGAAAGTTTACATGGGCGAAATCCCGCTCATGACGCCCGCAGGGGACGTTCGTCATCAATGGCGCGGAACGCGTCGTCGTCAGCCAGCTCCATCGCTCACCGGGTATCGCGTTTGAGTCGAGCATCCATCTTAACGGAAAGGTGCTCTACAGTTTCCGGATCATTCCGGACCGCGGTTCGTGGATCGAAGTGCAATTCGACACCAGCGATCTGCTCTACATCTATCTCGATCGCCGCAAGCGTCGGCGGAAATTCCTCGCCACCACCTTTCTCCGCGCGCTGGGCTACGGCTCGGACGAGGAAGTGATCAAACTCTTTTATCACATCGATACGCTCAAGCTGAGCGAGAAACTCGGTGAAGAAGAGCTCGCGACGAAGGTGCTGATCGCGGACGTGCTCGACGGCGAGGCCACCGTGGCCCGCGCCTTTGAGCCGCTCACCGCCGCGACCGTTCGCCAGATCATGGCGCTCGGGCACAAGGACGTGAAGGTGATCGACATCACCAACGACGACACGGTCGTGAAGGCGCTGAAGAAAGATCCGGCGCACGACCAGGAAGAGGCGTTGAAGGACATTTATCGCAAACTGCGCCCTGGCGATCCGCCGACGGTGGCGAACGCAAAGGCGCTCCTGAAGCGGCTCTTTTTCGATCCGAAGAAGTACGACCTGGGACGCGTAGGCCGTTACAAGATCAACCAGAAGCTCAGCATCGACGTCGATCTCAGCGAGCGCATCGTGACCGACAAGGATTTCATCGGCGCGATCAAGTATCTGATCAGCCTGCGCCGCGGCGAAGGCACGCTCGACGATATCGATCACCTTGGCAGCCGCCGCGTGCGGACCGTGGGCGAATTGCTGGCCAATCAGTGCCGCGTCGGTCTCGCGCGCACGGAGCGGCTCGTGAAAGAGCGCATGACGCTGTTCGACATCAACATCGATGGCATGACGCCGCAGAAGTTGATCAACCCGAAAGCGCTGAGCGCGGTCATCCGCGATTTCTTCGGCCGCTCGCAACTCTCGCAGTTCATGGATCAGACGAATCCGCTCGCGGAGCTGACGCACAAGCGCCGCCTCTCGGCCCTCGGGCCAGGCGGGTTGAGCCGCGACCGCGCCGGTTTCGAAGTGCGCGACGTTCATCCGTCGCACTACGGCCGCATTTGTCCGATCGAAACGCCGGAAGGTCCGAACATCGGTCTCATCAGCTCGATGAGCACGTTCGCGCGGATCAATGAATTCGGGTTCATCGAAACGCCTTACCGCAAGGTCGAGAAGGGCCGCGTGACCGATCAGGTCGATTATCTGACCGGCGATCGCGAGGAAAATTTCCTCGTCGCGCAGGCGAACGCGACCATGGACGGGAAGGGACATCTCACCCAGGAGAAGGTCTCGGTCCGTTATCGTGGCGACTTCCTTGGAAGTCGAGCCGTCGAAGGTCCACTACATGGATGTCTCGCCGAAGCAGCTCGTTTCGGTCGCGGCGGGTCTGATTCCGTTCCTCGAACATGACGACGCGAACCGCGCGCTCATGGGCTCGAACATGCAACGCCAGGGCGTTCCGTTGATCGTTTCGGAAGCGCCGCTGGTCGGCACCGGTTTGGAAGCGAAAGTCGCGCGCGATTCGCACGCCGTTTTGATTTCAACCGAAAGCGGCAAAGTCGCTTCGGTCACCGCTGATCAAATCGTCGTGACGAAGGACGGTCACATGCCGGAGGGCAAGCGGAAGCTCAAGACCGATCTCGAAGCAGGCATCCATGTTTACGAGCTGCGGAAGTTCATGCGCTCGAACGCCGGCACCTGCGTGAACCAGAAGCCGATCGTGAAGAAAGGCCAGCACGTGAAGCGCGGCCAGGTGATCGCCGACGGTCCGAACACGGACCAGGGCGAACTGGCGCTCGGACGCAACGTGCTCGTCGCGTTCATGCCGTGGAATGGCTACAACTTCGAAGACGCCATCATGATCTCGGAGAAGGTCGTGAAGGAAGACATCTACACCTCGATTCACATCGACGAATTCGAGATCGGGGCGCGCGACACCAAGCTCGGTCCGGAAGAAATCACGCGGGACATTCCGAACGTCAGCGAAGAAGCATTGCGCAATCTCGGGCCGGACGGCGTGGTCCGCGTCGGCGCGGAAGTGAAGCCGGGCGATATTCTGGTCGGTAAAATCACGCCGAAGAGCGAAACGGAGCTGGCGCCGGAAGAGCGTCTCCTTCGCGCCATCTTCGGTGAAAAAGCGGCGGACGTTAAAGACACGTCGCTGACCGTTCCGTCGGGCACCTACGGCATCGTGATGGATGTGAAGGTCTCATCGCGGCACGAAGTTTCGCGCGAGAAACTGACGCCTTCGGAAACGAAGCGCCAGCTCAAGACGATCACGGAAGACAATCGCAAGAAGAAGGAAGAGCTGACCGAGCAATTGACCGATTCGCTCTCGAACATCCTGCTCGGCGAGAAGATCCCGCTCGACGTGGTGAACGCCGAGACCGGCGAAATCATCATTCCGGCGAATCGCAAGATCACGAAGACGCTGCTGCGCAAGCTCGCGACGGTTTACGATCATATCGAGATCGATCCGAGCCCGATCCGGAACAAGATCCGGGAGATCATCGCCTCCTACGAACACAAGTTCGCGGAGCTCGAGCTGGAGCGGGAACGCTCGATGGACCGCGTCGAAAGCGGCGACGACATCGACCCGGGCATCATCAAGCAGGTCAAGGTTTTCATCGCCAGCAAGCGCAAGCTCAGCGTCGGCGACAAGATGGCGGGACGTCACGGCAACAAGGGCGTGGTCGCGCGGATCGTGCCGGAAGAAGACATGCCGTTCCTCGCGGACGGAACTCCGGTTGAGATCGTGCTGAATCCGCTCGGCGTGCCGAGCCGTATGAACGTCGGCCAGGTTCTCGAAACTCACCTCGGGGTCGCGGCGAAAGCGCTCGGCTTCAAGGTGGCGACGCCGGTGTTCGACGGAATTTCGGAAGTCAAGATCCGCGAGTATCTGAACGACGCGAAGAAGAAAGAGGGCTTCACCTGGGTGCAGGAAACCGGCAAGGCGCGGCTCTATGACGGCCGCACGGGCGACACCTTCGATCAGGAAGTCGTGGTCGGTTACATCTACATGATGAAGCTGGGCCACCTTGTGGCGGACAAGATTCACGCGCGCGCGGTCGGGCCGTACTCGCTCGTCACGCAGCAGCCGTTGGGCGGCAAGGCTCAATACGGCGGCCAGCGTTTCGGCGAGATGGAAGTCTGGGCGCTCGAAGCGTACGGCGCGGCTTACACCCTGCAGGAATTGCTCACGGTGAAGTCGGACGACGTGCAGGGACGCACGCGCATCTACGAGTCGATCGTCAAAGGCGACAACTCGCTCGAGGCCGGCACACCGGAATCTTTCAACGTGTTAATCAAGGAAATGCAGTCGCTCGGCCTCGACGTGAAAGTCGGCGGCCAGGCGCCGGCCGCTTTCCTGGAAAACGTGGCTTAATTTTTCAAACAAAAGATCTCTTACCAAAATAAATGAACGAACATTCCTGGCGGGAACTAGTCGGTGAAGAACGCACCGTAGGCTTCGATCAAGTGGCGATTGGCGTCGCCTCCTCGGACACGATGCGGTCGTGGAGCAAGGGCGAAGTCAAAAATCCGGAGACGATCAATTACCGGACCTTCAAACCGGAAAAAGGCGGCTTGTTTTGCGAGCGCATTTTCGGACCGACGCGCGACTGGGAATGCTCGTGCGGGAAGTACAAGCGGATCAAGCACAAGGGCGTCATCTGCGACCGTTGCGGCGTTGAAGTGACGCTGGCGCGCGTGCGCCGCGAGCGCATGGGCCACATCGAGCTGGCCGTGCCGGTCTCGCACATCTGGTTCTACAAATGCATGCCGTCGCGCCTCGGGCTGATGCTCGACATGAGCGCGCGGCAGCTCGAGCGCGTGATCTATTACGAGGATTACATCGTGATCGATCCGGGCAAGACGCCGCTGACCAAGACGCAGCTCTTGAACGAAGTCGAGTATCGCGAAGCGCAGGAACAGTACGGCGAGGATTTCGTCGCCGGGATGGGCGCGGAAGCGGTGAAGAAGCTTCTCTCCGAGATCAACCTCAACAAGCTCAACAAGGAGCTGGAAGAGGCGATGGGGAACACGAAGAGCAAACAGATTCGCAAGAAACTGGCGAAGCGTTTGAAGCTCGTGCAGGGCTTTGCCTCGTCGCACGCCCGTCCTGACTGGATGGTGCTCGATGTTCTGCCGGTCATTCCGCCCGATCTGCGTCCGCTCGTTCCGCTCGAAGGCGGACGGTTCGCGACCTCCGATCTGAACGATCTTTATCGCCGCGTCATCAACCGGAACAACCGGTTGAAGAACCTGCTCCAGCTCAAGACGCCGGACGTCATCATCCGCAACGAGAAGCGCATGCTTCAGGAAGCGGTCGATGCGTTGTTCGACAACGGCCGCCACGGCCGCGCCGTCACCGGCGCCGGCAATCGCCCGCTGAAATCGCTCAGCGACATGCTCAAGGGCAAGGGCGGACGTTTCCGTCAGAATCTGCTCGGCAAGCGCGTCGATTATTCGGGCCGTTCCGTCATCGTGATCGGGCCGGAGCTGAAACTGAATCAGTGCGGTTTGCCGAAGAAGATGGCGCTCGTTTTGTTCGAGCCGTTCATCATTCGGCGGCTGAAAGATCTCGGCTACGTCCACACGGTGCGCAGCGCGAAGAAGATGATCGAGCGCCAGACGCCGGAGGTCTGGGATATTCTCGAAGAAGTGACGAAGGGCCACCCGGTGTTGCTGAACCGCGCGCCGACCTTGCACCGTCTTTCCATCCAGGCTTTCGAGCCGCTCCTCATCGAAGGCGAAGCGATCCGGATTCATCCGCTCGTTTGCACCGCTTATAACGCGGACTTCGACGGCGACCAGATGGCGGTGCACGTGCCGCTCTCGGTGGAGGCGCAAATGGAAGCGCGCATGCTCATGCTCGCGCCGAACAACATTTTCTCGCCCTCGAGCGGGAAGCCGATCACGACGCCGTCGCAGGACATCACGCTCGGCTGTTATTATCTGACGCAAAATCCGCGGCGCGCCACCGGCACGGCGGCGGAAACGCGGCTGCCTCTCTTTGCCAACGCGACGGAAGTCGAATTCGCGATGGCCGACGGCAAGGTGCGGACGCACGATCGGATTCGCTTCAAGAATCCGGACGTGGGCCAGGAGACCATTTACGGCAATCCGACCGAGCGCGTTATCGAAACGACCGCGGGCCGCGTGATCTTCAACGCGATCTGGCCGGACAAGCTCGGATTCTTCAACAAGGCGGCGGGCAAGAAGCAGCTCAGCGACATTATCTGGCGTTGCTATCAGGTCGCCGGACAAACAGGGCACGGTCGAGACGCTCGATCGGCTGAAGGAACTCGGCTTCGCGGAAGCGACCAAGGCCGGAATTTCCATCGGAATCAACGACATGATCATTCCGAAGGAAAAAGAGACCGAGCTGCAAAACGCTTACAAATCGATCAAGACGGTCGAGCAGCAGTATCGCAAGGGCATCATCACGGATGGCGAGCGCTACAACAAGATCATCGACATCTGGACTCACGCCGGCGACGAGATCTCGAACGTCATGTTCCGCACTCTCGAGCACAACGAGGGTCGCAAGGAATTGAACCCGGTCTTCCTGATGGTGGACTCGGGTGCGCGAGGCAATCGCCAGCAGGTGAAACAGCTCGCGGGCATGCGCGGATTGATGGCGAAGCCGTCGGGCGAAATCATCGAGCGGCCGATCACGTCGAACTTCCGCGAAGGCTTGAGCGTGCTCGAGTACTTCATCTCGACGCACGGCGCCCGCAAGGGTCTGGCCGATACCGCGCTCAAGACGGCGGATTCCGGTTATCTCACCCGCAAGCTGGTGGACGCGTCGCAGGACGTGATCATCAACGAGATGGATTGCGGCACGGTCAACGGCATCACGGTGAAGTCGATTTACGAAGGCGACGAAGAAGTGGTCGATCTTTCGACTCGAATCGTCGGCCGCGTCAGCTGCGAAACGATCGCGGATCCGGTCACGAAGAAGAAGATCATCAAGGCGAACGGGCTGATCGATGAGCCGACGGCGGCGGCGATTGAGAAGATCGGCGTCGAGAGTCTCAAGATTCGTTCGGTTCTGACCTGCGAAACGGGACGCGGAGTTTGCGCGCAATGTTACGGACGCAACCTCGCGACCGGACAGTTCGTGAAACTCGGCGAAGCGGTCGGCATCATTGCCGCGCAATCCATCGGCGAACCGGGCACGCAGTTGACGATGCGGACGTTCCACATCGGCGGCACGGCGAGCCAGACGTTCAAGCAGCCGATCATCAAGGCGAAGAACGATGGCGCGTTGCAGTTCAACGAGCTGCGCACGGTGCAGGCGCTCGACGGAAGCTGGATCGTTCTGAACAAGAACGGCTCCATCAGCGTGCACAACGCCGAGGGACGCGAGCTGGATCGCTACAACGTCGTCATCGGCTCGGTCATTTCGAAGCCGGATGGCGCCCAGGTGAAGAAGGGCGAGACGTTCGTGCAATGGGATCCGTATAACGTTCCGATTTTGACCGACAAGCCCGGCAAGATCGAATTCCGCGACATGATCGCGGGCGTGACGATCAAACGCGACGTGGACGAAGCGACCGGCCTCATGGGCACGGTCATCATCGAGCACAAAGAGGATCTGCATCCGCAGATCGTGGTCGTGGGCGACAAGAAGGAAGTGCTGGCGAGCTATTCGATTCCGGCCGGCGCGCACGTGGTCGTCGAGGAAGGCAATAAGATCCGCGCCGGCGCGTTGCTGGCCAAGACGCCGCGAAAGATCGCGAAGACCAAGGACATCACCGGCGGTCTGCCGCGTGTGGCCGAGCTCTTCGAAGCTCGCCGTCCGAAAGACGCGGCGGAGATCGCGAAGATCGACGGCACGGTCGAGATGGGCGGAACGGTTCGCGGCAAACGGAAACTGATCTTGAAGGATCCGGAGACCGGCACCGAAGAAGAGCATCTGATTTCGCTGACCAAGCACATCATCGTCTTCAAGGGCGATTTCGTGAAGAAAGGTCAGCAGCTCACCGAAGGTCCGGTGGTGCCGCACGAAATTCTCGAGGTCTGCGGACCGCAGGATTTACAGGAACATCTGGTGAACGAAGTGCAGGAAGTTTATCGCCTCCAGGGCGTGGAGATTAACGACAAGCACATCGAGATCATCGTGCGCCAGATGTTGCGCAAGGTGAAGATCACCGATCCGGGCGACACGTCGCTGCTCTGGGGCGACCAGGTGGATCGGCTCGATTTCGAAGCGGAAAACACGCAAGGTCGTGGAGCAGGGCGGCAAGCCCGCGGAAGCGACCCCGGTTCTGCTCGGCATCACCAAGGCCTCGCTCGAAACCGACAGCTTCATCTCGGCGGCATCCTTCCAGGACACGACGCGAGTGCTCACGGAAGCGGCGACGCTCGGCAAGGTCGATCGGCTCCGCGGCTTCAAGGAGAACGTCATCATGGGCCATCTCATTCCGGCGGGGACAGGCTTCCCGGCGGTGCGCGAGATCAAGCTCGTGGAGAAGGGCGAGCCGATGGGCGAATCGCTCGTGGACGAAACCGAAGTGCAGCCGGCGCTCGGATAACCGATGGGTAGAGTGCGAGTACTCGAGTTGAGCGACTGAACCGGCGCGTGCTCGATCGCTCAGTCTCGCATTTACCAGGAACTGCTGATGTCGATCGCGACCAAGACAGGCGACGCGGGCGAGACATCGCTGATGTACGGGCGACGCGTGCCGAAGACGGACGCGCGCGTGGATGCTTACGGTTGCGTGGATGAGCTCAACGCGGCGCTGGGAGTGGCCCGCGCAACGGCGCACGACCCGTTTTTGACCGAGCAAATTCTGGCTGCCCAGAAGGAGCTGGTGACCGTGATGGGCGAGCTGGCGACCGGGGCGGAGGATCTCGAGCGCTACGTTGAAGGACGGCTTTGCGCTGACTTCGTCCGCAATGACCGACCGGCTGACGAGCGCGGTGGATGACCTGGAAAGCAAGCTGGGCAAGTTCAAGCACTGGTCGGTTCCGGGAGAAACGATGGCGTCGGCAACTCTCGAGCTGGCTCGAACCGTTTGCCGCCGGGCGGAACGCCGGGTGGCGGCGCTGATGGAGGCAGATTCGAAGTTCAACTGCCGAGATTCTGCGTTATCTGAACCGGCTGTCGGACCTTTGCTGGCTCCTGGCGCGTTACGCCGAGCAGCTTCCCGAAGGAGCTCAATCCACCGGGGAAAAACGCTAATATTCCGTTTGCCTTTGGCTACCCCCTAGAGCATCTTCCCCGTCCGCTATCCCGCAGGCGCGGGACGGCAATTTACCTATGGCGACACCGACAGAATTAATTCCTGAGCTGCTCGAAGCAGGGGTCCACTTTGGTCACCAGACCAAGCGTTGGAACCCGAAGATGAAGCCGTTCATTTTCGAAAAGCGGAACCAGATTTACATCATCAATCTCGATGAGACGGCGCGGCAGCTTCATCGCGCCACGGAATTTCTCCAGGAAGTCACCCGCAAGGGCGGCAAGATTTTGTTCGTCGGCTGCAAAAAGCAGGCGCAGGAAGCGGTCAAGGAAGCGGCCACGGCCTGCGGGCAATTTTACGTCAACCAGCGCTGGCTCGGCGGCACGCTGACGAACCTGGCGACGATCCGGAAGAGCATCGGCCGGTTGAAATACATCGAGCAGATCGAGGAATCGCCTGACTACAAGAAGATGGGCAAGCAGGAGCTGGCGGCGCTGAATCGGGAAGCAGCCAAGCTGCGGCGCAATCTGGACGGAATTCTCGAGATGGATAAACATTGCCGGACGCGATGGTTGTGATCGACACGACGCGCGAAGCGAACGCGGTGCTGGAAGCGCGGCGTCTCGGGATTCCGACGGTCGCCATCGTCGATACGAATGCGGACCCGGAAATCATCGACTATCCGATCGCCGGCAACGACGACGCCATCCGCGCGATCCGCGTGATGTTGCAGAAGCTTGTCGACGCCATCGTCTCCGCCAGCGGCGAAGCCCGCGTGCGCGAGCAGGTGGAGATGGCGGGCGTGTCCGCCTAAGGGCGGACGTGACTCGTATAGAAGCGTTACATCGTTACAACGAGATGCGTTTTGGTCAGATGTAACGCTTCAACGTGTAACAAATTTTTGACTTCATGGAAATCGATCCTACAACTCGTTAAGCAACTCAGAGAGAAAACCAACGCCGGCATCATGGATTGCAAGCGCGCGCTTGCGGAGTCCGGCGGCGATTTGGAGAAGGCCGAAGCGGCCTTGCGCACGAAAGGCATTGCCAGCGCCGGGAAGAAAGCTTCGCGCGCGACCAAGGAAGGCATCGTCGCCGCCTACATTCATCTGCAGGGCAAGGTGGGCGTGCTGGTCGAGGTGAATTGCGAGACGGATTTCGTGGCGAAGAACGAAAATTTCCGCGAGTTCGTGAAGGACATCACGCTGCACATCGCGGCGGCGCATCCGCTTTACGTTAGCCGCGAGGAAGTGCCGGCGAAACTGGTCGAATCCGAGCGCGCCATTTACGAAGCGCAGGTGAAAGGGAAGCCGGAAAACGTCATGGCCAAGATTGTCGACGGGAAGCTGGACAAGTTTTACAGCACGGTTTGCCTGGTCGAACAGGGGTTCATCAAGAATCCCGATCAAACGGTGAAGGAGCTGGTCGCGGCGAAGATTGCCGAGCTCGGCGAGAACATCGTCATTCGGCGTTTTACGCGGTATCTGGTGGGAGAACCGCTGAGCGCGGAAGTCGCGCCGCCGGTTCAAGAGGAAGAAGCCGCGGCGGCTTAGCCGGAGGGACGTCTTCCGCACGCTCCTCAATAAGTCGCTCGCTCGTGGTCGCAGAAAGATCTGGACGTGCGGAAGAACGTCCGCTCCGAGCAAAAAAATACGCGCGGAGCACGTCGCGTCTGCGTTTCTTCTTTGTGCGCGTTTTCAGTCGAAATCGCGCGGGGTGCTGAGGATTTTCCCGGCCCTTCAAACATCAAACGAAGGAGTAATTATTTATGAGCATGGATTCATTGAAGGATTTGTACATCGACGAGCTGAAGGATCTTTATAACGCTGAAAACCAGCTGCTGAAGGCGCTGCCGAAAATGGCGAAGAAAGCGTCGGCGCCGGAACTGAAGCGCGCGTTCCAGGATCACCTGGTGCAGACCGAAGGGCACGTGAATCGGCTGGAGAAAATCTTCAAGGGCCTGGGCGAGAAGCCGACCGGCAAGACGTGCAAGGCGATGAAGGGCCTCGTCGAAGAAGGCAAGGAGATCATCGAAGAAGATGGGGATGATTCCGTTCTCGATGCCGCGCTTATCGGCGCCGCGCAGAGGGTCGAGCATTATGAAATCGCCGGATACGGCGTCGTCCGCACCTTCGCATCCCTCCTGGGTGAAAACAGCCGCCGTGGATCTTCTCCAGCGAACGCTGAATGAAGAGGGAGAAACCGACAAGAAGCTGACGGCACTGGCCGAAACGGTCATCAACGTCGACGCGAGCGAAGCCGAAGAGGACGAAAAGCCGAAGAGCAAGGCGAAGAAGATCCGGCCAAACGCCGGTAAGCCGAGCACCAAGCAATTAAATGTTGATCGCCACCACAGTCCGCGTGACTGCGGTGGCGATTTCGTTTCTAGTTAAAGCGCGATGGGATTAGCCGAATACAAGAAGAAGCGGAATTTCGGCGTGACGGCCGAGCCGGCCGGCAAGCCTTTGCCGAAGCTGGTGAAAGGCGCCTGCCGGTTCGTCATTCAAAAACATGACGCCAGCCGGCTGCATTACGATTTCCGGCTGGAGATGGAAGGAGTGCTGAAATCCTGGGCGGTGCCGAAGGGATTGCCGTGGGAGAAGGGCGAGAAGCACCTGGCGGTGGAGGTTGAGGACCATCCGATCGAATACGCGACGTTCGAGGGGATCATTCCGCAGGGGCAATATGGCGGCGGCACGGTGATGGTGTGGGACCGCGGCAACTACCATGTTTATGGCGAGGAACCGCTGAAAGCGTTGCGGGCCGGCCGGATGCATCTCGTCATGGATGGCGAGAAGGCCAAAGGCGAATGGTCCTTGATCCGGACACGGATGGACGGGAACAAGTCCCAGTGGCTGCTGCTGAAGAGTGGGAAGAGCGTCCGCCCAATCTCGAAGAAGCGCGACGATCAATCGGTAAAAACCGGGCGAACCATGGCGCAGATCGCGGCGCAAAAGGATGCGGAATGGCAATCGAACCGGGAGGAGAAGGAGCCCGGGTTGAAGTCTCGCGTAAAAGCGGCGCTTAAAAAAAAAGACGATCGCCGGGAAAAAAGTGAGCCGAAAGAGAAGCGCGGACGGCGCAGTTCGCAGCGCCGGATCCCTCACCAAAGAAAGAGTTAGCGAAGCTGCCGGCGGGCAAGGCGCGTTTCATCGAACCGATGAAGCCGAGGCTGCTCGAGGCGCCGCCAACAGCCGGTGATTGGATGTACGAGCTGAAGTTCGACGGGATCCGCCTCATCGCCGTCAAGAACGGCGGGAAGGTCAATTTGATCTCGCGCAACCAGAACGAGCTCGCGGGCAGGTTTGAGGAGGTGGCGACGGATATTGCCGCGCTGCCGGTCGATGATTGCGTGATCGACGGCGAGGTCGTGGCGCTGAACGAAAAAGGCGGATCGTCCTTTCAGCTTTTGCAGGCGCATGAAATGGAAGGCCGGCAGGCGCCGATCTACTACTACGTGTTTGATCTCCTTCAGGCGGCGGGGAAGAGCATGATCGGTTTGCCGGTGGAGCGGCGGAAGGAGTTGCTCGCCGCGCTTTGCCAGGATGCGGGCGGCTCCATCCGGTTCTCGGGCGAGATCGGAGGGGATCGCGGACGCGCTCCTGAGAGAAGTAAAGCGGCTGGGGCTGGAAGGAGTCATCGGCAAACAGCGCGGCTCGGCTTACGAAGCGGGCCGAAGGAGTGGCGCGTGGATCAAACTCAAATGCGTGAACGAGCAGGAGTTTGTCATCGGTGGCTTCACGCCGCCGCAGGGCGCGCGAAAACATTTCGGCGCGTTGCTGGTCGGCTATTACGAGAAAAAACGGCTGCTCTTCGCCGGCAAAGTGGGAACCGGTTTCAACACGAAGCTCCTCGCCTCGCTTCACAAGCAATTGAAGGCGGAAAAGCGGGACGACTGCCCGTTCACGGATCTGCCTTCGAAGCAGGGCGGGCAATGGGTCCAGGGGATAACGCCCGGGATGATGCGGCAAATCGAATGGGTGAATCCCGGTTTTGTTTGTCAGGTGAAGTTTGCGGAATGGACCCGCGACGGGAAGCTGCGCCAGCCGGTTTTCATCGGACTGCGGGAGGACAAGAAGCCGAAGGAAGTGGTGCGCGAATCGGCGTGATGATTGCACTTGTCCAGCCCCAGCCTGACTCCTGATATTCCGGCATGAAGGTTAATGTCGTTGTGACTCCGAAGGCTGCGGTGCTCGATCCTCAAGGCGCGGCGGTGCGCGACGCGATGCAGCATCTCGGGATGCCGGAAGTGCGTTCGGTCCGGATCGGAAAATTTCTCGAGATCGAGATCGACGATAAAGCCGAAAACATGGAGACGCGGCTCGACGATCTTTGCCGCGACCTGCTTTCAAATCCGGTGATCGAAGATTACCAAGTGCGGAAGGGTTGAGAGGTTGAGGAGTTGAGAGGTTGAGAGGAGCAGAGAGCCGAAATGAAATTTGCCGTCATTCAATTTCCGGGATCGAATTGCGACCAGGATTGCCTGGCGGCGCTGAATGGCATTGCCGGGACTGAGCGCGGAGTATGTCTGGCACAAGACGACGTCGCTGGAGGGGTTCGACGCGATCGTGCTGCCGGGGGGATTTTCGTATGGCGATTACCTGCGGTGCGGAGCGATTGCCCGGTTTTCGCCGATCATGCCGAGCGTGGTGAAAGAGGCGCGGAACGGGAAACTGGTCATCGGCACCTGCAACGGCTTCCAGGTTCTTTGCGAGATCGGGCTGCTGCCGGGCGCGCTGGTGCGCAACCGGTCGCTCCACTTCGTCTGTGAGCTGGTGACGACGCGCGTCGAGGTGGCGGATTCAGCCTTCACCCATGGATGCCCGCAAGGATCGCTTTTGCGATTGCCGATCGCGCATGGCGAAGGCTGTTATTTCGCCGATGAAGCGACTTTGCGGGAATTGAACGAACGCCGGCAGGTTATTCTGCGTTACGCCACGCCGGATGGGCGCATTGAGGCATCGGCTAATCCGAATGGATCGATGGAGAACATCGCGGGCATCTGCAACCGCGAAGGAAACGTTTTCGGATTAATGCCGCATCCGGACCGCGCCTGCGAGGAACGCCTGGGCAGCGCGGATGGCCTCAAGATTTTTCAATCGATGATGCAAACGATTGAGGCGCGGCGGGAGCGGGCGGCGTAAGTGGAAAAGTGCTCCGATAACGCTCGATGTTTCGAACGCCGGACAAAGCCGTGAAATTGTCTGTCATTGAGCGCGGAGCGCTGATCAGCATGAGCTTATTTCTTACAGGCACGGATACGGGCGTCGGGAAAACGCACACCGCCGTGCAGCTTTTGCGCGCGGGCCGCGCGGCCGGGCTGCGCTGCGCCGGGATGAAGCCGATTTGCTGCGGCGATCGCGATGACGCGCAACAGTTACTGGCCGCAAGCAGCGAAGGCCTGACACTCGATGAGCTTAATCCGGTCTGGCTCAAAACGCCGGCGGCGCCGTTTTCGGCTTCGCTCATCGAGCAGGTCGCGATCGATGAGCATTCATTGATCGAAAAACTGCGCGCGCTCGAGGAACGCTTCGACTCAGTCTTGGTCGAGGGAGTGGGCGGGTGGCTCGTGCCGATCCGGCGCGATTTCTTCGTGGCTGACCTGGCGGCGCTGATGAAATTGCCCGTCCTGGTCGTGGCGCTGAATCGGCTCGGCTGCCTGAATCATACCATCCTGACCGTGCGCAGCGTTCGTGGCGCACGGATTAGTCTGCGCGGGCGTCGTTCTGAACTCGCCGGAAGGCGTTAGCGACATCGCTTCGACCACCAACGCCGACATTTTGCGGCAGATTCTGGACGTTCCGATTGTCTCCTCGCTGCCCGAAGAGGCGGCCGGGTTGAGCCCCGAATGGCGGCAAATCACGGGTTTTCCCGCATCGCCCGTGATCCCCTGAATTCCGCGCGAAATTTACACAAGTGTATCGCAAATATACACATTTTTGGCCGTTCAGAAGCCCTTCCCTAGGAGAGAGTTTGTCGGGCATATCCATTGCTCGAATGGGTGGCACAAACCTAATCCTATGTTGCTACAAAAAACTCTGCACATGAATCAATCGCTCGATGAGTGCAAATCACGCCTCGCGAGCATTCAATCGTATCGGCGGCAGTTCGTTATGGTGACCAAGGCCACGGTCACTTCATCGAAGACGGTCGATTTCAGTTTTCGCGGACCGCTGGGCTTTGAAGCCCGCACGGTCCTGTTGTCGGTGGAGAGCGATTCGCCCGATCAGTTTGCCTTTGAATCGACTGGCGGAAACCTGGACGTGATGGGGTTGGCGGAGTTCACCGAGATTCGGCCGAACTGCACGGAGGTGACGCTGGCCCTGCATTACGAGATCAAGAACAAGCTCTTCGCCTGGCTTGATCGCCGCTTTCATTTTGTGGATGCATTCGTGACCTCGGAGTTGCGGAGCATTCGAGCCCATTTCGAAGGGATCGCAGCGCCCGTCGTGGAGCGCACGCCGATGCTTTCGATGTTTGAGACAGCAACGGCATAAGGGACACGCTGTTTCAGACGAAGAGCGCGAATTCGGGGGACTTCGCGCTCTTTTGTTGTACGGATGTCGGCGGGCCAAGGAGCGGCGGTCTCCAGTCCGCCGATTAAAATAATGCGCCGGTCTTGCCGGCGCCACTTTCGGCGGCGGTTTGTAAACCGCCGTTCCTTGGTCGCTGCGAATCCGCTATTTGATCCGGACGGCGTGCGTCTTGTCGAGACGAAGGATCTGGCCGGGCTTCGAGCTCGAGGTCGCCTTCGGATCGCGAAGCTTCTCGCCGTCGAGCTGAACGCTGCCCTGTTCGATCAAACGGCGGGCATCGGCGCGCGACTTCGTGATCGCGAATGCTCTCGGCATACGCTGCTGCGACGATCGAGACGATGTCGGAACTCTCTGAGGATGGAACGCGGGCAGATCGGCGTCGCTTAATCGCTTCTCGCTGAAGCGGGCGTTCCATTCCTCGAGAGTTTTCTGGGCTGCATCGCGCGAGTGGTAGGTCTCGACGATGGCGGCCGCGAGATGCTTTTTCGCTTCCAGCGGGTGCGCGCCCGGATCGAGCGGCTTCCCAAGCAGCAATGGGTAATAGCGCCCCATCAGCTCATCCGAAATGCTCATTAGTTTTCCAAACATCTCCGAGGCCGGTTCAGTGAGGCCGATATAATTCCCGAGGCTCTTGCTCATTTTCTTGACCCCATCGAGCCCTTCCAGAATCGGCAGGACGAGAACCACCTGCTGCGGCTGGCCCTCCTGTTTTTGAAGGTCGCGGCCGACGAGATTGTTAAAAAGCTGGTCGGTGCCGCCGAGTTCGACATCGGCCTCCACCATCACCGAATCCCAGCCTTGCATGATCGGGTATTGGATCTCGTGGGCGTGGATCGGATGGCCCTGGTCGATGCGATTGCGGAAATCCTCGCGCTGGAGCATCTGCTGCAGCGTCACCTTGCTGTTCAGGCGGATCACCTGCTCGAAGTCCATCTTTGCCAGCCAGTCGCCATTGGCGACGAGCGTTGTCCGCGCCGGATCGAGCACCTTGAACGCCTGCTCGCGATACGTCTCCGCGTTCGCCTGCACCTGCTCGCGCGAAAGCTGAGGGCGCGTGACCGAACGCCCGCTCGGGTCGCCGATCATCGAGGTGAAATCGCCAATGATCAAAACAGCCTGGTGCCCGAGGTCCTGAAACTGCCGCAGCTTGCGCAGGATCAAGGCGTGGCCCAGATGCAAATCGGGACTGGTCGGATCCACGCCCAGTTTGACGCGCAACGGCCGGCCGAGCGCGAGCTTCTCCTTCAGCTCCGCCTCGCTGATGATCTGGGCCGCGCCCTGCTTGAGAATGGATAGAGCTTCGTCCGGTTGCATGTGCCGCGCGCGAGTAGTAGCCGGAGACTACTTACTCTTGTTCAACAGTTCCCGCACCTGCTCGATGGTAAGCGGCCTGTTATAAGCCTGGAGCGCTCTCTGGCTTTTCCCCCGGCCGAGAAACGGGCGGTTGCCGGCAAACTCGCGGACGCCGGCGGTCGCGGTGCTTTCAGGGGCTACGCGAATGCCGGCAGCCGGCGCCGCCCTGATGATCCTATCCTTGTGCGCGATTTCTGTGCGCGTGGAGAGATTGGCGCGTGGAGTCACCCATCCGAAAATGGCGCGCGGCAAACTGTTGCGGCGTGAGCGCTCCGTTCGCCGGAAAACGGTTTCGTTAAGCTCTTTTCTCGCGAGTAAAAGCTCCGCGCAGGAACGCGCTTGTTAAAGGAAGCACCGCCCGTAGCGGCGAACTCTTTCTCCTGCGCCGAATTGACCAACGACGTATCTGGTCGGAGAAGCCGATCAACCAGCTTCTTCTCCTGTGTCTGCGCGACGGCAGTGCAGACGCTGATGAGCAACGTCATGAGAGGAACGAGCATCCGCACGGCGCTGAACGTGCCGAAGTCGAGCGCGCGCTTGTAAAGGAAATTGTCCGCGCCCGCGATGCGGGATGCGGGATGTGAGATACGAGATGGAGTGGGGGTGCGGCGCGCGATGTCCTTTATCCCGCATCAC
This sequence comes from uncultured Verrucomicrobiae bacterium, assembly GCA_963848215.1. Lineage (GTDB taxonomy): Bacteria > Verrucomicrobiota > Verrucomicrobiia > Chthoniobacterales > UBA10450 > AV80. The sequence continues at coordinate 286,835 of CAWKCU010000001.1, read as the reverse complement.
GAATCACGCATCTCGTATCGCTTCGATCAACGCCCCAGAGCGGCGCGAAGAACGCGGGCGCCCGGCGGCGGCGCCACGCTGCCGCTGAGAATATCGCAGTGAGCTCACCGCTCGTCCGTAGTAACGATGATTCGCCGTTTTCTGAGTCGCGATGACCGCACCTTCCAGCGATGCGCCCGCGAAAAGGCCTTTGCTGCGGCTGTAGGTGTAAATTGCGGCCGTTGGCGTCACGCCCGCCTGCAAGATCGCGGCCGACCGGTCCCGCCGCAGCGCTGACCTCGCCGCCCACCGTTACGTTTCCATCCCGCGAAAAAGCGCGGACGGCCCGATTGGTGTTTAAAACGAAAACGAACTCGCTGATTTGAGCGCCGATTTGCGGACCCCAGCCGGCGCCGCCCGTTCCAATGAATGACGGACCGGACCAGCCACTCCCGGTTCTTGCGACCACCACGCCCTGGCCGCCTTTTCCGCTCAAGCCGAAACCAACTTTGACCACGGTCATGATGGCCAGGCCCTTGGCGTTGCGCAGGACACTTCGCGGAATTCCTCTTTCCGGCATCCGGCGAAATTGCCGGAGAATGGAAGCGGATTGATTGACCACCTCCTGTTCGGTGGCGGCGGCCGCCTCGGCGACCGGGAGCAGACAAATGGCGAGAAGCGCGCAGATTGTTTTCATGGCAATACTGAGTTCGCCTGCTCAGGAGGAACGGCCGTATCACTCTGGGTGCGCCAGGTGGATCGGGCGCTCCGTCGCGCGATGCTTGATTTTTCGCGCCGAAAGTATTCGGCGCCATTATTGTCATCGAGCGCGGAGCGCTCGATCCACCTGGCCCGAATTTGCTCATCGCGTTTTTGAGATTTTCTTTCGCATGAACACCCTTATCGACCAGCCGACGGACAGGACATTCATGAACGAAGCCTTGCGGCTCGCCACGAAGGCGTTTGAAAAAGAGGAGGTGCCGGTGGGCGCGATTGTGGTGCGGGCGGGGAAGATTATCGCGCGGGCGTTCAACCAGGTGGAGATGCTCAAGGACGCCACCGCGCACGCCGAGATGCTCGCCATCACGCAGGCCGAGGCCGCGGTGGGCGATTGGCGTCTGAACGAATGCGACCTTTATGTGACCAAGGAACCATGCGCCATGTGTGCCGGCGCGCTTGTCCACGTTCGGATGCGGCGGGTCATTTTCGGCTGTGCTCGATGAACGCAGCGGAGCGGCAGGCGGTATAATCAATCTGCTGCAGATGCCTTCCCTGAATCACCGCTGCGAGATCTACCAGCGGAGTGATGCGCGACGAATGTGCCGCCTTGCTCCAAGTTTTTTCCGAGCGAAACGGGGTGCGGATTTGCCTGACTCGTAACAACCCCAAAGGGGGCGTCCGCGAACGCATGCTTGTTAATCCAAACCAGCGCGCTTCCGTAATGCGAAAGCATCCCCTCAGGAGCGAGATTTTGCGCTCGCTCCATTTGGCCGGCGCATGATTTACTCACCGCATGAGGCGCAAATTCGCTAGTTGTTTGTTGGGAATGCTCTTGCTCGGATCTGGCAGTCAAGCTTTTGGCTGGGATGAATATCCGCTCTTCCATTCTTCCAATCCGCTGGCGCCGCGGGACGAGTGGGGAGTGCTGCATCAGATGCCGAACGTTGATGCCACTGATTACGAGCACCGCGATGGATCGCGCTGGTATTATTACTTCAAGTCCGGTCGCGAACTGCTACGAGATCCGGCCTACGTCGCCACGCTCCAGCATCGTGTTGCGCAACCGCGGATATTATTGCGGGCCAATCGATGGCATCATGTCGGACAATGTTTCGCTCGCGATCGCACGGGTGCAGAAAAACTACGCCCAGCGGGTCACCGGCACACTGACGGTTCCGGTCCGGCGAGCCTTGCGTCTGCCGTAAACGGGCGGCGTGCTCGCGGTGCGCTGGCTGATCGCTTCCGCGACCGCCGCGTGCCAGATCGCAACGTCATCCGCGCAGGATGCGGTTACTCCCGAATTGCAACCGCGCTTTAGTGGCTCGGCTGAGGTCAGCATCGCCGACAAATATATCTACCACGGTTACGTCCTCGAAAATCAGGGAGCCATCATTCAGCCGGAGTTCGAGGTGCTGGCGCGGCTCTACTCGGGCGAAGGATTCGTCTCCAAGGTCTTCCTGGAGGCTCTACGTCTTCAGCAGCTTTCAAACGCACGAAAGCCGCGACGAACAAACGGACGCGATCATGCGCTCATGGTACGAAGTGCAGGTGGAAACAGGCTATTGTCCTGGAGCTGGCGAAGCGTTTCACGCTGAGCGTTTCCTATGTGCGTTTCGAAAGTCCGAACCACGCCTTCATCGCCGCCAATGCCGCGGAACTGATCCTGAGCCTCGACGATAGCGACTGGCTCGGAGCCTGGGCGCTGCATCCCCACGTTTCCTGGTTTCGCCCGTTTCCGGGAGGATGGGAGTCGAGCGATGAAGGAAGTTATTTCGAGTTTGGCATTGAACCGGAGCACTCTTTCGGCAAGGGCGAACGCTCCGTAACGGTAAGCTTTCCGATTGCGGTTGGCCTGGGTCAGAAGCGTTATTATCTGGGCGAACACTTCGGCTTTTTCTCCGCCGGCGTTGCCGTCAGCGTGCCACTGGCGTTTCTGCCTGCCACTTGGGGCGACTGGAATCTGGGGTTAAGCGGAACCTATTATCGCCTCGGTCAAAATGTGGCCAACTGGAGCAACAGTGGTGTCCGAGATGAAAGCGCCTTTGCCGTGACCTTGGGGACCGAATTCTAAGTTGGTTTCGGGCTGTCTGGGTGGTGTCATTCTTTCCTCGGCAAATTGATTAAGAAATTGTCTTCCTCAGGAGCGCTTTTTCTTGTTACCCTGGGCGCATGAAGCCACCTCCACTCCTGGTTATCGTGTCAGTTCTCGTCTCTTCCCTCTCTACCGCTCTCGCGGCGATGGCGCCCTCGGACGGACGCAGGATTTCAGAACTTAACGTCATTCCTAAGCCCGTCCTGAAGAGATCCATCAGTCCCAAGTTCTTCAAGAGTCTGATGGTTTCACCGGTGAAAGGGTGGGTCGTCGTGCGCGGGAAGCTGATCGGGACGCGGATTTCGGGAGCACGCATCATCCATTCTGAATTGAACGGAGAGTTCGATGCTCTCGCCCTTAAGCTGGCGAAGGAAGTGCAGCTCGCCGGATACTTTGGAATCGACAACCGAACGGGCGGCAACATCCTCATGCATCTGCTCATTTACCAGATCGCTGATGGGACCATGGCACTCTCTTTCCCTCATCTGGCCGGTCCTGGAGGCGATCAACAAAAGTATTTTGGCTGCGCAAAGCTGTCGGTCCTGAAAGCTGACGGGACCTGGACGGAGATAAAGGGGCCTCCGGGTCTGCAAGACAAGGGCTGGGCTGTTCGAACTCCCGACCTCTCTAATAATATCAGGGCGATTCTTAAACTGGAGAAAATCCCCGGGGGTTGATTCCGATCAGACTGCCTGGGTGGGGTCGAAACGAAAAATCGTTCCGCGCTTTGCCCAGCCTTGCCTTTGTCCTGATGGCTGGAAATTCGTAAGCGGGGCAAATGAGAAAGGTGTTTCTGGGCCCTTTTATCTCTGGTGATGCTAGTCGCTGGCTTCGTCCGCTTCGGTTGTCCTCGCCGCGCGGCCGCCCGTATCCGGAAAGACCATTAAGGATTTATCCAGACGCCATTCCGTTAGGACTCTTTCAGCGTTCGGTGGGCCCGAAGTTCTACCGGAGCTTGCTTGCTTCACCGCTCGACCGATTCGGAGCGTGGTCCGCGCGCAAGTAACCGCCAGGCGACCTCCGGGCCGCCCGGTCATCCGGGCATCGGGGAATCCAGCCTACAATTCGCTTGCGCTTAAATACGCAAGTGAGTTCACGCTGGTCGCGAACAATCCGCGGAAAGGCTTTCGGCAAAGCGACTCAGCTCTGATGCATCTTCTGATTTACAAGATCGCGGATGGCATGATGGCGTTTCCTTCGCTCATCCGGAGGCCGCTCGAGAACAGCAGCTGAAGAACGCCGGCCATATTCGGCTTTCGATTAAGACGAATGGTGGACCCTGGACCGAATTAAAGGCATCCGAAACTCAACGACAGAAACGATCGCCTATCCACGAACACGGACGCAGGCTTCACAGGATGGACCGGATGCCGATGGACGCTATCTCCGTCCCATGGCGATAACGCGCGATTGCGAATTGCTTGTTGGCTGCCTCGCCGCGTAAAAGCTTCGCTCACGCGGTTTGCTCGGTTCATTTGGCGCCGCGTAAAAGCTTCGCTCACGCGGTTTGCCCGATTTGTTTGGCGAAGGCCACGTGAGACCGCCAGGTCTTTTACGTGGCTGCCTCGCAAGGATTCGAACCTTGACAAAGAGATCCAGAATCTCTCGTGCTACCGTTACACCACGAGGCATCGTTTGGGGCGAAAGACGTAAGCCGTTCCCGCGAGTTGCGCAAGTCCTGGAGCGGCGGTCTATGACCGCCGGAGGCGAAATTCGCGGCGGAGATCGGCGGTCATAGACCGCCGCTACAAGTGCCAGATTTATCGGGCAGGCACGCTGCCGCTCAACCAGATTTCGGCGCCTTCCCGGGCCGCCTCCACCTCGAGCGAGCGCCCGCTTTCCATCACCAGGAGCCGCGCGCGCTCGAGCATTTCGTCGATCTGGCGGTCGTCGTGCGAAGGATCGTGGTGAAACAAAAACAGCTTCTTGGCCCGCGCCTCCAGGGCGAGCGAAACCACGCGGCTGAGCGCGCCATGCCCCCAGCCGATGTGCTCCTGGTATTTTTCATCGGTGTATTGCGCGTCGAGAATGAGCACGTCGGTATCCTTGAGGAACTCGACCAGCTTCGATCGCTGCACGACCGCCTGGGCGCGGGCGCGGTCCGCGTGAACGCCATCCCGTTCCGCAAGTTTCAGCTTCAGCGGCTCGAACGGCTCGTTGTCCGGCAGGAAGGCGATGGAGCCCTCCTTGGTGAAGAGCCGGTAACCGGCGCAGATCCCCGGATGATTCAGGAACCGCGAGTGCACCCGCACTTTGCCCACGGAAAACTCCATCTTTTTCAGCTCCCGGATCTTGATGGTGCCCGGCAAATTTTTCCAGCTCACTGGGAAAAACGGCAATTCCATCTGAGCGGCGAGAATCGTGGCCAGTCCTTCGCGCGCGCCCTGATAGCCGAAAACCTCCAGCGTGTTCTTCGCCTGGTAAGCGGGCAGGAAAAACGGGAGTCCCTGGATGTGGTCCCAGTGAGTGTGGGTGAGCAACAGCGTCAGGTTAATAGGCGCGCTGCCAAATTCCTTGTTGAGGGCGAGGCCCAGTTCGCGAATTCCCGAGCCGGCATCGAGAATGATGATGTCGCCGTTGGTGCGGACTTCGACGCAGGTGGTGTTGCCTCCATATCCGATCGTCGTCGGCCCTGGCACTGGAATAGATCCGCGCACGCCCCAGAATTTTATGCGCGTGGAAGGCGGATGAAATTTTAGCCGGCGCGACTCGCGTCCGGTAAGTTTGCCGGGGCGCCTCCGGGGACGTTTGAGGGCGGCAGCCAGCTGTTCCCACTTCAACGGCTTGAGCAGATAACCATCTCCGCCCGCTTCGCGAACGGCGTCGCGATCGATGTTATAGCGCCGTCCGGCTGTGATAATGATTTTAGTCAAATCGAGCTTCTCCCGAATCGCGCGGCAGACCTGGAGCCCGCTCATCTTCGGCAAGAGCAGATCGCAAACGATCGCGTCCGGACGTTTCGCGAAGGCGAGGTCGATGCCCGCTTTGCCCTCCAACGCCTCGATCACTTCCCACCCGTGCCGGGTGAAGAGACGGCCGACGCGTCTGCGGCTTTCCACGTCGTCATCGATGAGTAACACCGTTGGCATGGCCTGTAGCGCGGGATTCTGTCAGTCCCGCCTTGGGGAAACAAGCGTTTTTGCGGGAAGGACCTCCGCTGTAGTCCGCCCCGCTATGTCGGGGCGTCCCTCTTAGCCACGGCGCTTATGGGCCGCGCGGGTCTTGCGCGTCGCTGCATCCCCGGCGCTTCGCACATGCGAAGCGGCTACGAAGAGCCTTCCTGCGCTAGAGCAAACTGGAGCCGAAGCCGCCGGGTTTCCCGCGCTTCCAGCGCAAATCGGGATGGAGATTGATCTCCTCCGGCGGCACGTCGAATCCGACGGAGCGCAGAAGATAAGAAACGCCTTCACGGCTTTCCATGGTTTCCTTCAGGCTGCGCGCGAAAAGCTCGATGTATTCCTTGTAGGATTCGAGCGCCAGCTTCCCTTCTGCGAAATGCTCGGCGAGCGCTTCGTCGTGGTAATCGATCAGCTCGACCAGGGCGCGGCGGAGTTTGATCCGCATCTCGGGATCGACGACGACCTTGAAAGGCGTCGCCCCGGCGTCCGGCTTGGCGAGTTCCTTTTTCAGCGAGGTTTGGTCGGCTGAGACAAGCTGGTAATCGCGCGGTTCTTCCATTTCGTTTCCCGCAATTTTCCGCTCCGGCAGAGTGAAAAGGGTGAGGGACAGTTGTGGATTGACCTTCCAATTCTGTCAAACCAGAATCGCGGCCCTATGAAAACATCTCTCATCACCCTACTAATGGTCGCGGGTCTCGCGACGACAGGATTCGGCGCCGGCGCCGAGGCCGAGTTGAAAGCGCTTTCCCAGCAATGGCTGGACGCGTATCAGAAAAGCGACCCGACGTTTCTCAAGAACACCCTGGCGGAGGATTTTATCGTGGTCGAACCGGACGGTTCCGTGGGGACGAAGGCAGACGACGTCAAATCGGTGACCGACAAAAAGTTCGTAATGAAATCGGCCGCCATGAGCGACTTCAAATGCCGGATGCTGGGCGAGAATGCGGCTGTCGTCACTATGATGGTGAAGTTGACCGGCACGGATGACGGCACGGAATTCTCCGGCGATTTCCGCGCCATGGACGTCTTCGAGAAGAAGGACGGCAAGTGGGTCGCGGTCGCTTCGCAGATCACGAAGGTCGGCAAGGAATAGCGCGGTAGCGGCTTCTGTAGCCGCCGCCCTGTGGGCGGCGTTAGTGCGGCAAAGTCTACTCTCACGCTTCGCAGAGCGAAGCGGCTACAGGAGACCGGAAGGCCTGCGACCTAAAAGAAGATCGGGATGATCAGGATCGCGACGATGTTCACGACCTTGATCATCGGATTGATCGCGGGGCCGGCGGTGTCCTTGTAAGGATCGCCGACGGTGTCGCCGGTAACCGACGCGGCGTGGGCGAAGGAGCCTTTGCCGCCGAGGTTGCCTTCCTCGATGTATTTCTTGGCGTTGTCCCAGGCGCCGCCGCTCGAAGTCATCGCGATGGCCACGAAGAGGCCGGTCACAATCGTTCCAACGAGCAGGCCGCCGAGAACCACCGGGCCGAGAGGCTTGATCATCGCGACCGCCAGGACAAACGCGACCGGGAGCAGCGCGGGCACGATCATCTCGCGCAACGCGGCCTTGGTCACGATATCGACGCAGGTGCCGTATTCCGGCACATCTTCGCCACGGAGAATGCCGGGCTTCGCCGTCAGTTGCCGGCGCACTTCACGCACCACCGCGCCCGCCGCCTTGCCGACCGCATCCATGCTGAACGCGGTGAACATGAACGGGAGCAATCCGCCGATAAAGAGGCCGATGATGACCTTCGGATCGTTCAAGGAAAACTCGAATGAATAGTCGCGTCCGGCTGCGATGAAATGGGCGCGCAACTCCTCGACGTAGGAGCCGAAGAGCACCAGCGCCGCCAACCCGGCCGAAGCGATCGCGTAACCTTTCGTCACCGCTTTCATGGTGTTGCCGACCGCGTCGAGCTCGTCGGTAATGCCGCGCACTTCTTTCGGCAGGTTGCTCATGACGGCGATGCCGCCCGCGTTGTCCGTGATCGGGCCGAAGGCATCGAGCGAGATAATGATTCCCGCCATCGAGAGCATGCTCATGACGGCGATGGCGATGCCGTAGAGACCGGCGAATTGAAAGCTGAGCAGAATCGCAATGCCAATGAAGCCGACCGGCAGCGCGGTGGCGTGCTGACCGATCGCCAGGCCAGCGATGATGTTCGTGGCGTGACCTGTTTCAGAGGCCTTGGCGATCTTGCGCACCGGCGCGTAGGCGGTCGAGGTGTAGTAGTTGGTAATGACCACGACGATGGCGGTCATGAGCAATCCGACCAGCGAAGCGAAATAGAGATCGTTCGCGGAACGCGCGACCCCGCCGATCGTGACCGGGTCAGGGAAGAGCATATGCGTCGCCGGCCAGAAGAGGATGGCGGAGACGAGCCCGCTGGCTCCGACTGATCCCATCAAAACCGTTGCTGGTTTTCCACCACTGATGTTCACGAACAAAATCCCGATGACCGCCCCGAGCACCGAAATTCCGCCGAGGACGAAGGGATAAATGATTGCCGCCGGATACGTGCCGAGCGTCAACGCGCCTACCAGGATCGCGCCGATCAAACTCACCGCGTAAGTTTCAAAAACGTCCGCGGCCATGCCGGCACAGTCGCCGACGTTGTCGCCCACGTTATCCGCAATGGTGGCCGGGTTCCGCGGATCGTCTTCATCGAGATTACTCTCGATTTTGCCGACGAGATCAGCGCCCACGTCCGCCGCCTTGGTGTAAATACCACCGCCGAGACGTGCGAACACACTGATCAAACTTGAACCCAGCGCGAGACCCACCAGGCTTTTCACGGCCATCTCGTGCCCGACCCAATTCTTCGCCAACGTGTAGAAAATGCCGACTGACAAGAGCGCCAGGCCCACCACGAGAAGCCCGGTAACCGCGCCGCCGTTAAAGGCCACTCGCATGGCGGCAGGACGGGATTGGCTGGCGGCCTGCGTCGTCCGGGTATTCGCCAGGACAGCAATCCGCATCCCGATGTAGCCAGCGGCGAGCGAACAAAAGGCGCCAATCAGGAACCCGAGCGCGGTAAATTTGTCCCGAAAAATCCAGAGAAGAATAAAGATGACGCTGGCGATCGCGCTAATGGTCACAACCTGGCGCTTCAGATAAGCTTTCGCGCCTTCTTCAATCGCGCCGGCGATCTGGCGCATCCGTTCGTTGCCGGGTGAAAGTTTAATGACCGCTTTGATGAGGAAAAAAGCGAAGACCAGGCCCAGGGCGGCACACACCATGGAAAGTGGGACACCAGATTCGAGAAAAGTGAGGGCGAGAAAGGTCATAACGGCTCCGTTGAAAGTGGGGGACTTTAGTTAGGTTTGCCGGACTGGCAACGGGTAAATCAGCTCGATTTGGAGACGGCACGCCCTCGTGCCGTTGTGGATTGGCGGCGCCATCGCCTACAACTCGAAAACCGTCTTGAGCCGGCGGAGAAAAGAGGCGCGGAATTCCGATTCCTTTTTCTCGTGGTCGTGAGGCTGCGTGGCGTCTTTAACGATACCTTCCCCTTCCAGCTTTCGCTTGGCCAAAAGCTCGCTCAATCCGTGCAGGCACACGGGCGAATCCCGCAGCACTTCGCCCATGACTGCTTTGCTTATTTCCAGCACTTCGCAGTCGCTTTCCGCCCGAACGGTGGCTGACCGGGGCTCTCCGGTCAGCAGCGAAATCTCGCCAAAGCAATCTCCAGGACGCATCACGCCCACGCGCACGCCGGCCCCATTCTTAGCGATAGAGACCGCGGCGGTTCCGCGCAGCATGATGAACATCGAGTCACCCTCCTCGCCTTCGTGGATCACGGGTTCGCCCCGGCCGTAACGATGGATCTGCGAGTTTTGCAGCACGGTCTCGAGCTGCTCGTCGTCCATGGAATTAAAAACCGGCTCGCTCCGCAGAATCGCCCGTGCGTCAGCGCGCGAGTCGCCGGTCCGCTTCGCCCCGCGCTGCAAATGGAGCGTCCGAATTGGGAAGGGAATGGAGATTTGCTGGCGCTTGAATTCGTACCAGATGTTGGTTCGGATGGCGTCACAGATGTCGTTGTAGGCCCGGTGATTCCCCATGGAGAATTTGATTTCGTAAATCACGGCGGAGTCGGCGAAATCCATGACGAAGACCTTCGTAGGCGGATCGGGCAGAACGCCTTCCGCGTTGGCGGCGGCACGGTAGAGGGCGTCCTTGACGCGGTTGGGCGGCACATCGTAGTCCGCGCCGACCCGCAGGCGCATGGCGTGCACCTGCGTCGGGTAATGCAGGTTTACGATCGTGCCGCGCGCTATCCGGTAGTTTGGGACGTCGAGATAAATGCCGTCATTGGTTCGGAGCCTGGTGGAGCGCCAGTTGATCTCCATCACCTCCGCGAACCGCTCTTCGAGATGGAGCCAGTCGCCGACCTTGTAGGGCTTGCTGATTTGCAGGGCGATGCCGGAAATGATTCCGCCAAAAAGATCCTGCGTGGCGAAGCCGATGATGATCGCGGCAATGCCGGAGCCGGCGAGCAGGCCTTTCAGTTCAGCCTGGGCGTTGTAGCCGATGCTCAGGACGAGCAGAAGGGCGATGAGATAAATGAAGAGGGCGATGACCTGCCGGAGAAATTGCGGAATCGTCGTGCGCCGCGTTTTCTCGAAATAACCTTCCCAAAGATAGCGATCGAGCAGGGCGACGATGAACGCCGTGCTGAGGAGAAAGGCGGCCGCACCGGCGTGATTTCGCCAGCTGGCGGTCACGCCGTAGAACGACAGGGCGGCGTAAAAGGCGAGCGTGAGGCAAAAGAGCTGGAAGAGGAGGCCGAGCCGGACCCCGGCCTTGCGCTTGAGCAACCGGCCGATCGTTAGCGCGCCGAAAAATGTCGCGATGAAGATGACAACGGTGACGGCAGCTTTCTGAGTCTGGAAAAATTCCAACATCGGCAAGCCAAGAATATCAGCGAGCAAGCGATGGCGACAAGCATCGACGTGGGGGAGAGGGACCGGTTAAAACAAGCTGCAATGATTGCCTCTACATCCGCGGCGAGATCACCAGCCAGGCCCAGCCGGCGAGAAAACAGAGGCCGCCTACCGGAGTGATCGCGCCGAGCCACCGGACGTTCGTCAGCGCCATCGCGTAAAGGCTTCCGCTGAAAAGCACGACCCCGGCGAGCAGGAGAAACCAGGCAGCGCGATTTTCTGCCCCGTGCAAGGCGAGCGCCATGAGCGCGATGGCGTGGAGAAAGTGATAGAGCACCGCCTTGTTCCAGGCATCGAGCATACCGCTGGTTTGCAAGGTTGTTTTCAAAGCATGCGCGCCAAAGGCGCCCAAAGCCACGGCGACAAAACAAAGCCCCGCCGCGATTCGGAATAGGGTAACGCCGCTCATCTGCCTCCGAAAAATTTGCGGAACGATTGAAATAGCCGATTCGGCGCCCTGGCGGCTTTCTCCCCGAGGTCCTGCAACTTCTGGGCGAACTGCGTCTGCGTCCCCCCATGAACTTCGCAGGGAACAGCCGGCACCCGGCCATCAGGCAGAGTGATTTCATAGCTCGTGCCCGCATCGTTGCAGCCAGTCGTGGCGAGATGATTGGAAATAGAGCAAACGGCCGCGCGCACCAGCGGCATGGTGGGCTCGAACGGACGCGCGGGATAACGCTGCGCCGCCTTGTTCATCACCTGAGTCCAGATCGGCAACGCCAGGGCTGAGCCATAGCCGCGCGACATGATGGTCTGCGGTTGATCGAATCCGACCCAGACACCGCAAGTGAGCGCGCTCGTGTAGCCGACAAACCAGGCGTCTTTGTAATCGTTGGTTGTCCCGGTTTTTCCCGCAGCGGCGGGAACCTTCAGGCCTAACGATTTGGCGCTGGCGGCTGTCCCGCTTTTCATCACTTCCTCCATCAATTGCGAAGTCATCCAAGCCGAGCCGGGATCAACCACCGGCACAGTGACGTGCGCCGCGCGATAAATCGGGTTGTGGTCCGCGTCGTCAATTCGTTCGATGATGTAAGCCTGTTTCCGGACCCCGGCGTTCGGGTACATCGTGTAAGCGGCGGTGAGGTCTTTCAAATTGGTTTCGAACGAACCGATGTAAGTCGCCGGTCCCCGCGGAATGTTTTCGCCGAGACCGAGCGTGGTTGCGATTTTCTGGATGTCATCCATCCCGGCGAGGTCACCGATTCGGACGCTCATGGTGTTCCGGGAGTGAATCAGACCGTAGGAGATCGGCTGGACGCCGCCATAAGTGCCGTCTGAATTTCCCGGGGCCCAATTCCCGGCGCCCTGGATTTCGCCCGGCTCGATCGGCCCGTCGCTGACCGCTGCCCCGGGCAGATATCCGCGCATGAAGGCGACAGTGTAAACGAATGGTTTAAAGGAGGAACCAATCTGCCGGTTCGCGGGCGGCAGGGCGCGATTGAATTTGCTCTGCGCATAATCCCGGCCGCCGACCAGCGCGCGAATTCCGCCGCTCGTGTTGTCGATCGCCACGAGCGCTCCCTGCAGATAAGGCATGGAAGAATCCTCCCCCTCCGCCGGCGCGCGGTAACTGGACTTGGTTGGATGCCGGAAACCAGATTGATGCTCTATCTTGCTCAGCTGCGCTTCGACCGCCTGAGCGGCGGCATTCTGCACGGCCGGGTCGAGCGTAGTGTAAATGAAGAGGCCGCCGTTATCGATCTGGTCCGGCGTGAGGAGGAGATTCAAATCACGCTGGACCGCATCCATCGCGTAGTTTTCCTGGATCTGCTGCATCCGCTTCGGATTCGAGGTGATCTTCGCCAGCTTCGCTTCGTGAGCCTGGTTGGCGTTGATCTTTTTTAAATCGAGCATCCGGTCGAGGACGGCGTTGCGCTGCAAGGCTGCGCCTTCGGGATTCCGCAACGGCGAAAACCGATTGGGGCTGCGGATCAACCCCGCCAGGATGGCTGACTCCGAGAGATTCAATTTCGACGCATCCTTTCCGAAGTAGGCGAGCGACGCGGTTTGGACGCCGTAACAACCGGAGCCGAAATAGATCCGGTTAATGTAGAGCTCGAGAATCTGCTGTTTGGTGAAATCGCGTTCGATCCGAAGCGCCACCATTGCCTCGAGAATTTTGCGGCTAAGGGTGCGTCCGCCGAGCGGAAGGCTGTTCCGGGCCAGCTGTTGGGTGATGCTGCTCGCGCCTTCCTTCGCCGACATGCTGAGGATGTCGCGATAAAGGGCGCGCGCGATGCCGCGAAAGTCGATCCCACCATGGTCGAAGAAGCGGGTGTCTTCCCGCACCAGCAAAGCGTCGATGAAGAAAGGAGAAACCTCGTTCAACGCGACGTTGATGCGGTTCGCCCCGGCAAGACGGCTGTAGATTTTGCCGTCCACATCGAAGACCGTGTTCCGTTCCGGCATCTCGCCGACCTTTTTCAGGTCGAACGTCTGGGCCCAGAGCGCGTAGAAAAAGAGCACGCCGAAGACCGCCACCACGGGCAGTCCAAGGAGGGCGAGCTTCCACGGGATGCGGACCTTGCGTCCAGTCCGTCTCTTCGGAGTGGCGCGGGCGAGAAGCTTCATGGTTGAGAAAAGCGTGGTTGGCCTTGAAACGTTGGAGCGTTAAAAGGTTGCAGCGTTAGAACGATGCAACGCTTCAACTGTTCAACGCTTTAACGCGCCACCGTTCCTCAAAGCCGCATCTTTACCGCACTGTCGTGCTGCTCGTGGGCGCAAGGCGCGTTCGTCGGCACTCCGGCCTCAGCCTCGTTTGGCTGCACGATCTTGTTGTCGATCAGATACTCTTCCACTTCGTCGCCGCTCACGTCGGCCAGCATTTTGTCGTTGATCTCGACGCAGGGCGAGAGCGGCTGGCCGGTCTTGCTCTCCATTTCCCAGCGGAAAGCCGGGTTCTGGATGATGTCTTTTTCCGTGTAGGGAAGATTGTATTTGGCGAGCACGGCGCGCACGCCGGCGCTCCAGCCGCAGGTGGTCTTGAGGTAGGCAGTGATCTTGGGCGTTTCCATGGTCGGCTAACTTAGCATGCCGCGCGGGGTTTGCATTCGCTCTTCGCGGCGCTAAGAAATGGCATGAGTTTTACCCTGCAAATCGGCGACCATGCGCCCGCTTTTCAGCCTGCCGGCTACGGATGGAAAAACGTATGCGCTGGAGGATTTCGCCGGCGACCCGGTCCTGGTCATTTTCTTTACCTGCAATCATTGCCCGTACGTGACCGGTTCGGACGAGGCCACGCGGAAAACGGCGGAGAAGTTTGCGCCCCGGGGCGTGCGCTTTGTTGGGATCAATTCCAACAGCGCCAACACCTACGCGGAAGATGACTTCCCGCACATGGTCGAGCGGATGCGCGAACACAAATTTCCCTGGCTTTATCTGCATGATAAAACGCAGGAGATCGCGCGCGCGTATGGCGCGCTCCGCACGCCGCATTTCTATGTTTTCGATCGCGACCGGCGCCTGATTTATACTGGTCGCGCGGTGGACAGTCCCCGCCAGGCTGAGAAGGCGACAGACCGCCGATCTGGAGCGCGCTCTCGAAGAGCATCTCGCCGGCAAGCCGGTGAGCGTTCCGGTCACGAACCCGATCGGCTGCAATGTGAAGTGGGAAGGCCGCGACGCGCATTGGATGCCGGCCGAGGCGTGCGATCTGGTCTGACGTTTGTCAGATCTCTTACTCTTGCTCTTGCTCTTGCTCTTGCTCCTGCTCTTGCTCTTGCTAGCCAGCCTCGATTCCTCAAAGGTCAGATCAGGAGCAAGAGTAAGAGCAAGAGCAAGAGATGGGCGCCCTGCCGGAGTCCCGAAACCCCAAAGCCCATTCGGAACTCCGGCACCCTAAATCCTGAGCGACCTGCTAAATTTTATGGCGGAGCGGACGGACGCACTGCGTCAATTTTCTCAGCCCGAGCTGCAGCCGTGTCTTGACCGTGCCCAACGGTGTCCGCGTGGTCGCGGCGATCTCGCGCTGGCTCAGCCCTTTGAAATACGCCAGCTCGACCGCCTCGCGTTGAACGCGCGGCAGCGCCTGCATTTGCTGGTCGAGAAAACGTCGCAGATCGCTTTGGGTCGCCTCGGACGCAATTCCGTTCGCGCGGAACGGGACGGCCTGCGGTTTGACCTCATCCTCGAAGCGCTGTTTGGCCCGCCGATAACTGTCGCGCCGCCGCACCCGGTCGATCGCCCGCCGGCGCGCGATGGTGATGACCCAACCCAGCGGCTTGCCGGCTTTCGGCGAATAATGATGGGCCTCACGCCAAATCTGGAGGAACGATTCCTGGAGCACGTCGTCCGCCTCCGATTCTTCGTGGACGACGCTGCCGATCAAGGCGCGCAACGAATGCGCATAGCGGGAGTAGAGTTCCTTCAGAGCCTGTTGGCGTCGCTGGGTGATTTCCTGCATCAGCGTTTCATCACACATGAAGGTGCCGTTTGAGCCATCGAGCTGCGGGACCAGTTCGGGGAATATTGCCATGCCTTCACTTCGAACGGGAAATGTCCGCCGGCCATCGGCACTCAGGATTATCGTGCGGTAGGAAAAATCCTGATGGCTGATTGCCGCAGGAGAAACGGGCATTGCGGCAGCCAGAAGGCCTCGGCGTAAGGGTTTGACCTATCGCTGGTTCATCCTCACTCGCTGATAGCGCAGTGGAGGCTGTTCAGGTTTACTCACGCTTTCCTCCGTGATGAATTCCCACCTCCTGCCCGAAGAAAAGCTCGCCCTGCTCCGGACCGCCGATCCGCGGCGGAAATGGTATTCGCTGGATGACCAACGCATCTGCGTTTTGTGCGACCGGACGATCACTGGGCGCCAGATTGAGGTGTCGAGCGATGCGGCGGGCGTCCTATTCTTTGCGGTGCCCGACGGAAGGTTGCCCCGCGTTGCCCAGCGACTGGTTTTATCACGGCACCGCCTATTCGGCTCACCGAGATCCATCGAGCCGGAACGAGCGAAGCCAGTTTTCTTTGGAGATAACGTGCGGCCCCGTAATTATTTCCGCCGCCACTCCTGCCAGCGTTCCATTCCCTGGAACAACGGGAGCGAATCGGAAACCGGGTCACTTCGGATCAGCTCGAACTCCCGGCCGAAGAGTTCGAGCGCTTGCGCTTCGGTGAGAGGGTTGGGAGGTGGCTCCGGTTCCGCCCCATACAGGAATATTCCGGCGAGAAGTTTCCCCTTCGGCAACAGCTCCGCCATCCGCGTCGCATAGTCTCGCCAACGCCCGGGAGGCAGCGAGCAAAGAAAGGTGCGCTCGTAAATCAGGTCGAACTCTTGTCCGGTGAAATCGTGCGTGAAAAAATCGCCCAGGATCACCGAGCGGCGAAGCGGACCGAGGAGGCGGCCGGCTTGTTCGATCGCGGCAGAGGAGAAATCGATCGCAGTCACCTCAAAGCCGGCATCGTGAAACGCCTTCACTTCGTAACCGGAACCGCAGCCGGGAATGAGCACGCGGCCGGGCGGTTTGGCGCGAGCCAGGAATGATCGGAGCGCGGCGGGAACGCCGCCCAGGTCCCAGGGCGTTTTGCCGGCGGCGTAGCGGGTGTTCCAGAAATCGGGCTGACGTGCTGTCTTGCGCGGCAGGGAGCGTCAGCGTTGAAGATTCACGCTGGAGCGCTAGGCCGAGCGCTGTAACCCGCCTCGCTAGAGTCTCGCCGTTTCGATGCGCAATCAGTTTCTCCAGCCGTCTCCTCCGCGTCTCCTCCTTCTTCGCCGTCACCAGGTGCCAGATCACCGTCTGTCGATACCACGCCGGTTGCTTCTGAAAAAATTCCCACGCCTTGCGATTGGCGCGGAATCGCTTTTCATCCGCCTTCGCCGAAGACCGCTGTCTTGCGATTCTCGTAAGCGTAGATGCCGGACTTCGCCTCCTGCCGAAGAGCAAAGGCCGCGAGCCCGGCCGGCTGCATTCGGCCCTGCTCGGTCAGCTCTTTCACGCGCGCGATGTTTACCGCGCTCCAGTTGCTTTCTTTCTGGCGCGGCGTGAACCGGATTTTGTAGCTCTCCGCGTCGATCGTCTTGCGGAGTCCATCGATCCAGCCCACGCAAAGCGCTTCATCCACCGATTCCGGCCAGGTGATGCTCGGCCGCCCTGAACCTTTCTTGTGAAAGCCGATCCATTGCTCCCGGCTGGTCGCATGATTTTTCTTCAGCCAATTCCGAAGCGCTGCCGGCGTGGCGAAGAAGATCGGCTCGGCGGGAGTGGGTTTGGCGTCGGCCACGGACCGGCGAGCATAGGATTTTGCCGAGGGGCGTCAATCGGCCTCGTGGAAGCTAAGGCGCGAATAAGTGAATCTGCGCGGCGTCGCGGCGAGCGTTTAAGAAGCGTGAAGCGATTCTGGCGCAACAACAGTCTCTCCATCGTGATGCTGGGAATGTTCTTCGTGGCCTTCATGTTCGGGCAAACATACAGCGGCTGGCTGGAAGAGAATGAAGACCGCACTTTGCACGGGCAAACGCCCCACAGCTTCTCCGAGTATCTGACCAGTGCGCACTTCGCCGAAGCCACGATGGAGAATTGGGAGTCGGAATTTCTGCAGATGGGAGTCTTCGTTCTCTTCACCGTTTTTCTTTTTCAAAAGGGCTCGGCGGAATCGAAGGACCCGGACAAGCGCGAAGAGGTCGATCGCGACCCGCGGAATGTTCGCGACAAACAGAATGCGCCCTGGCCTGTGCGGCGCGGCGGCTGGGTCCTGAAGCTCTACGAGTATTCGCTTTCCCTGGTCTTCTTCCTCTTGTTCCGATCAGCTTCCTGCTCCACGCTGTGAGCGGACGCGTCCTGTATAACGAGGAGCAAGCTTTGCACGGCGCTCCAACAGTGTGCTGTCGGCGGTTATATGTCGAGCAGCCGCTTCTGGTTCGAGTCGTTCCAGAACTGGCAGAGCGAATTTCTCGCGATCGGCTGCATGGTGATCTTCAGCATTTATCTACGCCAGCGAGGTTCGCCCGAATCCAAGCCGGTCGACGCTCCGCATTCGGCGACTGGCGCCTGATTCATCGAGCCAACCCCCATGCACCAGCAAAACCAGCCGATCCCACAGGCCAACTCTTCGCCTTTGCGGCTTCGGTCCCAGGGGGCCGAAGTGATGCCTATCGGCCGCGGTGTCTGCTACCGGACCTGGTGCAAGCACGACTGCGCCGAAGTCGTTATTCTTGGCGCAGACGGCGCAATGCTCCGGAGCGTGCCACTGCGCGCGGAAGGAGCAGGGTATTTCAGCGGCCATCGATGAAGCGAGGAGCCCCGGGAGATCTTTACCAATATCGTTTCGATGGGAGCCAGCCCTGGCCCGATCCCGCTTCGTGTCATCAGCCTGCGGGCGTCCACGGTCCCTCGATGGTGATCGATGCCTCCGGCTATCGCTGGAATGACGCGCAGTGGGCGCCGCCCCCATTTTCCGATCTCGTCGTCTACGAATTACACGTGGGCGCATTCACTCGCCGCCGGTACTTTTCGCGGAGCCATCGAGCGCCTGCCGCATCTGGCCGCGCTCGGCATCAATGCGATCGAGCTCATGCCGATCGCCGATTTCCCGGGCGCACGGAACTGGGGATACGACGGGGTGATGTTATATGCGCCCTCGCGGGCCTACGGTGCGCCGGACGATTTGCGCGCCTTGGTGGATGCATCGCATGCGCACGGTATCGCCGTGGTTCTTGACGTCGTCTATAACCATCTGGGCCCAGACGGAAACTACATGGGCGTTTACCATGACGGTTATTACGCGCAGCCAAGGCGCGAAACTCCCTGGGGCGCGGCTCTCGATTACGCTGCCGACGCGGTGCGCGCTTTCTTTCTCGAAAACGCACCCTATTGGATGCGCGAATTTCACATCGACGGCTTTCGGCTCGATGCCACCCACACCATCATCGACTCTTCCCCCCGGCATATCCTGGCGGAGATCGCGGCGGCGGTGCACGACCTGGGTGGATTCATCATTGCTGAAGACGAGCGGAACGATCCCATCGTCTTGCGCCCGCCAGATCTGGGCGGCTGGGGATTCGACGCAGTCTGGGCGGACGATTTCCACCACATTGTGCGCGTGCTCATGACCGGCGAGCGGGAGAGTTACTACGCGAATTTCCAGGGCTCCAGCGCAGAATTGGCCCAGACCCTCGCGCATGGCTGGCTGTTTCGCGGACAAAGGCAAGTCGCCACGGGCGAGCCGCGCGGAGGTGATCCCGCGGGGCTGCGGGCGTCAGCAATTCATCTACTGCATCTCGAATCACGATCAGGTTGGCAATCGCGCCTTTGGGGAACGCCTGAGCGACGTAACCTCCGGGCGCCGCGTATCGTGCCGCCTCGGCGTTGCTTTGTCTTGTGCCGCACACGCCGATGCTCTTCATGGGACAGGAATGGGGAACCCAGGCGCCGTTTCAATTTTTTACCGACCACCACGCCGAGCTGGGGCGAGCCATCACCAAAGGGCGCCGTCGTGAGTTCCATGGTTTCTCCGCCTTCCGCGATCCGCAGCTCCTCGAGACGATTCCCGATCCGCAAGCGCCCGAAACTTTCCTGAATTCGAAACTGCGCTGGGAGGAAATGCACGAACCCGACCATGCGGGTCTGCTCCTCCTATACTGGGAATTTTTCGAACTCCGCCGGACGCATCCTGCCCTCCGGGGGCCGCACCGGGAAAATCGTGTCGTGCTCGATCTTGGCGGAGGGATGCTGGCAATTCTCTATGGTCAGCCCGCGGAGTTCCAGCTTGCCGTCATGGTGGATTTGGTCGGCGGTCATCAAATGCCGAGCCTGGATGATGAGCGGCTCGCCCCGGGCGGTCGGCGCGACTGGGTGCCGCTGCTCTCCAGCAATGAAGCCAGATTCGGTGGAGATGGGGAGCTGCCGTTCGCAATCCCGACTACCATGGTCTTCGAAGCGAAGTGACCTCGCCGGGAAATATAGGACTTGTTCCGATGCGGGATTCGGCTTGCGGCCTGATTGCGCTGCTCGATGGCAAAATTGTTGCGTGGGTCATGGCTGACGAGACACCTCAACCGGGCGAAGAGAAGGGAAGCATTCACGATCGCGTCCAAAAGCTCCGAGAGGAAGCCAGCCAGCTCTCCGAAACATTTGAAGGGGTAGAAAAGAGTCTCCGAGAAGCGGCCGGCGAATCGAAAGAGCTGACGGCCTGCCAGCCGGGATTCCGCGAGCAGCCGGCTGGTCAGGCATCCGCAGGCGGGTAACCAAAACGTTCAGGGAAGTGAGCATGAAGAAGATTCAGTCTGAAGAAAATCGTGCGGCGGCCCTGGTTCTGGGTGGTCGCAACGGTGTTGATCGCGTTGCTCATCGTGCATTTCATGCTCGCGATCTGGGTGCGCGATTATGTGAACCGCAAGCTCTCCGAGATGCCGGGTTATCGCGGACACGTCGCGGCCGTTACGCTCCACCTGTGGCGCGGCGCTTACCAGATTCATCAGGTCAAAATCGAGAAGACGGATGGCAGGGTTCCGGTCCCGTTTTTCTCCGCGCCGCTCGTCGATCTCTCCGTGAGTTGGAAGGCGTTGTTCAACGGCGCCTTCGTCGGCGAGATCGATTTTCACCGGCCGCAATTGAATTTCGTAAACGGCCCGAGCGAGGCCAGCAGCCAGATCGGGGTCGACAAGCCGTGGACGGAAAAAATCCGCCAGCTTTTTCCGCTCCGGATCGATCGCTTCGCGGTCCACAACGGCGAAATTCATTACCGCGATTTCCACAAGAAACCGAAAGTCGACGTCGAGGTGGACCGCGTCCAGATGGTGGCCACCAACCTGACCAACAGCAAAAAGATCTCGAAGTCGCTCATTGCCGAGATCGAGATGGAAGGCCGGCCGCTGCGGGAAGGCGAAGCACGCTGCAAGATCGAGCTCGATCCGTACGCGGCCAAGCCGACGTTCGACACGAAGCTCGAGGTCGAAGGCGTTTCCCTGGTGAAGCTGAACGATTTCGCCAAAGCGTATGCCGGCATCACCTTCGAGAAAGGCAAGCTCAAGGTCGCCGCCGAAATGAAATCGAAGCAGGGTCGCTTCACCGGTTACGTCGAGCCGGTCTTCGACAACATGACCATTTTCGATCCGACCGAGGACACCGAGAGCCCGATCGATTTCATCTGGCAGGGAATTGTCGGCGGCCTGACCCGCATCATCCGCAACCATCCCAAAGATCGCTTCGGAACGAAGGCGCCACTTTCGGGCAGCTTCGATGATCCTTCGCCCGAAGTGATGCCCACCATTCTCAACGTCTTCAAGAACGCGTTCATCAAGGCGTTCGAAGGAAAATTGTCCGACGACAACATCGAGCTGCCCAAGGTCGATCCCGACAAGTCGTAGGCTCGGGCTGCCTGCGCAGCCCTTCGTGGATGCCGCGCCAATTCACGTCACCGGTTGCGGGATCGTGGGGTGGGGACCGGTTCGACGGTTCAGGATTTCATGCTAGGCGGAATGACAAAGCCTGTCAGAGTGACCCCGTTCGCGAGAGTCATTTGCCCTCCAAATGAAAATCCTCCCTGGTAGCACGATCCGTTCGGCGATGATCCTCTGCGCGCTCGGAATGGCCTTTTCGCCTTCAGCGAAAGCGGCGGAGCCGACTCCGAAAGCGTCCCCTGCAGTGACGACAAACGCAGCCGTTCCCGTTGCCACTCCAGCCCGAGCTTCATCCCGCGGTTAAGGCAGTTGGGATCCACACCCAGGCTGGCGAAGTGCGAAAGGCCAACGTCATCCAGGCGCAACGCGGGGACCAGATCTGGGTCGATGTCCACAATTTCAAGATCTGGGTGGACTCTCTGGGGGATAAACGACCCCAAGAACCATGGCATAAAAGATCTCATTCTTTATCTGGATCATTTTCCACTCCTGGGCGTTTCACCCATTTACTGGCACGAATCAAAGCACTGGACTGCGGGTGACTGACGACTTGGCCCTCGGTCGGAATACGCGGTCACGACCGTTGGATTTTCACTGGTTCGAAATGAGAGCTCAAAAGCGGCCTGGGCGAACCTGCTCAACAAACCGGTTCTCAAGCGCAAGGTGGTCGTGTCGGTAGGATTTAGTAATGGGATGGAAATCCATTCGGAACTCACTCCCGACGAAAAGGATTCAAAGAACGTCGACCAGCAATTTTATCTGCTGATCATCCCGCGCATCCGCACCGCCCTGGGACTGGTAGTTATTCTCAGTGCGCTAGGCGCCTTTCTCGTGATGGCCCGTCATACCGATATTATCCGCGATGCCACCGTCCCGCGCCGACCCGATGGGCAGCGACCCTATAGTCTGGCACGTGGGCAGATGGCGTTCTGGTTTTTTCTTGTTATCGCGTCGTTTTTCTTTCTTTGGATCGTCACCGGTGACATGGACACGCTTAATACGTCCGTCCTGGCGTTGATCGGAATTAGCGCGGGCACGGCCTTGGGCGCCGCTTTTGTCGATGCCGGGAAACCAGCTTCCGCCGACCCTTCGGACAACCAGCCACCAGTTGATGTCACCCGGCCGCGCTCGGAAGTGTTGGCTGAGCTCGAAAAACTACATCTCCAGGTCCAGAGCGAACTGGAGACCCTTCAGAAAAGCCGGGCCGATATTCCTGCATCGGACACGGAAGCGTTGAACGAGAATGAACGGCGCCAAAATGAACTGCGCGAGCGGCTGTCAGATTATCGCTGGCAAAGCGCATACTTCGCCTGGCCCAAGTGGAAGGGGGTGATGTACGACCTCCTGGCGGAAAATAACCTGATTAGTTTCCACAGGTTCCAAATCTTTGTCTGGACCCTGGTGCTCGGGATCATGTTTGTCGCGAATGTCTACAATGAATTAGCGATGCCGGAGTTCAGCGCGACCCTGCTTGGCCTGCTCGGCATCAGTGCCGGCACCTATGTCGGCTTCAAGCTTCCGGAGTCCAAACCAGCATGAGGCGATCGAGGTGCGCGCCAGGAGCTTGCCACCGCGAACGGCGCGCCCAGTTAAACTTCCACGCGAGCCCCTAACTCGACGACACCATTCGGCGGCAGGCCGAAATAAGAAGTGACGTCGCCCGTGTTGCGCGTCATCCAGGCAAAGAGGGCTCCGCGCCAGCGCGAGAGGTCGGGCCGCCGGGTCGAGAGGACGGTTTCGCGCCCGATGAAATAAGTTGTCTTCATCGGAGGAAATTGCAGCAGCGGGTCCTTGATCTCTGCCAGGGCGGCCGGCACGTCGGGTTTCTCCATGAACCCGAAATGAAGTTTCACTCGCCAGAAATCATGGGGCAGTTTCTCCACCTCGACTCGATCTGCCGGTTCCGACACGTAAGGCGTTTCCTCCGTGAGAACGGTCAACACGACCACCTGCTGATGGAGCACTTTGTTATGCTTCAAATTATGCAGTAAGGCGAGCGGCGTGCCGGTGCTGTTGCCCGACATGAAGACGGCCGTGCCGGGCACGCGCTGGAAGCGTTGCGTTCCGCAATCGCTGATGAATGACGTGAGCGGGACGGTCATTTCCCTGATCCGCATTCCCAGAACTTTGCGCCCTTTTCGCCAGGTGAGCATGAGGAACAAAATCCCGGCTGAGACGAGGAGCGGGAACCAGCCCCCGTGGAAAATCTTCAGCATGTTGGCGCCGAAAAAGGCGAGATCGACGGCGATAAAAAACACGGCGATCGGCAGGGCCAGCGCGACCGGCCAGTGCCATCTGCGGCGCGCGACTCGGTAAAAGAGGATCGTTGTGATCAACATGGTGGTGGTAATGGCAACCCCGTAGGCGGCCGCGAGATTGGCGGACGAGCCGAAGCCGAACACCAGCGCCAAACAGGCGACCATCAAGCCCCAGTTCACGGCCGGGACATAGATTTGCCCCATCATGTGGGCCGAGGTGTAATTCACGCGCAACCGTGGGCTGTAGCCGAGCTGGATTGCCTGCATGGTGAGCGAAAACGCACCGCTAATAATCGCTTGCGATGCGATCACCGCCGCCGCCGTGGCGAGCACGACCATCGGATAAAGCGCCCACGATGGCGCCATGCGATAAAAGGGATTTATCGCTGCATCCGGTTCGACCAGAAGCAACGCGCCCTGCCCGAAATAATTGAGGACCAAACCCGGCAGAACAACGGCAAACCAGGCCAAACGCACGGGTGCGGTGCCGAAATGACCGATGTCCGCATAGAGAGCTTCACCGCCGGTCACGACGAGAAAGACCGCGCCCAGGACCACGAACCCGTGCCAGCCATTGTTGGCGAAGAACCCGACCGCATGAAGAGGATTGACCGCCGCGAGCACTTCCGGCACGCGAAGGATTTGCCGGACGCCGAGGATGGCCAGCGCCAGGAACCACAACATCGTTACCGGCCCGAACACTCTGCCGACCGCGGTAGTGCCCCGTGATTGAAAGAGGAAGACCCCCACCAAAATCACCGCGCTGAGCGGTACGACATATTTGTTGAAAAGCGGGGTGACGACGTTGAGCCCTTCGATCGCCCCCATAACCGTAATGGCCGGGGTGATCATTCCATCGGCGTAAAGCAAGGCCGCCCCGAAGAGCCCGAGCAGAAACAGCTTTTTTTTCGCGCGCCGCGGGATCGGTGGCCAGGGTGGCGAGTGCGAGAATGCCGCCTTCGCCGCGATTGTCCGCTCGGAGAATGAGCGCCAGGTATTTGACCGAAATGATCAGGATCAACGACCAAAGGATGAGGGAGAGAACGCCGATCACATTTGCCGGCGTGACGGCGACGGCGTGCGGACCGTAGAAGCATTCCCGCATCGAGTAGAGCGGGCTGGTGCCGATATCCCCGTAAACGATGCCGAGGCTGGCGAGCGACAGCAGAAGCAAATTGCGGCGCTTGCCGCCGGATGCGCCGGCTAATGAGGCGGCCGGCCGCTCAGTCTGAGGCGGAGCGGGAACTGACGTTGTGGGCGCAGAATTCACCGTTCCTTCGCGCAGCTTAACCGCGGTCCAATTCGGGAGTGAATTAAAACGGTATTAAAATTTGGCCGGCGAATTTCCCGTTCACTTGAATGGGCTACACTGGTGATGTGTCGGGCACGTCGAGTTTGCCGCCTGCTGACGCGCAACCCTTCGTGGCGCGCCCGTCCAAGCGTTCCTTCGCGCCGCTGAAGGAATACTTGAGTGCAGTGGTGGGTGTGGCTGCGCTCACCATCGGCTGCTGGCTCCTCACGCCGCTCACCGGTTATGCATCCATTTCTTTGATCTATCTGCTCGGAGTGCTGCTCGCTGGAATGGTCCTCAGTCGTGGCCCGGTTCTGCTCGTGGCCGCGCTCAGCGCGCTGGCGTGGGATTTCCTCTTCATCCCGCCGCTTTTCACCCTGCACATCGCCAAGCTCGAAGATGCCCTGACTTTCATCACCTACTTCCTCATTGCGATCACGGTCGGCAGCCTCACGGCGCGGCTGAAGGAACGGGAACATCTCGCGGCTCAGGTCCAGCTCGCGCAAAATTCCGAGCGCCTCCGCAAAACGCTCCTCGATTGCGTTTCGCACGAACTGAAGACTCCGCTCGCCGCGATCGGAGCAGCCAGTCAGGAGCTCGTGCGAGTCGCACCAAACGGGCATAGCCCCGAAACACTCCTCCAGCTCGCCGCAGAAATTCGCGACGGTTCTAACCGCCTCAATCGCGTGGTAAATAACCTTCTGGAAATGAACCGCCTCGAAAGCGGAGTGGTCCGACCGCTTCTGGAATGGTGCGACGTGCGCGAGCTCTTGCAGTCCGCCATCGAGAGTGAACGTGACTCTACCGGTGGACGGGAGGTGCGGCTCGATGTGCCGGAGAATATGCCCCTCGCTCTGTTGGACCATGCGCTCATCGAGCAGGCCGTGGCCAAGCTCATCGCCAATGTGGGTAGTCATACGCCGCCACGATTGCCGATCGAAATGGCGGCCGCATGCAGGAACGAGCAACTCTTGATTTCGGTGAGCGATCGGGGACCCGGCCTGCCGGAAGAATTCGCCGAACGGCTCTTCGAAAAATTCTATCGTGGCGATTCTCGGAAAACGGGAGGCCTGGGACTTGGCCTCTCGATTGCGCGCGGCTTTGTCGAAGCGCACGGCGGGAAACTGAAGGCCGAAAACCGGGACGGCGGCGGAGCCCGGTTCGTCATCAGCCTGCCGGTGCGCTTGACGGACGCGCGGATCATCAAGGCGGCCTCATGAAAGCAACTCGCTCCGCCGTTATTGTCGACGACGAGAAACAAATCCGGCGGCTTCTTCGCCTGGCGCTCGAAGGAGCGGACCATCACGTTTACGAAGCGGAAACCGGCCAGGCAGGTCTCCAGGAAATTGCCTATCGCAAACCTGACGTCGTCCTGCTCGATCTTGGATTGCCCGACATGGAAGGCGTGAAAGTGCTTCGGCGATTACGTGAGTGGACGGATGTGCCTGTCTTGATCCTCTCCGTCCGCGACGACGCCGAGGAGAAAGTCTCGGCGCTCGACGCTGGTGCGGACGACTATGTCACGAAGCCGTTCGACACGGCCGAACTGCTCGCGCGCGTGCGCGCAGCCCAGCGCCGTTCCTTAACTGAGACCGGGGAGCCGGTCTTTAACTCCGGTTCGCTCTGCGTCGATTTCGCGGCGCGCCAGGTGAAACTCAAGGGGGCCGAGATCAAGCTGACGCCAACGGAGTACTCGCTCCTGCGCGTGCTCGTGCAGAATGCCGGCAAGGTCGTAACCCACCGGCAGTTGCTGCGAACGGTCTGGGGCGATAAGGCCGAGAGCCAGGCGCAATATCTTCGGGTTTACGTCACCCATCTGCGCAATAAGCTCGAAGCCGACCGCGACGTGCCCCGGTTGATCAAGACTGAAGTGGGCATCGGCTACCGCCTGGCGGCGGACAATCTATGATCGGCCCGACGTTGAATTGCCCGTTAACGATCTTTTAGCACTTCCAAAGCGCATTTTAATTATCTGCCGGCTCAAGCGCCACGCGACGTTGGCGTATGAGAATGATCGTCGTGGTTTTTTGCGGGGCGCTCAAACCGGAACCGTCTGAGGTGCAATTGCTCGCGGCTTCGCCTTCCCCAGGGAAAGCGCCGTCAAACCCACAGGGCAAATTGGGGGAGCCTCCTTTCTGGACCTGGTTCATCGAGAATCCCAGGGCCGGGAAGTCACTTCGATGAATGGCCACCTCGGGCGGCTGAGTTTGTTCAGTCTCCTGTTCTTCGCGCAGGTCGGGAGCGCCGGAGAGATTGCTCCATCAAATCCCGTTCCCGATAAGTCGGGCTACACGTTTCTCCATCCCACTCCGCTTGCGTTGCGTCGCGCCTACAACACAGATCGGCCGAGCAAGACGGACAGCCCTTACACCATCGATGCCGGCGTTTTCCAAATCGAGACCGACGTGGCGAGCTGGACACTGGATGAAAGAAATCCGGCCGACCCAGGCGTTCGCGTTCGGACGTGGTTGATCGCGCAGACAAATTTCAAGCTCGGCTTAACGAATTGGATGGATTTGCAGGTCATTCCCCAAGGTTACGTCAACCGGCGGACGAGCGGCAGTGAGATTGAACACGCCACAAGGCAGCACGGTTTTGGCGACACGACCGTTCGCCTCAAGATCAACTTTATTGGAAATGAAGGTGGTCCTTTTGCCCTGGCCCTCGTCTCGTCGCTAAAGATCCCGACAAACACGAACCATCTCGGCAATGGCGTCTTCGAGCCGGGATTTGGCTTGCCGATCAATTGTGCGCTGCCGGGTGGGTTCACGCTTTTTGGGCAAACGAGGGTCGACATTCTCGACGAACCCCACAGCGCGAAACCGCGCGTGCAATGGAGCAATCCTGTCGGACTTTCGCGGCAAATTGTCGGAAAGCTCAGTGGATACGCAGAGTTCTACAGCGCGATGAGCGGCGGTAGGAACCACCCCTGGATAGGCACCGTCGGCCTCGGCGTCATTTATCAGGTCTCACCAGATTTCTCGGTCGATTTGAACGGCTTCAAAAGCATCACTGAGAGCGCGGATGACTGCAACGTCTTCGTCGGTTTCGCCCGCCGGCTCTGACCGTCCCGCGGGACCGAATTAAATTGAGCAGGCCGCCCGCACCGCGCGGTCCTTTGCCATACGACCATCGAGGGGGATCTGAACGAAGAATAAGCGCGAACTATGGTACGGTTTGAGGGGCAAACAGGGGTGGCAAATCGGGTAAAGATATCGCTTTGGCCGTTATTGGAACGTGCCCGGATGCTGCGGCACGACGCAGCGCGGTTGGTGCGTGAGCTGGGCAAAACGAGCGAAGAAATATCCGCGCGTCGAGAAGGACCGGATACGGTCCCGCCTGGCCGTCAAAACGCTGCGCGGCCGACGGAGTCGAAAATGCGGACTCCTTCATAACAGGTCGGTAACAATGGGGTTAAAGGGGAAAAAGGAGGAAGTACGGCGGGCGCGACGCCGGGACAACGGGATGGCGGCGACGGCGGGAATTTCCCGAGTCCCGAGGCGCGACCGGCTGACGCGGACCCTGCAATTACTTCGGGCGGCGCTTCGTTTATGGGAAGTTCGTCACGCGCACCTCGAAGGGCCGCGAGTTTGGCGCAAGCAGCCCGTCCGGCCGAACAAGGCGGCGGCCCCGGAATCACAGCGTGAGGTTGCGGAGGCAGGCATCGATACTTGCCACCGGAATGGATAACAGTTCGATCGCGGAATTGTTGATCCGCGAAGCTGAATCGGCTGAGGGACACCGCGAACAGGCCTTTCGCCGGGCGGCTCACGCTGCTTTTATGTGGCCGGTGGAAGCGGTAGACCTCATGGCGAGCGGCCGCTCCTTGACCGAACTCCGGGGAATCGGCCCGTCCCTGGCGCGGCGCGTGGCGGAATGGATCGAACATCCGCCGGCCGATCTCAGGCCGCCACCTATCCGACGGGAATTCCTGACGCTGGCCCAGGCGAGAAAGGTACTCGAAAAAAATCCGGCCTGGAGCAGGCAGTTGAAAGGCGATTTGCAAATGCACACCGAATGGAGCGATGGCGCCACGACGGTAGCGGAGATGGCCGCCGGCGGGGTCGAGCGCAATTACCAGTACATCGCGATCACCGACCACACGAAGGGGCTCAAGATTGCGGGCGGTCTCGACGAGAAACGCCTGGTGCGTCAGGGGCGCGAGATTAAGGGGTTGAACAAGCAGTTGGCGAAGCAGGGAACAGTGTTCACGGTTTTACGTTCCGCGGAGCTGAATCTGTCACCTGATGGAGAAGGGGACATGAATGCCACAGCCCTGAACGAGCTCGACCTCGTGCTCGGCTGCTTTCATTCCGCCCTCCGTCGAACCGAAGATCAAACTGACCGCTACCTGGCGGGGTTGAGGAATCCGCAAATCCAGATTCTCGGCCATCCGCAGACGCGGGTGTATAACCGGCGCGAAGGTCTTCACTGCGATTGGAGCCGGGTCTTCGCGGAAGGCGCGCGGCTGGACAAAGCCGTCGAGATCGACGGCGATCCGAACCGGCAGGACCTCCGCGTCTCGCTCTCAAGTTGGCGCGCAAGGAAGGAATCAGGATTTCACTTGGCACAGATGCTCATCATCCGGATGAGCTCGCTTACATGGAGCTCAGCCTGGCGGCGGCGCTTCTGGCGAAGATACCCGCCGAACGAATCGTCAATTTCATGCCCCTCGCCGAACTGAGCGCGTGGGTGGCAACCGTGCGCGATTAACTCGAATAGGCGGCCCGTACTCGCCTGGTGCAGGCGTATGCCACGACGGCGCCATTGATGACCGCCGCGAGAAGGCCCGCAGGAATGCCGATCGTCACTTCCCACAATCCGCCTATGACCCCGATGGAGTAGCAAACGAGCGTGAGCGGCCAGGCCCAGTGCCGCAGTCGCCACGAGCCGTAACAGAGCGTGCCCAGAAGGACGACGATCATGAGCAGGAAAAGCCAGACCCTTTTGCCAAACAAATCCATCAGCAGGGCGCTGCCCGGCGAAGCGATGAGGCTAAGTCGAAACGACTCGGAGAAGGCGCATCCGACGGCCATGACCAGACAGGCCAGCGCGCCCAAGCCATGGATCGCCGTCAACGCATGAACAGCCCAGGGAATTTTGCTCGTCAAGGCCGATGAGCCTAGCAGGACAGTGTCTGGCTGTCTTTACCGGTTCTGGAGATGGCTCGGTTCAGGGCGCCAATGGATCGGGCGCGGGCGGGAGGCCGCTCAATTGCGAGCCGGACGTGCGCCTGGCTTTTTGCAAAAGGAGGCGCTGTTTGCGGCGGAGCCGTGCAGCGCGAGTTTTGGCGGCTTCAGGGGTGGGTTGCAAGGATTGAGGAGGCCGGACGAACGTCGGCACTGGTCGAATGCGCGCCAGGCGCTCGATCAGCGCTTTCTGAACTCCCTCTGTCCCCGGCGATGAGACGGGCGTTTCGGGAGCATTCTTCGGTTTCGGTTCGGTCATATCCGGGCTGGCGAGCGAGCTTCGCCCATTATTCGCCTCCCACAACTCGGCTGGTTGTCCGATTTATCACGGAACCAAGATCCTTTAACACATTTGCGGCGATAGGGAAAATCCCTATAGTTTCATCCGGAAAAAACCCGACCTGCGAGGGATTGGCTTCCGAAGAGAAGGTAGAGAGAGCGGCTCGTCCTCCCGCCGTGCCTTATGTGTTTCATTCTACTTGTCGAGGACCACCAAGATACCCGGCAGGCGTTTGCCGCGGTCCTCCGCAGCTGGGGACATGACGTCGCCGCCCATGATTCCGCCGCAAACGGCCTCAGCTTTCTCCACGACAACAAGGTGGACGTAATCCTCAGCGATATCGGTCTACCCGATCAGAACGGGTACGATTTCATTGCCGAGGTAAGGCGAACTAACTCGCGGGTGACAACAATCGCGGTCAGCGCCTACTTCACAGCGGCCGATCAGGAGCGCGGTCACGATGCCGGCTTCGACATGCATTTCGCGAAGCCGGTGGACTTACTCAGCCTGGGCCTGGCGTTGGCGCGGATCGATTCGGCCTGCACAGGGAACGGGTTTCACTCGGACGCCGAAGGGGCAGTTTCGCTGCCGTCGCGTTCGCTTAACGGTAACGGAGCTTAAGCGGCACGTCGGAATTTCTCGAACTCCTCTCTCCGTCTGTACGTAGCGTCTGTTAATCCGCAGGCGTGAACAGCGGCTCCCCGGGCTCGGCCAGCCGCTTCAGCTTGAGTGCTTCGAGCGCCGCCTCCTGTGATTCGAAAAGAGGCATCGCCTTTCTTAGGTTGATCACTTCAAAGATTTCCTTCACCGCCCCGCTCATTCCGCCGATAACGAACCTGCTCCCAGCCTGCATCGTCGTCCGCAGATGTTCAATGATTGCAGCGATGCCGCTCGAGTCGATGAATGCAACTTCCGACAGATCGAGGACCAGCGCTTCAGGCGGCTCGTCGCGTTTGTCCTTGAGCAACGCACGGAAGATCGGGAGGAAATGGAGGTCGATCTCGCCCGCGAGCGCGAGGACTCGAACCCGGTCACCGGTATCGCTGAGCAATCTCATTCCCGCCAAATCGCAGCCACTCCGCTGCGAGGATGCGAATTTTTGACGTGCGAACAGTCTGATCAGACGGGACGGCTAGACGTTCGTAGCGTCCGCTCCCAGGAAACGTGCGTATCCACGAGCGCCAAGTGCTGAGGTCACCTGCGTTGTGAGTCAAGGCGGAGCCTCTTTTTGTGCCTTCCACTTTGAGATTTGATCGAACGTGCCTCCCTCGGCGAAATGTTCGCGATCAGCCGCTTCCCACGAGCCGAATATTTCTTCGATTGTGAATAGATCTATCGACGGGAAGCCAGCGGCCGACGCTCCTGCTTCTCGTGGCCGAAAATGATGTCGTGCTGCGGTTTCCTGTCCTTTAGGCGAGTAAAGAAATTGGAGGTATGCGGTGGCGGCAGCGCGTGTCCCGCGTCGGTCTACAATCGCGTCAACGACGGCAATTGCCGGTTCCGCAAGAATGCTCGCTCGCGGATACACAATCTCTACATCCCGAGAAATATCCCGCGCATGCCGGGCTTCGTTCTCCCAGATGAGCAGCACGTCCGCAGAGCTCTGCAGGAAGGTACTTAGAGAGGCGCGCGCGCCAGTTTCCCAGATTGATGTGCGGGCATACAGGCGCGTGACGAAATTGGTCGCGGCGTGGTGGTCGCCGCCTCCGCGCAAAACGGCACCCCA
This sequence comes from uncultured Verrucomicrobiae bacterium, assembly GCA_963848215.1. Lineage (GTDB taxonomy): Bacteria > Verrucomicrobiota > Verrucomicrobiia > Chthoniobacterales > UBA10450 > AV80. The sequence goes on along the minus strand of CAWKCU010000001.1, from coordinate 254,910 downwards.
CGCAGCAAGGTAGACCCAGCGTCCGCCGCCACTCACTCTCGGACTTTGCGTATGCACGGTCACCTCGGACCTCACGAGATCGGGCCAATCGCGAATACCGTGCGGATTCCCGGCACGCACGAGAAACACCACGGTGGAAACATAGGGCGAGCTGTCGTGGGGGAGGCGAGATTGCCAGTTTGGCGCGATCAATTCGGTCGATCGCCTAATGCTATCTATGTCGGCCCGGGAGCTGAGGGTGACCACATCGGCTTCCATGCCTTTGATGACGGCACGCGCCTGGGCGATCGATCCAGCGTGAGACTGATCGATGCGCAGAGGCCGGCCGGTTTTCGTCTGCCATTCGCTGCTGAAGAGGGCATTGAGCTCCTGGTAAAATTCACGCGTGGGATCGTAGGAGACGTTTAACAGGACTTGAGCTCCACGATTGCGAATACGGCGCGTAGTCTCCGCCACGATCCAGACAAAGAGCGCTACGACCGTTGCGACGATGACTGCGCTCGTCAGAAGCCGTTTGTTTTCGAACCGGATCATAAGGATGCTTGGCGAAGCTCAAGGCGAGCCTATATCATGCACCAAGAACTGTCAGATCGACGGCGGGGAATTGGCGTTGCCGCAGACCGAAGAGGCGCGCGAAAAGCGTATCTATGGAGAACCAGTTCGTCGCCGGCGCGCTGCGCCTGGCGGGACCAGCGCCACCGAGGCCATGGCTAAATCACGAAAGAAAACTGGAGATCCGGCCAAAGGAGAGGTCAGGAGCGACGCGCTCATTAGTGAGCTGCGCTATCGCACTTTGTTCGATCTGGTTCCGGTGGCGGTCTATTCCACTGATGCTGAAGGCGTCATCCTCGAGTTCAATCACCGCGCGGCGGAACTCTGGGGCCGCGAGCCAGATCGAAAGGGAGAAAAGTTTTGCGGCTCGTTCAAGCTGTTCCACGCGGACGGCACCCCGATGCCTCACGACGAGTGCCCCATGGCGAGAGTGTTGCAAGGCGAAGAGCTGGACGCCGAGCGACTGCGAGATCATTGTGGAAAACGAGGACGGCAGCCGGAGAAACGTGAGCGTGAGCCCGCGAGTGTTGAAAAACGAGCGGGGCGAAATCGTCGGGGCGATCAATTGTCTTTACGACATCACCGATCGCAAAGCTCACCGAAGGAGCGTTGCAGCAAAGCGAGGAGCGCTTTCGTCAATTCGCGGAGAACTCGGCCGATACCTTGTGGATCCTGGATGCCGAGCGTCGGCAACTGGAGTATTTGAGCCCGGCGTTCGAGCGGATGTGGGGGGAAACGCGCGAGAAGGTCATGCGGAACCTCGACCGCTGGCGCGAGCTGATTCATCCCGACGATCGCGCGGAGACCACGGCGACTTTGCCCCGGCTGGCGGCGGGAGAAACCCTTGTGCGCGAATACCGAATTGTCCGGCCGGACAACGGCGAGGTCCGCTGGATTCGCGATGTCGGTTTTCCGATGCGCGATAAAGATGGCCGCGTCAAGCGCGTGGCCGGCGTGGCGCAGGATATGACCGACGACAAGAAGCAGGCAGAGGCGTTGCGCGGGATCCAGGAACGCTTTCGCCTCCTGGTCGAAGGAGCCAAGGATTACGCGATGTTTCTCCTGGACCCGGAAAACACCATTACCTTCTGGAGTGCGGGGGCCGAGCGTGTTTTTGGGTGGACGCAGGAGGAGGCGATCGGCCAATCCGGGCGCCATGATTTTCACGCCGGAGGATCGCAGGAAGGGAGAAGTGGAAAAAGAAATTAACGGTGCGCTGAACGATGGCCGCGCGCTGGATCGCCGTTTTCATCTGCGCAAGGACGGGTCGCGCTTTTGGACGGACGGCGTGCTCATGCGGATCGACGACGACAACGGAAAGCTGCGCGGGTTTGCCAAGGTGGCGCGCGACGCGACGGACCAGCGCAGAATCGAGGACGAGCTGGCGCACGCGCGCGATGAGATGGAGCAGCGCGTCGTCGAGCGCACCCGGGAATTGCTGGCGATGAATAATGAGCTGGAGCAGACCATGGCGCAGCGCCAGCAGCTCGAGCGCGAGCTGCTCGAAATCAGCGAGCGCGAAAAGCGCCGCATCGGCGAGGACTTGCACGACATGGTTTGCCAGGAGCTGACGGCTACGGCGTTGTTCCTGAAATCGACCGCGAAGCAGATAGCGCGTGAGAGCGCCGCGGCCGCGAAGACGCTGGAAGAATCCGCGCAGACGGTGAATCGGAATGTCGTCATAGCTCGCGATCTGGCCCGCGGTTTGCAGGCAGTCGAGCTAACGGCTTCGGGTTTAAAGAATGCCTTGCGCGATCTTGCCTCGAGCGCCTGCGAGAACACGGGAATCAAATGTCACTTCAAGGTGGCGCGCGGGGTTCATGTGCCGGACGACACGGTCGCTCTGCATCTTTATCGCATCGCCCAGGAAGCCGTCACGAACGCGGTCAAGCATTCGGGAGCGAAGAATGTGTTGATCACTCTGGACCGCAACAAGACCCACACTGCATCAGCGTGCAGGATGACGGCAAGGGATTCGTGGTGAAGAAGCGAGGTAAAGGGCTCGGGCTCCATATGATGCGTTATCGGGCAACGCGCTCGGCGGGGAACTGAAGATCGAACGCCGGCGCACGGGCGGCATGGATGTTACCTGCGTGATCCCGACGAAGCGATAACGACGGGCGCCGTGGTCCGGAGCCCGACAGCCAACTTTGATGCGAGCACAAAGGCGCTCGAACGCGATGTCGTTATGATCCATGCCCGCTCGCGAAAATTGAAGCTGCCGAAATTGCCTCGGTCGGCGAAAAAGCCGACTTCCGGGCCCGATGCGAAAGAGGCGCGCCGGCAGGCCATCGAGCCGGATGTGAAATCGACCGGCCGGTCTGGGCAGCGGGCCGGTCGCGAATCCGAAATGCGCGTTGCCGGAATCGGTCCGGATCGTGGTGGTGGACGATCATCCGCTCTTCCGGCATGGGCTGATCCAGTTGCTCAATTCGGATGACGGCTTTGCGGTTTGCGGAGAGGCGAGCAGCGCGGGCGAAGGAATGGATGTCATCCGCAAAGTGAAGCCGCATCTGGTCATTGCCGATCTGGGATTGAAGGGGACGAACGGCATCGAGCTGACGAAAATGATCGTGGCCGAATTCCCGCGGATCCCGGTGCTGGTTCTTTCCATGCACGACGAATCGCTTTATGCCGTGCGCTCGTTGCGGGCGGGCGCGCGCGGTTACGTCACGAAACAGGAAGCGCTCGGCAGCGTGCTCGAGGCCGTGCGCGAAGTGATGGATGGCCACACCTATCTCAGCCCCAAAATGGCGAGCCAGGTGATTTCGAAAGTGGTGGTGAATCGCGTCGCGCCCGAGGAAGAGATCACCGACCGGCTCAGCGATCGCGAACTGGAAGTGCTCGAAATGATCGGGGCAGGGAAAGAAATCAAGGCGATCGCGAAGACGCTGAATCTCAGTCCGAAGACGGTCGAGACGCATCGGACCCACATCAAGGAAAAGCTGAATTTGCAGAACGCCCGTCAGGTCGCCCGCTTCGCCATCCAGTGGGTCGCCGAGCGCACGATCTAGATTTGGGCGCCGAGCCGCAGCGCGAACTCGCGTGCCAGCTCTTCGGCGCACTCACGCCGTAGAGTAACGTTCTTCGTGCGCGGAAGCTACTCAAAGCGTTCGGCGAGTCGCCGATCACGAGCACGCGAGTCAGCGTGCGCTCCGCCTATCGCTTCGGTTTGAGCAGCGGAAACAGGATCACGTCCCGGATCGATTCCGCGCCGGTCAGCAGCATCACGAGCCGATCGATCCCAAGCCCGAATCCGCCCGCCGACGGCATGCCGTGTTCGAGCGCGAGAAGAAATTCCTCGTCCAGCTTCTGCGTTTCCTCGCCCGCCTGCTCGAGCAGCCGCTGCCGCTGCACGATCGGATCGTTCAACTCCGAATATCCCGGCGAAATTTCCTGGCCGTTGATAATCAGTTCGTAGACGTCCACCAGCGAATCGTCTTCGACGTTCTGTTTCGCCAGCGGCACCAGCTCTTTCGGGCAATGCGTCACGAAGAGCGGATCGAACGTTTTCTCTTCCACCAGTTTTTCGAAAACCTGCTGCGTCACTTCGTAATCCGCCATCCGCGGATTGATCTCGACGCCCGAGCTCGCGCGCATCGTTCCCGTCGTTTCTCGCTCGTGTAATTGAACCACTCCGGGTCGATCTCGCGGATCAGATCGCGATAACGCGCCCGCCGCCACGGCCGCGTCAGATTGATCGTGCGCGTCACGTTGCCTTCCGCATCCCGATGCTCAATTCGCAGATGAGCTCCGCTCGTCCCGTTTCCGGATTCGCCGCGTCGTCCGCTTTCCGAAATCGTCACCGCCAGATGGCAAATCATCTCCTCCACCAAATCCGCGATCTTCTCGAAATCGGCATAAGCCCAGTATCCTTCGAGCATGGTGAACTCCGGATTGTGCTTCCGCGAAATCCCTTCGTTCCGGAAATTGCGATTCAGCTCGAACACTTTGTTGAATCCGCCGACGAGCAGCCGCTTGAGATAAAGCTCCGGCGCGATGCGGAGATAAAGCTCCAGGCCCGAGCGCCTTGTGATGGGTCCGGAACGGTTCCGCCGCCGCGCCGCCCGCCACCGCCTGCAGCATCGGCGTCTCCACTTCCAGGAAACCGCGCGATTCCATGAACCGCCGGATCTCGCGCACGATCGCGATCCGCTTCTTCGAAGACGGCGCGCGATGTCTCGTTCGTGACCAGATCGAGATAGCGCTGCCGATAACGCGCCTCGACATCCTGGAGTCCATGCCATTTTTCCGGCAGCGGCCGAAGCGATTTCCCGAGCAGCTCCAGCTTGTGAACTTTGAGCGTCGGCTCGCCGGTCTTGGTGAGGAAACAGGTTCCTTCGACGCCGATGAAATCGCCCGAGATCGACCAGCTTGAATAGCTCCATCACCTCCTCGCCGACTTCTTTGGCGTGGATGTAAACCTGCATTCGCCCGGTCGAATCGCGCAGATCGACGAAGTGGCTTTTGCCCATGTCGCGATGCGCCGTGATGCGGCCCGCGGCGCGCAGTGTCGTCCCTTCGGCAAATTTCTCGCGAACCTCCGCGATCGCGCCGGAAGTTTCGTAGGCGCGGCCGAATGGGTTCGCGCCCGCGCGTCTGGAGCGCCTCTAATTTTTCGCGCCGTTGCGCGATGAGACTGTTTTCGTCGTCCATGTTCGGGCTGCGATTGCTTACCACATTTTCCCCATCCGGTCCCATGTGACCTATAGGTCGTATACGACCTATGCCACTATTCGATTGCAAAAAAAACCAGGGCGATGACATACTCTGGCGCGTCTCCGCCCCTGGACCGGGCCCGGAGCGCACTCTTTTCTCATGGAAGTCGATCTGCCGCAAACCACCTCGAAAATTGACGGACCGCTCGTCAAACAGTTCTCCATTTTTCTGCCGAACAAGGTGGGCGCGATGCTCGATGTGGTGAAGCTGCTCCACGCCCACAGCACCCATGTGGTCGCGCTGAGCATCGCGGAATCGACCGATTCCGCCATCGCCCGGATCGTGGTGAGCGACCCGGAGCAGGTGGAGGAATTGTTCAAGCAACACAATGTGGCTTACGGCGTTTGCTCGATGGTCGTGGTGGAGCTGCGCGAGGTGGCGACCCAGCTCGCCAAGCTGCTGGCCGCGCTGCTCATGGCGGAGGTGAACGTCCATTTTACCTATCCGCTTTTGACTCACCCGCGGGGGTTCGCCGCGCTCGCTCTGCATGTCGACGATACCGATTGCGCCTCGTCGGTCCTTCTCGGAGAAGGGTTTAAGCTCCTGAGCCAGGCCGATATCTCGCGGTAGACCTCTTCTTCCTCGTATCGTGCTCCTGCTCGTGATCGTAATCGATCCCGTTTCGAGGATCGAGCACGAGCGACAGGACGATTAGAAGGAGGGTTTTAATTGAACGCTTTTGCGCCGGGCGGAATCCAAGGCATAATTCTCCGCACAAGATGGACGCCGAAGACATAATCTCTCCCACGCCGCCGCCGGATAAGGTTTTCCGGATCGCGCTCCTGGTGGTGCTGGCCTTTGGCGCGGCGCAAATCGCAGGGCTCGGCGTCTTTTACATCAACAAATGGCGCACCGAATACGCCGCGGCCCACCCGAAAGTGGAACCAGCTCGCCGCCACGACCCCCGCGCCGACCGTGGCGCCTGCTGTTGCCGAAACGACGCCCGCGTGCCGGCCGATGTTCGAACCAGCCTCAACTCCCGAGCGCGCGGCCCTTTCGGTCGGCGGAGCGGCTTCTCAAGGAAGCCACCAGTCTTGCGCGACAAAGGCGACACGACCAGCGCGCTCGCCCGGCTCCAGGAAGCGTCCCAGCGCGACCCGAAGAACGCGAATGTCCTCGCGGAGATGGCGATGATTTACGAGTCGATCCAGCTTTTCGATCGCTCGAACGAGCACCTGGAAAAAGATCCAGGAGATCGGGCCTTCGGCCGGCCCGCTTTATGAGTTGGCGGAGATGAAGTTGAAAACCGGCGTGACCGCGCCGCGCCGCCGGCCACCACGACCGGGCCGGGGCTGGCGGGCTCTTCGCCGCTCGATGCCGGCACGACGCGCAATGACGCGGACGGCATCCCAGACGGTTCCTCGTTCGGCATCACGGAGGTCGACGGCCACCGACACGCCTGATCCGGAAGCGGAAACGAACATGAAATTGAAGATCAGCGTGAAAGCGCGGCCGAACGCGCCGATCGACCACACGAAGGTCAAGATCCAGGTCTTCTTTTACGACACCGTGGACAACAAGGAAGTCGTCCTGACCGACGCGGATGTCAGTTACGAATGGCTTACGCCGAACCACGATTGGAAGGAAACGAACCCGGAAGTGCTGGCGGTGACTTATCTCCGGGCGAAGAACAAAACGGTTTCAGCCGACGCCGCCCTGGCGGACGCGGCGGCCTCGGTCACCCCGACCAGTACGAAAGAAAGCGCCGCCGAAAAAAGAACCGGCGGCGGATTTGCCCGGCGAAGGTGGCCACCGCAAGTATCTCGGTTACATCGTGCGCATTTATTACAACGACCAATTGCAGGCGGTGCGCGCCGATCCCACCCGACTGCTGAATCTGTTCCCGCCGCCCTTCACCGCGCCGCAGTAATGCAATTGCTCATCGTCCACGACGACGCTGAGGTTGGAGAACAGTTGGCGGGGATGGTGGCAGACTACACTGACCACGCGTGCGACCTCGTGGGGAGTGATGCCGCGGCGCAGCAGTGGGCACAGAAGCACGCGCGTTGCGATCTCTTGCTTGCGCAACTGGAGGGGACGGGGGTCGATGGATTAACGCTTGGCGGTTCGCTCAGCGAAATTTTTCCCGGCCTGCAGGTTTTGTTTCTGCCGGCCTACCCGGCGGCTGAGCAGCGTCTCGAAATCGCGAAGCCCAAAGTTTTTCCGGAACCGATTGACGGCGAGCGCCTGCTGGAAGCGATCGAAGCCGCGGCCGGCGCGGAAGCGGGCGCGCCCGATTTATTTCATGTGCTTGATGTTCTCCAGATGTGTTGCCTGAGCAAACGCAGCGGCGCGGTGCAGGTCGTGAAGGAAAGGCAAAGCGGAATCGTGTATCTGCGCGACGGCAGGATTGTGCACGCGGAAGGCGCGGTCACTCGCGGCACGGAGGCGCTCCTCGAGATCGCGGGCTGGGGCGACATTGAATTTGCCTACGATTCTTCCGCGCGCGCGCCGGAGACGATTTCGACGCCGCTGGGACGAAGCGCTTATTCAGGCGGTTGTTCGCTCGAAAAAAGGGAAGGGCGGAGCGAACGGCTTCGCCGCCCTTGCCGCCGGCGAGCGTCCCGGAAGCGCCGCCGCCCAGGAAGCGCGGCTTCTTTGCCGCGCTTCGGCGCAATTGAGCCGCTTTCTTTCCTCCCCCGGCGAGATGCGTTATTCTAGCGGCCCGATGAAATTCAGCGTTCAGCTCGCCGCGCTTTTTTTTCTGGCCGCGACGGCGCAAGCCCAGATCCAGGTGGAGCTGAAATTTCAAGCGGCTCCAGTACATCGCGCACGAACCGGTCCTCGCCACCGTCAAGATCGCCAACCTCTCCGGTCGCGACATCGACCTGCGCGACGATAACGGACAGCGCTGGTTCGGCTTCGAGATCAATGCCGGCTGAGGGGCGCCTGCTCGCCCCGTTAAAACGCGAAGCGCCGGAGCCCGCCTCTTCACGTCGCAGGCCGGCAAAACCGTCACGCGCAAAATCAATCTGACGCCGCTTTTTCCCGTGCACGACTTCGGCTCCTATCACGTCCGCGCGAACGTTTACTTCTCCGACCTGAACAAGTTCTTCTACTCCGTCGACGAAAGTTTTCCAGGTCACTGACGCGCGCCCGATCTGGCAAAAGACCGTCGGCATTCCGGCGGGGATGCGGGGCGCAGGCGAAGTGCGCACTTATTCGCTGCTCTCGAATCGCTTTCCGAACCACACCGCGCTTTATGTGCGGGTGGAAAACAAAGAGAGCGGCGCAGTTTACGCCACCTATTCGCTGGGCCGGGTCATCGCCAACGGCGAGCCGCAGGCCGAGATCGACCGCGCGAATCAGTTGCATGTTCTTCATTGCGCGGCGCCCCGAAGTTGGGCTTATTCCCATATAGGGTGGAATGGGGAGCTTCTGAAGCAGTCGAACTTTTCTGGAAACAAAATCGCGTCCGCGTTTGCGGCATGCGGCCGATGGCGCTATCGCCGTGAGTGGCGGAATGCTCAACGTCCCAGTTGCCGAGTCGAAGCGCGCTCCCGCGCCGAAATTGTCGGATCCGTCCGCCGCGCGGACGACCGCGGAGGACTAAATTTTCCCGTCATCGTCTAACATGAATTGTTCATCGCTCTTATTTCTGCCGCGGCCGTCGCCGGTTTCATGGCCCTGGCCTCCTTTGCTTCCGGCCAGCGCACCATTGTGGTCGACGCGGGCCACGGCGGCCACGACCGCGGTGGAGTTCCCTACCAGCGCATCGGCGAGAAAGGGAATGACCCTGGATGTGTCGCTACGGCTGAAGCGCATTCTGGAGGCGCGGGGTTACCGGGTGATCATGACGCGCAGCAGTGATGTCTTCATCCCGCTGGGCACGCGCGTGGCCATCGCCAATTCCCACCGCGGCGTCGACCTTCGTTTCCGTTCATTTCAATTCCTCACGGCGCGCCGGCGCCAACGGCGTGGAGACCTATTATTATCGCAGCGACAGTGCGTCGCTCGCGGCCAGCATTCATCGCAACGTCGTGGCTGGAGCGCCAACCGAGAACCGCGGCATCCGGCGGCGCGGCTTCTTCGTCCTGCGCCGGACGCGCGTTCCATCCGTGCTGGTCGAGTGTGGTTTCCTGACGAACCCGGAGGAAGGCCGGCTCGCCCAAAGCGCCTCCTATCGGCAGCAGCTCGCGGAGCGAATCGCGCGGGGCATTGCGCGCCAGCCGGCGCCTTTCCAGCGCCCGCTGACGCCCTCGCTGGTCCGAGCGGGCATGGGCCCTGCCGGCGACTTCGTGCGTCCATCGGCGGTGGCAGAACGCTCGTCGCGATCGAAGAGCCGAAAGTCGCGCGCGTCGCGCAAGGCCGCGGCCAAGAAGAAAGGCCGCTGCGAAAGCGCGGAAGAAAAAGGCCGCCGCGAAGAAAAAATCGGAGGGTTAATTGGAATCGCCGATCGTAAGCGCGGCGGCGATGCGGGCTGCGGAAGAGGCCGCGTTCGCGAGCGGCGTGGAAGTGGAAGCGCTCATGGATCGCGCTGGCGCCGGCATCGCCGGGGCGATCTCAAAATTCTTTCCTGATCCGGGGAAGGCGATTGTCTTCGTGGGGAAAGGTCATAACGGTGGCGACGCGCTCGTGGCCGCCGCGCTTCTGAAGCAGGCCGGCTGGGAAATTGATCTTCGCCTCATTTTTCCCGAGGAAGATTGCGCCGAGCTCACGCGGAAGAAGATTGCCGACTTTCGGAGGGACGAGCTTCCGCTCGTCCAGGGACGTGCAGAAGCACGTCCCTCCGTATTGATCGTCCTCGACGGCTTGCTCGGCCTCGGCTCGAAACATCTCTTGCGCGAGCCGATCCGGACGGCGGCCCAGGAAATCAATCGCCTGCGCCGGGAAGAGAACGCCTTTATCTTCGCGGTCGATTTGCCGACCGGCCTCGATGGCGACAACGGCGACCGCGACCCCGATTGCGTCATCGCCGACTTCACCGTCACGATCGGGTTCGCCAAGCATGGCTTGGTCGCGAGACCACGTCATCGATCTCGTCGGCCGCCTCGAGATCGTTCCGCTGGCCGAGCTGGCCATTGCGCCCGGTCCCGCGAACGATGTGACTGGCCTGACCGCAGCATTCGCTGCGCTCGCTTTTGCCGCGCCGAAAATTCAGCGCTTACAAAAATGAATTCGGCCGGATCGGCGTCGTGGCCGGGTCGCAGGGTTTCATCGGCGCGGCGCTCATGACGGCGCAAGGCGCCTTGCGCGGCGGCGCCGGCCTCGTCGAGCTTTTTGTTCCGAAGGAAATTTATCCCATCGTCGCCGCCGCCGCGCCAGCCGAGGCGATGGTGAAACCGGTTCGTTCTTATCGCGATTTGCTCGAGGAAAAAATGGATGTCTGGGCGCTCGGCCCCGGCCTCGGCAAGTCGGAGGCCAAGGACATCATGAGATTAATCGAGCGCCTGGCCGCGCCCATGGTGGTCGACGCTGATGGCTTGAACATTCTCTCCGGCGACGTCGAAATCTTGAAGCGTTGCGCCGGCCCGCGCCTGCTCACGCCGCATCCCGGCGAAATGAAGCGTCTGGTCGATCCCGGCAAAATGTCGCGCGCCGGCATCGCGAGAAATTTCGCCGATCACTTTGCGGTCGCGCTCTTGTTCAAAGGCGCGAGAACGATCGTGGCCGAGCGGGGCCGGCCGCTCAGTTACAATTCCACGGGTAATCCCGGCATGGCGACGGGCGGAATGGGCGATGTGCTGACCGGCGTCTGCGCCGGTTTGATCGGGCAGGGGCTATCGCTTTACGATGCCGCCAGGGTGGGCGCCTGGGCGTGCGGTCGCGCGGCGGAGATCGCGGTTTTCGAGAACGGTGAAAGCGAGGAATCGCTGCTTCCGCGCGATGTGCTCGATCACCTCGGCGCGGCCTTTAACGAGCTACACCGGCAGCCCAGCCTTTCGCTTCCAAGGAGCGGCGGTCTCCAGTCCGCCGACCAAAACGACGGCGGTTTCGTAAACCGCCGCTCCTTGATGCATCTGGCAACTCGGCTTTCGCCTCGAGCAATTTCTGGAAACGCGGATCGTCCCGAATCAAGGATCCCATTGCCACCGCTTCCGCAGATCGCTGTAGGTGATACAGACGTTGGTGTTATCGACCGGGCCGGGAGAGGCGAGCAAGCGCTCCAGAAGCGGCAGCGCGGAATCCACATCGCCCACTCGCGCGTAAATCATGGCGAGAAAACCGGTCATCCACGGTCCGTCCAGGGCATCCTTGGATTCGGGCAGCAAGCTCGACGGCGCGGCGGCCTTCGCGAATCGCTTCATCCTTTCGGCCCATGAACGAATAGAGCAGCCCAAGATTGGCGTGGCGCAGCGCGTTGTCCGGCGCCTGTTGCACCGCCTTTTCGAACTCCGGCAGCGCGGCGGCGAAGAGCGCCTGCGCAGCCGGCTGATCGCCCCGCGCCAGCGCCACGCATCCGCGGAAAAAGCTCTTCGGAGTGGGCAGCCCGTTTGATTGGAACACATCCAGCGGACACGAGATCATGGCCTGGTCCGCAGCCGCGTAGTCGCGCTCGATCATCGCCAGGTCCCATCGGGCCCGGGTCACGAGACCGGCCGGATCGTCGCCGGGAGCGATTCCGGCCAGGGTGGATTTCAGGCTGCGCGGTATCGCCACTCGCATAAAAATCGATGTAGGCGCGGTTGATTTTGTAGTTGGCCGAATCGGGCGCGAGCGCGACGACGCGATCGTAGGTGCGCGCCGCCTGCGGCCAATCGTGGAGAAACGCGTGAGTGAACGCGATCTCGAGAACCACGTGCACGTTGCCCGGATCGACCGCCTGGGTTTTCTTGAGCAATTCGAGCGTCTCATCGATTTTTCCCTGGCGCCGGCGAATCGCGGCGCGGAAATACCCGATGTCGCTGTCGTTAGGCAGCGCCGCCGCCGCGATGCGAAATTCCTCCAGCGCCTTTTCGTAATTCCCTTCCGTCCAATAATAATAGAGACCCAGCGCCAGATGGCCCTCGCCGAGGTCGCGGCTGAGCTGCAACGCTTTTTCGGCTGACTCGTTTGATCAGCGCTTTGCGTTCGTCGGTCGGATCGAACCAGCGATAAATTCGCGCCACCGTGGTGGAAAGCCGCGCATGGGCCAGGGCGAAGGAAGGATCACGCTGGATCGCTTCGCCATAAAGCTGCTCCGCGATCTTAAAATTTTCGAAGAGCCGGTCAGGATCTGTTTCGTAAGTCCGGGCCTTTCAGATAGAGCACGTAGGCGTCCGGATTTTCCGTCGGCTTGGTTTCGACGAGCCCTTTCTCTTCCGGGCTCAGGGTCGCGCGCAGCTCCGCCGCGATCTCCGCCGCGAGCTCGCCTTGAAGTCCGAGCGAATCCGCGAGCGGGCGGTCGTAGCGTTTCGCCCAGAGATGCCGGTCGTTCCGGGCATCGATGAGCTGCACGCTGACGACGACGCGATTGCCTCCCTTGCGCACACTTCCCTCCAGCACGTTGACCACGCCGAGCGCCTGCGCGATTTGCGGCAGGTTGCCTTTGGTCGCGCCGCGGTAGGGCATCACCGAGGTGCGGCTGATCACCTTCAGTTCGTGAATTTTCGCCAGGCTCGTCAGGATGTCGTCCTGGATGCCGTCGGCAAAAAAAGCATTCTCCTTGTCGTCGCTGAAATTTTCGAAAGGCAGCACCGCGATGCTTTTTTCGGGGACGCCGGCAGGCGCTTGCGGGCGCAATCGCTGGTAAAGGAGAAACAACACGGCGCAAACGAGCACTCCGATGATCAAGCCGTTGAGCTTTCTTCCGCTGTGACGCTTGATCGATTCATCGGGAGGGATTTCGTCGGCGCGCTTGATTCCCTCAGGCGTCAGCTCATAGGCCCAGGCCAGGATCAGCGCGACGGGAAAGCCGAGCGCGAGCAACACGATCACCAGCCGCACGCACCAGTTCGGAATTTCCAGAAATGGAAAAGTCTGGGTCGCGACCTGGATGATCAGCCAGGCCACGATGGCGTAGGCCACCGCGACGCGGTAAACATTCCGCCGGCGGAGCTCGACGAAAAAGTTTTTCGGATTCATGCGCTCCGCGGAATTAGTACCGCGCTTCTAACGCATGGCGAGTCAAAAGCGTTCTCGGTGATTACCTGGTGGATCGGGCGCTCCGCGCGCGATGTTAAATAATCCCGGCTGCGCCGGCACTTTGCCATCGAGCGTCGGAGCGCTCGATCCACCTTGTGCTACCTTGCCCGATGGCGTTTGAGCTCGAATCCAACTACAAACCGCGCGGCGACCAGAGCCAGGCGATCGCGAAGTTGCTGAAGTCGATCGAGGCCGGGAACCGGCATCAAACGCTGCTCGGGGTGACTGGCTCGGGCAAGACATTCACGATGGCGAACGTCATCCGCGAGCTCGATCGGCCGGCGCTGATCATCTCCCATAACAAGACGCTGGCGGCCCAGCTCTACTCCGAGTTCAAGCAGTTCTTCCCGCGCAACGCCGTCGAGTATTTCGTCAGCTATTTCGATTATTACCAGCCGGAAGCCTACATCCCGCGCTCCGACACCTACATCGAGAAGGATTCGTCGATTAACGAGGAGATCGAGCGGCTCCGGCTTTCGGCGACCAGCGCCCTGCTTTCGCGGCGCGACACGATCGTCGTCGCGAGCGTCTCCTGCATCTACGGCGTGACGTCGCCGGAAGATTACCTGCGCATGTTGCTCACCGTGAAGCGCGGCCAGCAGATCACGCGCGAAGCGGTGCTCGGCCGGCTCGTCGACATGCTTTACGAGCGCAACGACATGAATTTCTCCCGCGGGAAATTCCGGGTGCGCGGCGACGTGGTCGAAGTCTATCCCGCGACGGCGGATGAAGAAGCCATCCGGCTCGAGTTTTTCGGCGATGAAATCGACGCGATCACGCGGTTCGATCCGCTGACGGGCCACGCGCGCGAAGGCCTGAGCGTGATCACGTTTTATCCGGCGAAGCAATTCGTGACGCCGGCGGACAAGTTGAATCGCGCCCTCGCGTCGATCCGCAACGAGCTCGATCACCGCATCGTGGAGCTGGAGTCGCAGAGCAAGCTGCTCGAGGCGCAACGGCTCAAGATGCGGACGGAGTACGACCTCGAAATGTTGCAGGAGATGGGCTTCTGCAACGGCATCGAGAATTATTCGCGGCATCTCTCCGGGCCGAATGCCGGGATCGAAGCCGTTCACGCTCCTCGATTTCTTCCCGAAAGATTACCTGCTGGTGGTGGATGAGTCGCACGCCACGATCCCGCAGATCGGCGGCATGTATGAAGGCGATCGGTCGCGCAAGACGGTGCTGGTCGAATACGGTTTCCGCTTGCCGAGCGCGCTCGATAATCGGCCCCTGAATTTCAAGGAGTTCATGGGCATGGCGAACCAGCTCACCTATGTGAGCGCGACGCCGGCGGAGTTCGAGATCAAGAACAGCGTGGTGGGGAACAAGGGATACTTTCCGCACAAACGGGAGCGGATCGGGGAGGATGAGCTGGTGCCGTTTGTGGTCGCGGGAGAAAACTGTAGGGCAAGACGCCAACCGCTTGCCGGCGTCAACAGCGCATGCGCAGGCGGAGCGCCTGCCCTACGAAGCGATCGTCAGCCGGACCGACCAGCCGCCGGAAGAGTTCGATGTTCACACGCCGGGCGCGCCGCTCGTGGTCGAGCAGATCATTCGGCCGACGGGATTGCTCGATCCGAAGATCACGCTCAAGCCGCTCAAGAACCAGATCGATGAGACGATCGAGCTTTGCCGGCAGCGGGTGGAGAAACAGGAGCGCGTCTTGGTCACGACCTTGACGAAACGGACCGCGGAGGATTTGTCGGATTACCTGCGCGATGTCGGGTTGAAAGTGCGCTATCTGCACAGCGACATCGACACGATCGAGCGGGTGGAGATCCTGCGCGGGCTGCGCGCGGCGGACTTCGATATTCTGGTCGGCATCAATCTGCTCCGGGAAGGCCTCGATCTGCCCGAGGTCTCGCTCGTCTGCATTCTCGATGCCGACAAGGAAGGCTTTTTGCGCAGCCAGACTTCGCTCATCCAGACCGCCGGGCGCGCCGCGCGGCACATCAACGGCGAGGTCGTTCTGTTTGCCGACACGGTCACGCAAAGCATGGAGGCGCTGATTTCGATTTCGGATTATCGGCGCACCAAGCAGATGGAATACAACGAGAAGCACGGCATCACGCCGCAGACGGTTCGGCGCGCCGTCCAGGAAAGTTTGCACACGATCCTGCGCGGCCGGGAGATCGCCGCGTCGGTCATTCAGGAAGGCGGCGGCGATTTCAATCTCACGGAATTGCTGCGCGAGTTGGAAGACGAGATGCAAACCGCTTCTGCGAACCTGGAGTTCGAGCGCGCCGCGCTTGCTCCGCGACCAGATCATGGAGGTGAAGAGCGGCACCGGCCTGACGAAGATCGAGCCGAAGCGGAAGCCAGTGAAATACTCACGCGGCGGCCCGCAGCGGCGACGGTCCCGCGTTTGAGCGGCCGCTTTGACGAGGCATGTCATCCCGAGCCGCGTTAGACGGCGAGGGACCTCGCAGTCGTAGGTGAGATCACGCAAGTCCGCTTTCGGGACCCGCGCAGATCGGCGTGGCGATTTCGACGCGCGTCAGTTGGGTGATTCCGACCGATTGTGAGGTCCCTCGCCGTCTGCGCGGCTCGGGATGACCCCTTCGCTCGCACGCTATTAGCTTCATCATTGCGGTATGCGATTCCCATTTGCCCTCCTCGCCCTGACTGCAATCGGTTCAACGCTCTTCGCTCAGGCACCACCACCACTCCGGGCCTCAATGCGCTACCCGAAATCGAGTTTTCCCGCCTGAGCCAGCGCGATCCTAACCCGCTCGGGCAAAGAGCGCTGGCCATCAACCCGGCGCAATGGAAACACGGCGAGACCGAGCATTTCATCTATCATTTTGTCGACAGCTTCGTCGTGACGCCGCTCTCCGTGGAAGCGGAATTTCATTACCGCGTGGTGGCGAAAGAGCTGCGGCGCGAGCAGCCGGCGGGCGATACGAAATCGCATATCTACATCTTTCAGCGCCCGGCCGATTGGCAGCAATTTCAGGCGCTGGGCAAACTGGAGCCCTGGACGGGCGGGATCCACTCGCAGGGGAGTCTCTTCATCCTGCGCAATCCCGCCTACAAGTTCAGCGGCAACCTGCTTGGGCACGAGATTGCCCATCTGGTGCTGCATCGATTTTATCCCGACGGCATTCCGTGCTGGCTGAACGAAGGGTTTGCCCAATATGTCTCCAAAGGCGCGCGGGCCAGTTATCAGCGCGCGCGCAACTACATCGCCAAGCCGCGTTCGCAGGCGATCGCGGCGGACGAGTTTATTCCGCTCGCCAAGCTGGTCGAGATGACCTCATCCGCCGTCCGATCGGTCGAGACGTTTTACGATCAATCGGAAAGGCTTGTTCGGTTCCTCGCCTTGACCGACAAAGCGAATTTCCTCGTCTTTCTCGACGCGCTCGCCCGGCATCAGCCGTTCGAGTCCGCGCTGATCCAGAGTTTTGGCGGAAAATTTCTGACTGCAGCGGCGCTCGAAGAAAAGTTTCGCGAGTACGCGACGAAAGAGTTCGGAACTTCTTTGCAACAGGCGGGTGGCGGCTAAAATTGCCGCCACGAAATGCCGAAGGCTAAAGCGAAAACTGCGCAGTCCGAGTCCAGCATCCACGCCGTTGTCGGATCGGACGAGAGCGAAGTAAAACGCGTCGCGGCCGAGCTGGCGGCGAAGTTGACTCCGCCTGATGCGGGCGAATTCGGCGTAGAGGTGATCGACGCCTGCGCGGATAACGTCGATCAGGCCGTCGCGAAGATCCGGCTGGCCATCGAAGCGTTGCAAACGATCCCGTTTTTCGGCGGCGGCAAACTGGTCTGGCTGAAGAACGCGAATTGCATGGGCGATAGCGTCATTGGGCGATCGGCTGCCGTGCAAGGCGCGCTCGAGGATTTGGCCGAGGTGCTGGAGAGCGGTCTGGGAGCGGACGTAACTCTACTGATCAGCGCCACCGAAACCGATAAACGCCGGTCGTTCTACAAGGCGCTGGCGAAACGCGCGGAGGTGCAGGTGATCGACCGGCTCGATTCGTCGCGCGCGGGCTGGGAAGAAGAAGCGACGGAGATTGTGCGGCGGCGCGCGAAAGCGAGACAATTGCAGTTCGATGAGGAGGCGCTCGATCTTTTTGTGCTGCTGACGGGCGGCGACACCCGCCAGATCGAGAACGAGCTGGAGAAAATCGATCTCTATTTGGGCAAGGAGCGTCGCGTTGCGGTCGAGCAGGTGCGCGAGCTTGTGCCCCTTTCCCGGGCGGGCGTGATTTTCGAGTTGGGCAATGCGCTCGCGGCCTGTGATCTCGAACGCGCGCTGATGCTGGTGAAGCGGTTGCTCGATCAGGGCGAAACGGCGATCGGCATTCTGCTGGTCGCGATCCTTCCGACCATTCGAAATCTGCTTCTCGCCAAAGATTTGATGGAGCGGAATCGGATTCCGCGTCCCCATGCGCCGTTCACGTTCATCTCGGCCCTGAATCGTTTGCCCGCCGAAGCGACCGAGCATTTGCCGCGAAAGAAGGATGGCTCGATCAACGGCTACGCGCTCGGGATCGCCGCGCAACAGGCGCATCGTTTTCAAGCGCGAGAAATTGATCGCGGGGCTGGAAGCCTGCCTGGAGGCAAACCTGCGCCTCGTCAGCAGCCAGCTCGATCACGAGCTCGTCCTGACTGAGATCGTCGTGAAGCTGCTGGCTTGTTAATCGCTGGTAGGGCGAGACTCTGTCGAGCCGCCGCGCTTGACGGCTCCGCAGAGCGTCGCCCTACCGAGCAGAATTATCAGGCTACAGCGTTTCGCCGGTCTGCTTGCGCGCCATCGGCCCGATCCACGGGATGTCCCAGCGCACGCCGGTGAAGGCTTTGATCATGGCGATGATCATGATGACGAGGAAGCCAAGCTGGACGAGGGCGGAGGCAAATGACCACATCGCGCCAAAGATCGCTCCAGCCACCGGGATCGACCATAGGATCGCGCCGATGATTCGCGACACGATGTTGAAGAGAAACCAGATGCCGCCAAAGATGATCGACTGCATCGCATAAAAGCGGACGAACTGGTCCTGCTTTTCGAGGATGTAAAAAATCAAACCGCCGACGAGCGGGATGCAGGCGAGCGCGGCGGCGACGTTGGAGGGCAGGCCCGTCGTGCCGGCAGCCGAAGTGGGTGTCGCGGCGGCCGGAGGTGGCGCCGGATCGGCCGGAGGCGGCGTCGGGTTGGCTGATTTTGGCATGCTTCATTTAGAGGAACGGCGAGCCCGTTTGTCAAGGGAACTCGATTGGCGCTTTTGGCTTTCGCGCCGCTAAGACCGCCGGTACGCTCGGTGCGTGGTGAATCGCGTAAACGTTCGAACAGGCACGCAGAGTTATGAGGTTGTAATCGGGCCGGGAGTTCTCGAGCAGGCAGGGCGGCTTATTTCCGAGAAGCTCGATGGTCCGGTGTGCGCGCTGGTTACCGATGATAATGTCGCCGCGCTCTTCGCGGAGAAGGTGAGCCAGAGTCTGAAGGAGGCAGGCTTTCGGCCAACGCTGATCAAGGTTCGCCCCGGCGAAGAATCGAAGACGATGGCGGAAGCGGAAGCAATCTGCGGCCGGATGATTGAGGCTGGCCTCGACCGCTCATCGTTCGTGGTCGCGCTGGGGGGCGGAATGGTCGGCGACCTGGCGGGATTTGCCGCCGCGATTTATCACCGGGGAATTCCGTGTGTGCAGGTGCCGACGACATTGCTTGCGCAGGTCGATAGTTCGATTGGCGGCAAAACCGCTGTGAACACGGTTGCGGGCAAGAATCTTATTGGCGCGTGGCAGCAACCCGTCGCTGGTGATCTCTGACGTGGAGACGCTGGCCACATTGCCGCCGCGCGAATGGAGCCAGGGTTTGGCGGAAGTCGTGAAGCACGCTGTCATCCGCGACGCGGAAATGTTTGAAATGCTGCAGTCGTTCGATCGCAAAGATTTGCCGGCGCTTGTCCGCCGGAACGTCGAGATCAAAGCGGCCATTGTCTCAGCTGACGAACGAGAGACGACCGGTGAACGGGCGTTGCTAAATTTCGGCCACACCATCGGCCACGCGATCGAGCGGGCAGGGGAATATCGGGATTTTCTGCACGGCGAAGCGATTAGTCTGGGCATCGTGGCCGCCTGCGAGATTTCGGTGCGCAAAGCTGGGTTGCCGGAACCGGACCGGGAGAAAATCATCCGAATGCTGCGGTCGTTCGAGTTGCCAACAACTTTGCCGGCAGATTTCCCGAAGGACAAAATCCTGGAAGCGATTCGGTTCGACAAGAAATTCGCGCAGGGCGCCGTCCGTTTTGTGGTCGTGCCTGCGATCGGCTCCGCGCATCTCGCGACTAACGTAACGATGGATGATATCGAAGCGGCGGTCGGGGAACTTTGATGGTAGGGCGAGCCTCAGTCGAGCCGCCTGACGATAGGGCGAGACTCCGTCGACGCCGACGTTGACGGCTCCGCAGAGCGTCGCCACTAGCAATCATTTCCGCGCCGCGGAGTAATATTCCACTAATCCATCCACGACGCTGTCGACGTATTCGCGATAAATGCTCGGCCGCTCGACGCCGTTGATGAGCTTCGTCCCTTCGTAATCTCCCGCCTGGATGCGGGCGAAGACTTCGTGGCTGTTCATGACGTAAGGCTCGAAGTAAACGACCGGGCATTGATAGACCCGCGTCGCCGCCAGATTGCGCGCGTAAACGTAACCGCTCGTGCCGACCTTCCGGACGATGTCCTTGGTGTATTGATATGGCGGCAGGCCGGTCCGCTTCCCCATCGCCGCGGCCGCCGCATCCGCGATTTTGACCTCTTCTTCGTGGGTGCGGCTGAGAAGGCGGAACAACATTTCGAAACGCACGTCATCGAATTCGAGCTCGGGCGGGAGGTATGCTCCGTTGACGAGAAGATGCAGATGATTCCGATCGATGAGCTCGGGATTCCGCTCGTCGCCCCAGGCTTCGGCGTTGAAATGCAGGCAAAGAACGACGTCCGGGCGCAGCGTTGAATTGACGAGCCGGGCGCGCTGCCGAATCTCGCTGGTGCGATAAAAGAGAATCTCGCTTTGCCACCGGACGGATTGCTCTCGGAGCGGATCGTCCGGTCCCTCGAATTCTTCGGGCGGATTCTCGTTTCCGCCGGCCCTTAGAATTCCGCGGGCCATTTCGCGAAAATCGCCGGGCCGAAAGGGTGTGACCGGTTCCGCCTTGTCACGCACGAAAGAAACGCGCGCGCCAAGCTCGCGAAGCTTTACCGCGAGCATTTTGGCGACGCGCAGCGTCATCTCTCCTTCCTCGACCGGCGGCGCATCGCCCGATTTGAACCAGCGCTCCTCCATCTTCGCCCATTCGCCGCCGATGTGGCCGGGATCGAGCGCGATCTTCACGCCCGAGAGAACTCCGGCTTTCTTGGCGGGCGGCAAAGCCTGGGCGGGCCGCCATGGGCGAGGAACCGGGGCGCGTTTCCGCTCCTCCTTCGCGAAGCGGAGCGTGAACCAGCTTTGCGCGTCCCGGTCCGTGAGAATGCAGGCGACGTCCGGATCGATCCGAATCAGTTCCTCGCTGATGCCTTGCGTGCAATAAATTCCCCGGAGCGCCTGCTCGAATTCGTCGCGGGTGATTGTGTTGTGAAATTTCGCCAGCCCTTTCCAGTTTGGTGGGTCAGCGAGCGGATTGCTGAGGCGATCGGCGGCGCGGACGGAGGAAAGGCAGAGGAGGAGGAAGAGGAAGAGCCGAAGAGCGCGAGGGCGAAAGATCACGGTTTGGATTTCCGGCTTTTCAATACGATGCTCGCGCGATGCTGACGATTCTTTTTCTGGGCGACGTGGTGGGCGAGCCGGGCCGGAGCGCCCTCATCGCCCATTTGCCGCGCCTGAAGGAATCGCTCGGGGCGGATTTCGTGGTGGTGAACGGCGAGAACGCAGCGGGCGGCAGAGGGATCACGCCGAAGATTACCATCGATCTGCTGCGGGCGGGCGTGTCAGTTGTCACGACGGGCGATCACATCTGGGACCAGAAGGAAATTATATCCTTTATCGATACGGAGCCGCGCTTGCTGCGGCCGGTGAATTATCCTGCCGGCGCGCCCGGCCACGGTTCGATCGTCCTCGAAACGGCCAAGGGAAAGGTGGGCGTGATCAGCGTGCAGATGCGGACGTTTATGCAGCCCATTCTCGAAAATCCGTTTCCGGCCGTCGAAGCCGCCGTCGCGGCAATGCGCCTGCAAACTTCGGTGATCTTTGTCGACGCGCATGGCGAAACGACCAGTGAGAAAATCGCGATCGGCCGATTCCTGGACGGCAAGGTCTCCGCGGTGATCGGCACGCACACCCATGTGCAAACCGCTGACGAACAAATTTTCCCCGGGGGCACTGCGTTTCTTTGCGACGCGGGAATGTGCGGCCCGGCGAATTCGATCCTCGGCCGATCGATCGAGCCGATTGTAAATCGTTTCATCTCCAATCTGCCGGCGCTATTCCCGGTCGCGAGAGGGGATGTGCGTTTGTGCGGCGCTCTCGTTTCCATCGACGAAACGACCGGACGCGCCCAAAGCATCGCACGTGTAAACGAGTTGATCCCGGAAAAGCCCGCTACGTCCTCGGAAACATAGGCCGCCATGGCAGTGTCGCGCGGTAGCCGGATCCTCTGGCAAAAGAGACCGGAGCGAGGGGGAGACCCGAAACAATCGGGAAGATGTTGGAATCGACGCAGCTTAAATCACGGCCGCTCCTTCGCGCGCTCAGCCTGCTCTGGAGCCGAATGGGCCCGGCGCGCCTTTACGTTCTCGTCGGCGCGATCTTGCTTTTGATTCTGGCGGCGCTCGGAGTCGTGCATCTTCTCTCCTCCGCCGCGCGGAGCGCGCAGGACTCTCCAACCAGAAAACCGCAGAGCACGGCGGACATTGCGCCAGTCAAGGACGCCTTGATCGCGATCACGGAAATTGGGTCGACCGAAACGAGGGGTCGCAGCGGACAGAAGAATGTGGAGGTGAAAATAGGAGTCGCACCGCGGCCAGACATTCCGAAAGGCGAAGTCGAGATTCGCGTTTCCTTTTTCGACTTAACCGATGCCAATGAGATGCGGCCGACCGAGGCGGAGGTGAATTACGAATGGCTGACCCCCGTGCGCGATTGGAAGGACCCGACACCGAAATACCTCGTCGCGACCTACGAAGGAGCGGGATCGTCGCGCAAGTCAGCCGAGAAAGTTCGCTACGGTGGCTTCGTGGTGCGCGTTTATTTTGACGGGCAACTGCAGGCCGAACGGTCCGAGCCCAAGTGGCTGGTGGCTGCGTTGCGGAGCGAAGCAAGACCATCCGCGTCACCAGCGGCAGCAGTTAGCACCCAGACGGAAATTGCCTTGCCGTCACCCACTCCCAAAGTGTTCGTTCAACCGCGCCCGCAACCGGCCGAGAATCCGCCGGCGACGGCTCCCGTCGCGCCATCTCAATCTCCGCTAACCGCCAGTCGGGAGAGTTCCTCCGCCATCCCTTACGCGAGCCCTGTCCCGGACAAACCCGGTTTTGTTTACAGCCCGCACGATCCGAAATTCCTTATCGATGTCCGTGGGGTGCCGCCGGGCACGGAAGTGAACGACCCGAATACGGGCAAGCTCTTCAAGGTCCCCTGATCCGAGCGGTGCGATTAGCCGGTAAGCGGCTCGTCGCGCTATTCCTTAACGTCCGCGGCGCTCTTCTCCGCGGCTTCTTCGTCGACATCATCCGCCTGCACGGAGAACCGGCGTTTGCGGCGGGCGGCCGGTAAAGGCGACAAAGTCATCGTCACGTTGCGGCCGGCGATCTTCGGCTCCATTTCCACCTGCGACATTCCGGCGAGATCGTCACGCACCTTCTCCATCAACTGCATCCCGAATTCCTGGTGCGCCATTTCGCGGCCGCGGAATTGCAACTGCACGCGAACTTTGTTGCCCTTGTCGAGAAACCCTTCGCCGTGACGGATTTTCGTCAGGTAATCGTGATCGTCGATGTTCACGCGGAACTTGATCTCCTTCAGCTTGGTGCCGGACGTTTTCTTGTCCTTCTCCTGCTTGGAGATGTCGTAACGGAACTTGCCGAAATCGACGATCTTGCAGACCGGCGGGTTCGCCGTGGGCGCGACCTCAACCAAATCGAGGCCGAGGCTCTGAGCTTTGCGCAACGCGTCCGAAAGCTTCATGACGCCGAGTTGCTCGCTGGTCGATCCGAGAATCACCCGCACTTCGCGGGCGCGAATTCGACCGTTTACACGAATTTGTGATTGCAGATTAAATCAAAGCTCCTGGCCGGCGACCCGGGAAGTGAACCGCGGCGCCGTATTTATTTTCCCGCATCTTCCCCGTAGGCCATGGCTGGCCGCCGGGCACTTCTGCCTCACCGCGCCTGCGGATGCCGCGGTGACGGCTCGCCTTTTCGCGAGCCGACTGGAAGTAGTAAGCAACATTCGCTCACTAGCAAGGTTAATCTGCCGGGTCAGGCGGCGACGAGCATTTCCAGTTTCACTACGTGCAACAATGAGACGTCATCGTAGTCTGGCGGAATATCCTTTGTCGGATCCGCAACTGGATGACCCACCAAGAGCAGCGCGCGGGTCAAAAATGCCATCTCAGGATGTTTGATGTCCAGGTGCCGACCGTCACTCGTGTAGACGCGGAACGGGACAAATGGCGTGCGCGTTAAATGTTTCTTAATTTCTTCGGGGTTCACGACCGCAGTTTAGCAAGCGTGAGCCGATTTCTCAACGCTCAATCAAGCCGGCGGTGGCTCCCCGAAATGCGCGGCGTGCGCGGCGTAGGCTGCAAGATCATCGAGCATGGCGTCAATCGTGCAGGCGATGGGCTCCAGCTTGGCGAAGCCCGAGAAGATCGCGCGATCGCCAATCTCGCTGTCGACCACGAAGGTAGGACGTTGCGTGACTTGAAGCGCGTGGAACTCTGCCGTGCTCGCGCGGGCGCGCGCTTCGATCTCGGGCGATCGCGCTCGTTCCAGCAGTCTGGCTTTGTCGAGACCGCCGGCTTTCGCCCCAATCTCCGCGGCCAGCTCCCAGTTGTTCGTCTTCAATCCTTCGCGCTCCGTCGCATTCGCCAGCGCCATCCGGACGCGATCGTCCGTCACGCCAAGTTCGCGCGCGGCTTCGGCGATGAGATTCGGCGCCAGGCATTCCTGGATGTCGGGCTCGAACCAGCCGGGCTTGAGCATGAACGGCGAGCGCATCATCATCCCGCTGCGGCGATAAAACCACTCGGCTTGCTCGATCGATTTCGGAAAACCGGACGCATCCATCAGGGCGATCTTCCATTCGAAATCAACCCGGTCCGCGTAGCGTTTCTTCAATTCTTCCCACGCCGGTTGCGCCCAGAAACACCAGGAGGAAATCACGTCGAGGTAGATGCGTTACTTTTAGCTTCATCATCTCGGGCGCGGTTGGGATGGTTAATCTGCTTGTCATGTTGAGCGGAACGTCCAACGTCCAACGTTCAACGTCCAACGACTCACATGAAGCGCCACTGAGTCGATGCTCGATCTCAATCACATTCTCCTCTTCGTCGCCTGCATTTCGCCGCTGGTGTTGCTGGCGCAGACCTGGCGGCACGGCCGGTTGTATCGAGCGTGGCGGCTGGCGGCGCTGACGGTGCTTTTGGTCGCCGGGGTGGCCTGGCTGGTGACGCCCGACACGGCGGGATTCGTCGGCGGTGGCGCGTGGCTGGCGTTGCTGGTCGTGCCCGCCATGGGCTCGAGGAAAATCGCGGAGCTCGCCAGTGCCCAGCGCTATTCACTCGCGAGGCGCCTGGCTCGGGCGCTCCGCTTTCTGCACCCGGCGAATTCGTTACGAGCGCAGGGCGAGCTGTTCGGCGCGCTGCAATTGGCGAAGCAGGGAGATTTAGCAAAGGCTCTGGCCCTCCTGGCGCCCTTGCGAAACAACCACACGAATGCCGGACGGCAGGCGATCGCCCAATCGTTTCGTCTGCGCGGTGAGTGGACCAATCTCGTCGGATGGGTGCGGAGCGAGTTGCCGCCGCCGATCCGGCGCAATGACTACGCCTTGATGCCCCTTTATCTCCGGGCCCTGGGCGAAACGGGCGCGCGCGACGAACTCCTTCTCGAGTTCGCCAATATGCTGACCAGACACGCATCCGGTCGCCCCAGCCGGCCTGGAGTCATTATTCTTGTTTGACGGTTGTGCTCGCCTTTTGCGGACGACTCGGCCCGCGCGGCCGAACTTGCCAGGATCCGCAAGCTTCCCCGCGAGTTGCGGGAGTTCTGGCTCGGAACCAGTGAGCTCGCCGCCGGCGAGATCTCTGCCGGTCGCGCGCGGCTGGAGAAGTTGCAACGAACGACAACCGACGAGCTGCTGCGGAGCGAAATCGCGCAACGACTCGCGGGCATGCAGCGCGCTGGCGGAGACGCCACTTTCTCCGCCCGGTTTTGCGTTGCTTCATCGCATCGAACGATTCGAGCGGCCACCCAGCACCGCGTTCGGATCGGGAAACATCTGGCCCACGACCGCGGTGTTGATTTTCATCGTGCTGAACATCGCGATGTTCATTGCGGAACTGAGGCTGGGCGGTGCGACGAATCCCCTCACGTTGCATCGGCTGGGCGCGCTCGAACCCTGGGCGCTCCGCTCCGATGGCGAATACTGGCGGCTGGTCACCTCGCTCTTCCTCCATTACGGGTCGCTTCATCTCATCTTCAATCTCTACGGGCTCTTCCTCATCGGGCCGGGACTCGAGCGCGCGATCGGGTCGATTCGATTCGCCGCCTTTTATCTTCTCTCTGGCCTGGGCTCGAGTATCGGCGTCCTTCTCGGGCGCCTCTTTGTCTCCAGCCGTCCCGAGCTGCTGGTGGGCGCTTCGGGATGTGTCATGGGGATCGTCGGAGTCTGGGTCGGTTTTCTCCTGCGCAATCGGCACCAGCCGCTCGCCGGACGGCGCTTGAAGTACCTTCTCCTGATCGTCGCGGTGCAAACTGCCTTCGATCTGTCGACACCGCAGATCAGCATGTCCGCGCACCTGAGCGGTCTGCTTACGGGACTCGCGCTGGGGTTGCTCGTGGGGCGGCGCGCTGCCCGTCGTGGCCGAGGATTGGAGTAATGGAGTAATGGAGTAATGAGTAATGAGTACGTAATGCGTTTTGTCTTCGATCGTCACTGCATCACTCCATCACTGCCCATTCCCGGTGGCTTGCCATGGAATGCTTGATGCTAAAGTTTTTGCTGTCAGATTCACGCTTCGTTTCCATCCGGCCGCACCATGCCGACCTACCACACGTATAATGTGATCCCCACGTTGCCGGCCGCGCTCGAGCCGCTTCGGGAAATGGTCTTCAATCTCTGGTGGACCTGGGAGCCGTCCGCCCGCCGCCTTTTCCGGCATCTCGACCCGGAGCTTTGGAACCGCACCAATCACAATCCCGTCCGCATGCTCCAGCTTTCGCGGCAGGCCCGGCTCGTCGAAGTGGCGCAGGACAAAAATTTCCTGCGCGAGCTCAAGGAAGTGCATGAGGCTTACCTGAATTACCTGGCGCGCAAGGACACCTACGGCAAGACCGGCGCCGGCAGCGCGATCCAAAAGCCTGTCGCCTATTTCTCAGCCGAGTTTGGTTTCCACGAATCGATCCCGAATTACTCCGGCGGTCTCGGCATTCTCGCGGGCGACCATTGCAAATCGGCCAGCGATCTCGATCTGAATTTTGTCGCGATCGGGCTGCTCTATCGCCACGGCTATTTCAAACAGGAGATCGACAAGGACGGCGTCCAGCACGCGATCAGCCTGAACCAGAATTTCCATCACCTGCCGATCCGTGAAGTGCGGCAGGGCGATAACAATCTGCTCATCGCCGTCCGAATCCTGGATCGCGAAGTGCGGGCGAAAGTCTGGCAACTGCATGTCGGGCGCGTGAACCTTTACCTGCTCGATACCGACAT
The DNA here is from genome assembly GCA_963848215.1 of uncultured Verrucomicrobiae bacterium. Lineage (GTDB taxonomy): Bacteria > Verrucomicrobiota > Verrucomicrobiia > Chthoniobacterales > UBA10450 > AV80. Next base: position 227,705 of record CAWKCU010000001.1, on the reverse strand, counting down.
CGCCGAGAACAACGCGGAAGATCGTCGCATCACCGCCGAGCTTTATGGCGGCGATCTGGAAATGCGGATGCGGCAGGAGATCGTGCTCGGCATCGGCGGCGTAAAAGCGCTGACCGCGCTCGGCATCGACGCGGAAGTCTTTCACATGAACGAAGGCCACTCGGCCTTCCTTGCGCTCGAGCGCATCCGGCTTTGCATCGCGGAAAAAGGCCTCGATTTCTATTCCGCTCTGCAACTCGTCGCTTCGGCGAATGTTTTCACGACCCACACGCCGGTGCCGGCCGGCAACGACTCGTTTCCGCGGGAAATGATGAAGCGCTACTTCGGCGATTTCGCCGCGCAGCTCGGCCTTTCGTTCGACGAGTTTCTCCGGTTCGGCCAGACGAGCGTCAATCCGCTCGATGCGTTTAGCATGACCGTGCTGGCCTTGCGCGCGAGCCGCCATGCCAACGGCGTCAGCAAACTGCATGGCGAAGTGAGCCGCTCGATCTGGAAGGATGTCTGGGCCGGCGTGCCCGGCCACGAGGTGCCGATCACCAGCATCACCAACGGCGTCCACACGAAAACGTGGATGGCGCCGGAGTTCTCCGCGCTTTACCAAAAGTATCTCGGCGATTGGGAGGAGCATCTGACCGAGCCCGATTTCTGGCGGCGCGTCAGCGACATCCCAGGCGCGCAACTTTGGGAGACCCACCAGAAACTAAAGCTGCGCCTGGTCGAGTTCGTGCGCGACCGCGTGCGGGTGGCGCGTGAGCGCTCGGGCGAATCGCCCGAATCGATCCGCAGCGTGAACCGGATTCTCGATCCGGAAATTCTCACCATCGGCTTCGCGCGCCGCTTCGCGACCTACAAGCGGGGGGCGTTGCTCTTCAGCGATCAGGAGCGGCTGAAACGATTGCTGAATGACGAGACGCGCCCGGTCCAATTCATCTTCGCGGGCAAGTCCCATCCGCAGGACGAGGGCGGCAAGGCGTTGATCCAGCAGGTTTACAAATTCAGCCGGCAACATGGCTTCGAAAATCGGATGGTCTTCATCGAGGATTACGACACCTACATCGCGCGCCGGCTCGTGCAGGGCGTCGATCTTTGGCTGAACAATCCGCTTCGTCCGCTCGAGGCCAGCGGCACCAGCGGGATGAAATTGCCGCCCAACGGCGGCTTGAATTTGAGCGTGCTCGACGGCTGGTGGTGCGAAAGCTTCAACGGCAACAACGGCTGGGCCATCGGCGGCGAGATCAAGGGCGGCACCGTCGATTTCCAAAGCGAAGTCGACGCGAGCAGCCTCTATCAGCTCCTCGAGAACCAGATCATTCCGCTCTATTACGCCAAACCGGACGGGAAGCTTCCGCTGGCCTGGCTGCAGTTGATGCGCGAATCGATCCGCAGTGTGACCCCGGCTTTCAACACGCATCGCATGGTGAAGGAATACGCCGAACGGCTTTACACGCCGGCCGCGAAGGCCCACCAGGAATTTGCGCGCGATGGTTGCGCGGCTGCGACGGGGTTGAGCAGCTGGAAAGCGAAGATGCGGAAGGACTGGCCGCAGGTCAGCATTCTCGATGTCCAGGTTGGAAATGCCGATCGCCAGAACATTCAGGTGGGTGAAGCGCTGCAATTGTCAGCCAAGGTGCATCTCGGCGCCGTCGCGCCCGACCATGTGCGCGTGGAGGCTTACCACGGCGAAGCCGATAATGGCGGAATCAAAAATCCTGCCGTGACCGTTCTTGATGGAAGCACGCCCGCGAAGGCGAGGGGAATTACCTTTATCAAGGGTCCGTCCCGGCCTCCGACAGCGGCACCTACGGCTTCAGCGTGCGCGTGGTTCCCGTCCACCCGCATCTGATGCAAACGCACGAGCTGCGTTTGATCACGTGGTCGTAACGTCAGCGCGCTTCGTTCGGAGCGCGGCTTCCCTGTTGTCATCCCGAGCCGCGCAGGCGGCGAGGGACCTCACAGTCGCACGCAAAAATCACACAAAAGCGCTTCCGCGATCCACGAAGATCGGCATGACGGATGCAGTAACGCTAGTCTGTGTGACGGCAGATCGACTGTGAGGTCCCTCGTCGTCTGCGCGACTCGGGATGACGACGCTCAATACCTTGCGATAGCGTGAAAGAAATCCTCGAACTCGCACTCTTGCCGGACCAATTCATTCAGCCCCGCGAGCCGCTCACCGTCGGCCGGCTCCGGCAACGTCACCAACTGGGAGCTTGAGCCGTTCGTAAACGCGATCTCATCCCATTGGATCGAGCTGATCGCGTGATTAAACCGCGCGACGGCGCGGCCACGGAAATAGGCGCGGGTCGTTTCCGGCGGCGCGAAGATCGCGTTCTTGATTTCCTTTTCGCTGACGATGCTGCGCATCGATCCCTGCCGCAGCAGCTCGTAAAACAATCCCTGGTCCGGCTGGATGTTGTGATACTCCAGGTCGAGCGCCTGAAGCCAGGGATCGGTCCACGAAAGTTTTTCCTCTTCTCGAAATGTCTCCAGCAACGACTTCTTGGCCGCCCAATCGACGCGATCTCGCGTGGAGGTGACATCGCGCTCCAGATCGTTCAAGACCGTTTCCCATTCGCGCAGCAGCCAGGATGTTTCCGGATCGCCGCTTTTCTCGCGCTCGGCAGCTTTGAGATAAAGACGCTGCACATCGATCGCGGAAATCTTCCGGCCATCGCTCAGCTCGATGATCCAATCGTAATCCTGATCGCGACTGATCGACTTTGTCGCGTTGATCGGCTGCGCGATCTCGATCTCCGGCGCTTTCCCGCGCTCGATCAAGTCCAGGACGAGCGCAGTCGTCCCGATCTTCAGCGCCGTGGCCCATTCGCTCATGTTCGAATCGCCGATGATGACGTGAAAGCGCCGGTAACGATCCGCATCCGCGTGCGGCTCGTCACGCGTGTTCACGAGCGGGCGCTTGTTCATCGTGTCGATGCTCACCAGCGTGGTGAAGAAATCCGCCCGCTGCGAAATCTGAAAGACACCCGGGCTGCCCGCCCGCGCTCTCGGCTTCGATCCCTATTTTGCCCGCGCCGGCGAAGATTTGCCGCGTGATCAGAAACGGCAGGACGCCCGCGACGAGTTGGTCCCACGGCAGATCGCGCCGCATGAGATAGTTGTCGTGGCACCCATAACTGTGCCCGGCGAAATCGGTGTTGTTCTTGAACAACCGCACTTCCTGGCCTTCGGGCAGCTTCAGGTTTCGGCGCCGCGCGCACTCCGCCAGAATGCGCTCGCCCGCTTTTTCGTGCGCCACCAGCTGGCGCAGCGTCGTGCATTCCGGCGTCGAATATTCCGGATGGGCGTGATCGTTGTAAAAGCGCGCGCCGTTCGAAAGCACGAGATCGCTTTTGATTTCCTCGAAGCTGAGCGGCCGGTTCCGGTCGATCTCGAAGTAGGCCGATTCGTCGGTGTCCTGGAGTAATTGCGCGGCGCGGAAGCCGCGGGCGTCACGATGTGGATCTTCGAGGCGATAATCCCATTTCATGTGGGCGCCATGCTCCGTGTAGGAACGCACGAGCTCGATCGATTCCGCCACGACATCGACGGAGGCCGCACCTTGAATGGTGATGCCGTATTCCGTTTCCAGCCCGAACACCCGTTTCATTGCCGCTCAACATAAAGCAGGCTGGCGTGTCGCGAATGGAGACGGCTTGCCTCATGGCGTCAGGAGAAAGGTCGCCTTCTCTTTCACGGCACGAGGGCGTGCCGTCTCCAGGTTTATGCCGTGGCCACGATCAACCGCCAGGCAATGCCGCCTTGGTTGAGGGAATGTTGGTGATGGCTCGGTGGCGGCAATGGATCCCCGGCTGTGGAGATGATCTCATTGCCGCAGCCCTGGCACTTATAGATTCCCGAATGCGGCGTGACGCTCGCCGGGCGCGTGGGCCGGATCGAATTTGGGATCGGATAGGTTCGTCAGGTAGTGAACATACTTGTATTGCGCCATTGCCCCTGGGGTCCCGTAATCGACGAGGACTGTCTCCGCACGGAAGCAAATCCGTAAAGTAGGAGAATTCCTACACCGGCGGCTTGGGCGGATCGGGAGCCGCAAGCTCCGTCGATGCTCGAAAAATTCACGAACTTTGCTTCGTGAAAATCGTAATTAGCAGCAGACCCATGATGCTTCCTCGATCGATCGAACGAACCGCTCCGCGAATGGGTTCGCAACAAGCGCTGCTCGTGGTTTCTCCAGATGGCCGCATTCAATTTGCCACAGCACGCGCTCGGCGCTGGCTGAAGGACTTTGCTCTTTCCCCCTCGGACCGCCTCCCCCAGGCGCTGGCGGGCTGGCTCGAAGAGGTCATCTCTTCGAGCCGGCCATCCAGGTTCATTCTCGACCGGGCCGGAACGCAGCTTTGCTTTCAGATGATCTATCGGGAACCGAAGTCGATCTGTCTGCTTCTCGAGCAGGAGGCGAAACCAGATGCAGTGGGCAGTTCGCGCGGCCTTCTTACCCAGCGCCAGATCGAAGTGCTCGCCTGGGTCGCCCGCGGCAAGACCAATGCCGAGATCGCCAAGATCCTGAGCTTGAAGCCGGGAACCATCGGCAAATATCTCGAGCGAATTTTTCCCAAAGCTCGGCGTCGAGAACCGCACCGCGGCGGCCAGCTTTGTTCTCGGGACGAACATACGCGAGTTAGCGGCTATCGAGGTGCGGGGGCAACGCCGCGCTTCGTCCCGCGCGCGTCGCGGTAGCGAAACAGCCTTGCAGAAATATCCGCCGGTCGGCGCTTCCCAGTCGATCATTTCCCCGGCGACGAAAACGCCGGGCAACTTTCGGAGCATGAGCGTTTCATCCAGTTCGCGCCAGGGGACGCCGCCCGGCGGAGGAAATCGCTTCGGCGATCGGGCGGGGGCCGCGCAAAGGGATGGTGAAATTCTTTACGCGGGCGATCGTCTGCTTCGCGATCGAACGGTGCGTTCGGCGGCATGGTTTCGAGCAAGGCGACCGCCGCCGCGCTTAATTTCCAGCTTCGAAACCACTCCGCACGATGCGTTCAGATTTTCCAGTGCGCTCACGCATTGTTTCCTCGGTGAGCTGAGGCTTGAAGTCGATCGTTACGCTGCGGTTCGGTCATCGCACGAAGCGTGCGGCCGAGCCGATAAATGGCGCCGCCTTCGAGGCCATTGCGCGTGATGAGCAACTCGCCGGAAACCGATTCCTGGCCGGCGCGAACAGTGAGGTTCTTCAGCGGCAAACCTTCGGCGCGAGCGAGCAATTCGGCGGGCCAGTCGACCTCCCAACCGCAATTGGCCGGCTGCCACGGGGTAATTTCAACTCCGTGCGCGGCGAGGATTTCGGGCCATGTTCCATCCGAACCGGTTTCCGGCCAGGAAGCGCCGCCAAGCGCCAGGACGATGGAGTCGGCGTTGAGCGAGAACGCTCCATCCGTCGTTTGAAAGTCGGCGCGCCAGCTACGCAAATCCCGCGCGAGATTCACGAAGCGCGCCGCCGTTCGGAATTGTACGCCGCTTGACCGCAACCGTCTGACCCAGGCGCGCAAAAGCCCGGCTGCTTTTTGTCCGCGCGGAAACACGCGCCCACTTGTGCCGACATAGGTTTCGACGCCAAGCTCCGCCGCCCAGGCGCGCAATTCGGCCGGCCCAAATTCGCCGAGAAGATCGCGCCAACGTTCCGGCTCATCGACATAACGATCCGGGAAATTCTCCACCGGCTCGCCATGGGTGAGGTTCAGTCCGCCCCGGCCCGCCACCAGAAACTTTCGGCCCACGGAGCGTTGCGAGTCGGCAATGGTTACGCCAGCGCCCGCCGCCTTGGCGACTTCCGCTGCGCGCAGTCCAGCCGGACCGCCGCCGATGACGAGGACAGAATGAACGCGCATACCTAGTTGCAGCGCATTACCGAGGGCGAGGAGGGTGTCACGCAAAGGCGCAAAGACGTAAAGTTTTTGACTGTCTCTCTTTGCGCCTTAGCGCCTTTGCGTGAGATCCTTCTGGCGCTACTTCATCACCTGCTCGATCGACGTGGCGTCATCGAGCAGAATCCATTCGACGATGGAGAGCGGCAGGCTGCCGTTCTTGATCAGGTCGTCGTGAAATTGCCCGAGCCGATAATTGGCCCCGGCTTTATCGCGATAGCGGCCGAGCAAATTCATGATCTGCCATTTGCCCACGATGTAGGTAATTTTCTGCGTCGGATACGAGGCCGCCCCCGCCGCTTCGCCCTCGGCCGCTTCGCGATCGAGCCCACCCGCTTCCATGAAATACTGGACCGCCTGCTCGAAGCTCCACTTCCCGGTGTGCAGGTTCACGTCCACGCCGATCCGCGCCGAGCGGTAGCGCGAGAGCCGCAGGATCTGCCCCTGCGCGGCGGAGTTTTCCGGGATAAAGCCCGGTTCGCATCAGCATTTCCTCGCCATACAGGGCCCAGCCTTCAACGAAAACGCCGTCGCCGTGTTGCCGCCGGATTTCATTCGAAAGATGATTCGCAATGGAGAGCTGCATGAAATGGCCCGGGAATTCCTTCGTGTCCCAGGACCGGACGCGGATCCTCGATGGCGGCGCGGATGTAAAAGTTCTTCGACTCCGGGTTGTAAGTCGGGATGAAATAAAAGCCGGTCGGGTCCTTATCGTAAAGGCCGGGCGGATTCATGAAGCCCCCGGGGCTCGTGGGCTTGAACGCTTCCGGCAACTGGCGAATCTCGAAGCGGCCCAGGTAATCGGGAATCGTCACCAGCTTTCGTTCCTTCATGAAATCGATCATCTCCTGCTGGCGGCTCTCGTAAGCTTTGAGGAACGACTCCTGGTCGGGCGGAATATTTTTGCTCCGCGCCGGATTGGGATCGGCGAGAGCGGGGTCGCTCAGAAGCGATTCCAGGGCGCGATAACGCGCCAGTTCCGTTCGCCCCAGCATGGCCACCTGTTCTGCCTCGAGCGGGAGCAGGAGAACGTGCTTGAGATAATAGTTGTAGTTCGCCGCGCCCATCGGCGCGAAATCCACCATCGACGGCAACCGTTTCTCCAGGCGATCGGCGAACCCGTGAATCGCCACCAGCGCGGCATCGCGTGCCTTCTCCAGAGCCTCGCGTTCCGCCGGCGGGAGATCGCGCGCCAGCGTCATGAGGCTGTCTTTGAAGAGGGGATCGATCGCGCGCGCGGAAGCGATGGCGAGCTGCGCGAAAAGCTTGACCGGCTTTTGCAAATTGCGTTCGCCCTGCGCCAGCATGGCCGGCATTTGCTTGAGCCGCTCGGTCGCGGCCAGCGCGCGATTGCGCGGCGTGTCGTATTCCTTTTTCAGCAGCGAAAAAATGCCGTTCGAGCATTCACCGACGTAAAGTTGCGGGTCGGTTTTTTCGGACTGCAGGACGCGGCTGCCGAACGCGTACCCCTCCAGTTGCGCCCGGAAAAGCATCCAGTCGATTCGGTCCTCTTTCGGCCACTTCGCGCCGGGCATCGCGCGGACCTGGTCGAGTAATTTCCGGATGTGCTGGGCGCGCTCGGAGATTTTCGCCGCGGAATAATCGGTCAGTCGGTTGTCCCAGGTGTGAAGCCCGGCGTCGCTGCTGTAAACCGGGAAGTTCTCATTTCGCCAGGCGTAAAATTCATCCGCCATCTTGCGGAGCGCGGTGATGTCGGCGCCGGCTTTTGGCCGGGACTGCCTTCGTCAGCAGAGCCTTATTCGAAACGTCGGTCTTCGGGTCCGGCGTGGGCTGGGCAAGCAGGCTCGCGGCGACGAATAAACTCAAGGCAAAGATCGATCTCATAGCGCCGATGCTAATGGAGGGACGACCTCCGTGTCGTCCCAAAAACGAAAAGTGGGCACTCGACCCGTCTCTCGCACGGCACGGGGTGCCGTCTCTTCGTTCCCAAGCTCCAGCTTGGGAATGCATTTGTCTGGGAAGCTCTGCTTCCTCCGCCGTTCGCCGCCCAGCGCTCCACGAAGCTGGAGCTTCGGAAACAAGGGCATTCCCAAGCTGGAGCTTGGGAACGAGGGAAATGGGACGGGACAGCGCCCGTCCCTCCAGCGCGCGATCCACCTAAATCACCACGCCGCGAATCGGCTTCATCTGACCTTCCCGGCGAACGGGCGAAATCTTCACCACGTTTTCAGGATCGAAATCGATCAGCTTGAACCAATCTTCCGTGATGTCGGTCGGCGGGAAAATATCGTTCTCGTTAAACTCGGCGACGAACGCCTGCTGCAAATCGCTTTCGCTGATCCCCGCGACGGCCTGGACGGAATCGCCCGCAGCCCGGTCGGCGATGGTTCGTTTGATCGCCATCGCCTTCGCGCGCTCCACAATCGAAGCGATGATCGCGCCGCTAAACAAATCGCTCCGATAAAGAATTTCCTTCCGGCCGCTCCGCAACGTGATTTCGAGAAACTTGTTTTCCTCGCGCCGGGCGAACTGCACTTCGAGAATTCGCTCGATCAGCCGGTCGATGGCCGCGCCGATGTTGCCGGCTTCCTTCGCCAGCGCGCCGTCGTAAGGCAGATCGTTGGTCAGATAAATCCGATAGATCTCGCGCGCGCCTTCCCGGTTGGGCCGGTTCACTTTGATTTTCCGGTCGATCCGGCCCGGGCGCAGAATCGCCGGATCGATCAGGTCCGCGCGGTTCGAAGCCAGGATGATGACGACGTCGTGCAACGAATCGATGCCGTCCATCTCCGAGCAAAACATCGGCACCAGGGTCGAAAGAATGTTCGAGTAACGCGAGGCGCGCCGCGTCCCGAGGATGCTCTCCGCTTCGTCGATGAAAAGAAAAGGGCAGGAAACCTTCGCGCCGTTTCTCGCGCGCGGTCGAAAAGATTTCGCGCACGATCCGCTCGGATTCGCCCACCCACATGTTCAGGATTTCCGGGCCTTTGACGTGCATGAAGTATTCCTTCATTTCGCCGCCGCTTTTTTCGCGGAGCTGCTTCGTCAGGTTGTAGGCGGTCGCTTTGCCGATGAGTGTTTTGCCGCAGCCGGGCGGGCCGTAAAGCAGGAAACCTTTCGGGGTCGCATGGTGAAATTTTTCAAACAGCTCGCCGTGGATCAGCGGCAGCTCGATCGCGTCCTTGATCGCCTCCAGCGCCTGGTCCTGTCCGCCCACTTTCTCCCAGGGCAGCTCCGGCACGTCATCGAGGTAATGCTCGTGCGATTGCGGATGCGAAAGGACTTCGAGCGCGACGCGGATAATTCGGATCGACCCGCACTTCGTCGCCGGCCTTGAGGTTCGCCCCCGCCAGCTCGGTGGAGCGTTGCAGGACCAATGATTGCAGTCCGTGCTCGGAGCCGACCCGGAGCCGGTCAGCGCCAATGACCTCAGTGATCTTCGTGACCGGCCCGGCCGTTTCGAAGCCCAAGATCGCCGACGATGACATACGCTTCGTTGACCAGGACGCGCGTGCCCTTTTTTAGCTTCGCCAGGCGGATGCGCGGATCGACGTTGCAATAATAATCCGCGCCGCCGACCACGATGTGCGCGGTGTCCTTCGCCGGATTGTTGAGATAGGTGCCGATGCGATTGGCGGGCGACGTGACCTTCTGGATCACTTCCTCCAGCTTTTCGATCATCTGGCGCGCTTCGCCGATTGTTTCCTCCTGCGCCTCGATCCGCGAGCGGAGGACGTAGAGCTCCCGCCGATGCCGGTTCTCCGGCGGAATCGACGCCACCAGAAGATCGAATGCTTCGAGCAAACTCAGCTCCTGCGGGCCCGGACGAGCGTCAGGATTGTCGAATTCCTTGCTGCGGTCCTCGTCCATGCGCCGCGAGTATAAAACCTAGGTTGTTCGCCCGCAAATGGCAGTGCGGAGCGCCATGCCACGCTCGAGTTTCTCGACCCTGATTATCAACTTGTTGCCTGTCTTCGGCGAACCGAAACCTAGAATGCGTTTTCACGATGAACGAGTTGGAGGCTATACGTCAATGACGTATAGCTACGATTGCAGCGGCAGTCTATGACCGCCGGAGTCTTTTCGTTTGGCGAAATTTGTCCTTCCCGGCAGTTGCGGGTGAGGAGACCCGACTCTACAATCTGTCCCTCGCGAGGAGTCTTAGCTCAATTGGTTAGAGCGCCGCCCTGTCACGGCGGAGGTTGCGGGTTCGAGCCCCGTAGACTCCGGCGGTTCCACCGCCGCCTCTTGCTCGTACTCGTAATCGATCCGCTGCCCACTTTTTGCGACGCGAACGTCAAAGTCTTTCCGCAATCATGGAAAGAATACGTTTACTTGGTCTTCCGATCCTGATTAGATCGCGATTGCGCTAAGTCCGTCAGGCGTCTCCAGCCCAGCACCTCACCCTCTTCCCGCGGGTAACCCCGAACGAACGGTTCGTTTGGACAAAGAAAGGTGCTTGCTATGAAAAAGTCACACCGTCGGCGTCGAACATCGCTTGCCGCTCTGAGGTCTGCACTTGTCCTGTTTTCCCTTGTGGCGGTGCTGGCCGGTGGCCTGGCCTCGGTGCACGGGCAATCCGCGCTCGACGGTTTCGACCCCAACGCGAACAGTTTCCTCAATGCCATCGTCGTCCAACCGGACGGCAAGATCATTATCGCGGGCAATTTCACCACCCTCTCGCCCAACGGCGGACCCGCGGTTGCGCGTAATTATATCGCCCGGCTGAACCGGGACGGCACGCTCGACGATGCCTTCAATCCGAACGCGAACGCTACTGTCAGTGCAATCGTATTGCAGACGGACGGCAAGATCCTGGTCGCCGGCAATTTCTCCGGACCGAACAGTATCGGCGGGCAGGCACGTAATTTCATTGCCAGGCTTGATGCGGTGACCGGAGCCGTTGATTCGTTTAACCCGCTCGCAAATAGTTCTGTTTCTACAATCGCGGTGCAGCCGGACGGCAAGATCGTGGTCGGCGGCTTTTTCACCCACATCGGTGGGCAGCCGCGTAATAGGATCGCCCGGCTCGATGCCACGACCGGAGCGGCTGATCCGTTTGACGCAAACGCGAACGGGGGTGTCCTTTCCATTGCTGTCCAGGTCGACGGCAAGATTTTAGCCGGCGGCCTTTTTTCGAACATCGGCGGACAGACACGTAACCACATCGCCCGGCTCAATGCTGCCAGCGGATTGGCTGATTCGTTCGACCCGAACGCGAACGGGGATGTTGCTTCCATCGCGGTGCAGGTGGACGGCAAGGTTTTGGTGGGCGGCGCCTTCAACGGACCGAACAGCATCGGCGGACAAACGCGCAACTACCTGGCCCGGCTCGATGCCGCGACCGGCCTGGCTGATTCGTTCAATCCGAACGCGAATAACCCGGTCGATACCATCGTGGTCCAGGTCGACGGCAAGATTTTGGCGTGCGGCACGTTTTCGAACATCGGCGGACAGGTGCGCTTTTTCATCGCCCGGCTCGACGCCGCGACCGGAGCGGCTGATTCGTTCAATCCGGACCCGAACAACCTTGTCAATGCAATCGCGCTCCAGGCGGACGGCAAGATCGTGGCGGGAGGCAACTTCTCCGGAGCGACCGGCATGGGCGGACAGCCACGTAACCGCATCGCCCGGCTGGAAGTCGACGGCCGGCTCGACCAGACGCTCAATCTCGGCGCCTTCGGTCTCCCCAGTCTCGGCAGCAGCTCTGTAAGTGCCACGGCCGTCCAGCCCGACGGCAAGATTCTAATCGGCGGCAGCTTTTCCAGCGTCCTAACCGTTCCCCGCAACAACATGGCCCGCCTGAATACGGATGGCACGCTCGATCTCACTTTCGACCCGAACGCGAACGGCCCGGTCAATGCAATCGCGCTCCAGGCGGACGGCAAGATTTTAGTGGGCGGTGCTTTCACGAACATCGGTGGACAGACGCGCTTCAACATGGCCCGGCTCGAGTCCATGTTTGGAGCGGCGGATTCGTTCAAGCCGAACCCGAACGGGGAAGTCGCTGCCATCGAGGTCCAGCCGGACGGCAGGATTTTAGTGGGCGGCGGTTTCAACGGAGCGAACAGCTTCGCGGGAGAGACGCGCAATTACATCGCGCGCGTCGATGCCACTACCGGAATCGCTGATGCGTTCGACCCGAACGCGAACAATTTCGTGCTTTCCATTGCGGTCCAGCCGGACGGCAAGATCCTGGCCGGCGGCAATTTCTTCGGAGCCAACAGCATCGGCGGGCAGCCACGCAACTACATCGCCCGGCTCGATGCCACGACCGGGCTGGCTGATGCGTTCGACCCGAACGCGAACAACCGTGTCTTTTCCATCTACCTGCAACATGACGGCAGGATTCTGGCGGCCGGGCAATTCAGCGGAATCGGTGGAGCGACCCGCAACGGCATGGCCCGGCTCAACGCCACGACCGGACTGGCTGATTCGTTCGACCCGAACGCGAACAGTACGGTCGATACCATCGCGATTCAGGCCGACGGCAAGATTTTAGCGGGCGGTTCTTTCGGGAACATCGGGGGCCAGGCCCGCCTCGGCGTTGCCCGGCTCGATCCCGCGACCGGCCTGGCTGATTCGTTTAATGCGAACATGAATGGGCCGGTCAACGCAATCGCTCTGCAGGTGGACGGCAAGATTCTCCTGGGCGGCGGTTTCACAAACATCGGTGGACAGTCGCGCATTCGTTTCGCTCGCATCGTCAACGACACAGTTGCGTTGCAAAATCTTGTTGTGACGCGAACCACGATTGCCTGGACACGGAGTGGTTCGAGTCCGCAATTCACCCGCGTTGCCTTTGAGTATTCAACCGACAATGTGAACTACACTCCCTTGGGTGACGGCATCCCGCCGAGCGGGAGCAGCGGCTGGATCCGGACAGGTTTGAGCTTCGCAACCGGACAAAATATCTACATCCGCGGTCGCGGTTATAATCGCACCGGCTATCTCAACGGCTCCGGGAGCATCACGGACTTGGTCCGGAATGTTTTTTTGCCCGCGGACGCGGCCCAGGCCATCAACCTCTCGACTCGGTTACGAGTTCTCACCGGAGACAATGTTGGCATCGGCGGGTTTATCATCACGGGGGTCGCCCCGAAACATGTCCTCCTCAGGGCCATTGGGCCTTCCCTGGGGGCGTTGGGCGTCCCCAATCCGCTGGCTGACCCGGTGTTGGAACTGCATGGTCCGGGCGCATTTGCCACCGTCATCAACAATAACTGGAGGGATACCCAGGAAGCCGCGATTCAGGCCTCTGGCATCCCGCCGACCGATAATCTTGAGTCCGCCATCGATGCTACTCTGGCCCCCGGAGCGTATACTGCGATCGTAGGAGGCAACGGTAACATCTCAGGAGGCGCCTTGATCGAAGCCTACGATCTGAATCCGTCAGATGGCTCGAAACTGGCCAATATCAGCACGCGCGCCTTCGTCAGCACCGGCGACGACATCGTCATTGCGGGCGTGATCTTAGGCAACGGCGGTGGGTCGGGCAGAATTGTAGTTCGCGGGATCGGCCCGAGTCTCACGGCGTTCGGAGTGCCTGGCGCGCTAACCAACCCAACGCTTGAACTCCGCGACAACTCTGGAACGGTCGTCTCGTCGAATAACGACTGGCAGGATGACCCGGCTCAAGCGACGGAAATCATCGCGGCGAGCCTTGCGCCATCCAATAATCTCGAGTCCGCCTTGGTAGCGACGCTGCCGCCCGGTCGTTACACCGCTCTACTCGCGGGCCAGACCAACGGCACGGGGGTTGGCCTGGTCGAAGTCTACGACGTCAATTGATGGCCAGGCTCGCCGTGGCGACGGTTCGCCCAGGCGGAATGGTTCAGAGTCCGAGCGTTAGTCTTTTTTCGCGCGATCTAACGGCACTGCGGTTCTTCACCGCGGTTCAGAAATTTGCCAAGGCATGGCTCATACGAGAGGGTCTCCGTCCCCAATCCGTATGCGCTGGTTTTGCTTTGCCTTCATTCTCTTTTTCGGGCTTGCCGTTACTCGCGCGGAGCAACTTCTGCCCACGGAGGACGGCACAACCTGGACCTATGACGCCACTGAGGAGGTAGGCGGCCCGGCCGCAGCCCCGGCGGTCAGATCGGCCCTCACCGTCAAGGTTGGCCGGCAGACCTTTGAGGGAAAAGAGTTCCTCAAATTTGAAACTCTGAGCGACGATAGCCTGACCAAGACAGAGTTGATGACCCTGGACGACAAGGGGCTGGTTTGCCACGCGCGCGGGGGCAGGGACGGACGCATCGCGAAGCTCGATCCTCCCCAGATTCTCATTCCCGGCGGCTTGAAGGCCGGTGATTCCTGGGATTCCGATGGCGAAGTGGCGGGTATGGAGATGCGGCAACACTTCAAAGTCGTGGGCGAGGAGCTCGTGAGAGTTCCGGCGGGCTCCTTCCGCGCCCTCCATATCCATTGCAGTGAGTCGTCCGTCATGTCGGTCGCGCTCGACCGGTGGTTTGTGGCGGGCGTTGGATTCGTCAAGGAGACAACCGTCGTGCGCGGCCCGACGGGTGGATTGCTGCAACGTATCATCTTTGAATTACAGAAACGGCCCGAGGTGGTGGCGAAACCCGAACCAACGCCTTCCCCGACGGCCCCCGCGCCTTCTCCCACGCTAACTCCGTCGATTCGCGGCCCGGCCATCGAGACCGAGCCTTCCGCTCCGGGGAAGAAATTGATCGCGGAAGTCTCGACCGATGCGACCGGAGGGTTGAAGACCGAATTCAAATCCGATGTGGAGAATATTTATGTGCGCTGGCACGGGCGCGGTCTGCCCGTTGGGGCCCGGGTGCGGGTGGCATGGATCGCAGAGGATGTGGGCGATTTGGTAGAACCGGACTTCGTGGTGGACGAGACGGAAACGATCGCGCCCGAGCCCGATTCCAGCGCGCGTTTCACCTTGGGCCGGCCGCCGGATGGCTGGGCCGAGGGCAAATATCGCCTCGAGTTCTACGTCAACGATGAGCTGGAGGAGACGCTGAGAGTTACTATTGTGAAGTGACTCTGCAGGCGCTAGAAAATTGGGGCCGTGAGCTCCATCCGGAAGTTCTTCGTGGCGCTGTTGCCCCAGAGCTGGGCGGCCAAAATGGAAGCGGAATCACGCTCTTGGATTGCGCGATGTGCCTGCGGCAACGCCAGGTCAATTTGGGATATGGGCGGCCTTCGTTGGGGCGCGGCAGGCCAGCCCAAGCGTTACCTATCCTGTCCGCAATGCGGCCAGTCTTCCTGGCAAACGGTGTCGCGCGAGAAGCAGCTGTAGCCTACTTGTCGGCGCCGCCGAAGCGCTCGGCCCATTCCGCCACCTGAGTGTCTTCGATTTTGGCAAAGAGAACATCGGGCACTTTGATGGCGGCTCCGGGAGTGAGCGTCTCTGTCACAGCAGTCGGCCAATTGAGGGAGCGCTCGTCATCCGCAAAGGCTCGCATGATCTTCGCCGAGGTCTCCGGAATAAAAGGCTGAGCCAGCGCGGAGAACACGACCGCGAGATTAAGCGCGTAGCGGATCGAGACGCCGGCCGCGGCAGGATCGGTCTTGATGCGCATCCAAGGCTCGGCTTTCTGGAGGTACTCGTTTCCGATGACCCACATGGCTCTGAGTTCGGCCGCGGATTTGCGGAACTCCAGCGCTTCCATTTGCTTCGTGAGCGTGGCGAGCCGCTGCTCCAGGGCCGCCGTGGTTTCGGCTTCGAGCGGTCCGTATTCGCCCTGGTCGGGGACGATCCCGCCAAAGCGGGCCGTGCAAAACTTCGCGATCCGGTTGACGAAGTTACCCAGCACGTCGGCCAGGTCGTGGTTCACCGTGACCTGGAAATGTTCCCAGGTGAAATTTGAGTCGTCCGATTCCGGCGCGTTCGCCAGGAGATACCAGCGCCAATAATCAGCCGGCAAAAGCTCGAGCGCCTGGTCCATGAAGAGGCCGCGGTTTCCGGAGGTGGAGAATTTGCCTCCGTAATAATTCATCCAGTTCAGCCCCTTGATGTAGTCCACGACTTTCCAAGGCTCCTGCGAGCCGAAAAGAGTGACGGGAAAACCGACCGTGTGGAAAGGGACGTTGTCCTTGCCCATGACCTGGACATAGCGGACGTCGGCCGCGCCTTCGTCCTCGCGCCACCATCGCTTCCAGTCGTTCTTCGTTGCGTCCGCCCACTCCATGGATGCGCCGATGTATTCGATGGGCGCGTCGAACCAGACGTAAAAGACTTTGCCTTCAAAGCCGGGCCGCACCTCGCCTTGATAAGCCACTGGAATTCCCCAGCTCAGATCGCGCGTGATGCTGCGGTCTTTCAATCCTTCATCCAGCCATTTACGGGCGATGGAGGTAACGAGCACAGGCCAGTCTGTCTTGGAATCAATCCATTCCCGCAAGCGTCCGACCATTTCGGATTGCCTGAGGAAAAGGTGTTTGGAATCGCGGGTCTCGATATTGGTCGATCCGGAAATCGCGGAGCGCGGATTGATTAGATCGGTCGGATCAAGGACACGCGTGCAGTTTTCGCATTGATCGCCCCGCGCTCGTTCGTAGCCGCAATGCTTGCAGGTGCCGACAACATAGCGATCGGGCAGGAAGCGGCCGTCATCGACCGAGTAAACCTGGCGAGTCGTCCGTTCCTCGAGGAATCCATTCTTGTCGAGCTGATGATAGAAATGCTGGGTGATCTCGTGGTTCTGCGGCGAATGCGAACGCCCGAACAAATCGAAGGAAAGACCGAAGCGGTCTCCCAGATCCTTTTGCAAGTCGTGCATCCGCGCGCAGTACTCCGCCACCGGTAATCCGGCTTCATGCGCGGCCAGCTCGGCGGGTGTTCCGTGTTCGTCCGTCGCGCAGATGAAAAGGACTTCGTTTCCTCGAGCGCGCTGGAATCGCGCATACGCGTCCGCCGGCAGCATCGACCCGACAAGGTTGCCGAGATGCTTTACACCATTGATGTAAGGCAGCGCTGAGGTGATTAGGAAACGAGTCATCAGGAGCTTGTCTTGGAGACGGCACGCCCTCGTGCCGTTGGGAGAATAGTTCGCCGCTCTTTTCCGGCACGAGGGCGTGCCGGCTCCAAGGCAAGAATGAGCGCAAATTTTCGCATGGAGCTACCGCACCGGGCGGCACGGCGCAAAGTAATTTGCGCGCGTCACCTTGGGAAGCGTCGTTTTCGAAGGCGGCTCGCGGTTGGGTTTAGTTTCCGAGCTGCCCCAGGGCCTTGAACGTCAAAACGATCGGCCAGGCCGAAATGCCCACGATGATGGCGAAGAAGAACGCTTCATTTGCATAATCGCGCTTCATCTCTCGAGCGAGGAATTCGCGGCTCAGATCGCGGAAGGAAGGGCGAACCTGAAGGCGGTCATTTGCCGCGCGGAGATCGGCGGCGGGCGCATGGAATTGGTAGTCTGTTACCGGATGCTTTGAACGCACTTCTAGTGGCGTTGCTTCGCCACGGTGCGATCTGCGTTGAATTGAGGATTGAGATAGAGGTTTCATTTTTCTGTAAGGACAGTGTTCGAGCACTGTGGAAAGTGAGGCTGCAGCATGCACGCCATGCCAGGCAGCGGGTTGTAGAGGACGCTCCTCGAAGAGCATCCGGTTCGGCGTAGTGCCGGGAGAATTTAACGTACTAAACTAACGATAGGCTTTTCTGCGGAAGCAATGCCCGACGCCTTGGTCGAAGCTGGCCGGAACATACTTAACGCCCTTAAGTAATTCCATTACGCCAACCGGATGTCAAAACAGGCTCGCCGTCTGGCGCCGTAAGATGTTGTTATTACGCGATTTGCGCGGTGAAAATATTTTTAGGATCTCAGACCATCCAGCGGCCGACCCAAGTCCCCCAGCCATAAAACCCGAGCGGAAGGAGGCGCCCGGCTGCCACCCAATCGTCGACTTGGGCACGGGTTGGACCGGCCTTGTCGGTCGCGCTGATGTAATCATCGATGACAACCCAACAGCGGTCGGCGAGAAGGTCGCCATAGCAATCGATGTCGCGCCGAACGTTAGCGTCCGCGTCGAAAATGAAGAGATCCACTTCGCCTGGCCCCAGGGTCTGCTTCACCGTCGAGACCGCTTTCTCGTCGAAGGAAGAGGCGTTGATCAACGTGACAGCCTCGAGCAAATCGGCGCGGGCAAGGTTCCGTTTGAGATCTCGAAAGATGTCCCTGGTCGCCAGCCGGTGATCCTTGAGGCGGCCGCCGGGTTCGATGCTGAGAAACTTCCTCGGCTTTCCGGAATCGCGCGCCCCCAGGCCGGCGGCGATCGTCGACGCGCCCAGGAAAGATCCGATCTCGAGGATGGCCCCCTGGCTGACCTTCGCCATGTGATAAATCAGCACGAGAACATCGATATCGAGCATCGAATGATCGGCCGCTTTCATCAGCCGATGATGTAACGCCTTTTGATAACGGTACTCGATCAGCCGTTGCATCAGCTCGAGTGTTTCGTCGATGTCAGTTTTGGCGTTCACGTTTCCTGGGAATCGGTGCTCAGAAGTTTTTCGGCAGAGACAAGGTGTTCGTCGCTCCCGAGTAATAGAATCTCATCGCCGGGCCGCAATTCCTCATCGGCTCCGGGATTAACGAGACTTTCCTTGTCCCGCTGAATGCCGACTATGCTCGCTCCGGTACGGGTACGGAGGGCGAGCTCGCCGATCATTTTTCCGGCGGAGCCACCTTTCTCCGGAATGCGGACTGTTCGCAGGTGCGCCTCGCGCAGGATCCCGGGGAGCGCCTGCTCCGAAGGTTCGCGATGCGCGGCGGGGGGTTGGGAGAGCGTTTCCTGCAGGGCCACTTGCGCCTTCGAATACAGCCTGGTGAACGAGCGGCGAAGAAGGATCGCCGTGGCGATGACGATCAGAGCCTGCGCAACCAGCAGTTTCCAGGAAGGCAGAATGGCGGAGCTGAGGAGAATGAGCAGGAGCATCAGCAGAACGGAGGCGGCCGCGAGAATGGTGTTGGCGACGATGGCTCGTTGCGTCGAAACGTTTTCGTTCGTGGCGCTGCGAGTGACGCTCATCTCGGAGAGCAACATGCAAAGCGCGCGCAGTTTTCGAAACAGGGCGATCAGCAACGGCAGGCTGAGCAGCATGGCGCCGAGCCAGAGCGCCGCCTTAACGCCATCCTGTCCGCGAGGGATTTGCGGCCACCATTGCAATCCATAGCGGCGGAGGGACGCAGCCCCGATAAAGATGCCGGTGATCAAAATCAGATTCAGCGCGATCTGCCAGGACCACTGGCGGACAAGGCCCATGGCGAAACTGCGCTCGGTGCGCAGCCCCTCGACCCAGCGCGTGTAAAGATCGAGCCAGGCGCGCATCGGCCCCGGCACGACGCGATCGAACCAGCCCACGACGCCGTCTGAGCTGCGCAGCAAATAGGGAGTGATGAATGTCGTCAGAGCCGAAACCGCCACGGCGATCGGATACAGAAATTCGCTCGTCACCTTCAAGGTCAGGCCAAGGGAAGCGATGATGAATGAGAACTCGCCAATCTGCGCCAGCCCCATCCCGACTCTTAACGCCGTCTGCCTTTCGTGTCCCGCGATGAACGTGCCAAACGTGCAGGCAGTGACCTGACCGACGACGACCACCGCGGTGATGATCAGGATTGGCCCGGCGTAGAGCACAAGAAGCATGGGGTCGATGAGCAGGCCGATGGAGACGAAAAAGACCGCGCTAAACATGTCGCGCACCGGCTCCAGAAGCATTTCGATTCGGGCGATTTGCCGCGCTTCGGCCACGATGGCGCCGATCAAGAATGCTCCGAGCGCGACACTATAATCGAGCCGCACGGCGAGAAGCGACACGCCGAAGCAGAGACCGAGGACCGCAACAAGGAGCATCTCGTTGCTCTTGAAGCGCGCGACGTAATTCAAGAGGCGCGGCACGATGATGAGGCCTGCGACCAGCAGAATTCCCAGGAACGAACCGAGCTTGAGCAGAGTCCAGCCAACGGCTGAAGCCGTGAAGGAACCAGTGGCGGCAAAGCCGGAAAGGAGCGCGATCATCACGATCGCGAGGATGTCTTCGACAATCAGGATGCCGAAGATGATCTCGGCAAAACGCTCCTTCTTGAGCCCGACTTCATCGAGAACCTTGATCACGATTGTCGTCGAGGAGATGGAAAGGATCGCGCCGAGGAAGACGCTGTCCATGGTGCTCCAGCCGAAGCTCTGGCCGAGCGAATAGCCGGCGGCCATCATAACGAGAATGGCGGTGATCGCCGCGATAAAGGCGGTCGCGCCGACTTCTTTCAGTTTGCGCAGACTGAACTCGAGGCCCAGCGAGAACATGAGGAAAATGATCCCCAACTCGGAGAGGGTGCGGATGGTCTCCTGATCATTGATGAGAGGAAACGGTGGCGTGTGCGGCCCGATGATGACGCCCGCAATAATGTAGCCGAGAACGACCGGCTGCTTGAGACGGTGGAACAACACCGTCACCAGCCCGGCCACGATCATCACAATCGCAAGGTCGGAAAGAAAGGTCGCTTCGTGCATGGAATGGGTGGCGGAAGACTTGCCTTCCGCTCAGGTCATCGTGCCCCGGCTCGATCAATGCGCAAGGCGCGCCCGTGAAAATTTAGACGAGCCAGGTCGCAAGCCCGAGAAACACCGCGAGCGTCGTAACGTCGGTGATGGTCGTGAGCACGATGCTCGAAGCATTCGCCGGGTCGGTCCCCAATTTTCGAAGAATCAATGGGATCGAAGCGCCAAAGATCCCGCTGATCAGACAGCTTCCGGCCATCGCCACAAAAATGACAAAGGCGAGCGCGAGGGCATTCGGGCTTTTTTGCATCGTGGCAAAGGTAAACATTCCGATAGCCGCGCTCACGCCGGTCAGGGCGCCGTTGAGCAAGCCGAGCAAAGTCTCTTTTACGACCAGCCCGAGTTCGCCTCCCGATTTCAATTCCCCCAGCGTCATCCCGCGCAACGCCACGGCCAGTGTCTGGACGCCGGTGTTCGATGATTGCCCGATGACCACCGGAAGGAAAACGGCCAGCGCCACGAGCCGGTCGATCGTTCCCTGAAAATAGCCGACCACGAGAGCGGCGAGAAAACCGAGAAAGAGATTGGCCTGGAGCCAGGGATGCCGGAAGCGAAAGCTCCGCGGCCAGGGCGTCGTGAGCCGTTCTTCTTTTTCGACACCGACCATCGTTCCCGCCTGCAGGCTGAGCTCGACGGTTTCCGCTTCGAATAACATCTGGCCGCGGATCAAGCCGAGTAGTTTGCAGTCTTTATTGCAGACCGGGTAGACCGGATAATGCCGCACCATGGTCGCTTTCATCGCTTCGACGAGCTGCATCTCGGGCGTGAGATAAAAGGGCTCGGCGATCATGATGTCCGAAAGCGGTTGATTCTGGCGGGCGAGCAACATTTCCCGCATCGCGACCACGCCGCGCAGGCGTTCCTTGTCGTCCACCACGAAGATGTAAGTGATGAAAGCGCGGGTGACGAAGTGCCGCAGCTCCCGCGTCGCTTCGGCGACCGTCGTGTCCGGATGGAAGACAGCCAGTGCCGGCTCCATCATGTGGCCAACGGAGTTTTCCGCGTAATTCTCGTTCCGGATCCATTGCTTCCGCGTTTCGGAAGGCGCGCCGGCGATGACTTTCTGGCGCTGGTCGTACGGGAACCGGTCGAGAACACTTTGGGCCAGGGCGGGGTTCAGCGAGGCCAGCATCCCGGCGATGAAATCCTCCGGGTAATCCTGCAGCATCCTGGCCGCTTCGCCGGGCGACTGATCGACCAGCGCGGGGAGCAACGCCTTGATCTCAGCGCGAATCGCCTCGTCCGAGGTCGGGCTGGTGGTGTCGGACGGATTCATGGCGTGAATTGTCCCAACGGAACGTCCCTTGGCAAGGGGAGATCGGCGCTGTTGCGCGCGGTTAGCCGTAAATCACTAACCGGATCGAATCGGGCAACTGTTCCGCCACGCTGGTCACCACGCTGCCGCCGAGGAGCTTGGCCATGGCGCTGCGTTGCGACGCGCCGATGATGAGGTAATCGACGCCGAGCGTGGCGGAGAGATCGAGAATGGTCGCGGCCGCGTCCTCGCTCACGGCATAAACCGGTTGCACCGGAATGTCGCGCTCCGCACCGAGCTTCATCGTAAGCGACATGATGGCGTTGGCCGCGGGATCATCCTGCCATCTCGCGCGGCCGAGATTGGTAGGGGCGCCGGAGAAGTAAACGGCGATCTCTTTCACGTAGAGGACACAAAGCGTTGCCTTGCGCAGATGCGCTTCTTCCAGCGCGAAGGCGAGCGCCGGCGTAATTCCCCGCGCTGCGACCATGATTTTTTGTCCTTCGGCCAGGCGCGATTCCATCGTGGCGACGAGATCGGGCGTGACCATCTCCGCGACTTGCCGGGTCACGGTCATGGTCTTCAGGCCGGACGCCTTGTGCGAATACGCACGCAGGAGGTAGCCGACACCGAGGACGCAGATCGCGAAGAAGAGCGCTTCCGGTTTGGTTTTGGCGATCGTCAATTCTACCGCCACAAGAATCAGAAAAGTCAGGCCCATGATGAGCGCGCTGGAACCAATTAAGACCAAGCCGTTTATTGAAAGTGCAGGAACCGAGATTTACCGCGATGGCGCCGACCACCCCGATGGCATAAAGGCCTGCCAGGGCCTCGAAATCCTTTGTGACGGCCAGAACGACGATAGGGATGGCAACTCCGGCGATGAGTGGGATGTACGGCACGCCGTGCGGATTGAGCTTGGCCAGCGGGCGCGGCATTTCGCCGTCCTGCGCCATCATGTAAACGACGCCGATCATCGCGACGACGGCGGTGTTCACGGCGCTGAGCAGCAGGAGGCCGAAGATAATGCCAACGATGATGCTCAGGACGTGGCCGACAGCGAGCCCGCCCGCCATCGCCCCGTAAACTTCCGCGAGAAAGCGCAACATATCTTCTTTGTGCGAAGCAAGCTGCGGAAGGAGATTTCTGGGCAACGAGAGCATCGCCCAGCCGAGAAGAGCGGTGCCGATGACCACTTCAATGGCGACGGGCACAATCGCTTTTGTCGCCGTGCGCGTGACTTTTGGCCGCGCCGGGGTAGAGCCCGGGTCGAGTTTCATCACGCCGGTGATATTCGCGATGGCTTCCACACCGCTCAGCGCCAGGATTACGCCCGTGAAGGCAATCCACATGTTGCCCAAGCTCTCCTGGGGCGGTTCCAGGTAGAGCGTGTTCAGGTGGGGTGCGCTGAGGACGATGATGAGCACAACGATTATCACGGCCGGGATCGCCAGCCAGATCGAGAAACTCCCGCTATGTTTCGGCCCAAAGAAATTGACGATGCCGACGGCGAGAATCAGGCCCATCGTGGCGACCGGCGCGTACTTGCTCGGCACGCCGAGATAGCTTACGGCCGCCCACCCGCTGAGCGCGGCGGTGACCGTGAAATTCGCCACGAGCAGGAGCGCGCCAGTCGAAGCGAGAAAGCGGCTTTGTTCCCGCGCCGCGGAATACACGCCGCCGCCATCCGGGAAATGCTTGCAGACGATAATGTAATTGTAGGCCACCACCGCGGTGAGCGCGCAGACCGCGAGAATGATCGGCAGCGAACTGAACCCCGCCGCGACAAAGGCCAGGCCGATGACGTAGGCTTTGCTTGTTCCCCAATCGCCGTAAAGCAGCGCCGCGGCGCGTTTCCAATCCACGTTGCGCGGGCGATGGACGGCGGTGGGATCGAGGATCGTAGTGGCCATTGCGAATTCGCGGCAGTCTCATCCCGCCCTCAGCGGTGACAAGCCTTTTCTCACATAGGTCCCATACGACCCATGGGACCTATGGCGGTGTCGCCTTACCCGCGAACCGTCGTCATTCCGATCCGAATGATCCGGTCGATCAATTGCGGATAGGAAAGTCCCGCCTTCCCCGCCGACAGCGCGAAGTCTTCATCCGCCGCCAGGATTGGATTTGGATTCGCCTCGATGAAATAGAGTTTGTTGTCCGCCGTCAGCCGCAGGTCGATGCGCGCGTAACCCTCGATCGTGAGCAACCGGTAAATGCGTTTGCAGGTTTCCTCGATGTTTGCGACCAGCGCGGGGTCGAGGTCCTCCGGGAAGCGATTCTCCAGGCCCCACCGTTTTCGATATTCCTCGTCCCACTTCGCGCGATACGTCGCGATCCTCGGTTCGTTCGGCGGCACTTCCCGGAAGACCAGCTCACGCAGGGGGAAAACGGTCAGCCGCTGGTTGCCCATCACGCTCACGTAAAACTCGCGGCCCTCGATGTATTCCTCCGCGATCACGTCGCTGTCGTGTTTCTCGTGGATGAACGCGACCCGCTCCTTGAACTGCTCGTCGCTCTGGACGAACGACGCCTGGGAAATGCCGTAGGACGCCTCCTCCTTCACCGGCTTGACCAGAAGCGGAAACTTCGGCCGTTTCAGCCGCGCGATCCTCTGGCCGCGCGGGATCACGACGAAGTTCGGCACGTGAATGTGATGATAGCCGAGGATCTTTTTCGAGATCCCCTTGTGTTTGCAAAGGACCAGACCAGTCGCGCCGCAGCCGGTGAACGGCACGCCCTGCATCTCGAGAAGAGAAACGATGTTCTGGTCGAATCCGCGGTTGTTTTTGAATTGGTCCGCCAGGTTGAAAAGCACGTCCGGCTCGAAGCTCGCCAGCTTTTGCCGGACGAAATCGAGGTCGTCAAAGATCGCCAGATGCTCGGCCGTGTGGCCCAGTTCGCCGAGCGCGGCGAAGACATCCTTCTCCGTTTTCCAGTCCTCGGTCTTCATCTCCTTGGTCAGATCCTGGTCGATCTTGGTGGGACGGACCGCGTCGAAAAGGGCGAGGACTTTGAGTTTCTTTTTCACTATTTGGTGCGCTTGAATTTGCCGGTGAAGAGATAATTCATCACCAGCGTCGTAATGAAAGCGGAGACGCGAAAATCCTGCTGCGGATCGTCGTTGAGCACATGGAGATCGAGCTCTTCGCAACGATCGATGAGCCGGGCCAGCAATTTGTTCACGCGATATTTTTTCTCATTCGTCGATTCACAAACTGAGTTCATCAAACGTCGCCGCCGCAGGCGCAGATACGAGCTGGCCTTGATGCGTCCCGGCCCCGCCAGAGCGGCAAAGAGCTGGCGCAGATCGGCGTCGTAAAAATCCGGATAGGTGTCCTCGTAA
Source organism: uncultured Verrucomicrobiae bacterium (assembly GCA_963848215.1). Taxonomy (GTDB): domain Bacteria; phylum Verrucomicrobiota; class Verrucomicrobiia; order Chthoniobacterales; family UBA10450; genus AV80. The sequence goes on along the minus strand of CAWKCU010000001.1, from coordinate 202,729 downwards.
ACCTTTTTTTTGCGGGCGTAGTAGGTCTTGAGCTTGAGATTCAGTCCGTCGTATTCGGGCGCTCGATACGGAGGCGAATGGACCGGCAGCTGGCCCGCGAGCGAGCGCATCAGTTCGTCCACATAGTTGAGTTTCTCCAGCGCTTTCCAACCGGCGTAACGCGCGCGCCAGTCGAGGTCCGGCGTCAGCCAGACCGCGAAGGTCTCCGCGAAGTCCTCGTCCGGATGGCTTTGAGCGTACCAGTCATCAAGATTGACCACATAGCTGCGGCTGAACGGACGTGGATGATAGAAATCCGGGGTCTGGTCCCGCGAGGTTTGTCCGAACGTCTGCTGCCATTTTTTCTTTTTCGGCAATCGATACGCATAGCTGTAAGCGTGCGCCGCTTCGTGGCGGATCAATTTCATGAACCACTCCTTCGTGCCGCCTTCCACTTCCAGCATCATGGTCCGTTCCAGCGCGCGCAGCCGGTCATGCACGAGGAAAAAGGGAATGAAAATGGCCGGGATGCCCACCGGCACGAACCATTCATCACCGATATGACACGGCGGCTGAAAGACCAATCCTTTCGCTGTAAGCTCGTCGTAAAATTGGCGAATCAGCGGCTCCAGCGCCGTCGTCTCAAGCCGCAACCCCAGCTTGGAAATTCGCCGCTCGAGCAATTCCTGATCGCTGAGTGAGGTCCAGTCCGCCACGTCCATCGCGCGCAAAGTATCAGGGTGCGGCGTCCGCTGTCACGCGTCGCGATAGTCTCCTTGTAGGGCAAGCGCTCCGCTTGCCAGGGGGTGAGCTCCGGCAACCGATGCGGTTGCCCTACAATTATCTTTCGATACGCAGAGCGCTTGATCTATCATCCGCGTCGCGATGGGCCATCCCCCCAGGATCCCGCTCTGGTTGCCTTGGGAGCAATCGGTTATCTATTTCGTCACCATCTGCGTGGCGAATCGGAAGCGCGTGCTGGCTAATCCCGAGGCCTTTGACGCATTCAAAACCGCCGCAGCCAGACTCCGCGATTGGACAGTCCTCGCTGCGATCCTTATGCCCGATCATCTCCACTTAATCGCTAGCCCGATAGAAGATCGGGAGGCGGAAGTGGGAAACCTCTCCGCAGCCATCAAACGCTGGATGCGCCAGGAACTGAACGCTTCGTGGCAGTGGCAACGAGGCTCATTCGACCGTTTGTTGCGCCGGCATGAATCGCTCGAGGAAAAATGGCTTTATGTCGAAGAGAATCCCGTTCGCGCAGGATTGGTAAGCCGTTGGGATGATTGGCCCTACCGTTATCAGTTCAACGAGCCAAGAAAATTGTAGGGCAAGCGCACCGCTTGCCATGCGTTAGCCCCGGCAACCGATGCGGTTGCCCTACAACCACTACTCGGCCAGCAGCGCTTCACAGGCTTTAGCGCCACGGCGGCAGGCCTCGGCGCAGACGCGGCAGTGCTCCTCCTTTTCGCTGTGTTTTTCGCATGTCGCTGCGGAAATTTCGCACGCGGTGATGCAGGCGCGAAGCTGTGCCCCGGCCAGTTTCTTGTCGGTGCGCGTCAGACGCGACATCAATCTCGCCGTAGTCAGGCAAACATCGGCGCAATCGGTGCAGTCCCGGATGCAATCGATCATCTGGGCAACTTCTTTTTCGCCGAGACAGGCATCTGCGCAGGCGTTGCACGCTTCGGCGCAGGCATAGCTGGCCGTGATGCACTCGAGCGCGACTGCGCGATCGGATGAAGGATGGACCGGGTGACTGTCGAACATTTGTTTGATGTAGCTCATGGTGAAGACCTCTTTTCTCATATGAACATCGCTTCCCGGAGCTCTCGCGCGGGTGCACGATGACGAAGAAGCCGCCATCGAGCCATTTCACGGCGGCGGATCAAATCAAGGAGGCGGCTAGCAGCCACGTGCCCCACAATGTCAGAATCACGCCGGTGGCGGAGCTGAGCCAGAGGCCGCGCGGAAACAGCTTCTCCAACCCGACGAACAGCGTGATCGCCGCGATCCAGAGGATGTTCATGACGCCGGCGACGAAGAGCAAACTCATCAGGGCCCAGCAGCAGCCAGCGCAAAAGAGGCCATGCTCCACGCCCATGCGGAAGGCTCCGCGCGCACCTTCGCGCCAGCGCGTCATGATGAAATCGAACGGGGCGCGGCATTGAGTGAGGCAGGCATGTTTGAGCGGCGTGAATTGAAAAACACCAGCGGCGAGCAGAAGAATGCCTCCGAGCAACGCACTGTTGCTGGCCATGGCGGGTGAGAGCAGCGCTTCGCGGTGCAGGATCCATTGCGCGAATGCGGCCAGCACGCTGAAGGCGATCCAGATCGCAACGTAGCCTGCCACAAAAATGCTGACTGGAACATATGGCCGCTCCTGTCGGCGACGGTTCCGGCTCACGGCGGCGAAGGTGAGGATCATTGGTGTCGCGCTGGGCAGCATCATCGCTACCATCATTCCGGCCCACATGAGAAAGAGCGGAAGCAGCGAGCTGGCCGACCAGTCAGCCAGCGCAGTGCCGCCCATCTGGAGTCCGAGACATTTGCAGACGCCGCTCAGACTCATGCCGCGGGCTTCGTAGATCATATAAGCCCAGGCGACAGCGGCGATCCCGGCCAGCGCGCCGCCGATGATCCAGCGCTCCCGATGAATCGACGACAACGCGCTCATCCTGCGCGGCTCAATTCCCGTAATGAATCCGCGCGACGAACCCCGCCTTGTCCGGATACGAAAATCTCATCTCCTCGATCTCGACCGCACCTTCCCGGGCCGAGGCGCACTCGGCGGTCTTGAAGATGAAGCCTGTGCCGTGATTGACGGCGACCTGTTCGGGATCGCCCGTGACCGGGTTCTTGATTGGCTCCAGCGCGATCCGCAAATCGTTACCGAGACGCGCCGAGCTTTTCAGGCCGTCGAGGTTGAATTCGAACGGGACAAACCGCGGCTCCAGCAACGTGTCCATGGTTGTTGCCAGAATCTCGAAGGGAAGGCCCCCGGCTTTTCCGGAACCGATATCGAGCAACGCTTCGCGCTGTTCCTCTGAAGCCTTCTCATCGACAAAAAGGCAAACGGTGCCGTGGCCTTCGTGGATCGCTTTCGGCCATTTCGCGGCGAAGCCGAGGCCAAGGCCGTCGAGGGAAAGATCACCATATTTACCCCGCTCGATTCGCCACACGCCGAGCCCGTGGCACGAACCGGTCGTGGGCGGCGCGGAGAACTCGCACGGGACAGCCGTAATCGCAGTTGCAGGACTGGAGGTAATCAGCATCGAAAAACCATTTCTTCATGGCGAGGTCCTCGGTTCGGGTTGTCCGCACTTGTACCCGGCGGAAGCGTTTGCTGTCAATGCAGGGAGCGTTCGCGGATTTGGAGACGGCACGCCCTCGTGCCGTTGTTCCTCGTTCCCAAGCTCCAGCTTGGGGACGCTTATTTCTGCGAAGCTCCAGCTTCGACGGGCAACGGTGCAAGAGCAGCCAGGGTGACGAAGCTAGAGCTTCGGGGACAAGTGCGTTCCCAAGCTGGAGCTTGGGAACGAGGGGGATGCAGGGAGTGTTCGCGGACTTGGGGATGGTACGCCCTCGTGCCGTTGTTGTGTGGCGGCGTCTGATCCCAACCGCTCCCGCGTCTGCGGGAGCAGGCCGGCTCCAGATGCGGCGCATCCGCCGGGGCTGCAGAAGAGACTTTACAGCGGGAAGGTTTCATCTTCAGCCTGACGGCTGCAGATAATGGATTCGCAATTGGACACGCAAAAGATTTTCGCGCTGGAACGGCCGGACCCGGCGCTCTGGAATCTTTACCTTCTCCACTCCGCCCTGACCGGGCCGGGGATCCTGTTCGTTCTGCCGTTTCTTTATTTCCGCTATCGGACGCTTCGATATCGCTTCGATGAGGAAGGAATCCATATGCGGGTGGGAATTCTTTTCCGGAAGGAGGTCAACCTGACCTACGCGCGCATTCAGGACATCCATCTGCGCTCCGGCTTTCTCCAACGCTGGCTCGGTCTGGCCGATATTCAGATTCAAACCGCCTCCGGATCGGCCGGCGCGGAACTGGTCATCGAAGGGTTCAAGGAATTTGAAGCGATCCGCGATTTTCTTTACACGCGGATGCGCGGCTATCAGCAACAGCCTGCGAGTCCGACGGCCGCCGCACCGCCGTCCGCGTCAGCGCCGGCAGAGGGCGGAGATGAAATGGTGTCGCTGCTTCTGAACATTCGAGACGAACTGCGGCGCACGCGCGAGCTGCTCGAACAGCGCGGCGCGCCGCCTTCGCGAGATGTATAAGCGTTTCCGCGATTGGTGCAGCGAGGTTCTGCGGATTCCGAGCGATCCGGAGCCGCCGCCGGGTGATGAATCGAGCACGCGCCTCTTCCAGGCAGCGCCGAACTTTTTCAAATACCTCCTCTTTCTCTGGGCCCTGCGCACGCTTGCCGTGGTCGCCATTTTGTTGCCCACCGAGATCCTTCCCTTTGTGATCAGATTCGATTGGGAGAAGAAATTGCGCGACCTCGCTCCGGTGCTTATGCCTCTGCCCGTGGTGATTTTCATCTTCGCGATGATCCAGCGGCTCTTCGCGCTGGCCCTTGTCCGGCTCGATTTCGAGAAGCGCTGGTATCTCGTTACGGACCGCAGCCTGCGGGTGCGCGAAGGAATCGTGAAAGTCCGCGAGATGACGATCACCTTCGCGAACATCCAGAATATCTCCGTCTCGCAAGGCCCGCTCCAACGTCTTCTCGGCATTGCCGACCTGCGGGTCGATACGGCAGGAGGCGGGCCGAGTCGCAGCGAGAAAGAGGAGGGTGGGGAAGGTCTGCACACGGTGCGTTTTCGCGGGGTCGATAACGCTGCTGAAATTCGCGATCTCATCACCGCGCGGTTGCGCAAACTGAAGGATTCCGGCCTGGGCGACCGCGACGAACTGCCGGCGGCGCCCATGATTCAAGGAGCAAGGCCGGAAATGACCGAAGCTCTCCGCGAAATCGCAAAAGAGGCCTCGGCGCTCCGCAAAACCGTTGAAGTTTAGACAGGACTTGGCCGCAGCGGCGTCTTTTGTTTGAATCCAAACGCGCGGTTTGGCGCATCTCAACTTTGCGGCAATGTTGTCACCCATAATCCTGTACGCCTATGATGACTGACCTTCGTTTCGCTCTGCGGCAGTTGCGGAAATCGCCTCAGTTCACGCTCCTGGCGGTAATCACCCTCATGCTCGGGATCGGCCTGAACACGGCGATCTTTTCGTTGATCAACGATTTGTTCCTGAAGGGCCTGCCCTTCCAGGAACCGGAGCGCGTCCTCCATCTCTATACCCGGGGCAAGGATCGGACGGATGATTTCCCGATGTCGGCTCCGCGTTTCATGCTCTACAAGGACGGGCAGACGATTTTCTCCGGGTTCGCGGCCGAGAACGGCGTGGCGGCGACGGTGTCCGGCGTCGGCGATCCATTCCAGGTGCCGATTTTCAAAACGACGGCCAACTATTTCGACGTGCTCGGCCTGCGCCCGATGCTCGGGCGCACATTCCTGCCTCAGGAAGAAGAGGGGGCCGATGTGGCGATCATCACCGACCGGTTCTGGAAAGCGCGGCTCGGCGGCACCCAGGATGTAATCGGAAAGGCGCTCGTCCTCGACGGCGTCACTCATACGATCGTCGGCGTTATCCCGAAGATGCCGGTCTCGTGGACGGGCCCCAACGCCGACATCTGGACAACGAAACCGCTGGTCATCCCTGGCTTCTCGCACGAACGCATGATGCGCGGGACCGCGTTCCTCCGCGTGATTGGGCGTTTGAAACCCGGCATGACCCTCGACCAGGCGACCGCGGCTCTCGACACTCTTGCGAACAACTATCGCACCCAGTTTCCGGAGAAGATCGACGCGCAATCGCGGAACATCATCAAGACGTTGCCGGAGGATGTGACCGAAAACCTGCGCCCGGGATTCGCAACCCTGCTGGCGGCAGTAGGGTTCGTGCTGCTCATCGCCTGCAGTAATGTGGCCAATCTGCTTCTGGTCAGGTTTAGCGGCCGGCGGCGAGAGATCTCGCTGCGTCTGGCGCTGGGCGCGACCCGGGGGAGCGTGGTCCGTCTCTTTGTTTTTGAAAGTGTGTTGATTAGTCTGCTGGCGGGAACCCTCGGTGCCGCGCTGGCCTGGTGGCTGGTCCCCCTCGTGCCGAAGCTGGCGGCCAATTTCCTTCCCATCGAGGCCGGGAGCGCGACCGCGCTTTCTCTTCCGGTTCTCCTCTTCACGATCGGGCTGTCGCTGCTGACCGGCTTGGTGATGGGACTCTATCCGGCGCTGCAAAGCTCGCGCGCCGACTTGGTCGATGCGTTGAAGGAGGGCGGCCGCGGCACCGCGGGCAGCATCAGGCAGCAGCGGTTCCGCAAGGTGCTCGTCGGCGCACAGGTCGCGCTCTCGGTAACGCTATTGGCGGGTGCGTCTCTCCTCATCGCGAGCTTTGTCCGTTTGAGTTCTCAAGACCCCGGGTTCAAGACCGATAATCTTTGGGTTGGCTTTACCGTCATGCCGCAGGCGCAGTATCCCGACCAGCCCACGCGAACGCGTTTTGCCGAACAATTGCAGACCGCGTTGCGGGCGGCGCCGGGATTCCAGGATGTAACGATTAGCAGCGGTTTCCCGCTCGCGGGGGGCGGCGGCGCGACGCTTTTCGCGCGGGCGGAGGGTAACGTGCCTCCGGTGGCCGAGCGGAAAGGCGCTCCCTCGAACGATATTACCCCGGGATGGTTTCGCAGCCTCGGGATACCATTGCTCGCCGGGCGCGACTTCAACGAGCGGGACGTGGCCGATCATCCGAACGTCGTGATCATCAGCAAATCGGGCGCGAAGACTGTGTTCGGTGATGAGAATCCAATTGGCAAGACGCTGCTGGTCACGAGCGGGAGCGTGCCGGTGGAAATTATCGGAGTGGTCGGCGATGTGCGCTCGCAGCAATTGAATCAACACAACGACATGGAGTTCTACCGTCCCTTCGCGCAGGAGAATTTTCCATTCCTGACCATCGGGGTGCGCAGTCCGCTGCCGCCCGAAACGATCACGCGCACGGTGCAAACGACCTTGCGCAGCATCGATCCTCAGCTCGCGCTCATCCAGCCGCAACCGTTCAGCGAGGTGCTCGCGCAGGTGATGGGCCAGGCCAAGCTCATGATGGTGTTGCTGGGCGTTTTCGCCGGCGTGGCGTTACTGCTGGCCACTGTCGGCATCTACGGAGCGGTCGCTTACACGGTCGAGCAACGCACCAGCGAGATCGGAGTGCGCATGGCACTCGGGGCGCAGACGATGGATGTTCTGCGCCTGGTCATGGGGCAGGGGATGAAACCGGTGATCTTCGGGTTGATCGTCGGCCTGGCCGCGGCGCTGGCGCTGGGCCGCCTGGTGGCTTCGCAGCTTTATCAGACCTCGCCCTACAATCCGGTCCTGCTCGCCACCACCGCCATGGTCCTGGCCCTGGCGGCCGTGCTGGCCTGTTTGTTCCCAGCGCGGCGAGCGAGCTTGCTGAATCCGGTGGAAGCGTTGCGCGCCGAATAATTGCAGGGGAAGTATTGGGGCCCCCGGCACAGCGGATGACTGTGGTGCCAAGAGGGCCGAGGCGAGAGTTTGGAGGCCCGGAAAAGTCGATTACGACCACGGTTTTACGTCTGCGTAAAGCGTACATTGGCAAGTGTTTGTGTTTTCGAACGCGGCCATTAGGTGGCCCGCTTTCGATTCAAGTAGATAGGAAGGAGTGAATGGTAGCCCCGGGGCCCTCAAGGAAACTTATTCAACTAAACCCCTCCATTTCGATGACAGAGGAACCGTCCGACAGGAAGGTTCCCGTCGCCTTGATGGCGCTCCCCTCTCTCGGCAGTGGCTTTGCAGTTTGTCTCGGTCTTATCGTCTTGGCCGGTTGGGTCTTTGGCTCGGAGTCGCTCAAACGACTAGCATCAGGATCGATTGCAATGAACCCCGCAACGGCTGTGTCGTTCATTCTGGCCGGCACTGCCTTCGCCTTAACGATCGGCTGGCGCGCCTTTGGTTTTGGCAGAAAAATCGGGAGAGTCATTGCGGCAATTGTCGCGGTCGCGGCGTTTGTGGAACTGTTTGAGCTTACCGGGTTGTGGCGCTCGCCAATCGACGAAATTTTTTTCGCGGGGCAGCTTTGGGATCCGCAATACGGTGTTCAGAATCGGATGGCGCCGAATACCGCTCTCAATCTCTTTCTCACTGGCCTCGCTATCTTCGGGCTCGATTTGTCGGGGCGGCGCTTGTTCAGCCAAGCCCTGGCGATTGTGATCGGGTTCATTGCGGCGATTTCCCTGACCGGATACGTTTATGGGGTTGGGGTGTTCACTAGTTTCGGGCCTTTTGTTCCGATGTCCTTGATGGCGGCGTTGGCATTTCTGGTCCTGGCGGGGGCAATTCTCTTCGCCGTGCCGCACGCACCGGTCATCGAGCCGTTTGCCACCGACGACCCCCGCGGCGTCCTGGCGCGGCGGCTCTTCCCGCTCACCGTTCTGCTCACCCTTTTTCTCGGCTGGGCTTGCGTCTGGGGCGTTCGCCACGGCGTTTTCGACGCCACTTTTGGTATCGCGCTCTACGCCGTTAGTCTGACGATTTTCTTCGTCGTCCTCGTCCGGTGGACGGTAACGACGCTCGGCAAACTAGAGTTGGAACGGGCCGCGATGAACGCAAAGCTACACGAGCTGAATCGGCGCAAGGACGAGATGATTGCGGTGGTGTCGCACGATCTTTGTTCGCCTTTGACCGGCTTCCGCATGGTGATCGATCTCTTGCGGGAACAGCGAGAACCAAACGAAGAACTGCTCGGAATCATGGATCAATCCGCGCGCCGGATGGTTTCCATGGTCCGCGGCCTCCTCGATATCTCAAAGCTCCAGGCGGAAAAGGTAGAACTCGAACTGGAAGAACTGCGCCTGAGCGAAGTGGTCCGACACGCGATGCAGCCGCTGGTGATCAACGCGAACGCGAAAAATATCGCGCTTAATTTTCATCCTGCACTGAGCGAACCGATCGTCCGTGCCGATCGCCTGCGGGTTTTGCAAATCTTTAGCAATCTGCTGACGAATGCCGTGAAGTTCACCGATTCCGGCGGCTCCGTCGATGTCAGCATCGAGCCGACGAGGGACGTAGTGAAAGTGAAGGTGCGCGATACCGGGCTGGGGATTGCGAAAGAAGAAATGCCCTACATCTTTGACAGGTATCGCCAAACCGCGACCAAAGCGACCGCCGGCGAAAGCGGAGCGGGGCTCGGATTGGCGATCGTGCGCGAGATGGTCCTCTTACACGGCGGAAAGATATCTGTCTCGAGCGAGCTCAATCTTGGCAGCGTGTTTACTGTTTGTCTCCCGATCAATCCGCCGGTGGAACAGCAGGAAGCGGCCTGAGACTGGCGTGTCGCGGACAGAATATCGTTCGCACACAGATGGGCTGGCCGAATGGGCCGGGGCCGGACTGCAGGGGCGCGCCTACAAGCTCATGATTTCCCGGAATCGCTGACCTTGCCGGCGCGACATCTCAATTTTTTCCCCGCCACTCATCCGCACCAGCAAACCGCCGCTGAACCAGGGCTCGATTTTTTCGACGGAGCGCAAATTGATGATGTGCCGCCGGCTTGCTCGAAAGAAGATGGCGGGATCGAGACGTTCCTCCAGGCTGTTCAGGGAACGTGGGAGCAACGGGCGATGCTCGGCGAAAAGGACGCGCGTGTAGTTTCCTTCCGATTCGAAAAGCCGAATATCGCGCATCTTGACGAACCAGCAGTTGTCCCCGTCGCGGAGCAAGACCTGGTCGGTTTCGCCCAATCGCCGGCTCAGGTCCGATCGTTGCGGCGGCTCGGCTGCCAGACTGCCCAGGCGCTCCAGAGCCTGCGCCAGCCGCGAGGCGTCGATCGGCTTGAGCAGGTAATCGACGGCGCTGATTTCAAAAGCGCGAAAGGCGTACTCATCATAAGCAGTCGTAAAAATCACGCGCGGCTGTCGTTCCAATCCAGTGAGCAACTCAAAACCGTTCCGGCCTGGCATCTGGATATCGAGAAAAAGCAGATCGGGCTTGAGCTCGGCGATGCGGGCGTCGGCCTGATTGGCGTTTGCCGCTTCTCCGACGATTTCGATTTCGGGATGCCTGGCGAGGAGGCGCTTCAGTTCGGCGCGGGCCAGCCTCTCGTCGTCGATGAGCAGAGTCTTCATCGAGGAACGCGGAGCGTGGCGATCACATTGCCAGCGGGATTCTCCACAAGGCGCAGGGAGGCCGCCTCGCCCCAGAGCCGATGGATGCGCTCGGCGGCGTTGCGCAGCCCCATGCCGGTCCCGTCGCCGCCGCCGTTAAGCGCGCCGCTATTGCTGACGGTCACTTCAAGCATGTCGCGATCAATCCGCGCGCCGAGGCGGATCTCTCCTCCCTCCGGGTGCAGGGAGACGCCGTACTTAATCGCGTTCTCGACCAGCGTTTGCACAACCATCGGCGGCACCGCCACCTCGATGGCCGCGGGCGAAATATCACGGACCAGGCGCAGGCGTTCTTCGAAACGAATTGCTTCGAGATCGAGATAGTCGTCCACCATGCGCAACTCGTCCGAAAGCGGCACGGTCTCGCGCTCGCTCGCTTGCAGTGAGTAGCGCAAGATGGCGGCGAGCCGGGTCACCACCTCCTGGGCGCGGGCAGGATTTTCCACGACCAGAGCGCGAAGTCCATTGAGCGCGTTAAAGAGAAAATGGGGATTGAGTTGCGCTTTCAAGGCGGCGAGTTCGGCCGAAGAAAGCGCGGCCTGCATTTTCCAGCGTTCCGTCTCTCCGCGCTGTTGCCGCCGCAGCAAATGCACGCCGAAGTAAATACCGCACCATGTGAGATAAACCGCGGAGATGTTGACCGCCATGACGACCCATGCGCCTGGTTTCCAATAGAGCTGCGGTGGCGAACCGGCCGCGACGGGGTGGCTGAAGAGCGACATCGATGGCGGCGTCCAGGACGACGAGGACGAGCAACGTGGCGACCACACAGAGGACGATCGCGACGGCAACGCGGGCCAGGAGTTTCGAAATCGCGAGCTGGTGCCAACCCCGCCGGTGACTGATGGCGCGCAAGAGATGGGTGGCGCTCAGGCCGAGCAGGCTGACGGCGGCGTTGACGAACAACGATGGCCAATGAAACGGCCGCATGGCGAGGGCCCCGATTTCGTTGAGCACGAACATCAGGGTCCAGCCGCCGATCTGGCAGATCCAGTAGCCGCGTCCCGCCTGCCGCGGCGCGATCGTTTCCTGGGCCGGCTGAGGAAAGGAGATGTCGGTGGTCATGGTTTGCGGTCGCGCGGGCAGCGTCAAGTTTCCGCCAGAGCCGGTTCTTTTCCAGTGTCACGATATCGGCGCGCCCACGCGACGGGTCCTTTTCAGCCCGTGGCGGTTCCGCTTCGAACCACGACCGACTTTGCCAGGAGGTCGTGCCACGTTTGCTTCCGTGGATTCTTCAGCATCCAGAAGTAGCCAATGAGCAACGGAACGAAGGAAACAATGTAGCCAAGGTAGCGAACGACCGCCTGCGTAAAGGTGAGGCGCTCACCTGTTTCGGCGTGCACCACCCGGATGCCCGCCACCAGCTTTCCGGGCGTGGCGGCCAGGGTTAGCCAAAAACCAATTACGATGGCCGCTGGCAGCAGCCAGCTGATGAAGAAACTTCCGAACCCGCCGCCGGCGTTGGGCGAGGTCAGTGCCTCCACGCCGTAAAACGCGAGGAGGAGCGGAATGGTAATCAGGTTCAGGAAAATGACATCGATGATGAGCGCCAAAAGCCGCCGGCCGAACGATGCGTAACCGAGTGAGTTGCTGTGTGTGTTCATAGTTTGTAGTGGAGTTATGGTTTGGGATCAGTGGGTGATTTCGAAATCGGTCATTTGCACGACCCCAGGCGGCGGGCCGTAGATGCCGAACTGTTTGGCAAGCCCGATAACCGGGCGAAGCGCCGCGGCGGATTGCGCAACCAGTTTTGCGTGATCGCTGTTCCTCGGTTTTTTCAAAAGCTTCTCGAGGAGCGATAGCTTTTTCGGAAAATCGACGAGTTTGACCGGCGCATCGGCCTTCAACCCGGCGGCGGAACGCGCGCGCGGCAATGCTGGCATGCCAGCCCCCGAGCTCATCGATGAGACCGAGTTCGAGCGCTTGCTCGCCGGTCCAGACCCGGCCTTTCGCGATCTCGCGCACGCGTTCGATCGGCAGGTGCCGGGCGGCAGCCACCTTGGCAGTGAAATCCGAGTAAACGTGATCCAGCCAGGCATTGAACTTTGTTTCCTGTTCCGCCGAGAAATCAGCGAGCGAGCTCCAGATCGACGCATTCCGCGCTGTCTCCACCTCGCCGTAGGTGATGCCCAGCATCTTCCAAAACTCCTTCGTGAGAAGCTTCAGGCGGACGACGCCAATCGAGCCGGTAATGGTGCCCGGTTGAGCGATGACGCGGTCGGCGTCCAACGCGACGTAGTAACCTCCGGAGGCCCCAAGGTTGCCCATCGAGACGATCACGGGCTTGCCCTTCTTACGCGCCCGGCCGGCCTCGCGCAGGATCGCGTCAGAAGCGACCACGGAACCTCCGGGGCAATCGACGCGGAAGATGATTGCCTTCACTTTGTCGTCATCCGTCGCCGCACGGAAGGCGGCGGTCACGGTATCCGAGCCCATGATATTATCGTTCGAGAGGAGGTTGTAATCGCTTTTGCCGCGCTGCACCGGTCCAGCCCCTGTGATGACCGCGACGTGGGCGCCTTTGTCGAACGCACCGCCCTCGCGTTTTCGATACTTGTGAAGATAGAGAAGCTCCGAGTTCCGGCCCGCCAAGGCGCGCGCCTTCTCGTAAACTTCGTCTCGGTAAAGCAGCCCATCGACAAACCCAGCGTCGAGGGCGCCTTTGGCGAGGTGGGGACCGGAGTTTATTAATTCGCGCAGCTGCGGTTCGGGAATACGGCGCCTGTCTGCGATACCCCCAATGATCTGCGAGTATTGGGAGGCAAGAAGGCTCTCGAGCGACTCGCGATGTGCCGGGGTGAACTCCTTCTCCGTGTGGGCATTGAGCGCGTTCTTGTATTCGTGGCGATGTCCACCGCGCGGCGTCACGCCAAGCTTGTCGTAGGTCCCGCGAAAAAACTGGCTTTCCGCGCGCAGACCAGTGAGACCGAGATCGCCGGTGGGCTGGAGATAAATTTCGTCGAACGCGGTCGCAAGATAATAGGAGCCGTTTGAAGGGGCGACTTCGCCAAATGTTTCCGCGAAGGCGATCGCTCGTTTTCCCCGAGGAACGGAAGCGGACAATAGCGTCCCGCAATTCCTGATATCGGGCAAGGCCCGCCTGGCCCGCGTTAATTCGGGCGACGAGCACTTTAACTCGCCGGTCATGCGTCGCTCGTTCCAGCGCTTCGACCGCGCCACGAAGGCTGAGCGGTTCCTCGAGACCGAGGCCGGCGAGGAGAGAATCAGACGTTTCCGGAAGCGGTTCTTCGAGATCGATCTCAAGGATCAGTGGTGTGCTTCCCCGGGCGAGGCTGCCCCAGCCACCGGTAATGGTGAGGTAAAGCGCAGCCAATAAAAACAGGAGCGCTCCTCCGGCGAAAATGTTGCGCAGAATGGATTTCTTCATGCGCTGAGGGTGCACCATCGGGATACATTCCCGCCGCGGAAATGTGATGAGTGGTCACAGACGAGGATGGACGGATGGCTGCCTCGGGCTACCGGCAGCGCGCCATGCGCTCTTAAGTTAGCGTGTGCGCTTCACGTCACCGCGCGCTGCGGTCCGCGTTCGCTTGCGTCTCGAGGACGCGACTTCGGAAGCACGCTGGCGCTGGGCCTCCATCGTTTTTCTGGATCGAAAAACGAGGCGTTGGCCGTCTTGAAGGAAAAATTCAGGTAGCGCAACTCCGCTCGGGGAGATGGTTACGGAGTGTTTCACGTTGAGGGGTTCCTGGCCGGGGCGGCAGGAAAATCCTTCGATCTCGTCCGTCACAGCGAGCGCCTTGCGCAGGTAATCTCGCAATTCCACGACGGATTTAATCTCGTGCTCGTAGTTGAAGGCACAGGAGCATCCCTCGTGGGAACCAACGTAGTAGACGTGCGGATAGGGCAGGAGCTTGCGCACGGCGCGCATACTTTCGGGCAGATTGACCACGTGAAACGTGGGCTTCTTCGGATCCCACGGTATGACCGGCAGCGGTTTATTGGAGGCAATGTAAAGCGCGAGACACATTGATTTTTTCCCCTTTAAAATTTTCCCTGCGAACGAACCAATCGGCTGCGGTAAAAAAGCAGCAGTTCATGCGCCCAACCCTATAATTTCTAGAATCAAAATCGGGTCCGCTCTTGCTAGGCGCGGCGATTCCGCCTAGAGCGATTCGAGATGCGCGACGGCTTCGATTTCGGCGGTCTGGGGGAACATGTCGAAGGGCGTGATCGCAATGACGGTGAATTTTTGCTGCAGCTCCGCGATGTCGCGCGCCAGCGTGGGCGGGTTGCACGAGACGTAGACCAGCCGGTGAGGCGCAGCATCGAGAATGGCGCGGCGCATTTCCGCGGAAAGACCCGTGGCGGGCGGATCGACGATCAACGCAGTCGAAGCGAGGTCATTTTTCTCCAGGAGCCAGCGCAATTCCGTGGTGACGTCCCCTGCGACGTAGGCTTCCTTAGCGTCGGCATCTTTCTGCGCGGCGGCGATGGCGAACCGGTCCCAATCGATTCCGACCACGCGATCGAATTGAGGCGCGAGACGTTTCGAAAAAAATCCCGCGCCGCAGAAGGCGTCGATCAAAAGTTTTTCTTCGCCGGTGAAGATCCGGGCAATGTACTCTGCGATGGCGTCGGCGACAGCGTCGTTAGTTTGCGTGAAAACACGCGGGCCGGAATGGGCGCGCAGGGTGTAATGGCCATCGCGCACCCGTCCAGCGCGCAACTGAGCGAGCGCGTCGTTTACTTCGGGCATCGCGATGGGGCACTGCTTGATGTCCATCAGCTTATGAACGTCGCGCCGATAAAAGCCGACGACACCGTCTTCAGCGTGGACGGAGATCCGGTTCCGGTAGTGATAAGGCAAGGGCGAGGGGACCATCGGCCGCATGGGTGGCTCGGCGAGACGGCCAATGCGCCGCATCGCCTGCTCGACCTGGCGCGCCTTTAATTCCACCTGGTGCGCGTAGTCGATGTGCTGGTAGCTGCAACCGCCGCATCGCCCGAAGTACGGGCATTCAGGCGTCGTGCGCTTGGTTGAAGCTTCTAGCAACTCGGCCAGTTCACCTTCGGCAAACTGCTTTTTCTCGCGCACGATCTTCGCCGTGATGCGTTCGCCATCAATGGTGAAGGGAACGAAGACCGCTTTTCCTTCATCGCGGGCCACGCCTTTGCCGCCAAAAGCGACGTCTACGATTTGGAGTTCCACCGAGCGCATGAACGACATTAGCCCAGCCTTTCAAGGCTGGGATGTAAATGTCCAATCGCCAAAAGTCCCGCCAGGGACGGAAGACGCTTTCTTTCGTCCCTAACGGGACTCGTGTTGTAATGAGGCGCGCTTAACCCAGCGCTAAAGCGCTGGGTTATTATCCGCGACTCTCAAGCGATTAAGAGGGAGAACGAACAGCGTTAATACTTCCGGACGTATGGGTATTTCGATTCGTTGCCGAGCTCGGGCGGGAATTCCTCGTATCCCGCGTGGGTGTAAGGAACGCGAGGTGGAAGAAGCGGATAATACGTGCGGTGATTAATCCGGAAGGGGAAGGTGAAAACCTCAGCCAGCCCGGTGTGAAACCGCATGTAGCTGCGGCCAACGCCTCGCACGACACCGTAGCTGGCGGCAGCGGCATTCCCTTCCCGCTGAATTCACTCGTGCGATGGAGACCGGCAGCTCCGCGATTCCGAAAACTACGTTCGAAATCCCTCGCCCGAGCTTGCGCGTGGGACCGTAATCATTCGAGGGAGGGTCCTGGATATCGGCTGGAGACGAGATGGCGAAGGCGAAAAACAGCGCGGCAGCGAGGGGGGTTTTCATAGCGGCAGTTAATCAATTTCCTTACGATCGGCAACATCTCCTTTCGGAAGCGGCCGCTTCCGTTCGCTGGCTTTTTCAATTTCCTCCGGGAGCTTCTTGCGAGTGGCGCGCATCGAAGCGTAGATGGTCACGCCCAGCACTGTGATAATCACGGCCAGCGACGCCCAGTTCGGGATGTGGAAAGAATCCGCCGCGATCATTTTAATCCCGACGAAGCCGAGCACCAGCGCGAGACCGGTCTTGAGGTAAATGAACCGATCAATGACGTGCGCGAGCACGAAGTAGAGCGAGCGCAGCCCGAGGATGGCGCAGATGTTGGAGGTGTAGATGATGAATTGGTCCGTCGTGATGGCGAAAACGGCGGGGATCGAGTCGACCGCGAAGACGAGGTCCATGATGTCGATGACGATCAAGACAAGCGCCATCGGGGTGAGCATCCAATGGCCGTCGACTTTCACGACAAATTTCTGCTCATGGTAGTCGGGCGTCACCCGCATCCATTTCCGGCAAAGCCGCAGCACGAAATTGCTTTCGAGATCGATCTCTTCGCCATGGCTGATCAGCATCCGGATGCCGGTGATGAGCAGGAATGCTCCGAAGATGTAGAGGACGAAGTGGAACCGCTCGACCAGGGCGACGCCGATCCAAATCATGACGCCCCGCATGACGAGCGCGCCGATGATGCCCCAGACCAGGACCCGGTGCTGAAATTTCCGGCGCACTTGGAAATAAGTGAAGATGAGAACGAAGACAAAGATGTTGTCGACGCTGAGCGAATATTCGATGAGGTAGGCCGTGAAGAAATCGAGCGCCGCTTGAGGGCCCCGCATTTTCCAGACGAGCAGGTTGAAGCAGAGCGAAAGGATTACCCAGACGCAGCTCCATATCGTCGCTTCCCGGATCGAAACGACATGCGCTTTCCGGTTGAAACCGACGAGGTCGATCGCGAGCACAATGAAGACGCCGATATGAAAGGCGACCCAAAACCAGATGCTCGTGGACACGGCGCAGACCGTTCCATGCGCTGAACCCGGTCGCAATGCGAAAGCGCCATCGGGGAGTCTTAATTCAGGCCCTTGATCATGCTCTTACTCATGATCCTGGGAGGAAACGGTCGTTGTCAGAAGGGATCAGGAGCAAGATCAAGATCAAGAGTATGAGTAGGACCAGCTCGCGCGCCCAATTTTCGCTCGCGCGCCGAGGGGTTCAACGTAACTTGTTGACCCGCATGGATGCAGAATTGGAAAAGCTAGTCGAATCAGGAAAACTCACCGCGCGCCAGGCGGATCAGCTCGAAAAACTCCCAATTGGCACCTTTTGCCTGCATAAAAGCTGGGGGTTCGGCCGCGTGGCGGAGTGGAACCTTTTGCTCAATCAGATCCTGATCGATTTCCCGGGGAAGAAGGCGCATTCGATGCAGCTCCCCTATGCCGCGGAGAATCTAATGGTTATCCCGCCCGAGCATTTCCTCGCGAAGAAGGCCAATGATCTCAAGGGAATCAAGGAGCTGGTCAAAAAGGATCCGACCGCGCTGATGCGCAACATTCTCGAGAGTCTCGGTGGCTCCGCGACGGTCACCCAGATCAGCCAGCTCATGCTGGGCGATATTTTCAGCGAGCCGGAATGGAAACGCTGGTGGGATTCGACGAAAAAGCTCCTGAACAAGGAAGGCTATTTCCTCATCCCGACCAAGAAGAGCGAGCCGATCCAGTTGCGCGGCGAGAAAGTCTCGCGTGCGGATGAGTTGATCACGTTTTTCAATCAGGCCCGCCAGCCGAAGGAGCAGGCGGCGGCGCTCGACCAGATCATCAAGTTTCACAGCGAATTTGAAAAGCCGGAGACGCAGCTCCAGCCCATCATCGCCTCGATCGAGGAAGCGGCGGCGCGCAACCAGCGGCTAAATCCGGCGCTGGTCTTCGAGCTAGTCATGGCGCGGGACGATCTCCTGGAGCGCTGCCCGAAACTCAAGACGACGAATCCCGACCTGACGCTCAACAAGTTGATTGCGGATGAAGAAGCCCGGCTGATCACGATTCTCCCGAAGCTTCCGGCAGCAAAGGAGCGCCGCGTTTTGCAGGCACTGCCTGCCGCTCTCGGGCCGGCCTGGACGGTCCGGGCCTTGCAATTGATGCAGAGCCATCATGCGCGGGCAGTCTTGCAGGTTCCGCGCGTCTTCGTGGAAGCGGGGATGCAGGATGAGCTGCGCGCCTTTTTACAGCGCGGAATCCGCGAACACTCGGTCACGAGCGAGACGCTGGTCTGGCTCTGCCGGGAGCGCGCCGGCGAATGGCGCACCTTGATCACGCCTGATCTGTTGGGGGCGATTCTCTCCGCGCTCGAGCGCGACCAGCATAACGAGACCAGCCGCGGGAGTAAGCTGCGGGATCTGTTGCTCGACGATCGGGAACTGATTCCGGACATGTTTGCCGGGGCCGAAATAGGCCTCGCCCGCGATGCGATGCGGCGTCTCATGCTGACGCCGGTCTTCGACGAGCTGACTAAACGCTCGCTGCTGGCGCGGATCATCAAGCTTTATCCGGAATTGGAAAGCGTCATCACGGGCGAACAAAAGGAAGAGAAAAGCGCCGCCCTGGTTGTTTCCTGGAGCAGTCTCGACAAACGGAAAGCCGAATACGAGGAGCTGGTGAACAAGAAAATTCCCGAAAACAGCAAGGAGATCGGAATTGCGCGTTCTTACGGCGATCTTCGGGAGAATTTCGAATTCAAAGCCGCGAAGGAAATGCAGGCCGTTCTGATGCGGCGGAAATCGGAACTGGAAGCCGCCCTTCACAATGCCCGCGGAACGGCTTTCGAAAGCCCGGACACTTCGCAGGTTTCCATCGGAACGATCGTCACGTTGCGTGATTCCGATTCGGGCAAGGAGGAGGTCTACACGGTGCTCGGCGCCTGGGATGGCGATCCGGATCGCAACATCATCTCGTATCAAACGGCCATTGGGCAGGCGATGCTGGGACATAAGGTGGGCGAGATCGTGACCCTGAGCGACGAAACCGAGACGCGGCGATTCGCGATCCTTTCGATCGAGCCGGCGCCGGTCGATGTGACCCCGCCCGATCCGTCGTTGACTGAGATGCCAGCCGAGCCCGTCGCAGCCGAGTAGCTGTTCCTGTAGCCGCGCCCTGTGGGCGGCGAGAGCGTCGCGTCTGGCAGTGTCGTTGCTCTCACGGCCCGACAGAGCCGCGCTACAGAAGAGGCAGCTTCCTCTCTGGACAGCAGCGAGACATGTCGCCACAATGACCGTCCTGTCTTATGAGCGACCCAATTCTCATCGCGCAAGGCGAACTGAACCCATTTACCTCCTGCCCGAAGATGGCGAATCGTCATGGCCTTATCGCCGGCGCCACCGGCACGGGCAAGACCGTTACGCTCCAAACGCTGGCCGAAAACTTCAGCGCGCGCGGCATTCCCGTTTTCATGGCGGACGTGAAAGGCGATCTGGCCGGGATGAGCCAGGCCGGCGGCAACAATCCGAAGATCGCAGCGCGGGCGGAGGAGCTGGGCATCACGGATTTTAAAGGCGAAGCCTGTCCGGTCGTTTTCTGGGATGTGTTCGGGGAAAACGGGCATCCCGTGCGCGCGACGGTTTCCGAGATGGGGCCGTTGCTGCTCGGACGATTGATGAGCCTGAACGATACCCAGGCCGGCGTGCTGAACATGGTCTTTCGCATCGCCGACGAGAACGGCTTGTTGCTCCTCGATCTCAAGGATCTTCGCTCGATGGTGCAATTCGTGGCCGACAATGCCGATCAATTTAAGACGCAGTATGGCAACGTCTCCGCCGCGAGCGCGGGAGCCATTCAACGCAGCCTGCTGGAATTGGAGACGCAAGGCGCCGATAAGTTCTTCGGCGAGCCCGCGCTCGACCTCGATGACCTGATCCAAACGCATGATGGCCGCGGCGTAGTCAATATTCTCGCGGCTGAAAAGCTGATGCAGCAATCGCCGAAGGTTTACGCGACGTTTCTTCTCTGGCTGCTCTCGGAACTGTTCGAACGCCTGCCCGAAATCGGCGACCCCGAGAAACCGAAGCTGGTTTTCTTTTTCGACGAAGCTCACTTGCTCTTCACCGACATCGAGTCGGCCGTGGAAGATAAAATTGAGCAGATGGTGCGGCTTGATCCGGTCAAAAGGCGTCGGCGTTTATTTCGTCAGCCAGAATCCGCTCGACATCCCCGATGTCGTCCTCGGCCAGCTTGGGCAACCGCGTTCAGCATGCTTTGCGCGCCTTCACGCCGCGCGATCAGAAGGCCGTCAAGGCAGCGGCCCAGACTTTCCGGCAGAATCCCAAGCTGCCAGGTGGAAACCGTGCTCACCGAGCTGGGAGTCGGCGAAGCTCTGGTGTCGATGCTCGACGCCGACGGCAAGCCCGGCATTGTCGATCGCGCGAAGATCGTGCCGCCGCATAGCCAGGTGGGAGCCATCACCCCGGACCAACGCGCGAATATTATAGCAACATCGAACATCGCCGGACATTACGAGAAGGCGGTGGACCGGGAATCGGCCCACGAGAAACTTCAGGCGCGTGCCACGGAAAAGGCCAGCACGGCCGGTGCGCCGCCCGCCCCGACGGCCAGTGCGCCGCCGACAGCGGCCGGCGGCGCGAAACCGTCGATCTTCGGAGAAATCTTCCAGCCCACGATTGGGCCGCGCGGTGCCGTCCGCGATTCCATGGCCACCAGCATGGTGAAAAGCGCGGTGCGGGCCGCCAGCAGCCAGATGGGCCGGCAGATCGTGCGCGGCATTTTGGGAAGCTTCCTCGGCGGCGGCAGGCGGCGCTGATCGGACCGGGCGGCTACTTCTTCGGTTTATTGGAACTCAAGAATCGGTGAAAGATATATCGCTTTGAGAGCAAGCTTTCCGAGGTGAGGCGGGCTTTCAATCTTCGTTTCCTTCTCTACAATCAGGGCGATGCCCGGGGTGACCATAGGAGAAATGGTTGATTTTGTTGGCGGCCAATACGCGGGAGACCGCGCCGGTTCGCTCAGCGGAGTCGCGGCTCTGGCTGATGCCCGCGCCGAACAGCTCACCTTCCTGAGCAATCGCAAATACACTGCCCAGCTCACCGAGACAAAAGCGGGCGCAATCCTTGTTCCGGCGAATCTGGAGGGCGACGACGCGCGCTGGATCCGCGTTGATGATCCCTACTTTGCGCTGGCGAAAATCATGGCCCGCTGGTTTTCCGCGCGGCCGATGCCAAAAGGCGTGTCGCCCAAAGCCAGCATCGCTGAAAGCGCCAAACTGGGAACGAATGTCGCGATCGGGCCTTTCGCGATCATCGGCGAAAACGTTGTCCTCGGGAACAACGTCACCATTTTTCAAGGCGTCTCGATCGAGGCGGGAGCGAAGATCGGCGACGACTGCATTATTTATCCGAATGTGGTCATCTACGATGGGACGCGCATTGGCCGTCGCTGCATCATCCACGCCGGGGTGGTCATTGGCTCGGACGGTTATGGCTTCGCCCTGAATCAAGGCAAGCACCACAAAATTCCGCAGATTGGAATCGTGCGAATCGAGGACGACGTCGAAATCGGAGCCGGCACGACGATCGACCGCGCCGCGCTGGGTGAAACGGTCATAGGCGAGGGGACCAAGATCGATAACCTGGTGCAGATTGGACACAACGTGAAGATCGGGAAGCATTGCCTGCTGGTGTCACAGGTCGGCATCGCCGGCTCTACTGAGCTGGGCGATTACGTCGCCGTTGCCGGGCAGAGTGGTTTCTCGGGCCACCTTAAGATCGGGCATCGAGTTCAGGTCGCCGCCAAAAGCGCCGTGCTCGAAGATGTGCCCGACGACACCAAGGTGATGGGCTCACCCGCCATGCCTTTCAAGGAATTCGCCCGGCGGCAGGCCGCGGTGAAACGGCTCGCCCGAAAAAAGCCTCTGTAGCGCTTCGGTGCTCGCCACGCCGTAGCTTGGCGGAGGCTGACGCGAAAGACCCGTGCTGATCGCCTCCGAAGTGCCCACAGGGCGACGGCTAGGGGTCAATGACTCGACGGTCCCGCCATCGTCTTGTTTCCCACGCGGGCGAGATATTCCTCCACCTGGAGAAGATTGTCCGCACCGCGCTGGACGATCTTCAGGAGATTATCCATCGACGACACTTCCTCGAGCTGCTCGGTCAGGAACCACTGGAGAAAATTGATTGTGATATAATCGTTTTCCGAGCGTGCTAACTCGACCAGCGCATTGATCTGGTGCGTGACCTTCACTTCCTGGTCGAGCGAAAGTTTGATCGCGGCCTCTGCTGTTTTGAATCTGGCCTGGGGCGCGTCGATCGCAGGAAGGACAACCCGGCCGCCGGCATCCACGACGTATTTGATGAAGCGCATGGCGTGCTCCTTTTCCTCTTCCGCTTGCGCGAAGAAGTGCTCGGACAACTGCGGGAGAGCGTCCGCCGAGAAATGAGCCGCGATCGCGATGTACTGCAGGGAGGCGCCGAACTCATTCCCGATCTGCTCATTGATGGCATCGACTACTTTATTGCTGATCAGCATATGAACCTTTCTTGAAGACTTCTCCTTTACGCCACGATCGCGCTGCACTCAAACGGCTTCCTGCGCGGATTTCCAGTGATCCTCGGAAAGCAAAAAGCCCGGCGGAATTAATCCACCGGGCTTTTTGTTCTGGCGACGTCCTACTCTCGCACAACCTATCGTCGCACTACCATCGGGGCTGCAGCGTTTCACTTCCGTGTTCGGAATGGGAACGGGTGGTGCCACTG
This sequence comes from uncultured Verrucomicrobiae bacterium, assembly GCA_963848215.1. GTDB lineage: Bacteria > Verrucomicrobiota > Verrucomicrobiia > Chthoniobacterales > UBA10450 > AV80. The sequence goes on along the minus strand of CAWKCU010000001.1, from coordinate 179,976 downwards.
CGCTATGATCACCAGAGGAAAGCGGCGAACTTGTCGCCGTTTTCCTCTGGTGATTGCAGATTTCAGACTGTCGATTGCCGATTGGCTGTTTTTCCAATCATCAATCAGGATCTGCATTCTGCAATTTCCCACTGATTCTCTGAGATCTACATACAGGAAGTGTTCCGCATTTAAGGCTTCGTTTTCATTAATTATTTAGAGTCATTCCTCTCAATTTGCCGCCGCGTCAGGTTTGACGCCGACGCGACGGGTTAATTGAAAAGTAAATGACCAAGCCGAACGAGTTATTAGTATTACTTAGCTGAACGTATTACTACGCTTACACCAGTAACCTATCAACGTGGTGGTCTACCACGACTCTTCAGGGAGAACTCATCTTGGGATAGGCTTGGCGCTTAGATGCTTTCAGCGCTTATCCTTTCCGAACATAGCTACCCAGCACTGCCGTTGACACGACAACTGGAACACCAGCGGTTCGTCAGACTCGGTCCTCTCGTACTAGAGTCTGAACCCCTCAATTCTCCTGCGCCCACAGTGGATAAGGACCGAACTGTCTCGCGACGTTCTGAACCCAGCTCGCGTACCACTTTAACCGGCGAACAGCCGGACCCTTGGGACCTTCTCCAGCCCCAGGATGTGATGAGCCGACATCGAGGTGCCAAACCCTGCCGTCGATATGAGCTCTTGGGCAGGATCAGCCTGTTATCCCTAGCGTACCTTTTGTCCGTTGAGCGATGGCAATTCCACATTCAACCACCGGATCACTTGGACCTACTTTCGTACCTGCTCGACTTGTAGGTCTCGCAGTTAAGCTGGCTTATATCCATATACTCGTCACCTGATTGCCAACCAGGTTGAGCCAACCTTCGTACTCCTCCGTTACTCTTTGGGAGGATACCGCCCCAGTAAAACTAGCCGGCTGCCAGTGTCCCTCTGCCTGATATAAGGCAAGAGGTTAGTTATTCCAATTTCGAAGGGTGGTGTTTCATTGGCGACTCATGAACCCCCGAAAGGGCTCAATCACAGTCTTCCACTTACGCTAAGCATCAAAATCGAAACAACAATAACAGCGTGTAGTAAAGGTGCATAGGGTCTTTCCGTCCTACTGCGGGTAGGCGGCATCTTCACCGCCACTACAACTTCGCTGAGCTCCTCGTTGAGACAGCGGTCAACTCGTTACACGATTCGTGCAGGTCGGAACTTACCCGACAAGGAATTTCGCTACCTTAGGACCGTTATAGTTACGGCCGACATTCACGGGGACTTCGGTTCGAAGCTTCGAGCCTTGCGGCTCTAACCTCTTGCCATAATCTTTCCGCATTGGTCACGTGTCACACCCTATACGTTGTCTTTCGACTTAGCAGAGTGCTGTGTTTTTGTTAAACAGTCGGTTGACCCATTTCACTGCGACCCCTCTTGCGAGGGGCACCCCTTCTTCCGAAGTTACGGGGCTAGATTGCCGAGTTCCTTAACGAGGTTTCACTCACGCGCCTGGGTATACTCTACCCACCCACCTGTGTCGGTTTACGGTACGGGCAACCGTGGGAACATGTAATTGGTTTTCTTGATACAAGCTTTAACAGATCCGCCTTGGCCGTAGCCTCAGCGTCCCCTTGCGGGACCGTCACTTTCAATCGACGGCCTGTCTCCGCTCATATGTCACAACTACACTTAACCACAGCCGGTGCTGGAATATTAAACCAGCTGTCCATCGTCTACGCCCTTCGGCCTCGACTTAGGTCCCGACTAACCCTGGGAGGACGAACCTTCCCCAGGAAACCTTGGGTTTACGGCGGCCAGGAATTTAACCTGGCTTGTCGCTACTCATGTCTGCATTCTCACTTGTAGAAACTCCACAGTTGCTTCCGCTCCTGCTTCAATGTCGCTACAACGCTCCCCTACCAATCCGTCTGGTCGAAACCAAACGTCTTCCAGAGCTTCGGTATACCGCTTATCGCCAATCATTATCGGCGCGAGATCGCTCGATGAGTCAGCTATTACGCACTGTTTAAATGATGGCTGCCTCTAAGCCAACATCCTCACTGTCTAAGCAACCTCACATCCTTTCCACTGAACGGTATTTGGGCACCTTAGCTGCTGGTCTGGCATGTTTGCCTCTCGCGCGTGAAGCTTATCCCTCACGCACTGACTCCCGTGTTACACCCTGCGGCATTCGGAGTTTGATTGAATTCGATACCCTGGTATGGGCTCTAGTTCATCCAGTGCTCTACCTCCGCAGGTCAGCACACGAGGCTAGCCCTCAAGCTATTTCGGGGAGAACCAGCTATCACCGGGTTTGATTAGTCTTTCGCTCCTACCCACAAGTCATCCCAGAAGTTTTCAACCTTCACGGGTTCGGTCCTTCAGTTGCGGTTAAGCAACCTTCAACCTGCTCATGGGTAGATCACCTCGGCTTCGGGTCTATTGCCAGCAACTATGGTCGCCCATTTCGGACTCGCTTTCGCTTCGCCTCCATCGCAGAACGACTTAGGCTTGCCACTGACAATAACTCGCAGACTCATTAAGCAAAAGGCACGCCATCACCCCTTGCGGGGCTTTGACACCTTGTAAGCACATAATTTCAGGGTACTATTTCACTCCGCTCACAGCGGTTCTTTTCACCTTTCCCTCGCGGTACCTGTTCACTATCGGTCGCCAATTAGTATTTAGACTTACGCCGTGGTCGGCGTGGATTCATACGAAGTTTCACGTGCATCGTATTACTCAGGAAATCCCTAGGCGTGCGCGGGTTTTCGATTACGGGCCTGTCACCCTCTATGGAGCGATTTTCCATTCGCTTCATCTAACCGTTGCACTACCACATCGGGCTCCTACAACCCCACCAGCAAGCTGGTGGTTTGGTCTGTTCCGCTTTCGCTCGCCACTACTTACGGAATCGCTTTCGCTTTCTTTTCCTCCGGTTACTGAGATGTTTCACTTCACCGGGTGTCGCGATGTCCCTGCTATGTATTCACAGAGACTCGAGCAGGTGTTACCCCACTCAGGTTATCCCATTCGGAAATCCCCGGGTCACAGCGTGTTTACCGCTCTCCGAGGCTTATCGCAGTTAGCCACGTCCTTCATCGCCTATTGGCACCAAGGCATCCATTATGTGCTCTTTGTAGCTTGATCAATCTGTAGAACGCCAGAATCGTTTCCGATTCCAACGCTCAAACTTGATAACTGAAACTCTCGGACCGGGACATCTTACCTTCCCGGCCTTTCTTTTCAGACTCAGCTCTTAAAAGTTGTACTTACTACCCTGTATGTAGATTTCAAAGAACCAGCGGTTTGCGCCATTTCAGTCCACAAAAAAAACCCAATTTGATCTCCGGCGATGATTTCCTGGCCGTGCGGCTTTCGCGACAGCGGTTTGTTCGTCATGCCGGGACAAAATTGAGTCCAATTTGCAGTCCCAAAATAGGCGAGAACCAACTCTTTTCGTCTTGCGACTACCGGGAGTCCCGCTTCAGGCGGGGTCAGCAAAGTAGCCAGCCGGAATGAGTCGTCAAGCCGCCAGGGGGATTTTTTTCAAAAAAAATGAAATTTCTTTCTCTGGACCGGGATTACGTGGGCAAAACATCTGAAAGCGGCCGCAGGATCGATTCAGTCCGCCATGCCAAAAGAAAAAAAGCTCCGTCCGCCCCAGCATCAGCGACAGCGACCCGGCCGCGAATACAAAATGCGGCCCCAACCGCGTTCGGGAGCCAGCGAATATGTCGGGTGCGGCAAGTTGCGGGACAAAGTCGCGCTGATCACGGGCGGGGACAGCGGAATCGGAAGGGCCGTGGCGGTCCTTTACGCGAAGGAAGGCGCGGACGTGGCGATCCTCTATTTAAACGAGCACAAAGACGCCCGCGAAACCAAGCGGCTTGTGGAAAGCCAGGGCAGGAGTTGCCTGCTCATCGCGGGGGACATCGGCCGGGAGAAGTTTTGTCGAGCTGCCGTGACGCAAACCAAACGCGAACTTGGGAAGATCGACATCCTGGTGAACAACGCGGCGGAGCAGCATCCGCAGGAGAGCATCACGAAGATAACGGAACGGCAGCTGGAGAAAACGTTTCGGACCAACATTTTCTCGTTTTTTTTCCTGACGAAGGCCGTTATGCCGCACTTCAAAAAGGGCGGGGTGATCATAAATTGCGCGTCGGTAACGGCTTACCAGGGCAGTCCGGAGCTCCTCGATTATTCCGCGACGAAGGGCGCTATTGTCGCCTTTACCCGTTCGCTTTCGCAAGCGCTCGCCGACAAGAAAATCCGGGTAAACGCGGTGGCGCCGGGGCCGATTTGGACGCCTTTGATCCCTTCCACCTTCCCAGCGAACGAGGTCGCGACGTTTGGGTCCGACACGCCCCTTGGCCGTGCGGGCGAGCCGGAAGAAGTCGCGACTTCATTCGTTTTTCTGGCCTCGGACGATTCCTCCTACATGACGGGGCAGGTCCTTCATCCCAACGGTGGACGGGTCGTAAACGGATAAACTGTAGGTCGTTGGATTCGCTTTCTCCCGAAAGCTCACCTTGCGGGCCTGCCGTCGATATCGCTCCCGTCCCCCGCGGCTCTATTCTGCGAAACGCCTTAGTTTTGGTTGGCGTCTGACACAGACGCCCTACAATTGCCAAATGCAACGCGCTGACGGACGTGCCCCCAACGAAATCCGGCCCATCTCTTTCGAGACGGGGGTTGCTCCCAACGCGACCGGCTCGGTCTTGGTGGCCATGGGCAATACGCGCGTGATTTGCGGCGTGATGATCGAAGAGACTGTCCCGCGCTGGATGAAAGAACAAGGCGTGACGGGCGGCTGGCTGACGGCCGAATATTCAATGCTTCCTTACTCGACGAACACGAGGAAACCGCGGGATATTACCAAGGGGCGGCTCGACGGCCGGAGCACGGAGATTCAACGCCTGATCGGACGCTCGTTGCGCGCGGTGGTCGATCTCGAGAAACTCGGTCCCCGCACGATGTGGGTCGATTGCGATGTCCTCCAGGCCGATGGCGGCACGCGAACGGCCGCGATTACCGGCGCCAGTCTGGCGGTAGCCGTGGCTTGCCGGAGACTGGTGGACGACAAGAAGATCGATTCGTCGCCGATTCGGAAACTGGTCGCCGCGATCAGTGCCGGGGTTCTCGGCGGCGTGCCGGTTCTCGACCTGGATTACGAGGAAGACAAGGCGGTGACGGTGGATTTCAATCTGGTCGCGACTGAAGAGGGCGAGCTTGTCGAAATGCAGGGCGCCGGCGAAGAGGCTACGTTTTCGAGCGAGGAGCTTGCCGAAATGCTGGCCCTGGGGAAAAAGGGGATCGGAGAATTGATCGCAGCGCAGCAGAGAGCGCTGGCATCATTGACGGTCGGAAACAAATGACGAAGGCACTCATCACCGGAATTACGGGGCAGGACGGCAGTTACCTGGCGGATTTGCTCCTTGAAAAAGGATACGAAGTCCATGGCATCATCCGGCGGGCGAGCACCTTTAACACGTCCCGCATCGCCCATCTTTACGCGGATCCGCACATCAACGGCGTGCGCTTGTTCCTCCATTACGGCGATCTGGCCGATTCGGTGAATCTGGTGAAGCTGCTTTACGAATTGAAGCCCGACGAGATTTACCATCTCGGCGCACAAAGCCACGTGCGGGTGAGCTTCGATATCCCGGAATACACGTCCGACGTCACCGGCGTCGGAACCATTCGCATCCTCGAAGCGATCCGTGAAACCGGCATTCGGTCGAAATTTTACCAGGCGTCGAGCAGCGAGATGTTTGGCAAGGTGCAGGAGGTGCCGCAAACGGAGACCACTCCGTTTTGGCCGCGGAGTCCTTACGGCGTGGCCAAGGTCTTCGCTTATTGGTCAACGGTGAATTACCGGGAAAGTTACGGCCTCAACGCCAGCAACGGCATTTTGTTCAACCACGAAAGTCCGCGGCGCGGCGAAACGTTCGTGACGCGGAAGATCACGCGCGCGGTGGCGGCGATAAAGCTGGGTCTGCAGAACGAGCTCTTCCTGGGTAACCTCGATGCGAAACGCGACTGGGGTTATGCGCCCGAGTATGTCGAAGGGATGTGGCGAATCTTACAGCAGAGCGATGGCGATGATTACGTCCTGGCCACGAACGAGACGCACACGGTCCGCGAGTTCGTCGAGACCGCTTTCGCCCGCGCCGACCTCGATTGGAAAAAATATGTGAAGCACGACGAACGCTATGAGCGCCCGGCGGAGGTCGACCTGCTCATCGGCGACGCGTCGAAGGCGAAAAAGGTCCTGGATTGGGAACCCAAGGTGCGTTTCCACGAGCTGGTCCAGATTATGGTCGACGCAGACATCGAGCTGCTTTCGCGGACCTCGGCGCGGGAGCACCTCGGGAAGCTGCCCTAAGCAATCAACGGGACGACACCGAAGTCGTCCCTCCAGCAGCGGGGACTGGCGCCAGCGCCGGCACCATGGCTTCGAGCGGTTCGTTCAAGATCGTCACCCGCGCGCGCGGGCCGACGATATCGTAAAGTTGGATGACATCCCGCGAGCGCATTCGGATGCAGCCGTAACTGGCACGCGTGCCGATGGTTCGCTCTTCCGGCGTTCCATGAATGTAGATGTAACGGCCGTAGGCGTTCGCGTTTTGGGCTTCGCGTCCGCGCAGCCAAAGAATGCGCGTCACGATCGGATCGCGGCCCGGCGCGTCCGGCACCAGGATTTCGCCGGTCGGTTTCCGATCCTTGAAGACCATTCCGCTCGGAGCTGAGCCGCCGATCTTTTTCGCCACTTCGAGCTCGCCCAGCGGCGTTCCGTTGCTTCCAGGCACGTCACCAATCGCAAACTTCGAAGTGGAAATCGGATAGGTCGTCATCAGCACACCGTTATCGAGGACCGCCATGCGCTGCTGCGGAACGCTGATCACGACATGGTGCCGCGTGTCCGGCGTGACACAGGAGGTGACGAGGAGGGCGGTGCCGGCGAGAGCGAATAATCTCTTAATCATCGATTGAATCGGAAGAATTTCTCCGCGGTATCCGTCGTTGCCTCAGCGATTTCCTCGAGAGGAAGGCCTCGGGCGGCCGCGATCGACTCCGCCACCAGCCGCGTGTGCGCCGGTTCACAGCGCTTCCCTCGAAAAGGGACCGGCGCCAGATAAGGACAATCGGTTTCCACCATGAACTTCCAAAGCGGAACCTGGGCCGCCACTTCCCGCACGCTCGCGCCGTTCTTGAAAGTCACGATGCCGGTGAACGAAACGAGATGGTCCAGGGCGATGACCTCTTCCGCTTGCTCCAGCGTCCCGCCGAAACAATGAAAGACGCCCCGCACCTTGCCCGTATAAGGCCTTAAAATCTCGAGCGTATCGTCCCAGGCGTCCCGTTGATGAATGACCACGTTTAGTCCCAATTCGACCGCGAGATCCAGTTGTTGTTCAAACAAGCTCGCCTGTTTCGATTTGTAGGCACCGTCGTGGATTTCCGCTTCGAGCTGGTGCTCCGTCGAGGTCTGGAGCGCCCCGGAGAAAAGCTGCGTTTCCTTTCGTTCTTTCGCCAGCTCCAGACTCGGGAGCGAATGATAATCCAGCCCGGTTTCGCCAATCGCGACGACGCGAGAATTGCTCGCCAATTCGCGCAGCGGCGTAATCACGTCCTCCGCCGACTCTTCCACGTAAGTTGGGTGAACTCCGATCACCGCGAAGACATTCGAATACTTCTCCGCCAGCTCGACCGCGCGCCGGCTGCTCTCGACCGACGTCCCGATCGTGATGATTCGCGTGACTCCGGCTTCGGTCGCCCGGCGCAGCACGTCATCGAAGTCCGGCGCAAAATCCGGGTAATCGAGGTGGGCGTGGGTCTCGATCAACATGGCGGGAAGGTAGCGCAACCGGTCGGCTTGCGAACTAATTTCCCACTTCAAGGAGTTACAAGCCTCAGATGCGTATCAACGTCGCCCACCTTATCGCCCTACATGTCGTAAAACTCCTGACTGTTGAAAATTATTCCGAACGGACCATAGGAGGCGACAACCTTTTTGTCCGCTCGTCGCCAGATCTTTTCTGGCGTGTCCTTCGGCTCCACCGGTATGTCTGGCTTGTATTCCTCGGCAATCCATTTCTCACCGGCTCCGTTCCACTCCAGCCATTTGTTTACCTCGTCGACGGATAAAGGCTCACCGTTCTCTTTTTGGATCTTTTCGGAATGGGAGACTCCTTTCCACCAGTCCTTTTTTCCTTTGCACAGGAAGACCTCGATCTTGTAGCCGTTCCATCGGTAAGAAAGATTCTTGGCGTCCTCCCAGTAGGACAACTCCTCGACTTTGACGGGCTTCCCGTATCGCTTTTCGAGTTGTGATTCTTTGTCCCCTGGAGTGCCCAGCGCGGCGGTGCTGGTCATAAACGACAGAATGCCGGCGAGCAGCCGAATTCGGCTCACGGCAACGTGCGGACGCCCGGATCTGGCGAAGGGCGATTTCACCATTCCACCACCGTGCTCGCCCAGGTGAGGCCGCCGCCGAAGACGACCATCAGGACGTAATCGCCTCGCTTGATCCGGCCGCTCCGATTCGCTTCATCGAGGGCCATGGCGACCGCCGCGGCGGAGGTGTTGCCGTACTTGTCGAGATTCACGTAGAAACGGTCGAGCGGAATCTTCAGGCGATCCGCGATTGCTTCGATGATCCGCAGATTTGCCTGGTGCGGGATAACGCACGCGATGTCGTCCGTCGTGAGCCCTGCCTGTTCGAGCGCTTTTTTGGAGGCGTTGAGCATCGAGATGACGGCCTGCTTGTAAACTTCCTTCCCGGTCATGTGAATCGTGGCCAGGTTCATGTGCGCGTTATCCTTTGTGATCGGACAACGCGACCCGCCCCCCGGCATGAAGAGAATATCGGTAAAGCTGCCGTCGCTGCCGATGTGCGTGCTGATGACGCCGTGCGCGCGCCCGCGATGCTGCAGGACAGCCGCGCCGGCGCCGTCGCCGAAAAGCACACAGGTGTTGCGATCGTTCCAGTTGGTGATCGAGCTCAACTTTTCCGCGCCGATGACCAGGACCGTCTCGTGCGTGTGGGAGGTGATGAATTGCTGCGCGATCTCGATGCCGAACAAAAAGCCGGCGCACGCCGCGGAGATATCGAGACAGGCGGCGTTTTTCGCGCCGATCTTCGCCTGGACAAAGCAAGCGGTGGCCGGAAAGAGCATGTCGGGCGTGGCGGTCGCCACGAGGATCAGATCCACTTCTTCCGGCTTTACCTCGCCCTGTTCCAGAGCCCTCAACGCGGCCCGGGAGGCCATGTCGCTGGTTTGCTCATCCTTCGCGGCGATCCGGCGCTCCTTGATGCCGGTGCGCGTCGTGATCCACTCATCGCTGGTGTCCACCTTTTTGGACAGCTCCGCGTTGGTCAGGATTCTTTCCGGCATGTAACTGCCGGTCCCGACAATGGAGACGGTGCGCGTCTTACCGGAGCGCGGGCTCGAGCGGGGCTGTCGTTTCATGATATCGGCGAACCTCCTCGACGATATGCGGGTTCACCTGGTGTTCAATCGATTCGGCGGCGACCCGCAACGCGTTTTTGATCGCGAGCGGCGTGCTCGCCCCATGCGCAATGATGCAAATCCCGTTCACGCCAAGCAACGGCATCCCGCCGTATTCCTCGTAGTTCACCTTTTTTTTGATCGTGCGAAACGCGTTTTGGGCCAGGTAAGCCCCCAGCATGCGGACCTTGCTTTTCATCAGCTCGTGCTTGAGCCATTTGAAAATCGCGTCGCCGATCGATTCGCACGTTTTCAAAATGACGTTGCCGACGAAGCCGTCGCAAACCACCACCTCGACCGGTTCGGCAAACAGATCGTGCCCTTCGATATTGCCGCGAAAATTGAGGCCGCTCTCCTTGAGCATCTTGAAGACTTCCTTCGTGAGATCAGAGCCCTTTACATCTTCGCCGCCGATCGACATCAGCCCGATCTGCGGACTCTTGTAGCCCAGGACGTGGCGCGAATAAACCGAGCCCATGATGGCGTATTGCATAAGGTGCTCGGCCCGCGCGTCACTGTTCGCGCCGGCGTCAATCAATACGAAAACATTGGTCTCGGACGGAATTACCGCCGCGATCCCGGGCCGGTCGATGCCTGGAAGCGTTCGCAGCTTGATGGTCGTGGCTGCGACCGCGGCGCCGGTATGGCCCGCGCTCACAATCGCCGCCGCCTCTCCTTTTTTAACGAGATCGACCGCGCGGCTGACCGACGAATCTTTTTTGCGCCTGACAGCCTCGACCGCGCCGTCCGTCATCGCGACCACCTGGGTGGCGTGAATAATCTCCACCCGGCGATCATTACAGCCGTTCTTTTTGAGTTCCGCCTCGATCTGGGGCGTGTCACCAACGAGGTAAAGCTTATCGATGCGCGGGTATTCCCTCAGCGCGAGGACGGCACCGCCCACAATGTGAGGTGGGCCGAAATCGCCGCCCATGGCATCGAGAGCGATTTTCATCGAAGCGGGATTTTGCGGACTTCGAGGCGGGAATGCAAAATCAAAATGGTTGAGAGGTAGAGTGGTTGAGGAGTTGAGAGGACAGGATTAAAACGGGGGCTTCCGCCTCCTCTCAACCGCTCAACTTCTCAACCCCTCAACCAACGACTACGCCCCGATGGTCAACACCTGCCGGCCCTTGTAATACCCGCAGGAGGGACAGGCCGTGTGCGATGCCACCGTGCTGCCGCACTGCGTGCATTTGTTAAGCTGCGGGGCCTGCCAGCGATGGGACGCTTTGCGGGTGCGCAGGCGCATCTTCGAAGTTTTGCGTTTGGGAACTCCCATAAGGGCCAACAGGAAAGCAGGAAATTGGGAAAAAACAAGGAGGGTTGAGAGGTTGAGGGGTTGAGGAGTTGAGAGGAAGGATCGCAGCGAGTCCTCTCAACCTCTCAACCTCTCAACCTCTTGCTCAACCCCTCAACCAAGATTCAGCTTATCCAGGGCGCTCCAGTCCGGCGGACGTTTAAGTTCTGCGTCGGGAACCGGCGCGGGCGCCACGGCGGCGGGACATTTCCGGCCGCCTTCGCGGTCGCAATGAGGATGGGCCGGCAAATTCAGCAGAATATCCTCGCGCACGTAAGGCCCCAGATCGATGACCTCGGGCCCGGTCAGCTCGTGATGAATCGAGAATGCTTTTACCTCGATATCGAATTTGAACGGCTCGAGGCACCGGACGCATTTCAGTTCCACCGGTTGCGCCAGGGTCCCGGTCGCCCAGACCGATCCTTCGGAAACGCCGAGATCGAGCGAGTAACGCAGCGGCCCGGCGCAGATGACATCTTCGCCCGCCAGATCAGGGATGGAGCATTCCTCCTCGCCTTCGAGGTGCAAACCATCCGCCTGGATTTGTCGGAGGTGAACTTTCATCGTGCGGACCCTAGCATTGGAGGGCGTCTGTGTCAGACGCCGGACCTGCCGCGGCGTTCAACATTAACGCCTACAACTTGAGTTTCCTCGTCAGCGCCTTGGCCACGCGGGCCGGAACGAAATCAGTTACGTCGCCCCCGAGCCGCGCGATCTCTTTCACGATGCGCGAGCTCAGATAGGTATATTCCTCCTTCGGCATCAGGAAAATCGTCTCGACCCGTGATTCGAGCTTGCGATTCATCAGCGCCATTTGGAATTCAAACTCAAAGTCCGAGATGGCCCGCAGCCCGCGGATCACGGCTGTAGCTTTCCGCTCGACCGCGAAATCCACCAGCAAGCCGTCCAGCGGCGCGATCTCCACCTTTTTCCTGGTGCCGATGGTGGATCGAAGCAGGTCGAGCCGCTCCTCGAGGGTGAAGAGCGGATGCTTTTGGTCGTTGTGCGCGACGGCGACGATGACTTCATCGAAGAGCTTGCGGGCGCGATCGATGACGTCCAGGTGCCCGTTCGTGACCGGGTCGAAGCTGCCGGGGTAAATTGCGCGGCGGATCATGGAAGCGCCAACGTGGAACGTCCGAGCGTCATTCGCAAGGCTGCGGCGCTCTGGCGAAGGGTAGGCTCGCAATGCGAGTTGCTGAGCGGTCGCAAATCGGGAAGATAGCAGCGCAAAAATGATCGAGCCCCCTTATCGCACCGTAGCCGTGGCCAGCACGTTTTCGCCCCGCTTTCTCCAGGTGTTGGCAGAGGGGAAGCGCGTGCGCGATCGCCTTTGCCAGGAGCTCCAGCTCATTTACGTGGGGAATCGCGACGAGGAGACGAATAGAAAGTTTGGCTCTGCTCTTCGGCAGCTCGAGCTGCCGGAGGATTCCGCGATTCATTATCACCGGGCCGACGATCCGGCGGCGGCCATCCTGGAAGCGGTCAGGGACAATGAGATCGATTTGCTGGTGGCCGGCGCGCTGGAGAAGGAAGTCGTGCTCCGCCCCTTTCTCGGCAACGTCGCGCGAACGCTGGTGCGCAAGTCGGCCAGTTCCGTCATCCTCTTCACTAAACCCGAGCACGAGCCGAAGCCGCTGGGCCGGATCGTGTTCCTGGCCGAACACTCGGATCATGGCCGCGCCGCGCTCCTCAAGGTGTTGCGGTTGGCGGCTCTCGAGAAATGCGAGAAGCTTTTCGTGATTCGCGTTTACACGACTTTCGATGAAGCGCGAGCCAAGGCGCGAACGGACGCGCCGGAGTCTGGGAGCGAAGGCGCGCGCACGCTCGATGAAGAGGAGATCGCGCTCGAAAAATTCATCGACTCGGCGGGCGAGACGGATGTTCCCATCGAGGCGCGCTGCATCCGCGGCAACACCGGTTATGCGGCCCTCGATTTCATCCAATCGATCGACGCTTCGCTCCTGGCGGTGCCGGTCGATCCGGCAGCCTGCCGGGATGAAGGGCTGCCGCCGCACGTTGCCTGGATCACGGATGTCATCCCGTGCAATCTCTGGGTGATTCGATAGTTCTTGTCGGGCTTCGGCCTCGTTGATTTCATCGCGGAAATGGAGGATGCCGCACCTGTTTTCGAGCGCTTTGGTTTGGCGCATCTGGTCGTCATTCTCCTGACCATTGCGCTCCCGTTCGTCATGGCGGCGTTTGTTCGCAAAAAGCGCTGGCCGCGCGGAGAGCGAACCGTCGGAAAGCTCATCGCGATTCTGCTGGGCCTCAATTATCTCGGTTACGCCCTCTATCTCCGATCGACCCAGGAGATCACCTGGCAGTCGGAGTTGCCGTTTCAACTTTGCGACTGGGCCATGGTCGCCATCGTCGTGGCCCTGCTCACGGGCCGGGAACGCTGGCTGGAGGTCGCCTACTTTTGGGGAATCGGCGGGACGCTGCAGGCCATCCTCACGCCCGATCTCCGCCACGCCTTTCCCGATGTCCGCTTCTTTAGCTTCTTCATCGGGCACTCCGGGATCGTGGTCGGGATTGTCTTTTTGATGGTGATGCGCGGCTATCGTCCGCATTTCAGTTCGATCTGGCGGACATTCGCGTGGTCGGAGGTTTACTTTGTCGTGACGATCATCGTCGATCTGATCACGGGCGTGAATTACGGCTACCTGCTGCACAAGCCCAAGGAGGCCTCGCTGCTCGATTTCCTCTCGGACAACTGGCCGGTTTATCTTTTGCAGATGCATCTGCTGGCCCTGGCCTTTTTCTGTGTGCTCTATGTGCCGTTTGCCATTTACGATCTTTTCAAACGAAAGAAACTCAACGCGTGACTACTTGCTTGTCATCCCGAGTCCCGCAATGGCGGGACGAGGGACCTCGCAGTCGAATGAAAACTTACGCAAACGACGCTATCGCGATCCACGCAGCGATGCCCTCGATCATAGCCGCTTTTAGTTTGTGTGACCTTTGAGCTACTGTGAGGTCCCTCGTCCCGCCATTGCGAGACTCGGGATGACAACGTTATTCGCTCCTGTATGAAGCCCAAGCCGCTCAAAATTCGTTCCGTCACCATCGGTGGCGGACGCCCCGCCTTCATCCTCGGGCCCTGCGTGATCGAATCGGAGAAGTTCGTCTGGCGCATGGCGCGGCGGATCGCGGAGATCTGCACGGCGGAGTCAGTGCCGTTCGTCTTCAAGGCGTCATATGACAAGGCAAACCGGACGTCGGTCCGTTCTTATCGCGGCGTCGGAGTCGAGGAGGGCTGCGAAATTCTCGCCGCGATCGGCGCAGAGTTGAAAATCCCGGTGACGACCGACGTGCATTCGCCGGCGGAAGCGGAGATTGCGGGGCACGTCATCGATATGCTGCAAATCCCGTCTTTCCTCTGCCGGCAAACCGATCTCCTCCAGGCCGCCGCGGAAACCGGGCGCGTCGTGAACGTAAAGAAAGGCCAGTTCCTCGCGCCTTGGGACGTGAAAAATATCGCCGAAAAGCTCACCGCCTTCGGCAATAAGAATTTCCTGTTTACAGAACGCGGCACCACTTTCGGTTACAACAATCTCGTGGCTGACTTCCGTTCGCTTTACTGGATGAGGGAAGCCGGCTACCGCGTGGTTTTCGACGCGACCCATTCGGTCCAACGCCCCGGCGGCGCGGGCGATTCCACTTCCGGCGACGGCGCGCTCGCCCCTGTGCTGGCCCGCGCGGCGATGGCCGCGGGCTGCGACGGCCTTTTCATGGAGGTGCACGAGAATCCAGCGCGCGCGCTGTCGGACGGTCCGAACCAGATTCCGCTAAAGCAGTTGCCGAAGCATCTTCGCATGTTAAAAGCTATTCATGCTGCCGTTTCGTAGCGGTCGCGCTGGAATCTCGAGCGCGTTCTCCGCTTTCCTAGTCCTCGCTCTCCTTACCTGTGGTGTCGTTGCCGCCGAAAAAAGGGGGCCACGCCCAAGGTGACCGCGACGCCCAAGAAAAAGGAGCGGCCCAAACCGGAGGAGGGAGTGACCGACGTCCCCATCGCCACGGGCCATGACGCGAAAGGATTGGTGCTCCCGGACTTCGACCTCCTCGGCCGGCTCCGCGGGAAACTTTCGGCTGGCGTGACCAGGCGGCTCGACGAAGAGAACATCGAATTTCAGGGAGTGAAATTTACAACTTTCCTGCCAGAGACAGAGACGCCCGATATGGAGATCATCATGCAGACCTCAGTGTTCAACCTGAAGACGCAGGTGCTTTCTTCAAAGGTCCGGACGACGGTAAAACGCTCCGATTTCGAGATCGCGGGGGACACGATGAAGTTTGAAATGATTTCCCGGCAGGGCACCCTGGCGGGGAATGTAAAGATGGTGGTGCGAGGGAAAGCGCGAACTGCCGGGAACGAACCTGAATGAGAAAATTCCTCGGTGTTTGCGCAGTGCTATGCGTGGCAGTGCTGGCCGGAAGTCTCCGTGGCCAGGGTTCGGCGCCATCCACGCTCTCGACGCGGACCCCGCGCCCGCTGCCGGAAAATACGGCCCCGGTGAAACCGAAGGATGTGGCCGTCGCGGCCGAAAAGAGCCCGGAGGAAAAAACGAAGGGCCCCAAAAAACCGGCTGTTCCGGGGGAACAGATTGTGACTGAGATTTATGCGGACCAGGCGGTTTTCGATTCGACCAAATCGATCGGAACTTTTAGCGGACACATCATCGTGACCGATCCACGTTTTCAGATCCAGGGAGACAAGCTCACCATCTATATTGCCAGGGACCAGGGTGAGGGACTCGAGAAGGCGGTTGTGGAAGGTAATGTGGGGGTGGTGCGAGAGCGCCCAGATCCAGCCGGAGGCCCGCCGAGCCGGATGGTCGGCCGGGCTGATAGGGCGGTCTACACGGCTGCCACTGGCAATTTTGAGCTGAGCGGAAATCCGCGCGTGCAGCAGGGTTTGAATACGCACGTGGCCACGAGCCCCGATACCGTGATGATCTTGAACGAAGCGGGCCAATTGCAAACGACCGGGCCGAGCCGCACCGAAATCCGGCAGGCGCCCAAGGCGGAGGAGACGCCGAAGCAGTGAACAGTCCGACTGCCGCTAGTTCGCCGCTTACGTCACAGTCCTCCCCGCCCTCCGGGGAGGAATATGTGCTCGCGACCGAGCAGCTGGTGAAAATCTACGGTGGCCGCGCGGTGGTGAACGGCATCGACATCAAGGTGCGCGCGGGGGAAATTGTCGGGTTGCTCGGGCCGAACGGCGCCGGGAAAACAACCAGCTTCTATATGATTGTCGGGCTGGTCCGGCCGAACAGCGGCCGGGTCATGTTCTCCGGCACGGACGTGACGAATTATCCGATGTATAAACGCGCTCGGCTCGGCATGGGTTATCTGCCGCAGGAGGAATCGATCTTTCGCAAGATGACCGTCGAGCAAAACATCCTCGCGATTCTGGAGACGCTGCCGCTGAGCAAACAGGAGCGACGCCAGCGCTGCGAGGAATTGCTCCACCAATTCGGCATCGAGCGCATCGCAAAGAATACCGCGATCACTTTAAGCGGCGGCGAGAAACGGCGCCTCACCATTGCCCGCTCGCTCGTCACGCAGCCGAGTCTGCTCATGCTCGACGAACCGTTTAGTGGCGTCGACCCGATCGCGGTCTATGATGTTCAGCAGATCGTGGTCAATCTTCGCAAGTCCGGGCTCGCCATTCTGATTACGGACCACAACGTGCGCGAGACGCTTTCCATCGTGGACCGCGCCTATCTCATTTTCGAGGGACGGGTCGAAAGCGAAGGGACCAAGGATTTTCTGATCAACGATCCGATCAGTCGCCAGCTCTATCTCGGCGAGCGTTTTCAAATGTAGCGAAAGGAATTGAAGTGATAACCAAGAACGCTCATCCGCCCGTCAAAGTGACCGGGCGGCACCTGCAAATCACCGACGCGATCAACGATTATTGCACGCGCAAGATCGAGGGACTGCACCTCGATTACCCGAAGATCATCGAAGCGCACGTCATCCTCGAGGTGGAAAAATACCGGCACTCGGCGGAGATCGTCCTCATCTGCTCGAACCACATCACGATCGAAGCCTGCGAAGAGACCGACGACATGTATGCCGCGATCGATGCCGTGGCGGACAAAGTGCAGCGCCAGATGCGCAAATATAAGACGCGGCTCATGCGAAACCATCGCCCGCGCAAAAACATCGTTCAGCATCTCGAGGAACAGGTGCTTCATCCGCGAGCCGACCGAGGAGGATGAGCATCACGAACACGCCATCGTCAGCACCGAACGGGTCCCGGTTAAACCGATGTTTGTGGACGAAGCCGTCCTGCAATTGGAAATGTCTCACCGGCAATTTCTCGTCTTCCTGAACGCGCGCAGTGCCAAGGTGAACGTTCTTTACCGGCGCAAGAGCGGCGACTTCGGGCTGATCGAGCCGACAGCGAACTAGGCGTTATGATCTTCAACTCCCTAATTCTTGCGCCGCCCCCTCGTTCCCAAGCTCCAGCTTGGGAATGCTCTTATCCCCGAAGCTTCGCTTCGTCCGAGCGTTGCTCCAGGCCCCGGTCGCAGCCTACCAAGAACCCTCGGCGCCAGCTGGATGGGGCTGTCACGCTGGCGAAGCAGAGCTTCGAAGGCCAAGTGCGTTCCCAAGCTGGAGCTTGGGAACGAGGGGGACAGGAGAGTTTGGAATCAAACGCGAATGATGCCGCGCTGAATCGCGCGGACGACGGCTTCGGTGCGATCGGTCACGCGGAGCTTTTCGTAGATGGTCGCCACGTGAGTCTTCACCGTGCTCTCGGCGACGAAGAGGGCGGCTGCGATTTCCTTGTTGCTCTTTCCTCCGCTGATCATCTTAAGGACTTCGATTTCGCGCGCGGAAAGGGACGGCCCGGACATGGAGCGTTGCGCGAGCTCCGCGGCCACCGCGGAGTCGACGAACGATCCGCCGGAGTGGACTCTGCGGATCGCTTCCAGGAGAACTTCGGTCGCGGCATCCTTGAGCAAGTAAGCGCTCGCCCCGGCTTCGAGCGCACGATGAATGCGATCGTCCCCCGCATAGGTGGTCAGGACGACGATCCGCGCATCTGGTGCTTCGCTGACAATCTCGCGGATTGCTTCGATCCCGCTGAGCCGCGGCATTTCGAGATCAAGGAGGGCAACGTCCGGCCGGAATTCCCGGAAGCGCTCCACGGCTTCGATTCCATCCTTCGCCTCCGCTACCACCGTCATGTCGCCCGCGCGATTCAAAATCGAAACGACGCCTTCGCGGACAACGTTGTGGTCTTCCGCGACCAGCACTCGAATCTTTTTGGTTTGTTTGGACACGGTGGTTTAGACGGCCACGCTCGCACAGACCGCCGTGCCGATTCGAGGTTGCGCGATGATTTCGAGGTGGCCGTGCACTCGCTGCATTCGTTCTTCCATCCCGCGCATGCCGAGGCCCGGCGCGTCGGGCATCGATCCTTTCCCGTCATCCGAGACTCGAAGCATCACTTCATGCGGCAGGTAACGAAGCGAAACCTTGATCCTGGTCGCGCCGGAATGACGGATGGCGTTGGTCACGGCTTCCTGGCCGACGCGCAGCAATTCGGTCTCGACCTCGTCCGACAATTTGTAGGCCTCGCCTTCGCGCACTACTTCCAGCTGAATCGACTCGTCCACCAGCAGATGACGCCCGACTTTTTCAATGGCCGTCAGCAGATCGGAGTCGTGCAGATCGCTTGAACGCAGGAGGAGAATCGAGCGGCGCGCTTCATCGAGACTGCGCCGCGCGAGGGCCCGCGCCTTTTCCAGATGGCTCCAGGTTTCTTCATTTCTTTCCGATGCGACCTGTTCCGCTGCGTTTATCTGGATCACGATTCCGGTGAAGCCCTGCGCCAGCGTGTCGTGGATTTCGCGCGCCAGTCGCAGCCGCTCTCCCACGACCGCCTCCCGCCGTTCTTCGCCGCTCCGGGTGGCTGCTTCAAGAAGCCGCTCGAGATGAGAAGCGAACAGCCAGATCAAATAGGCGGTCGCCGCGTATCCCGCGCTCCAAAACAGAATCGCCGGCCAATCGAGTCTCGACGTAGCCGTCGAAACCCAAAGGAGAACTGCGACGCAGACCGCCCACCAGGTGGCGAGAAAATAACGGCCGGTCACCATCCCGCTGATGATTATGGTGGGCAGGAGCAACGCCGGCGCCGCACTGCGCGGGCCGTAGGCAGAGATGATGAACGCCGCCATGTGCGAGATCGAAACGAGAAAAAATCCCGCCGCGGTGACCACCTTTCCCTTTCGGATGCACCAGGCGGAAAGGAGCAACAGGAAGAGCGATTCAAAATTCGCCCAGGGAAAAAACGCGCTTCGGATGACGCCAGCGTATCCGAGAACAAGCAGCGTTATTTCGGCCAGTCCGGACAGGATCAGGAGACGCGAAATGAACTGGACTCGCAGAGGCTCTTCCCAAGCCAGCCGCTCCGGATTTGGTTTCCGGAATCGGGATGCGATTTGCTCGAGCCGGTGCCTGGTTTTCATGAGGTCCATCGCCACGTGGCGGCAATTTGTTCCAGAAGTTTATCGGCCGAGTCGCCTTCGGCCGTCAATACCCAGAGAGAATTGCCCTGTCGCCAAACCAGCCGCGCGCCCTTCGGACCGGACGCCATTTCTCCAGTGAGCTGTCCAATCTTGTGCCCCCGAGGCCTCACGTCGCCGAGCGAGGAAATCGCTTTTTTAACCGCAGCGTCGGCATCGGCTCCAATGTTGGTCATGGTCAGAGTGATCTTTCGCGCCTGCTGTCCTTCGAGGGCCAGAAGGGTTCGGTCGGGAAAGACGGCGTCGGTGGTGGTGAAACGGAATCCTTCCGGCGCCTCCAGCGAAAAGCCCAGCCACGGATTCGAGTAGCGCTGACCCGCGATTTCGTAACGAGTGGCTTTTTCCGGGACGTTGATCGTGCGGCCATTCAACTCGAAAGCTGTCACCCGGCACTCCACGTTTCCGTAGAGCTGCGCCCCGCCGGCCAATATTTTAATGAGTTGATCGTCGCCAGCCGAAGCGCCGAAGCGCAGCCGGGCTGCATCCGCTGGTCCGGGTGAGAAGAGGGCCGCATCGAGCGCGATCCAACGGTTATCGAGATACGCTTCCGTCCAGGCGTGGCCACCCCAGATCCCATTCGCGTAAACGAACCCCATGACGACGCGTGAAGGCAGGCCCGCCGCCCGCTCGAGGGCGGCGAGAAGCACCGCGTAGGCTACGCATGTGCCTCGCCGGTTACGCACCACTTCGGAAGCGGGGGCCAGCGCTATCCCCAGATCGAACTCGAGGTTTTGACTGACCCAATTTTGCAATCGCCGGGCTTTCTCGAAATCTCCCTGCACATTCGCTGTTACCTCCCGGGCGATGCGAATGACCTCCGCATCGTCGCTCTGGACGAGGGCATTTGGGCGAAGGCAACTTTCGTCCGGCTTCTCATCGGAGGGGCCGGATCCTTTTTCGCGCCGGCGTATTTCGACGACCATCGTCGCGCTCGATCTTTCGAGGACACGCTGGCCCGGGCCTTCCAACTCAGGCCAGCCGAGCTCGGGCTTAAGGTGGCCGACCCGCAGCGTCACTGCGGAGATGCTGCGCGGATCGGGCAGGAGAATATTCGAGCGCGCCATTGTGCGATCGTAACTTTCCTTCGGCAACGCCGTGGAAGCCGGAGCCACCGACGGACTCTGGCCGGTCGTCTTTCGTGTGCTGGGTTCGATGACGAGCTCGCCGAAGGGAAAAGTTTGCTGCCGCGTAATCCACCGGCCGTTCTCGTCAATCGTGACGAATTGCTTGCCGGGAAAACCTTCGATCGTTTCCTCGCACTTGAGCAGCTTGCGACCTTTATCGTCCAGCGTGCCGATCACCTTGCGTTCCATCGTGGCCACGTTTCCGGCCTCCGGCGAAAACATGCGATACGAAATCGTGGCGCCTTCTTTTTTCAGGTTCTCGCGGCTGAGCCGCTCAATTCCCTTGGGTCCTACGATCGATCCGGTGAAGGGAATCTGCTTCTCGTAAGATTTCCCTCCAGCTTCAGTCACGATTTGAAGCGCTTCGACTGCCGCGTGTCACCCGAAGGCGCGTGGAAGCCTGCGAACTGCTCATCGTCGTGACGAGCGATTGCATTTCGCCCGCGGGGTTCTCGACCGTTTCTGTTTCGTTCTGGATCGAAACCTTGCTGCCCAGTCGATTGATCTCCATGACCATCTGTTCCTTCGTCGTCACATTTCCATCGGCGCCAACAACCGATGATTCCCTGAACGAGCCCGAAGGTTGGTCCGCTAATTTCAGATCCCAATGGCGTTCCCCAGACGTTGTGGGGTCCGCGGCGACGGCCATCGCGATCATGGAGAGGAGCGCCACGGCAAGCAGGCCGGCTGCTCCGCGGAAATTAACAATCTGTATTGGTAATGATTTCATGCCCCAATGAACTCGAGAACAGGACCGCACGGCAAAACCGCAAGGTATGGAATTTTCGCTCCTCCGAATGGGGGAGCAGCGCTAGGCTTGGGGGAATGACAAGAATGAATTCGATCTGGTTAGCCGTGTTGATGATCGCCTCGATCGCATCAGGACAAACGTCGAGCCCGTCGCCTATTCCAGCGCCGGAGGATGTCTCCGCTCCGCCGGCTGAGGCGGAGAAAACCGCGTCGGGCCTCGCGTCGAAAGTGTTAACGCGCGGCAAAGGTTCCTCGCATCCGGCGAAGACCGATCTCGTGACGGTGCATTACACCGGCTGGACCACCGACGGCAAAATGTTCGACAGCTCGCTGAGCAAGGGGAAGCCCGCCACGTTTCCGCTCGATAAAGTGATCCCGGGTTGGACCGAAGGCGTGCAGTTGATGGTCGCGGACGAAAAGCGCCGGTTCTGGATTCCCGAGGAGCTCGCCTACAAAGGAAAAGAAGGCCGGCCGGCCGGAATGCTGGTCTTCGACGTCGAGCTGATTTCTTTCAACGCGCCCGCGCCGAAAGAGACGCCGTCCGATCCGAGGAAAGCGCCGGACGACGTCCAGCGGCCGCCAGCGGATGCGAAGCGCACGGGGAGCGGTTTGAGTTATAAGGTCCTCAAACCGGGTTCAGGCGCCCGCCGTCCCACCGCGACCAGTTCGGTCACCGTTCATTACTCCGGTTGGACGACAGACGGAAAATTGTTCGACAGCTCCGTGGTGAGCGGCAAGCCCGCGACGTTTCCTCTTAACCGCGTGATTCCCGGGTGGACGGAAGGGGTGCAGTTGATGGTTGAAGGCGAGAAACGGCGGTTCTGGATTCCGGAGAGTCTCGCCTACGCCGGCAGCGGGCCGATCAGCGGAGATCTCGTTTTCGATATTGAGCTGATCAAGATCAATTAAAGGCGGCGTTGCAGCGAAGCTGGAGCTTCGAAGACAAGTGCGTTCCCAAGCCGGAGCTTGGGAACGAGGGGGGTCGATCAATTAGATGCGGCGTCAACAATTCGGCACCCGCCACGCCTCCTCGTTCCCAAGCTCCAGCTTGGGAACGCACTTGTCTCCGAAGCTCCAGCTTCGCCGGCAACCGCTACCGCCACGCGTCGCACCGCAACAACGGCTGGGCGCCGCCGAGCCACTCATGCGCGGAGGAGTAGCGCCAATGTTCCGGCGCAACCACCCACCCCCGCTTCACCGGATTGTTGTGCAGATACTCCAGCTTCTGGTGCATCATCGCGTCATCTGCGATCACCTGCGGATGCGATCCCTCCTGCCAGACCTGATATTCATTCGGCTTATGCGCTCCCCGGTAATAGCGAAGCTGATTCAGAAGCCAGTCTCGATTCTCGGTGGCAAGCTGCTCCAGAATCTTCGCAGCGGTGAAGCTCTTGAAGTCGCGCAGCACTGCCGATAGATCAGGTGCCGCAAGAATGGCGTGGAAGTGATTGTCGAGGATGACCCAGGCGTAAATCTTCAAATCCTTGCGGTCATGGCAATATTGCAGGGCGTTGACCAAAATCTCGCAACACGAAGCCGAAGTGAAGACGGGCAACCACTCCACAATCGGTACAAGTGACGAAGTGGGCGCGATCTGGGGAGTGAACGCGGTAGCGGCTGCGCATTCAGCGTATACGCTGGCGAAGCAGAGCTTCGAAGACAAGTGCGTTCCCAAGCTGGAGCTTGGGAACGAGGGGCTGATCAAATTCAATTAGGCGCGCAACGACATTCGCGCCTGCTTATTCTGTCATTCTGAGCGGAGCAAAGCGGAGTCGAAGAACCTCTTGCTTTGTCTTGCTGTCGGCGCGCTGTTCCTCGCTTCGCTCGCCAAAGTTAGAGGTCCCTCGACTTCGCTCGGGATGACAATATTGGATTGCGTCGTCCGGCGCGCCGTGGACAGAAGATCAATGCTCGCGATTCCCGCGGTGGAAATCCCTGCCTTATCGCGATACAGAAGAGGGGCATGCCCGACAAACCGACTACGCAGGCGATCACTTCCGGCAGCGATCTGCGTAAGAACGTTCCGGTTGTCACAGTCGACAGCTTCTACCAGGCGCATGGGGAGAAGTTGCAGCTTAAACTGGAGGGGAAGCGGGTCGGATTTCATCGAAAAATCCGGGAGCCGACCATTAATCGGCCGGGGTTGGCGCTCTCCGGCTTCTACAATTACTTCGCGGAAAAGCGCGTGCAGGTCCTCGGGGCGGCGGAGCAATCATATCTGAAGAGTCTTCCGAACAGAAAACGCATCCAGCGCTTCCGGGGCTTGTGTGCGCAAAAAATTCCCTGCCTGGTCACGTCACGCGGCGCTCACCTCGAGCCCAAGCTTCTGGCGGTGGCGGAAGAGGAACAGGTAGCGGTTTTCCGCACCCCGATGGTGACGATGCGGTTCATCAACGCGGCGACCATCGCGATGGAGGTCGATTTTTCGCCGACGGTGACGGAGTTCGGCAGCATGGTCGATATTCTCGGCGTCGGCGTGCTGATTCGCGGGCAAAGCGGCATCGGGAAGAGCGAGGCGGTACTCGGTTTGATCGAGCGCGGCTACAGCCTGGTGGCGGACGACGTTACCCGGGTGAAGTCGCTCGAAGGGCGCGAACTGATGGCGACCGCGCCGGACCTCACGCGCTATCACATGGAGGTGCGCGGCATTGGCATTATCAACGTGGCTTCCGTTTTCGGCATCGGCAGCATTCGGATCGAAAAGCGGCTCGACATGGTGGTGACGTTGCAGGATTGGCAGGAGCTGGAGGAAGTCGATCGCATTGGACTCGACCAGGAATTCTACGAGATTTTGAAATTGAAGGTGCCCCACATCACGATCCCGGTGCGACCTGGCCGCGACATCGCGCGATTGATCGAAGTTGCGGCCATGGACCAAAAGCTGAAAGGTCTGGGTAGAAACAGCGCGATGGAATTCAACGATAAACTGCTCAATTTGATGGAACCGAAGGAAAGCTGATGGGCCTTTTGAATCGGAGATCGGCGGGCGCCGCCCAAAAACTCGAGAAGGAGATCACGATCATTAACCGGCTCGGACTGCATGCCCGGCCGGCGGCGATGTTTGTGCGGATCGCCAGCCGTTATCGCTCCGAGGTCTGGGTGAAAAAGGAAGACGAGCAAATCAATGGCAAGAGCATCATGGGATTGATGATGCTGGCCGCCGGGCAGGGCTCCAAACTGCTGATCCGCTGCGAGGGGCCGGACGCCGACAAGGTGATGGAAGAGCTGGAAGAGCTGATCCTCCAGAAGTTCAACGAAGACTGAAGGGTTGAGAGGTTGAGGTGTTGAGAGGTTGAGATTGAGAGGATCTAAACGCCGCGCCGAAGCTGGTCCTCTCAACCACTCAACTTCTCAACCCCTCAACCGCTTCTTGACACCTGCGCTACTCTCTTCTGATGAGCGGCGATAACGCAAAACAGGAGACGCGTTTGCAGGGCGTCGGGGTTTCCCCCGGCATCGCCCGAGGAGCGCTTCATGTGGTGCGCGATGAGGGCGACGAGATTGCGCGCCGCCGGATTGAGCCATCCGAGATTGCGGATGAGATCGGCCGCTTCGAAACGGCGCTGATCCTCACGCGCTCGCAGATTCTGGAGATGCAGGAGCGCATTGCCCAATCGATTGGAGCAAAGGATGCCGGCATTTTCGACGCGCACCTCCTGGTCGTGGAAGACCGGACGCTGATTGATGAAGTGCTGCGCAAACTTCAGGCTGACCTTAACAACGTCGAATTCGTCTTCCAGGAAGTGGCGACGCATTACGCGAATACGTTAAGCCAGATCGACGATCCCTATCTGCGCGAGCGCGCTCTCGATATCCAGGACGTGACCCGCCGCGTTGTTCGCAATCTGCAAGGGAAAGCGCCCAAGGATTTCCTCAGTCTGGCCGAGAAACACGTTCTGCTCGCCCATAACATCACGCCGTCGGACACCGCGACCATGAATCGCGAGGTACGTGCTGGGCCTGGCGACGGATCTGGGGAGCCGCACGTCGCACACCGCGATCATGGCGCGCTCACTGGGGATTCCGGCAATCGTTGGATTGCACGACGCCACGGAGAAACTCGAGACCGGCCAGCAGGTCTTGCTCGATGGTTACAACGGCCTTCTCATTCTCGACCCCACGCCGGAGACGCTCTGGCATTATGGCGAGCTGGAACACAAACGGTCGCTCGTCCAGGAACAACTCACCCGGCTCCGGGAAACGAAATCGACCACGCGCGATGGCCGCCACATTGTCCTTTCGGCCAATGTCGAGCTCCCCGAGGAAGTGGAATCGGCCCCGCGGAATGGGGCAGAGGGGATCGGCCTTTATCGCACCGAGTTTCTTTACCTGAATCGCGCCACGCTCCCGAGCGAAGAGGAACAGTA
Source organism: uncultured Verrucomicrobiae bacterium (assembly GCA_963848215.1). Lineage (GTDB taxonomy): Bacteria > Verrucomicrobiota > Verrucomicrobiia > Chthoniobacterales > UBA10450 > AV80. The sequence goes on along the minus strand of CAWKCU010000001.1, from coordinate 154,389 downwards.
CGCGACCTACCGCAAAGTGGCGGAGCAGGTGCAGCCGCATCCGCTCATCATCCGCACGTTCGATCTGGGCGGAGACAAACTGGCCGACGCGCTGGACGGCGATGACGAGATGAATCCGTTCCTCGGTCATCGCGCCATCCGTTTTTCGCTCGAGAGAGTGGACATTTTCAAAGCGCAGCTGCGCGCCATCATCCGCGCCAGCGCGGTCGGCAATGTGAAGGTGATGTTTCCGATGATTTCCGGCCTGGAGGAACTGACGCGGGCCCTGGCCGTTTTCGAAGAGTGCAAAACGGAATTGAAAAGCGAAGGGCAGGAGTTCGACCCGAAGACGGAAGTCGGCGCGATGATCGAAATCCCGAGCGCAGCCATGTGCGCCGACCGCCTGGCGCGCGAGATCGATTTTTTCAGCATCGGCACCAACGATCTCATTCAATACGCGATTGCGGTGGATCGGGTGAACGAGCGCGTGGCGCACCTCTACGAGCCGACGCATCCCGCGGTCTTGAAGCTGTTAAAGATGGTGGCCGACGCGGCCCACGACCATAAGATCTGGGTGGGAGTTTGCGGCGAAATGGCCGGCGACCTCGCGCTCACTCCGCTGCTCCTCGGTTTGGGAATGGATGAGCTCAGCGTCGGCGCGTCCCTCGTGCCGAGGGTGAAGCGGGCTGTGCAAAGTCTCAAGCTCGATGAATGTCAGAAGCTGGTGGGCGAGGTGATGGAGCTCGATACCTCCGCCGCGATTTTGCACCGCTGCACCGAAATGGCGCAGGCGCATTACGGGGAATTGCTGGGGTAACATTATGCGTTGTCATCCCGAGCCGCGCAGACGGCGAGGGACCTCGCAGTCGTACGGTATGTCACACGAAAAACGCTTTCGTGTCGCACGCAGAGCCGGCCGGCGAGCCTGTCTGCCGTCGCTTGAGTAATCTGCGACCAGACTGGGAGGTCCTTCGCCGTCTGCGCGGCTCAGGATGACAGCTGCGGAGTTTTCCGGTTACTTAATCTTCCTCAGCCGATTCCGATTCTGACTCCGACTCGATATCGGGCTTCAGACCATCCTCCTCCATCTTGCGGAGGACATCGCTCATGTCGTCGACTTCGTCCCAGACTTCCTGGCTCACATACATCGGCGCTTTCTGTTGCGTGGCCATGGCGATGCAATCGCTCGGCCGGCCATCGAGCTCGATGATCTTCTTCTGCTGCAATTCGTTCTCCGCACGAATGATCATGCGCGCGTAATAGGTCGCATTCTTCAGATCGTTGATGATCACCCGCTCCACTTTCGCGCCGAGCGCGGTCATGAGGTGGCCCATCAAATCATGGGTGAGGGGACGCTCCTTGGAGACGTCGCGCATGAACATGGTGATGGCGCTGCCGACGGTCTGGTCGACGTAAATGATAAAGACCTTGTCGTTGTTTCCGAGGAAAACGGCGCAGCCCCCACTGGTGGGTAAAACCGCGCGGACCTGCACCTCGATGACCGTCTTATTCATCCGCGCAAACCGTATCAGCCCGCTTGCGAAAGACAAGGGGAGCAGAGGACCTGTTCCGCCGCCCGCTTCTTTTCGTAATCGTGCTCGTGCTCCTGCTCGTGATCGGTTCTTTCTTCGTTTTCGATTACGATCACGAGCACGAGTAAGAGCAAGAGTAAGAGATTCGATCGAATGCGGGCTTGCATGTCGGCAGCGGTGATTGATTATGCGCTCTGCGGCTGCGGCCGCTCGCCAAAAAAATGAAAAACGAGTGGGACGTTGACGCAGCCATCTCCACTTACAACGTCGATGGCTGGGGCTCCGGTTACTTTACGGTCAACGCCGCAGGCAACGCCGAAGTTCGGCCGCTCCAGGAAAAAGGCGGCGCCATCGACATTCTCGAAGTCGTAAACGAAGCGCGCAACCGCGGGCTCGGTTTTCCGCTCGTAATCCGGTTCCAGGATTTATTGCGGCACCGCGTTGAATCGGTGAACTGCGCTTTCCAAAAGGCGATCGAGGAGTTCGGTTACAAGAATCATTATCGCGGCGTTTTTCCGATCAAGGTGAACCAGTTGCGTGAGGTCATCGAAGAGATCGTCGACGCCGGCCAGGAATTTCATTTCGGACTCGAAGCGGGGAGCAAACCGGAATTGGTGGCGGCGATCGCGATGCACAAGGACCCTGAGAGCCTCATCATCTGCAACGGCTACAAGGATCGCGCGTTCATCCGCCTCGCGTTGCTTGGCCGAAAGCTCGGCAAGTCGGTCGTCATCGTGGTGGAGAAGCTCGAGGAGCTGGAGCAAACCATCCGGGCGGCCAAGGAAGTGGGCGTCGAGCCGCACATTGGCATTCGCGTCCGTTTATACAGCAAAGGCGCGGGCAAATGGTCGCCCAGCGGCGGCGAGAACGCGAAGTTCGGCCTCGATACCGCGAGCCTTATCGCGGCGAGTGAGATGTTGAAGGCGGCCGGTCTGGGCCATTGCTTCAAGCTCGTTCATTTCCATGTCGGCTCGCAGGTGCCGGATATTTCCACCATCAAACGCGCCGTGCGCGAAGCGGCGCGCTATTACGCGAAACTCTGCAAGCTCGGCCATGAGCTTGGGTATCTCGACGTCGGCGGCGGCCTGGGCGTCGATTACGATGGCTCGCGGAGCGACTTCGACAGCTCGGCGAACTATTCGCTCCAGGAATACGCGAACGACGTCGTCTGGAACATTATGGACGTGTGCGATTCCGAAGGCGTCCCGCATCCGGCGATCGTGAACGAAGGCGGCCGCGCGATCGTGGCGCATCACTCGGTGCTCGTGGTCGAGGCTTTCAGTTCCATCGAGAAGACGGCGCCGAAACTCAAAGTCGATATCAGCGAGAACGACCACAAGCTCGTGCGCGACATTCTCGATGTGAAGCAGCGGCTCAAGCGCGGGAACCGGCTCGAGAGCTTGCACGACATCCAGCAGATCAAGGAGGAGGCGCAGCAAACCTTTACGCTCGGCCTGCTCGAGCTCGAATCGAAGGCCAAGATCGACTGCGTCTACTGGCAGCTCGCGCAGCAGATCGTCAACATGCATCGCGGCCTGCGTTACGTGCCCGAGGAAGTGAAGGAGCTCGAAAACTCACTGGGCGATCAATACATCTGCAACTTTTCGGTTTTCCAATCGCTTCTCGACCATTGGGCGCTTGGCCAGCTGTTCCCGATCATGCCGATCCATCGCCTGACCACGCCGCCCGATCGCAACGGCATGCTCGTCGATATCACCTGCGATTCCGACGGGAAGGTCTCCAAGTTCATCGACCTCCAGGACGTGAAGGAGACGCTGCCGCTGCATCGCATTCTCCCCGGCGAAATTTATTACCTCGGTGTCTTCATGGTGGGCGCTTACCAGGACATTATGGGCGACCTGCACAATCTCTTTGGCCGCGTCACCGAGGCGCACATCTTCCTTGATCCGGACGAGGAATCCGGCTGGTACATCGAAGAAGTAATCGAAGGCAGCACGATCGGCGAAGTCCTCGCCATGACCCAATGGGACAAGGTGGAATTGATGCGTCTGCTCAAGACGCAGGTCGACAGCGCGATCAAGAGCGACCGCCTGAAGCCGAACGATGCCATGAAGCTTCTCTCGGATTACGAGCGCCTTCTCCAGGAGTACACTTACCTTTCGCTTTCGGAGGCGAAGCCTCCCGCGCAACCCGGCAACTGGCTTCCGCTCAGCTAATGCGGCGCATCGCATCAGCACTACTGCTGCTGCTGGCGTTCCTCAGCTTCGGCGCGTGCGCCGGGACGAACACAGCCGTGGGGATCACAACCAATCAGGATGCAGACGCGGCGCAAAGACGTTCGCGCTAGCGGTAATCGCGGCGCAGTTTGACTGTCATCCCGAGTCCGGCAGCTAGCCGGCGAGGGACCTCGCAGTCGCAGATTAGCTGACCGCGTCACCGCTTGCGCGAGGCGCGCAGCGCAAGCCGGCGAGCATGCCGTCCTCATTTGTGTGGTCGCCTGCCGACTGTGAGGTCCTTCGCCGTCTCTGCGGCTCAGGATGACACCTTCGGAGTTTTGTCTAGTGCGTGTCTGAGATTGATTACTGCAGATTGTAAATCTCGACGAGGCCAAGGCCCGTTCCGCCGTTCTTGCCGGCGAGGATCGCCGTGAAAGCGCCCGCCGGTAATGGCGTGAAGATGCCGGATTCCTTGAGATCCTGCGGGGCGAGACCTTGCGCGCTCAATTGCGCCGCCGAGGTGGGATCGTTTTGCCAGTCGTCGTTCGCGATGAGCAGAGCGCCGTTGCTGTCGCGCAACTCCAGGGTCGGATCGGCCAGGACGGGGCTGAGACCGAATTGGCCTAACGATGGACCGATCCCGCGCAGAGCCACGGTGTTGCTGTTGCCGCTGAGAATGAATCCTCCGATCATGACGTTGCTGCCGCTCTGCACCAAGCCGCGCGTGCTGATGTTCGCCAGTTTCGCGGCAGCTGCCTGATTGACATCGTAAACCTCTACCACTCCTACGCCCGTCCCACCGTCTTTACCGGCCAGAACGGCGGTATAGGAAGCGCCCGGATTAAGCGTGGCGACAATGCCCGATTCGTTCGGATTCTGCGGGTTAAGCCCCAGAGCAGTAAGTTGCGCGGCTTGCGTGGGATCGCTCTGCCAGTTGTCGTTCTGCGCGAGCAATGTGCCGTCCGCGGCCCGGAGTTCCAAGGTTGGATCGGCTAGCAGATCGCTTAAACCAAAATTGCTGAGCGATGGTCCCACGCCCCGCAGAGCCACCGTCTTGGGCGCGGTCCCGGTAACGATAAATCCGCCAATCAGCACACCGCCCCCCGTTTCAACGCGCACTCGCGTCGAGATATTGAGTGCCTGACCCGCCGGCAACGGCAGTGCATAGATCCCGCGGCCAAATGTCGCCGCATATAACGAATTGGAATTGGCCCGATACTCGAGGTCGGTGACCGGGACATTGGGAAGATCCTCCCCGGCCGCGAGCCAGGTCGCTCCGTTGTCGGCGGAAAAGAACACGCCGACATCGGTCGCTACATATAAGCTCGAACCGACGACCGCGATGTCGTTGACCGGTGCTTGGGGAAGATCCCCGGTGATGCTCGTCCAGGTCGCTCCGCCATCCGTTGTCTTCAGGATGTAGGGCAAGGCGTTCCCGGCCCGGAACCCAGAGAACGTGGCGTAAGCCACCGACGCGTTCAGCGGATCGACCACTGCCCGCGTCACCCAGGTTCCCGGCACGTCCGGATCGCTGACCTGGTTCCAGTTAATGCCAAGGTTCGTCGTGAACCAAAGCCTGCCGTCATCGGTTCCGGCCAGGATTCGGTTGGAATCGGTTTTCGCGAGACCCAGCGTGGTGATGGTGCCGAACGGATAGCCGGGAATGGGGGCGGGCCCTCCGGTGAGATCGGGGCTGATCACCGACCAGGTTGCGGCGTTGTCGGTCGAACGGTGGACACGGTTGGCCCCAAAATAGAGAATGGCGGGATTGACCGGGTCGAACTGAAGAGGGGCGAACCAGTTCCGCCGTGGCGACGTGATGGCCGCGGTGAAGTCGGTGATGGTAGTGCCGCCATCCGTCGAGCGATAGCAATTGCCGTATTGCGAGCAGCCGTAGACGAGATTCTGGTCGGCTGGATTGATCAGCGCCGCCAGCCCGTCCCCCCCGACATATCTGTTCCAGGGCGTTCCATCGAACGAGCGGTTCACCCCATTATCCTGGGTGCCGCCCACGACTCGGGCGCTGTCCTGCTCGCTTACGTCCACGCTGTAGAACTGCGTAAACGGTTCGTAGACCGCTTTCGTCCATTGGTCGTTCGTGCCGTTAATGTCCGATCGGTAGGTCCCGCCGTCAGTGCCGAGGTAAACGCGATTCGGCACCTTAAGGTCCCAGGCCATGGCGTGATGGTCGGCGTGCGGGTTAATGTGCGGGGTGAATGAGGCGCCGCTATCCTGCGATTCGCACAGAGTTATCCCGGCCGCGAAGACATGAGCTTGATTGAGAGGATCAACCCACAATTTGCCGAACCACCAACCGAAGTTTGCCTGCGCGTCCGCCAAGTCCGTGTCAGCCGGGATGTTGCTCCATGAGTTCCCGCCATCATCAGACCTGTAGAATCCTTGAAAGAGCCCGTTCGTCTGGTTGACGATGGTATAGACGCGCTGCGGGTTGGAGGAGGCTATGGCCACACCGATCCGTCCAATTGTTGTGGCGGGGCCGGGAAGTCCGTTCGTCAGGCGCTCCCACGTCGAGCCGCCATTGTTCGTTCGGTACAACCCCGAGCCCAACCCGCCGTACCTGCGCACGCTGGGTTCGCGGCGGTGATCCCACATGGCTGCGAAAACGCGGTTCGGATTGACCGGATCGATGGCGAGATCCACGGCCCCCGTGGTGTCGTTGTCGCCGTTCAGAACCCGCGTCCAGGTTGAGCCGCCATCGGTCGTTTCGTAAACGCCCCGTTCCCCGCCGGGGTTAAACAAATCGCCGGCGGCAGCGACAAAAATGTGGAGCGGATCGGTCGGGTCCACCGCGATCCGGCCGATCGCGCCGGAATTCGTCAGGCCGACCAGTTGCCAGGTCGCGCCGCCATCGGCAGATCGGTAGATGCCCGCGCCACCGTAAGTGATGCTGCCTCCTCCGGGATTGGCTTCACCAGTCCCCGCGAACAGAGTCCCCGTCGAGGTGATGACCAGCGCGCCCATCGATTGCGGATTCGACGCGGGCCAGATCGCGGTAAAATGAGCGCCCGCGTCGGTGCTCTTCCAAACTCCACCCGTGGCGGCCGCGACGTAGATCGTATCGGGAGCCACTGGGTCGACGGCGACATCGACGATACGGCCTCCAATGTTCGTGGGCCCGACGAACTGCCATGGCGTTGTGTTCACTTGGGAATCCGATTGAGCGGTCATCGCGGCGCGCGTCGTGGCCTGAATGCGAGTGGCCTGGGCCCGGGCTTTTTCCAAGGCGCCGGCGGGAATTCCGCCGTGAGTTACGCGCTGGGCGAGGAACGCGTCCTCGGGCGGCGTCTTCTCGCGTTTTTGCTGGCGTTTGTTCGCCTCGCTTTGTTTTTGGACTGTTGGGCTCGACCGGAGAGGGGAGCTGGGCGGAAACGCCAACGCCACCACCAGCAGGATCAACAGAAGTCCGAGAATGCTAAAACCAACGCCCTTTGGAATCCGAAACATAATACACAAATGGTGGGCAAAAGAGGTCGGGTCAAGGACATAGTTGTTCAATGGGGATAGCAAACTTGTCGATCGCCAAACTTCAGGGCGACCCGGTCAGACGCCGGGCGATGACGACGGCGTTTCACAGAAACGCCCGACAAACTGGGCGATCGCGTGAAGGATCCGCGAATCGACCTCTTCCTGCGTTTCTCCCGCTTCCTTGAGCTGGCGCTTGAGCACCTGGAGGGAATGATCCCCGCCGTCGACGACATGGAGGAAATGCTCCGCCTGCATTTCGCCAATGATGTTTTGCAGCAACTCCAACGGGCAAAGGGGATCGCGAGTCCCCTGCACAAACAGGATCGGCGTGCGCAACGCGCGCAGAACTTTATCCCGGAGCCTCGTTGGATCGCCGCCGCCGCAGAGCGGGTAGCCGAAGCAAATCAATCCCGTCGCCGGTTCTTCAAGCGCGACGTGACAGCCGACACGTCCACCCATGCTCTTTCCGATCAGGAATGCCGGTTGCAGGTTTCCGCCGCGCGCTTCCGCCAGCGCCTGCCGATGCGCCGCGATCAATTGCGGCAACGGATCGGGCCGCTTTCTTCCCTCGCGCATATAAGGGTAATCAAAGGTGACAACGTCGCCCAGAGTCGAGAGTCGTTCCTTCCAGCGCTGCATCCACGGATGGGACGAGGGCGCACCCGCGCCAGGAGTAAACAGGAAGAGTGGCCTGGTCATGTTTTGTTTGCTGCCTTGCTCTCCAAAGCCTCGAGGAGCCGGTCGAGGAAAATGACCTGCGCCTGATTGATCTTGGATCGTGCCGTCTCGAGCGGGAAGAAGCTGGCTTTATCGACTTCGGGAAACTGCTGCATCCGGCCTGAACGAGGTGGCCATTCGATCTCGAATGTATTCGAGGCGAGTCGGAAATCTTGCTCGAGATCTCCCGCGAACGCCCAGGCATGGACCGTTTTGCCCCCTTTCTGTTTCACGCTGCCCAGTTCGATCCATCCTTCCTCGGCCGGCGCGAATGCCGAGTTCTTCTTCGAACTCCTTGCTGGCTCGCGCCCGCAGGTCTTCACCATCCCCAGCTTCACCCTTCGGGATGGTCCACGCTCCCTCGTCCTTGTTCCGAAAAAAAGGACCGCCGGGATGAACGAGCAAAACTTCCAGCTCGTCCCGGTTCCGCCGAAACATCAGCAAGCCTGCGCTAATTTTGGATCGCGTCATCTGGAAAGGCGAACAAGTGTCCCTCTGAAAACCGGACCGCGTCGCTCCCTCACCAGTCTTACGGCACGTTGAAGATCTCGACCACACCGACGCCGCTGGTGTCGTTCTTCCCGCGCAAGATAGTGGTGTACTGGCCAGGCAATAGCGCCGACACCAGGATCGCAGACTCGGCGGGATTTGTTGGTGCCAAGGCTACGGCCTGAACTCCAGCGGCTCCCGGCGACTGTTGCCAATCATCATTGGCTTCGAGCAACGCGCCATTCGCGTCGCGCAACTCGAGAGTTGTGTCATCCAGTGCGCCCGGCAGCTGACTCTTGAGCGAAGGGCCAATGCCCCGAACGACGACTCGCGTTGAGCTGGCCGTCGCAGGACCAGCGATGAAGCCGCCGATGACGACGTTGTCGGCGGTTTCGACAAAGCCGCGTGAACTGATATTCGCCAGCCGAGAGCTAGCATCGCCGAGATCGTAGGCTTCCACCACGCCGATGCCGGTGCCGCCGTTCTTGCCGCGGACTATTGCCGTGTAGGCGCCCGGGTCGAGTGTCCGCACGACCGCCGATTCCGCATCGTGGGTGGGCGCCAGCCCGGTGGCTTCCACTTCAGCCTGGTTCTCCTTCCAGTTATCATTGGAAGCGATGGGAACAGGATCGCCTTGCCGGAAAAGTTCGAGCGTGGGATCACCCAGGTGAGGGGGACCCAGCAAAACAGGACCAAAGGATGGGCCGATCGCCCGCACGATCACCTTCTTCGGTGTCGCGCCGGTGATAATGAATCCGCCGATCAAGACATTATCGTCGGTCATCACGCGGGCCCGGGTGGAGATGTTCAACAACCGCGCAGGTGGCGCGGCGACCGGCATCGGCGCATTCCGGCTCGCGGTGGTCACCTCTTTCATCGGCGTTGTATAACTGATCGTCGGAATGCCGTTGCCGTTGACCACGATTTGCATGAAGTCGAGCCGGACGTTGCCGACCTGGTCGACGAGCTCCTCAGCCCAGGTGGGCGAGGCCGTATCGACTCCCGTTCCGCGCAAATAATAAACGCGCCCGTTGCCCTCGCCCGCGTCTTCGAGCAAGGCGATATGGATGGTGCCGCTGTCGACGACGAAGAACTGATCGGCGCCGGTGTCCGATCGGCCGGCATTGCCAAATCGTGGGAGCGTGTGGACGAACTGCATGCTCTCGCCCTGGTTGAAGCTGACGTAGAGCTTGTTGCCGTGGAGCACGTAGAGCGTCCCGTTCGCGTCGAAGGCCGATTGCGTGACGACGTAATCCGCGCCCGGGCCTGGCGTGATCGGGTGTTTGATTCCTGTCCAGTTGACGCCGAAATCGTTGGTCTTGCAGACGTACAATTCTCCCGCGGCCGGCTCGGTCCAATAGAACTTGCGATCCGTGCCCCAGCTCCCGTGCCGTCCGGCCTTCTGCCGGGCGAAGTTCGCATTGGGAATGCGCGTGTCGCCGGGCGAGGTCGGCGCGTGGGCCGAGTTGCGGCAGACGACGTGAATGGGACCGCTGCCGTTATTGCCGACCAGCGGCGTCTGGATTGGCCAGGTCAATCCGCCATCGAAACTGAAAATCGCGACTGACCCGATCCGGTACCAGCCCGTGAGGACATACGGCTCGTTGGTCGGAAGCGCGCCCGCGGGATTCAGGTCGCCGAACGGCCCGAGATAAGCCCAGGCCTGATCGTTCGCCACGAAAGGCACGGGAAATTGCGTGACGATGAAGGTCTCGCCGCGATCGTCGCTGTGCGCCACGACGCCGTTGGCGAGCTCTGTCCCGAAGAAGATCACGTCATCGCCGAAGGCCTGCATGTCTCCCTCAATGCCGTACGGCTCCGAGACAGGCGCGGGCGGATATTTTTCAACCCAGGTCTTCCCGCCATCCGAGCTCTTGACGATTTTGTTTCCATTCACCAGCACCGGCAGAAGCATGAAGGTATCTCCGCCGGTGGTTCCGAGGTTCCCTTCGCAACAGGTCCCGTGATGCACGATTGTCCAATCGGGCGAGAGAGGCGGTGGAGTCGGCGTTGGGCCGCCGCCGGCTGCCGTCATCACAGTCGCTACAGCGTGATACTGATCGGCCGCCGACCCGGTGAAATACGTGACGCGAACCGTAAAGACGCCAGTGCCATCGATGCTCGGATTGATCTCCGCCCGTTCGCTGGTGGAAGGGGCGCCGCCCGTGGACGAATCAATCAGCGGCCCGGCGTTGCTCTCCTTATGGATGAAGAGGTCGTAGTCGTTCGCGAGGACCACCCACGAAACATCGACCTGGATTGTCTTACCCGCCCAGTCCGCCGGTGTTCCGGCCACCGTCAGCGTGAAGGTATCGCAGTTCACTCCTTCCACGCAGGTCACTTCGCCATTGCTTGTTCCGCCAAGCGGCGGTCCCGTTCCAGGAGAGTGGGGGAGAACCGGGCGAAATCATTCCGGAAGTGGGGTTCGCGGCGCCCATGCGCATGACGGAGACGAGACAGGCCAAACTCATGGCGATTAAAACAGCGAATAACGTCCAGCGCTTCTTGCTCATAACGGTTCTCCTTTTTTGGCGGTGTGGGTCGGGACAGATGCGGGAGCCCGCATCTCACAGAAGTTTCGGTTTTGCGGCGCCGTTTGCGCGCATTCTGTTCCGCTCAGCGCTGTAGCCACGGTCCCGCAGGCGCGGGATCGCCGTGCCGCGCGTCGGTCCGCCCCGACATAGCGGGGCGGCTACAGCGTCATCTTAGGCCGGAAAGGACCCAACCAAGCGACGTCTCTTGACGTCGGTCCTGTGAGTTAACTTAAGGACGCTTATGCCCGCCCGGCGCTCTCTCTTAATTGCTTTGGCCCTCCGCGCGGCGCTTGGTTTGATCATTCTCACGCTCGGCACTTCCCCGGCTAACGCCCGCAAGAAAGACCCCGCCTTCGCGACCTCCGCGAATGATCCCGTGTTGCGCGGCAGAATCGTGGCGCTTGCTCCGAGTGTGGATCCGGAAGAAGCACAGCGCGTCACCCAAATCGCCTACACCCTCGGCCGTGATTTGAAGCGTGAATGGCGCGTGGCCTGGCCGCCCGGTTACCACAACTACCTCGTCAACACGGGCGCCAGGAAAGGCGGCCTCTGTTTCCAATGGGCTGAACGGCTCTTATTTCGCCTGGCTGAGGAGAAATGGGAAACGATCGAATTCCACTGGGCCGAATCGTTCGAGACCACGGCGAGCGAGCACAACGTCATTGTCGTCACGGCCAAGGGCCAGCATTTCTCGCATGGCATCCTGCTCGATAACTGGCGTTATGGCGGTCGCCTGGTCTGGGGACCGATCATCGACGATCCTCATTACCAGTGGAAAGAGAACAAGGCGCAGTACCTGCACGTCTTGAACAAGAGGACCATGACCGCTCCCAAATCCATGCGGACCAAAGATGCCGCGCCCGCCGCGAAATCGGACGTGCCGGCACCGTGAATTCCTGCTGAGCTCTTTTCATGACCGGCGACCTTCACCGTGCGTGGGCTTTGCTCTTCGCCCGGCTCGTTCTCGGCCTCATCTTTTTCATGGCCGGCGTTTCGAAGGTCTTTCAATTAGGTCCCCTGGAGCATGCCCGGAAATATTTCCTCCCCTTTTCGGACACGTTCCTGCCGGTTTGGTCGCTCTGGCTGGTCGGCGTCACGATTCCCGTGATCGAGCTCCTGGCCGGCGCGTTGCTGCTTCTCGGTCTCCGAATTCGCGACGCCCTTATCGCGCTCGGCTTCGTCCTCGTGATCGTGACCTTCGGCCATCTCTTGCGCGAACCGCTCTTCAACTTCAGCGGCCACGTCATCCCGCGCCTCGCGCTACTGCTTTTCATTATGTGGGCCCCGCAAGCGCACGATCGATTCTCGTTTGATCACCTTCTCAGCCGAAGGAGAACGCCGCTGCCCTGAACTCGGTCGCAGTCCCCAAAGAAACGAGCGCGAGGCTACTAAGGCAGAGGCGGAACCTCAGTTTATCTCGTACTAACGTCGACCACCACTTCGAACAATCCCACGATCGCAGGCCTATCCATGCGAGATCGTGGCTCCTAAGCAGGAGCGCGGCGGAACCTCAGTTTATCTGGGACTCAACGTCGACCACCACTCGAACAATCTTGCGCTCCGGAGTAGCAGCTGCCTCACTGTTCTCCTTACGATTCTTCTTCTCGCCGTTCACAGTGACCTCGTCGTCATCCTCCTCGCGCCGCTGGCGCTGCTCGCGTTATTCGTTGCGCCTTCGCTGTCATTCTCCCCGCTTGCCCTGATTCTGCCGCTTGTCTTTGCAAGCGTCGTATGGGCATTGTTGCTTTTCGGTATGTACGCTCTTGTGCGTCGGTTCGTGCGTTATCGTCCGAGCCCCGGCCAAACGCGGCTGGAACCCACGGCTGCGCTGATTGCGGTGTCGCTATTTCCCGTACGTGTTGTTTGGACCCGTATCCGGGTTTGCTGGCGACCGCATTTATGGCGTTCTCGAACCCGTTGTGCGATTGGAAACGGGATATCCGGTTCGTCCACTTTGGCTTGCAATCAGTGGGCTTGCTTGGTTAGCTGGTTTTTTCGCTGCGTATCGGTTCCTCATTGTACACCCCGCAACCCGTGAGCTTACACGAACCGCCTAACCAGGCAGTGGAGCGAACGGCCACCCGCCGCGCGTTCACGTCTCGAGAATGGCTAGATTCTCTTCACGACAAGCCGCGCTCGCTTTTGGTCGCCTCCTGAATTATTCGCCTTGGCTTGATTTCGTTCACTCTAGAGATACTAATGAGATACTTTGTAGTTCTATGGATTTGCACAATTCTGCTAACGGGTCGTCAAAGCGGGGCGCAATCGGTCGATCGGAAGTCCGATACGCCTCGACCAAACGACGCCGACAACCAGACGACGCAGATCAGCATTAAATATGAAACTGGCAATCCGAATATCGGCATCAGCAGCTACACGTTGATTTCCATTAATGCCGAGGCGCAGAGAGCGGAGGCCGAAGCGGTCATGCAGGTGAAAAAGAACTTTCCGCTCGCCGTGAGACCAAAGACCGCGCCTTGTTTGAAAAGATCCTGGCGCGCGATTTCGTCTTTCGAGCGAGTCCGGTATGCTCGCGCGACGGCTTCATCAACAACCGCATCGATCCTTCGCAGGCAAAGTCCTGCAGCGGACTACAAAACATTGTTTTGCAGTTTTTCGGCGACATCGCGGTGATGACTTCTCGCAACATCGTCAAAGGCACAAACGATAGAGGTCAGCCCGATCCTTCCGAATATATTTCTTGGGCTGACATTTACGTCAAAGAAAACGGCCGATGGAAAATTGGCTCGGTTCACGTCATTGATTACCGGACAGAAAAGGCTAATTCTGCTCCATAGTATCAAATTGGTAATCCACCGAAAGGCCTAACCATGCGATGGTGCGAATCGCGCAGGAGCCGGATCGCTCATTGTTCTCGTTAGACCGCTCAACGAAATGAGTCAGAGCGCAGGCATCGCTTCCTCTCCGACGGGACCCTGGGTCTGGCTGTTCCCGCTCGCATACGGCTTTCACATCGCCGAGGAGTATGCGTTTCACTTCCCGGCGTACGTCGCGAACGTCTCGGGGCGGCACATCTCGAATTCCCAGTTCCTTTTTCTCAACGCCGTTTTCTGGCTCCTCATGGTCGCCGCCATCGTCGTCGTTCTAGCCCGTCCTTCCCAGGCCTGGCTCGTCATTACGCTCGCAGCCGTTCTCGGCATCAACGCAGCGGTCCACCTTCTCGGCAGCATCGTCACCGCTACCTACTCACCGGGCACCGTCACGGCCGCCCTCCTCTACGTTCCTCTCGTCGTCTACGCACTTCGGCGGGTCCTTCCGCACGTGAGCCGTGGCCTTGCCATGCGGGCCGTGGCCCTCGGCGCGGCCATTCACGCAGGCGTCTTTCTCCTGGCGGCCAACCCATCGCTCATCCCATCGCCGTGAGCGGTCTAACCAGGCGATGCAGCTGACCGCGAGCAAGCTTTGCGACTGACGTCTTGGATGACTGTCCATGTCATCCATTGCGAGCGACGCGCTTCGCGCTCACCGCCGCCGCTGATCTTGTGTCTCGTTAGACCTATGCGCCAGAAAACTATCTCTCTGCTTGTTGCATTTCTCGCGAGCTGCGCCGTCGCTCCCGGATCTCCAGAGAAGCACACTGTGGTCACCTACTACGATCGCGACCGCGACGGTATTGCGGATTACGAATTCATCAGGTTCGGAAGACCACATCTCGGAGATTCATTCTGATCGATTCAAAATGTACCGGCCGGTACGACGTCCGAATGAGCCTGGCATACCCGTACAACCGTGAGCGGGTGAATCTGCCGGTTCCGCGGCACGTGAAGGTCATACCGGGTATGCCTCCGTCCCTCGCCGACCAACGCTTTAATCCGCCGACGCCGGCTCGATAAATACTCCAGGAGCGAGCGGGGTCAGAGCGTAACTATCGGCACTGTTGAGCAAGTTGGAAACATAACGGGCGCTCCCCATCCTTTGCCGCTCCGCAATCCCCTGGGCGTCATCGCGTTTGCCCCACGCAAACGTTCGCAACGAGCTTATCGCGGCCCGGGCGGAGGCGTCGACTTTGGCGGGGGCGGTCTTTGGGTGCGGGGGGGGGTGTACGACGGCGGTGGGGTGGACGCGGCGGCGGCTTGGTGGCCCCAGGCGTCCGAGTGGTTCCCGGTGGATCCTGTGAAGTCGTGGGCGGTTGGTTGGATGGAGGGCGCGCCGGAGGGCGCGACGGTGGGCGATTGGGACCGGTGTTCAACCCGCCGCCAAAGATGTCGATATTGATTCTTGGCCCGGTGGTCCTGGGAGGTGGGGGCGGCGCGGGTTGTTGCGCCGCAGCGAGGATGAGAGGCCGGCTGGGCAATGGCTTGAAATCGGTGATGAGCGGGTGATTCGCCATCACGTCGTTCAAGTTAATGTTGACCGGATTCGGGAGCGTCGTGGCGCCGGCGGGGACATCGAGCATCTGTCCGGCGAGAACGGTGCGGAAATCCCCGGGCTTGGAGGTCAGGGCAGCGCGCGCTCTCCCTTCGAGCGTAATCAATTTGCTCTTCGTCCCGCGGCTTCCTTCGAAGATCACGGTCGTTCCGGTAACCGCCACTGTGACCGCGTTGTTCTTGATCGTGCCGCCGCCGGAATCCTTCGGGACGCGGAGAAGGATCGAGCCGCTATCGACTTTGGCGGTGCGGCCGGCCTTGCTGAAACTGAAGATCGTGTTCGAGCCCAGGCGGGTGATCGTCAGATCGGGGAAGGTGAGCTCGGAGCGGGCACCTCCTCCCGTTTTCACGCCGGTGTCCTCGGAAACCTTGTCATTAATAGACGCGGGTCGCTCGGCTGCTTCGGACGGCAGAAGTTTCACCTCGCGGATGACTTGAGTGACGCGCGCTTCCTTCGAGGCGGCAATCGCCGTGGGACCGGACAGAAAAAATGCCACGCAGGCGATGGAGCCGACCAAAATTCCGGAAATGATTTTCATGGGACGTGTTTGCTTCGGGTCGGCCCGAGAATGATGAATCACCGGGTGAGTGTCGAGCGCAAAACGAGGCGCGGCGGAGCCCTTCACCCATCCACGCGCTCTGGAATCGGCCAAACTTTTTCTTCGAGCGTTGCCCCACGCCAAAGGCTACGTTCGCGGCGCGATGGAAGAGACGACTGACGTTCCGATGAAGTCCAAAGGCCAAAATGTGTGGCTCGGACGAGCCTGTGGGCTCGTCACCTTGTTGTGCGTTTTCATCCCCGCGGTCTTTTGGAAGGGCGGCGTCCTGGAGGGGGAATCCACCTACTTCATCATCAATTACGGCGACGCGCGGACGCTGCCGCAGAAGATTTTCAACCCCCTGGCGAACGACTTCAACATGTACCAGGCGCGGGAGCTCAGTTACGTTTTCGATTACCTGAACGCCCAGTTCTTTCTTTTCCTGCTGAAGCGTTTCGACGTAACGTTTTTCGTTCCTTTATTTGCGGTCGTTTCCACCATCCTGATCATCTTCATTTTCCGGCGCGGTGTCCGGAAGACGCTGCCTGGTTTGGATCGACTCACCACCGAGCTGCTGTTGCTGCCTTTTCTCACCTGTTTCGTGATGGTCTCGACCATGGGCATGTATTATCGCTCGGCCAAACCGATGCTGGCCCCGGTGCTTCTGGCGCTGCTCTTTCAAGTGCTGCGCACCGCGCAACGCCGGGCCGCGGGACTACTCGTGGAGAGACGCTGGACGCTGGTCACGCCCCAAAGCCTGATCACATTCTTCCTTCTCGTGGTCGCCGCCCTGCTCGATCGGCAGGGATTTTTTTATGTCCTGAGTGCCTGCGCGCTTCTGCTGGTTCATTGTGGGTTAACCGGGAGATTAAAAGACCTGCTCATTGCCTCTTTCGCCGCCGCGGCCTTCGCTCATGTTTACAATCTCTGGCTGGGGCCCGCGATAATTTTGGCCGTCAACGGGCAGCCGCCGGACTTCACTTTCCAGCAGATTCCAGCCGAAGCCTGGGCAAACCTGCCCCTTAATTGCCTTCAGGCGGGTCGCCTGTTGATCGCCAACCTTGCGACTCTGGCGGGCGGCTATCTCGTCGTGGGATATGTGGTGCTGGGCCTGGCCACCGCCGGGCTGCTCTGGCGGACGCTGGTCTTCTATGGAATCGCAGAACCGGGAAGACGCTGGGAGCATTTCAAGTCCAGCCAAAGTCTCGCGATCCTGTATGCGCTCATCATCATCGCGCTGCATGTGGTCATGTTCGGCGTGATGATTGCGCGGCACCCCTACGTTTATACCTGGATCGATCACTGGTATTGGTATTATCCGCTGCCGTTTCTCGTCGTGGCTCTTTTCGGTCTGGCCGTTTTCCTGAATGCGACGCTCCCGGAGTGGCAGACAGTGTCACGCCGCCTCTTGCGAGTGGCGCTCATCTTGATCGCGGCCAGCAACCTCGCGCACCTTCCCGCGTATCGCTCCCTGATGGCCACCGGTGAATGGTTTGGACCCATCTATACCATGACCGAGAACCTCAAAGCCTCCATTCGGCATCGCTATCCGCACCCGGATTTAAGCGGGGACTTCGAGCAGTTCTTCCTCTTCCATCAAGAGGTGCGGAAATCGGCAAAATCAGGCGATCGCTGACGCTTGCTCCGCCGGGGCACTGCGATTGACCCACACTGCACGCACCCGCATAGTGCTGCGCTTTATGTCGATCGAGCTGACCCGAAATTTCTGCATCATCGCGCATATCGATCACGGAAAGACGACGCTTTCCGATCGATTGCTCGACCGCACGGGCACCATCCACGAGCGCGACAAGCAGGATCAACTCCTCGATTCGATGGACTTGGAACGGGAGCGCGGCATCACCATCAAGGCGCATCCGGTGACGATGCGTTACACCGCCAAGAACGGACAAAAATACCAGCTGAACCTGCTCGACACGCCGGGCCACGTCGATTTCGCCTACGAGGTTTCGCGGTCGCTGGCGGCGTGTGAAGGCGCGCTGCTCATCGTCGACGCGGCCCAGGGCGTCGAAGCGCAGACCGTCGCCAATGTGCATCTCGCCCACAAGCAGGGGCTCGCCATCATCCCGGTCATCAACAAGATCGATCTGCCGAACGCCGACATCCCCGCGGTCCACAAGCAGCTCGAGGAGATCCTCGCCATTCCCGCCGAGGAAGCGATCGACGCCAGCGCGAAGATGGGCATCGGCATCGAGGAAATCCTGGAAGCGGTGGTCCATCGCATTCCGTCGCCGCCCACGCCGGCTGACGAAATTCTGCGCGGGCTGGTCTTCGATTGCGTCTTCGATATTTACCGCGGCGTCGTCGCCTATGTCCGCATTTTCTCCGGCTCGATGGAGGCAGACCAGGGCATCAAGCTGATCAATAACGACGCGCGCTACGAGGTGAAGGAAGTGGGTGTCTTCACCCCGAAGATGTTCCCGCAAAAGCGGCTCCAGGCGGGCGACGTCGGTTATTTCATCGCGAACATCAAGAGCACCGCCGACATCAAGATCGGCGACACGGTGACCGATCTGCGTCATCCCGCGAAGGAACCGTTGCCCGGCTTCCAGGAGATTCATCCGATGGTCTTCAGCGGGATTTACCCGATCAACACCGGCGACTTCGAGCACTTGAAAACGGCGATCGGAAAACTGCGCCTGAACGATTCGGCCTTCGTCTATCAGCCGGAAAGCTCCGTCGCGCTCGGCTTTGGATTCCGCTGCGGATTCCTCGGCCTGCTCCACATGGAGATCATCCAGGAACGCCTCCGGCGCGAGTACGACATGGATATCATCGCGACGTCGCCCAGCGTCATTTACGAAATCCTCACCACGCGCGGCGAGACGATCCTCGTCGATAATCCGGCGCATCTGCCCGACCCGAGCGTGATCGACGAAATCCGCGAGCCGATCGTGAAAGCCTACGTGCTTTGTCCGAACGAAAATATCGGCGACATCCTTCAGCTCATTCTCGAAAAGCGCGGTTTGACCGATCATACCGAAACGCTGGATACGCGCCGCGTCATGCTCCATTGCGAGCTGCCGCTCAATGAGATCCTGGTGGACTTCAACGACAAGATCAAAAGCATCACGCGCGGCTACGGCTCGATGGATTACGAGCATTCCGGCTATCGCGCCGCGAATCTGGTCAAGCTCGACCTGCTGGTGAATGGCGAGCCGGTGGACGCTTTCTCGACCATCGTGCATCGCGAACGCGCCGACAGCCGCGGCCGGATGCTGGCCGCGAAACTGAAGGAAGTGATTCCGCGCCAGCTTTACCAGGTGGCCATCCAGGCCGCGATCGGCGGAAAGATTATCGCGCGCGAGAGCGTTTCGGCGTTGCGAAAAAACGTAACGGCGAAATGCTACGGCGGCGATATCACCCGGAAGCGGAAACTGCTCGAGAAACAAAAAGAAGGCAAAAAGCGCATGAAAAGCATCGGCAAGATCAACATTCCGCAGGAAGCCTTCATTCAGGTTTTGCGCGCGCAGTAACCGACCATCCCATGTTCACCAGGCGCTATATCAAACACGGCCGGCTGCTCATTCGGCACGCGGAGAAATTGCTTCGTTATCGCAGGGATGTGCTGAGCGAAAGCGCGGCGGCGGAGTTGAAAACGCAGATCGAGCGCGTTCGCCAGGGCATCAAGGATCGGAACGAGCAGGCCGTGAAGGACGAGTCCGATAAGTTGCACACCCTTTACACGCAGCATCTTCCCGTGCCCCGGGATGCGGCCTGGCGCGAGAACGTGGAAGTCATTCTCGTCGCGGTCGTGGTGGCCATCGGCATCCGCTCCTATTTCCTCCAGCCATTCAAGATTCCGACCGGCTCCATGCAGCCGACCTTGAACGGCATCATCGGCCACCCGATGACCCAGCCGCCGCCGAACATCCTGCGCCAGGCGGCGGAGTTCGTCATTCTCGGACGGAACTACATCGACGTTGTCGCCAGGCAGGACGATCGCGTCGACCATATCGTCCAAAAGAAGTATGCGTTCTTCTTCACCTTTTCGGAGATCATTTGTGAACGGCAACGGTATCTCGTCTATGCGCCGCCCGACACTCTGCGCCAGGACTTCAAGGTCGTGCCGGGCAGCCAATACAAAAAAGGCGACGTGATCGCCCGCGGCGCCGTCGATACCGGCGACCAGGTTTTCGTGGACAAGTTCAGCTACAATTTCGTCAAGCCGCACCGCGGCGACGTCTTCGTCTTTCGCACCGATAACATCTTCGGCGTGCCCGTGGACCCTGTGACCGGCGAGAATTCGTTTTACATCAAGCGGCTGACCGGCCTGCCCGAAGACACGCTACGGATCGATCCGCCGCTGCTTTATGTGAAAGAGAAGGGCGCTGAGAAAGAGAAGATCGCGGAAGGCTACGGATTCTCGCGCGTCATGTCGGCCAAACCTCCCTATCGGGGTTATGCGCCCGGGCGCGACTTTTTGTCGGACGCCTCGAAGTCTTACGCGGTGCCGGCGCGTCGATATTTCGCCATGGGCGACAACAGTCACAATAGTTACGACAGCCGCTGGTGGGGGCCGGTGCCGGAGGAAAATCTGGTCGGGCGGGGGCTCTTCGTTTATTGGCCGTTCAACTGGCACTGGGGACTCATCCGCTGACGGAATGGGGGACTGGAGTAGTGGAGTGATGGAGTAATGGAAGAAGGCAATCCGATTTTGTTCCGATCCCATTACTCCATCACCCCACTACTCCATCACTCCAGTTCTCCACTCCATTTCCCCGGCCCCTGGGGCCTCCGGCGATGCTGAATTCCATTCCGCGCATTTATCCGATGCTGGGCCTCTGCATCGGCTATCTCATCGTCCTTTTTTTTAATCCGATCCGCCTCGCTTTGCGCGACGGCCTGCGCTGCATCCTGCGTTTCAAACGCATCTGGCTCACCTTCGTTCTCCTCGGCTTTTCCTACTCGGTTTTTCAATTCGTCACCTTTACGCCGCTGCGCGGGATGGGAGAGCTCGACTTCAAACAGGTCGCGGCGCCCGGGAGCTGGGACTGGCCGGTCTTTGTCGAAATCTGGCGCGACGTGCCGTTGCCCACGCTGGAAGGGATCGCGGGAATCTTCGATAACGCCGCCACCACTTATCCGCTCTCGGTGGTCGCGGCGATTCTGCTTCTCATAAACTGGCGCGGGCTTGCACGTGGCGTTAGTCGCGGCGCTGCGGAAACGGTACGGAGTCTGGGGTTACCTGATTTATTTGGTGCTGCTGGTTAGCTTGATCGCCACCCTGCTGAAGCCGATCATCTTTTGGAAACTGGGCGGGTGGATCGGCGGGCCGGCCGCCGCGTCGTGGCTGCAAAAGTCAGCCACCGTTAACGCCGTCGCCGAAATCTTTGAGTACCTGTTCGGAGTTTATATCCAGGTCTATCTCATCACGGTCTGCCTGGCGTGGATCAGAGGGCTGAGCTTCGGCGAAGAAGATCTCTTTCGCTTCGCCATGCGCAGGTTCAGCTACGTGCTGGAGTGGGCGGGCGTGGTGCTCATCGTCAGCACGCTGATCGTGCGCGCCCCCTTGCTCCTCGGATTTTTCCGGGAAGCTCCCAATATTTTCGAACTTTCGCGCTACGTGATGAGCGTGTTCATCATTGTCTTTGCTTCCGTGCAGGTTTCGCTCGTGCTCCATAACGAAACGCTTGGGCGCGGCGCTCCAGGCGCATAAGGAATTCATCCGGACCAACCTTTTTCGTTTCGGCTGGTTCCTCGTCATCGCCGGGCTGCACTACTTCTTTTTGACGACGTGTGACGTGATTGTGCGGGCCGCTGTCGGCGACCGGGTGGTGGGCGTGATCGCCTGGAAAATCATTTATGTCTGCCTGCGCGGCTTCATGACCGGCTGGCTCCTGGCCTCGTGGGTTTGCCTGTTCCGCCAATGCGAGGTCCGCCGCATCAGCCAGGAGACCTGGATTCAATCCGAGATTAAATATTAGGCGCGCTCCTGTGAATGCGGCGAAAATCACCCGCGACAGCAAATCGAATCTCGCGCTGGCCTTCGTCGCCCTCGGGCGGGAACGCCGGGAAGACATCACCGTCTTCTACGCCTTTTGCCGCGTGGTCGACGATATCGCGGATGCGCCGGAGACCGCGCCGGAAAAGAA
Organism: uncultured Verrucomicrobiae bacterium; assembly: GCA_963848215.1. GTDB lineage: Bacteria > Verrucomicrobiota > Verrucomicrobiia > Chthoniobacterales > UBA10450 > AV80. The sequence goes on along the minus strand of CAWKCU010000001.1, from coordinate 132,432 downwards.
GGCGCGAGAATTAGCCGCCTGGCGGAAATGGCTGCACGAAAGCACGCCGGACGAGCCCGCTCTCGCGCGCGACGTCCGGGGATTGTTCGGCAAATACGCCATCACGCCGGCGATGCTGGAAGAGATCATCGACGGCATGGAGATGGATTTGCGGAACACCCGCTACCGGACGTTCGACGAGCTCCAGCGCTACTGCTACCGGGTGGCCAGCGCCGTCGGCCTCGTGAGCATCGAGATCTTCGGCTATCGCAATCCCGCCTGCCGCGATTACGCGATCCAGCTCGGCTATGCCCTGCAAATGACCAACATCATCCGCGATGTCGGCAAAGACTTGAGCGTCGGGCGAATCTATCTGCCGGAGGAAGATCTGGCCCGCTTCGGATATTCCGATACCGACCTGCGCCAGCGAAAACATGACGACGCCTTTGTTCGCCTCATGGAATTTGAAGCAACGCGCGCCGAAGAATTCTTCGCGCAGGCCGCGGCCCTTCTCCCGCGCGAAGACCGGCGCTCGATGGTCGCCGCCGAAATCATGGCCTCCGTCTATCGCGCATTACTCCACCGCATGAAGTCCGATCGTTTCCGCGTCTTCGAGAAGGAATATCGGCTGAGCAAGCTCGAGAAAGGTAGCCGCATCGTCGGCCACCTTCTCCGGCGTTGGGGTAAAAGTTAATGGTTATTGGTTATTGGTTATTGGTGAAGAGGCGCAGCTCCTAATAACTAACAATAACCAATAACTGATAACCATTAACCTCGCTCCCCCCTCAGCGCGTCCACGATCGCCTGCGCTTCGTCCGTCATCTTCAACAGCTCCGGCCAGGTGCGATGATAATTTTCGCCCGGCAATTTCCGCGTGGCGTCGAACCCCATGTGCGAACCGATGTTTTGCGCGCTCGGCGCGTGATCGAGCGAATCGCTCGGGTTGCGGATGATGGTGCTGTCGCGTTCCGGATCGGTATTCGCGCACAAACGAAAGAGCACCTCGCTCGTGTTGTGCACGTCGCAATCTTCATCCACCACCACGATGTATTTGCTGAACATCATCTGGCCCATGCCCCAGAGGCCGTGCATCACCTTGAAAGCCTGATACGGATACTGCTTCCGGATGCTGACGAAGACGAGATTGTGAAACACCCCCTCCGGCGGCAGCGTCATGTCGACCAGCTCGGGGAAGTTCATTTTGAACACCGGCAGGAAAATCCGGACGCTGGCGTCGCCCATGTAAAAATCTTCCATGGGCGGAATGCCGACAATCGTCGTCGGATAAACCGCGTCGCGCCGGTGGGTGATCGCCGTGAGATGGAAGACCGGGTAATCCTCGACCGCCGTGTAGAAACCGGTGTGATCGCCGAAAGGCCCTTCCGGCCGCGTCTCGCCCGGCTGGACATAACCTTCGAGGACAAAATCGACATCGCCCGGCACTTCCAGGTCGATCGTCTTGCACGGCACCAGCTCGACCGATTTCTTGCGGATGAATCCGGCGAAAAGAATTTCATCGAGCCCATCCGGCAACGGCGCCGTCGCCGCGAAGGTGTAAGCCGGATCGCCCCCCAGACAGACCGCCACCGGCATCTTTTCTCCCCGTTCGTAATACCGCTTCCCATGCCGCGCGCCAACCTTGTGCACCTGCCAATGCATCCCCGTCGTCCGCTCGTCGTAAACCTGCATCCGATACATCCCCAGGTTCCGCGCCCCCGTGTCCGGATCGCGCGTATGCACATTCGGAAACGTAATGAACCGCCCGCCATCCTTCGGCCAGCATTTCAAAATCGGCAGATCGGAGAGGGAGAACGGTTGAGAGTTGAGAGTTGAGGGTTGAGAGCCGCCGTTGGACTGGGATTTGGAGCTTGGGATTTCCTCGAAGAGGTGCACCACCTCCTGGCACGCCCCTTCTTTCGAATGCTTCGGCCGCGCATGGAGCAGATTCAATCCCTGCTTGAGCAGCGTCCAACCTTCGCGCAGATCAGTGGGCGGTTTCGCCTTGAGAATGAGCTGAATCTCCTGCGCGAGATCTTCGACGCTCCCCACCTTCAGCGCCATGGCCATCCGCTTCCTCGACCCCAGGGTATTGATGGCCAGCGGAAACTGCGACGGCTTGCCCTCCACCGTCGGCTTCTCAAAGAGCAGCGCCTTCCCGCCCCCCGGCGATTTCATCTCCCGGTTCGCCCACTCGCTGATGACCAGGTCGGTCTCGACGGGAACAGAGATCCGTTTCAGCTCCCCCGCTTCATCCAAGGCTTGTACAAATTGCCCAAAAGAACTGTAGGCCATTCCGCGCACAGTATCAGATCGAAGCGGGATTCGCACGAAAGGATGGGGAGAATCGAGCCGCCCGGCCGAAAAAAACGTATTGCTTTTCCTCCCCAAGTTGACTGAAACCGGTAGATGAACCCCTAACCAGTTCCCCTAACCCCCATGAAAAAGACGTATCCGGTATCTGTTGGCACCGGCATAAGTGAGCCAAGTTGCCAATTGCGTTCTACCGCGTTCCCTGACTATCTATCGCGTGTTGCCTGCGGTCCTCTCTTTTGGGATTGCTCTGATCTGTTTGGCAGCCTGGCTTGCAGATTATCCTCCGGCGCATGTGGCGATGTATCCTCTGACCTCTATTCGGATCATGGTCGCTCGGCTGCCGTCTCGGTTTTCAAGTTGCTCGGCTGCGGATAGAAGGGGTCTTTGGTTGAGACGACTTTTTTGCTCTATCTTCTCATTGTGCTGGCGTTTTCAAAACTCGCGCCATATGCAGCTTCAATTTTCCCCCGCCCTGGATCGCCTTCTTTTTTCGGGCCGCCCGTATTTGCTGGGTATGGACGGGATAACGGCCATCGGTTTTTTGTTTGCGGGGATAGGGTTTGCGTCTCTCGACCTTTACTACAAAAAGCTTTCTTTTGGCCAGGTGCTCTTTGTTCTGGGCCTCTTTCCGTCTCTCTTAGTCGTGACCTCTTACTATTATGGGGTCACCTGGTTTTACGGTCAGAGTCCAGGGGTTCGTATTTTCCCTTACACCTCGATTTGTTTTGTCCTTATTTGTCTCGGGGCATTTTTCGCCAGGCCCCACACCTATCTCTGCCAGGTGTTTACGGCCGACAACATCCGCGGCATTATTGTTCGGCGGCTGATTCCACTGTTTTTTCTTCTTTGTCTCGTTGTCGGATGGTTGCGACTCCGAGGCGAACAGGCTGGAATTTTTAGTCCTCAGGCGGCCACTGCCATCTTTTCGGTCATGTTAGCGGGTCTTTTCTGCGTGGTTCTCGCCTGGACTTTGATTTCCGTTTCGCGCCTGGAGCGTTCCCGAGACGAGGCGCGCGCCGCTCTTCTCGAGGCGAAAGAGATCGCCGAATCACATAGCCGCGCCAAGAGCGAATTCCTCGCGAATATGAGCCACGAAATTCGCACGCCTATGAATGGGATCATCGGCATGACGGAACTCACGCTCGCAACGGCCCTCACCCGGAAGCAGCGAGAATATCTCAGTATGGTGCAGAGCTCCGCTCAGTCGCTCCTTGGCCTGATCAATGACATTCTCGATTTTTCAAAAATTGAGGCAGGCCATCTGAAGTTGGAAGCGATCGACTTCAGTTTGCGCGATTGCGTCCGCCAGACTCTCGATCCGCTCGAGGTTCGCGCTCGCGCCAAAGGTCTCGAATTTACTGTGCGGATCGATCCTCAGATATCCGATGCACGGGTGGGCGATTCAGCGCGGCTCCGGCAAATCATTACTAATCTCGTCGATAACGCGATCAAGTTTACCGCCCAGCGGGGAGATTGTTGTCGAGATCAATAGCGAAGGTCGAGTGCTACAGAGCCGCCTTTGCATTTTTCTATCCGCGATACCGGGACGGGGATTCCAAAGAAAAAACAGGAGCTCATCTTCGAAGCGTTTGTCCAGGCGGATGGCTCTACTACCCGGCACCACGGGGGAACCGGTCTCGGTTTGGGAATTTGTCGAAAACTTGTGGAACAGATGAATGGAAAAATGTGGGTGGAGAGCACACCGGGGAAAGGAAGCGCATTCCACTTCACGGCACTTTTTCCTTTGTCGAAAACAGCCGCATCGCTGGTCGAAACGATAGAAACAGGGCGTAACGTAACCGCTCCGAGACCTCTTTCGCGAGCGTTGCGAATCCTCATTGCGGAGGATAATCCGGTTAACCAGGCGGTCGCGATGGGCATGCTCCAAGAGCAGGGACACACGATCACCCTCGCTGCGAACGGTCGGGAAGCGGTCCGCTTCTATCAGCGCGAACGCCCCGAGCTGATCCTGATGGATGTGCAAATTCCCGAGCTCGATGGCATCGGGGCCACGCGAGAAATTCGCGCAGCCGAGGAGGGTTCCGGCCATCATACGCCTATTATCGCGATGACGGCGTATGCCATGAAGGGCGACTCGGAACGGTGTCTCCTCGCCGGAATGGACGCCTATCTCTCGAAGCCATTAACCAAGGAACTTTTGCTCACCACCATCGCTTCGATCGTAGAAAATAAAGATCCCATGGTTTCTCCCGCGGCGATTGCCGCTCCTTTGTCCAATCGCGCCACCTTGCTCGATGATGTCGAAGGCGATACCGTGTTGCTCGAGAAAGTGACGACGTTGTTTATGCACAACACCCCTACGTATCTGGCGCAGATGCGCCGCGCGATTACAGATCGTGACGGCATTGCCTTGGAAAAGTCTGCACACACTCTTCAGAGCTCGCTCGGAATTTTTCGCGCGTATCGTGCGATGGAGATTACCAGGACCCTTCAGACCGCAGGTAGATCGCATAACTTCGCAAAAGCGGAGCAACATCTTACGGAACTGGAAAATGAGACTCGTAGAATTTGCGGCGCAATCGAATCACACTCCTGAAGGAGGCCTCTAATCTCTTGGATACGGCAGTGCCTGTTATTATCGCCGAGGATGATCCCGTCTCGCGCGCACTGATCTCGGCCATGGTAAAGAAATGGGGTTTTCGCATCATCGAAACCCGTGATGGATACGAGGCCATGGAAGCCATTCGCGCGCAGGAAGGCGCCGCATTGGCGATTCTCGATTGGGTAATGCCCGGCATGGATGGATTGGAAGTATGCCGGTCGGTGCGGGCGAGCGAAAAAATCGTTTACATCATCATGCTCTCCGTGCGTGGAGGAACGGAAAACCTGGTCGAAGGCTTGGAAGGCGGCGCCGATGACTACCTGGTGAAACCATTCGACAAAAATGAATTGCTCGCCCGGCTTAAAGTTGGCCTGCGTGTGCTTAACTTGCAGACGTCGCTCGCAAATCGCGTGAGAGAATTGGAATTGGCCACGTCTGAACTGCGCGAATACAAGAGTCTGCTGCGGGATTAGGCTACGCCCGTAAATCGTCACCCCAGCCTCCCACCGACCTCTTCCACCGGCAAATACTCCCGGTGGGGGCGGCGAAAAAAATGTTGTAAATATATTTGACATCTTGTTTTAAATTGTCTGATGTAGAGACAAATGAAGGAAACGCTTGCGGAAGAACTGACGCAACTGGGCCTTACCCCAACCGAAGCCCAGGTATATTTAGCGCTCGTTCAAAATGGGCCGATGGGCGCGAGTGCGATCGCGGCGGCGACGGGTCTTGCGCGCACGGCGGTTTATCCCACGCTCGGCGCGCTGGTTGATAAAGGTCTGGCCGAGGCCGGGGAAGGTTATGGCAGCCGCTTCTCCCCAGTGCCCGCTGACAAAGCTTTGCCGCAGCTGTTAGCAGCGGACAAAGCAGCACTCCTTCATCGCGAGCGACTCACAACGGAGGTGATCGAGCTTGTCTCCTTGTTGGAAGAGCAACCGGAAACCGTTCCTGACGAGTTGCTCCAGGTCCTTCGTGGGCCCCGAGCTCTGACCGAACGGTTCGAAAGATTGCAACTGGAAGCCGAACACTCAGTCGACTGCTTTGTTAAGGGACCTTTTTTGGTCGATCCAAACAATCCCACACAGGAAAAAGCGCAACGTCGCGGCGTGCGCTACAAAAGTCTCTACGAGAGCAGGCTGTTGGAGGATCCGTCCACCAGGACGCGCGTTTTAAAATGGATAGCCATGGGAGAAGAAGCGCGCGTCTATCACGGCGAACTCCCTCAGAAGTTGATGATTTTCGACTCCCGAGTGGTTCTCATGCCCATAGTCCGACCGGGCGAAGCGTTGCGAACTGTGGTCGTTCGGCATCCCGAGCTGGCGCAGACGCTAAGCCTTGCCTTTCAGAATTTGTGGGAAAAAGCTGAACCCCTTGCGCATCCACAACCGGAAAAGGCCGAGGCGAACGGTGGCATTCGTGTAAGTCCAACCGCCAACCATCGAAACGATAAAGCCCCGCTCGGCTTATCTACCGCCTGACCCACTGAAGCTGAAGCGCGCCCCTCCAACTTTCTTAACCCCAGAACAAATCCGTGGAAATGGAAGAAATCCCCCCTCGAACCAGTACCCTGGAGCCCCAAGGCATATCCAAGCGGCTGTTCTTCCCCAACCTTCTGTTTCTTGCGGTTACTCCCCCTCGTGCTCTATGGGCGCAAGTGGGGCAGGAAAGGGCGCCCCCAATGAGCTATCCTTAAGGCCACTGGCGTCGCTCTTCGCATGGAGTCAGCGGAGTAGGTGATCGGTGATCGGTCGAGGCGACGCTCAAAAAAAAGGAAGGCTGGGACCTGACCCGTTTTGACGGGCGGGTTTTCTGGCAGTCCTCGGCCCTCCAGGGCGCCGGAGAAAAGTCGGTAGCTCTGGAGGGCTCCTTTGAAGCTGTTTCTTGAGGGTGTATGCCCGGGTTTTCGGGGCGCTCCTTGCCGCTACGCCGCGATCTTTTGAGCTACGAAACGTCGTCGGAAAAAAGACGGGTCACAGCCGAGGGAGTCGCTGTGCAGAGAGATCAGGTAACTAGTGGGCGGGTGTGCGGGGGCGCCATTTTCTCTGGCCTCTGGCCTCCGCCCTGTGAACCCAAGGCGCGAATAGCCGTCTGATCCTGTCGACACGAGCCGGTGGATGGGAAAAGCGGCGATTAACCCGCACGTGGCATCCTAAACGGGGAACCTCCGCAGCGCTTGCCGTTCCCTCTTAATTCCACACCTGCGGCGCGTGCAGGAATTGATATCCGACGACGCGCCCCCTTTGGAACGAGACGAGCCGCTCGGGATAATCGAACGACGGCCGGTGGGCAAAGAAGAATGGTTCGTACAACCCGCCGTATCCATGGCGATAGTAGCCGCCTCGACGCCCGTAATATCCGTAGCCACGAATTCCTCCGTAAAAAGCCGGGCCCCAGCCGTAGGGATAGGGATAACGGCTCGTCCCGGTGTAAACCCACGTGTCCGCCGGCTTGCCATTAACCTGGCCGGGTATTCTCTGGTCGGGCCCGCCCCAGGCGAGGAAGACAGCGTCCTGCGTCATGCCATCCCGAATCTTGCCTTCGCGCACGAGCGCTTGATCGCTCGGAGAGAGACTTTGAAACTTTTCGGGATGATCGGCAATCCGCGTCTCCGTCGTGACGCAGCCGGTGAGGAAAAGGAGGCTGCATGCTGCGCTCAGCATGAGCGCGTGAAAAATTAAGCGCCGCTTCATGGCGGAATTTACCCGCCGGACTTTTTCCGTCAACCGCCGAGGGCCGCAACGATCTTGCCCGGCGCACTTCTCCAGCCTAGCCTTCGGACGCATGGAAGATCGGTACGGCCATCGAATCTCGTATCTGCGCGTGTCGATCACCGACCGGTGCAACGAGCGCTGCACTTATTGCATGCCGCGCGAGTTGCAGGAATGGCTGCCGCGAGAAGATGTCCTCACCTACGAAGAGACGCTGCGGTTGATCCGGATCTCCGCGGAGCTTGGCGTATCGAAGGTGCGCATCACCGGCGGCGAACCGCTCACCCGCCGCGATGTCCTCCGCTTCTTTCAACAGCTCCCGTCGATTCCCGGCATTAATGATATCGGGATCTCAACCAACGGCACGCTGCTCGCACGGCCCACGTCAACGCGCCAATCGATGGCTGCCGAGCTGCGCGCGGCCGGCGTCAATTCCGTCAACATCTCGCTCGACACGCTCGACCGGGAGGCCTACGCGGCGACGACCGGGCGCGATTTCCTTCCTCAAGTAATGGAAGGCATCGACGCCGCGATCGCCGCGAAGTTTCCGCTGATCAAGCTCAACTGCGTGCTCATGCGCGGCCGGAACGACGATCAATTCATTCCGCTCGTCGAATTCGCCGCCGAACGAAACCTCATGCTGCGCTTTATTGAACTGATGCCGGTGAGCCACAGCGATGTCTTGGATGAAGGCAATTTTCTTTCGGCCGGTGAAGCGCGCCGCCGGCTCGAGTCGCATTATGGCCCGCTGATTCCCGAGCCTGGGTTCCGCACGAACGGGCCATCGAGTTATTACAAGGTTCCCGGTCGCGACCAGCGGCTCGGATTTATCGGCGCGATGACGAACCTGCATTTCTGCGAGAGCTGCAACAAACTCCGCCTGACTTGCGACGGAAAGCTGCGGCCCTGCCTCGGCAGTTATCTCGAGTTCGATATCATGAAGGTGCTGCGCGCGGGCGCGACCGACGCCGAGCTCCGGCAGTTCTTCCTCGACGTCGTCGAACGGAAACCGGAGCAGCACGACTTTCGGGAAAATTATCAGCCGGGCCGCATGATGGTGGCGATCGGAGGCTAGCCATGGATCGCCTGACGCATCTGGCCGAGGACGGGACCGCCCAGATGGTGGATGTGTCGGCCAAAAACCAGAGCGCGCGCGAGGCCGTGGCCGCCGGCCGCATTCGGCTGCGCCAGGAGACGCTCGACCTGATTTCGAAGAACCAGATCGGGAAGGGGAATGTGTTCGCGACGGCGCGCATCGCCGGCATTCAAGCCGCCAAGCAAACGCCGCAGCTCATCCCGCTTTGTCACAGTTTGAATTTGAGCCACGTCGAGATCGAAATCGCGACGTCCGAGGCCGGGCTCGAGGTGACCTGCACCGCGCGCACCACGGCGCAAACCGGCGTTGAGATGGAAGCGTTGGCCGGCGTGTCGATCGCCCTGCTCACCATCTACGACATGTGCAAAGCGGTGGATAAGGAAATGCAGATCAGCGACATTCGGCTGCTCAAGAAGACGAAGCAGCTTGTGTAAATGCCGACGGTCATCCCGAGCCGCGCAGACGGCGAGGGACCTCTCACGCGGTATGTGCAGTACACGAATTGTCGGACAACGCGGTCGCCGCGCCGATCTTCGTCGATAGCGACAGCGGTTTTGCGTGATCGCTTGTGCGACTGTGAGGTCCCTCGCCGTCTGCGCGGCTCGGGATGACAACAGTTTCCACATCACCTAGTCTCTCCGCCAGCCATGCAGATCACCGTCGGCATCATCACCATCTCCGATCGCGCCACCTCGGGCGAATATGAGGACCTGGGCGGGCCGGCCCTCAAAGAGGCCGCGCAGAATTACGGTTGGCAGGTTCTGGCCGAGGCAGTGGTGCCTGATGATGCTGCGCGAATCCAGGAAACGATTCGCTCCTTTTCGAACCAGGGGTGTGGCCTGATCCTGGCCACCGGCGGGACTGGCGTGGCCGAGCGTGATGTCACTCCGGAAGCCGTTCGCGCCATCATGCGCGTGGAGATCCCGGGCTTTGGCGAAACGATGCGGCGCGAATCGATGGCGATCACGCCGAACGCGATTCTGTCCCGCAGCCTTGCCGCGATTGTCGATCGCTCTCTCGTTCTTGCCTTGCCGGGAAAACCATCCGGTGCCGTGGAGTGCCTCAGCTTCGTGACCGGCGCCATCCCCCATGCGGTCGCGCTCGCGCAACGCGTGCCGACCTCCTGCTGAAGATTCAAAATTGGTAGGGCGAGACTCTGTCGAGCCGTTGGGCGTCCGCGGCTCGACAGAGTCTCGCCCTACCAGATCAGATCGTCACCACCGTGATCTCAGGCCGGCAATTCCAGCGAAATGGAATCCGATACGTGCCGATGCCCGCATTCACATAAAGCGGACCGTCCATTGTTTCATAGAAACCGTGATCGTAGCGTCCTACGCCTTTCGGAACGACGAGCGCTCCTACCATCGGCAGACGGATCTGCCCGCCATGGGAATGGCCCGCCAGAATCAGATCGAACCGGCGCCCCAGGGCGTTCGCGATGGCGGGATAATGCATCATCAAAATCTGTCGATCGGCTCTTCGCGTTCCAAACCCGCGCACGCCGTTCCGCCCCAGGCCGACGATCTCCAGGCCATGTTGTGCGACGAGCGCGCTATCGTCCGCGAGCCAGGCCCCGCCGGTCGCCTTAAACGCGTCGCTAAAATCCGAAAAGGGAACGCCGCTCTGGATGTCGTGATTTCCCGGCGCGCCGAAAACCGGCGCCTGAATCTGCCGGATGAACGAGAACGCTTCCGGAGCGAAACGGGCTTCCTCGACGAGATCGCCCGTGAAGCAAACGAACTCCGGCGCGAGCTGGTTGATCGTGCGCACCACCTCGGCCGCATACTCGACGTCGCCCTTGTGATGGAAATCGGTGAAATGAACAAAGCGGCAATTACCCGGGCCGGCTTTGAGGTTCGTCACGCGTAGCGAAGTCGTGTCCGAAAGACGGTGGCCGGCGCCGAGCGCGACCGCGGGCAGCGCGAGCGCAGTCAGGCCAAGAAACTTTCGGCGAGTGATCCTGCTCATGAGATGCGGCGGTAGAGAGCATAAGGTATTCTCGGCGCGTTAGAAACCCAAGGAGCGACGGTCTCCAGACCGCCGAACAATTAAAACGGTCCCGCACTCGCGGGATAAACCGCCGCTCCTTGAGGCTGTAAAAACCAGCCTAATTTGGCCAGACCAGGAGCCGCATGAATTGCAGCCCTTTCTCAGTCAGGCGGGCGCTTTCCCCGCGGCCGGCCACGCGCTCGTTCGTGAGCAAACGGGCGTCGATCCCGCCCGGCTTCAAGTACGACAGCTCCGGCTCGGATACAGCCTTCGCGCTCGGCTGGATCTTCAGGGGCACGCCCGCCCGATTAAAGGAAACTTCCCAGCTCGCCGTTTCCCCCTCCGCCTTTTCCTGAACCATCCAGGGATACGCCTTCCGAAGGTCGAAGTTTCTCGAGCTCGGCAACAGCACGCGGTAAACCGTTTCCTCCCCAGCCAGAAACTCCGGGATGGTGAGCCCCGGCCGTTTCTGCAAGGCGAGGTAAAGCCGCGCGATGTCGAGTCCGGCCAGATTCAGGCCGTTGTAAAGCCCGTTCCGATTCGGATCGTTCCTGAAAAAGTGGTCGTGCCACGATTCGAAATGCCGGCTCAACATCAGGTTCAGCTCGAGATGCACATGCGCGCGCACCTGGTTCAATCCTTCGCCCGTGTGCCCCATGATGCCGAGCTGGCCGCGTTGCTGAACGCGGTCGCCCTTCTGCACGCCGATCGAGCTGAGGTGGCCGTAGAGGCTGTAGTATTTGCTGCCGTCGAAGTTGTGTTCGATCACGACATACTTCCCGTAGTTCGAATGACCGGGCGCATGGTTCGTATGCACGACCACACCCGCCGCGATCGCGCTGACGGGGTCGATCGAGTTGCCGCTCGCATCCCGCTGGAGCGGCCGGATATCGATCCCTTCATGGAGACGCGAGTAAACCAGTCCGCTCCCGGTCTCGGTCGGATTGCGCACAAAACCGTAGCGACCGCCCTCCCACGGCGTCGATTTCACGCCCTTGTAATTGCGCTCGATGTATTGGTAGAACGCCGCGCCGTCGCCCCGGAAGATCGCGTCATTGTCCGTCGGGAGCACGAGGTTGAGCGGTTCAGCCTGGCTTTGCCCGGACAGAAGAAAGACGGCGAGGAGCGTAATCGCGCTGGTGCCAAGGCGCGAGCGCTGTAGAGTTTGCCTTCCGAGAGATGCCGGTCGATCTGAAGCTGCGCGATGGAACTGCGCGGCGGTTCGCATGGCGGATTGATAAAGGGTTTGACAGGATTTGCAACGTTTGGTGATTAGCCGCTCATGAGCCGTCGCCTCACCTGTGTCATCATCGCCCTGGCGATGGCGACTCCGCTTTCCGCGCAGGAACCGACGGCGACGCCCGAGAAACGCGGTTGGTTGTCGCGGTTGCTCCATCCGTTCCAATCGTCGAACCCGTCGCCGGAGTACAAGGACGCGCGGCTGCGCGGTCTCGTGCTCGAGTTGAAGCTCTCACCGCAACCCGTGAAATTATCGGAAGTGCGCCAGCTCCAGGTGAAGACCACCCTCACCAACGTCGCCAAGCGCGCCGTCGTGCTCGATTTTCTCACCGAGCAGCGCTTCGAGATTTATCTCCGGAATTCCTCCGAGGCCATCCTCACCATCTGGTCCGATAACCATGCCTTCGAGGACAAGCCCGGCACGGTCTTGATCAATCCCTCGGAACACGTCGATTATCCGACCTCCATCGCCACACGCGATCTGACGCCGAACAAGGTTTTCATCTGCGAAGTTTTCTTTCCCCAATATCCGGAACTGCGCGTCCGGCAGAAGTTCATGACCGCGCCGTAGGGAAGTTGAGAGTCGTTAGTTGAGAGTTGAGAGAAACCGACAGCGGCCCTCAACTCTCAACTATTAACTCTCAACTCTTCTCCGATTACCACAGCCATCCCCAGGGGCACCGTGTCCAGCCTTATAGCGGCTCGCTCTTGCAACCCTGGGTCGACAGCGCCCGCGAACGCGGGTTAACCGACATCGCCTTCACCGATCACGATCGTTACCACGAAGGAATCGATCTAGACCAGGTCGACGAACTGCGTGCCGCCAACCCCGACATGAAAATCCGCGCGGGCATCGAGCTCGATAACGATCCCGTATACTCCATGGCTGGCCGCCGCTGGGTCGAGAAGCATTGGGACCGCCTCGATTTCGTCCTCGGCTCCGTCCATTTCCTCGATCGCGTCGATCAAATGTTCGACAGTGTCCCTGTGGGCGCCGAGCAATTTGTCGGCCGCGATATTGACGACATCTACGCCAATTATTTCAGCCGTGTCCGCGAGATGGCCTCGAGCGGCCTGGTCGATTGCCTTGCCCATCTCGATCTCATCAAGATCCATGGCCACCGTCCGAAGGCTGGCATTGAAGAGCTCGTCACTGAAACACTCGACTTCATTGCCGCCCGCGGCCTGGCGATTGAGCTCTCCACCGCCGGCTGGCGAAAACCGGTCAACGAGCTCTACCCCTCTGACGAGATCATCCGGCTCGCGATGACGAAAGGAATCAAATTCACCACCGCGTCAGATGCGCACTCGCACGTGCAGCTCGGGGAAAACTACGATCGGCTGGGAGAGAAGATGTTGCAGCTGGGGATCAGTGAGGTCTGTGTTTTTGAAAAGCACCGGGCCGAGATGCGCGCTCTCTAGCTAGAGAAATCCCAAATCCCAGAACCCAAATCCCAAGTAAATCCCAAACGGGGAAAAAACCAAACAGCCCGAGCGGAGATCAACTTTGGCTATTTGGGATTTTCTTTGTTTACCTGCGATTTGGGTCTTGGGATTTGGCGTTCTGACGCGGCTCAGGATGACACGCCGAGAACGCGTCTACAGCCCCAGCCCGCCCATACCCAGCCCGCCGGTGATTTTCGTCATCTCCGTTTGCGCGAGGTCCTTCCCCTGCGCGATGGCCTGCTTCACGCCGCTCAGAACGGCTTCTTCGAGAAATTCCACGTCTTCGGGATCGACAATCTCCTTCGCGATCTTGATCGAGATCACGTCGCCGGAGCCGTTCGCGACCACGGTCACCTTGCCGCCGGCCGCCTGCACCTCAACGGTTTTGTCCTCCAGCTCGGCCTGTGTTTTTGCCATCTGCTCCTGCATCTTCTGGGCCTGCTTCATTAACTTGTTCAGATTCATAATTCGGGTTTCCTCGCGAAAGCTTTCGGAGTTAACTCGCGAAGAATTTCGGAGTCAATCGCTCACGTTTTAATCTCACCCTTAAAAATTTCCAGCGCCTCGCGGATGAGAGGATCGTCTTTGAAGCTGGCTTGTGTCTCCTGTTTTTTCGGAGCCGGCGCGGCCACCGGCGTTTCCACGGGCGCTGCGACAGGCAAACCTTCTTTCAAAACGAATTTAATACTCCAGGCGTGTCCGCTGATTTCCTTGAGCAGAGCTTCGAGAAACTCGCGCGTCCTCTGAATCGATAACGATTCCATCGCTGTTTTCTGTTGGGGAGGAAAACCAACCACGAGAAATCGTCCCTCCATTCCGAGAGCCGTGGCCGCTTCCACCCACGGACTGATCAGCCTCCGGCGCGTTCGCACTTGTTCGACCACTTTCTGCCAGAGCACGGCGTGATCGACGGGCGTGGTTGCTTCGGCATTTGGCGGCGGCGCCTCCTTTTCCACGGTCGCCGTTTGCTGCACTTGTTCGGCCACGCGGGCAGGCTCCACTTTTACGGGTGGCGGCGGCGGGGTAAGTTTTGGGCTCGCTTTCGCCGGCGCGCCAGGCGGCTCGACAGAGTCTCGCCCTACCGGTGCCTTTCCATCGCGAAGCGCAGCCAGGTTCTCGATCACTTCATTCAACGTCACCTGGCTAAGGGTCTGGATCGCCTTGATCACCGCGACCTCGAAATGGAGTCGCTTGTTCGGAGCCCATTTCATTCGGCCCTCCGCGGCGGCGAATTGGTCGATCAATTCGAGGAGCCGGTCGGTCTCGATCATGGCCGCCTGCGTCTCGAGCGATTTTTGCAGTTCCGGATTCAGGTCGTCCGCCAGAGCCTCCGGTTTCACTTTGCCGACAAGCAGATCGCGCAGATACGAAATGAGATCGGACATCAATTTCATCATGTCCTTGCCGTTCTCGGCTTCAGTGTGCAGCAGCTCCAGCGCGTCCGGAGTTTGGCCGCGCAGAATCTGCTCCGTGAAATTCGCGACCGTTTGTTCGCTGGTAAACCCGAAGACGTTCAGGACATCGGGCTCGGCGATTTTGTCGCCGCAGAAAGCGACGAGCTGGTCGAGCATCGATTCCGCGTCGCGCAGCCCGCCATCGGCGCCCTTCGCAATGGCGTGGGCGGCCGCGGGATCGAGCACGATCTTTTCCTTTCCGGCGATGAATTGCAAATGCTGCGCGATCAAATTTGCCGGGATGCGATGGAGATCGAAACGCTGGCAGCGGCTCAGAATTGTCGGCAAAACTTTTTGCGGCTCGGTCGTCGCGAAGATGAACTTCACGTGCGGCGGCGGTTCCTCCAAGGTTTTGAGGAGAGCGTTGAACGCCGCGGAAGTGAGCATGTGCACTTCATCGATGATGTAGATCTTGAAATGCCCTTTGCTGGGTGCGTAACGGACGTTGTCCCTCAGCTCTCGCACCTGCTCCACACCGTTGTTGCTGGCGCCGTCGATCTCGAGCACATCGAGACTGTTGCCGCCCGTGATTTCCTTGCAGCTATCGCAAACTCCGCACGGCGTGATCGTCGGCCCATTCACGCAGTTGAGCGCTTTAGCGAGGATCCGCGCCGTCGAGGTTTTTCCGATCCCGCGCGGTCCGACGAAGAGGTAGGCATGCGCGAGGCGGTTTTGTTCGACCGCGTTCTTGAGCGTGCGGGTCACGTGCGCCTGCCCGACGAGATCGTCGAACGTTTGCGGCCGATATTTCCTCGCGAAAACCTGATAACTCACGCCCCGAATCTAATCCGCGCAATCGCTCGCGAAAACAGAAATCCGAAATTTAGGGAGCGGCAGTGTCCTCTCTGCCATTGAGCGTTGGACGTTGGACGTTGGACGTTGGACGTTTCTCCCTTCGTCATGAATGCCACCACGCCGGGTCTGATCGCTCTCGCACTTCTTTTTTTCGCACCGCCGCTTCACGCCCGCGAACCGCAAACGTCCCCACCGCCCACCCAACAGGTCGTCCGTGCCCGTGCACTCGGCATTCCCTTCGACGGCACGCCTGGCGCGCTGAACGCCATTACGGACGTGGGCGGCGTCCTGGTCGGTTATTCGACGCTGATCAGCGGCGAAGGAAAACTCGAGGTCGGCAAAGGCCCGGTGCGGACCGGCGTTACCGCCATTCTCCCGCGCGGGACCAAGTCCTTCGACGATCCGGTTTACGCCGGCTATTTCAGCCTCAACGGCAACGGCGAGATGACCGGCACAGCCTGGATCGAGGAGAGCGGGTTTCTCGAAGGGCCGGTCATGATCACCAACACGCACAGCGTCGGGGTCGTGCGCGATGCGACCATTGCCTGGCGCGTGGCCCAGGGCGGGCCGGATCCGACGGGGTTCTCATGGAGCCTGCCTGTCGTGGCAGAAACGTGGGACGGTTATCTTAGCGACATCAATGGCTTTCACGTGAAACCGGAGCATGTCATGAACGCGCTGAACACGGCCAAAACCGGTCCCGTCGAGGAAGGCAGCGTTGGCGGCGGCACCGGCATGGTGACTTATGAGTTCAAAGGCGGCAACGGCACCGCCTCGCGCCTCATCACCACGAAAAAGGGAGACCCGGCGACTCCCGCCTACACGGTCGGCGCGTTCGTTCAGGCGAATTGCGGGCGCCGCCAGCAGCTCACCATCGCTGGGGTGCCGATCGGCCAGGAGATCATGGAAAACGCGATCTTCAAGAAAGAGGCGGGTTCCATCATTATCGTGATCGCAACCGACGCGCCGCTCTTGCCGCATCAACTGAAACGCCTCGCCCGTCGAGCCTCGTTGGGGCTGGCCCGCACCGGCAGTGTTTCCGGCAACGGCTCGGGCGATTTGTTCCTCGCCTTTTCCACCGCCAATCCCGGCGTCGCCGATCCCGCCAAGCCGACTCATTCTGTCCAGACCATCCCGAACGACCGAATGGACGCGATCTTCGAGGCCACCGTTCAAGCCACAGAGGAAGCCATCGTAAACGCGCTGGTGGCGAACCAGGGTATGACCGGCCGCGATGGCCACCGGGTGGAAGCCCTCCCGCACGATCGCGTGCGCGAGCTGTTGAAGAAATACAACCGCGCCAAGTGATTCTCTGGAGCCGGCACCAAGCCTCGTCTACGCGAAGCGTTGCGGGCGCGGCGTCCGCGCGCAGGGGGGAGGGGAACAGGAGAGGCCAGTGGTCCAAACTGCTCTACGTCAATGACGTATAGCAGAGATCGGCGCGGTCTCGGCGCCGATGAGCAGGCGCGCATAATAGGCGCGGAGTTAACGACCGACGGCACGAGGGCGTGCCGTCTCCATTTAAAAGGTAAGCGTTACGCCAGCAATGGGCGTGCGCTGTGAAGGAAGGAGCCGGCCGGCTTCTTGAGGATACCGGCGGTCGGTTTGCCGGAAGTGATGCGGACCGACACGCAGGCGTCGCTCGGATCTTTGCCTTCGAAATTGCGCTCCCACTCCGTTCTCGCCGAGGCGAGGACCCGGGCGTAATTCATATCGAGAGCGTGCCTTAGGCCAGTAATCAGCCGGCGGCTATCAATGATATTGTCCGAAAGGGCGGTGGTCGGGTGAGAGGTTTTCATGGCGCGGGGTAAAAAGCAGGAATTAAGCCCCGGAAATGCCGGCGTTTAAAACTCGAAACGCCGTAGAACGAAGCCTTAAGCTGTTCCGAACAGATGACTTGTTCAGAGTGAGCAGGTTTCCACGGCGCTCATCGCTCGAGCTTCGAAACTTCGTCTTCTAGCTCCTGCTTTAAATGCCGGCGCGCGGATTTCTTGATGGCGCGACGCTCAGCCGCAACGGCTTGCTTCTCGGCTTGCCGCTCCTGTCGCGTCCGCGTTTCCACGGCGCTCGGCAAATGAGAAATCTTTGGGCGCCGGGCGCCGACTTTTTTCTCCTTCGGGTTGGCGTAAGGCTCCATGCTTTCAAGACGACCGAAATCGAGAGTGTTCTTCCTGTCAATTTCGGCGCGCCCTGCTCAAGCAAATTTCTCGACGTCGGCACCGGCTTCTCTAGCTTGAGCAACGCAAGATGAATTGGGACGCCATCAGCGCGGTATCGCAGTTAGTCGGCTCGATCGCCGTGGTGATTTCGGTGCTGTATCTGGCCTTTCAATTACGCAGCAGCACGCGCGTGGCGAAAGTGGCGGCGCAGGACGCGGCCGCGTCGGCGTTGCGTGATGTGACGAAGCCTTTCATGGAAAATGCCGAGCTAGGCCGGCTCTGGCGGGCGGGATTGGAAGACCTGAGCAAGCTCTCCGGCGACGATCAGGCACGCTTCTTCCATGCGGCTCACCAATTCCTGAAGGCCCTCGAGACCATCCATTTTCATTACACCTATGGTCTGCTCGACGCCCAGCTTTGGCTTGGCTGGAAGGAGCTTTTGAGACATTACGTGGCCTCGCCTGGAATCGCTCATTACCTGGAACTGCGCGGCGACGTTTTCTCGGAACGCTTCCGCACTTTCCTGAGCCACCTTGAACCAGTCGATCAGCGATTGACGGTGGGAACTCTTCTGGGCAAGGAAGAACGGCCCATTATATAGGTCGCAGATGTCGCTCGATTACGCCGCCATTCTCGCTGCTCACGAACGCATCCGTCCGCACATCCATCGGACGCCGATCCTGACCAGCTCGCGCCTCGACTCGGCCTCCGGCGCTTCGCTTTTTTTTAAGTGCGAAAATTTTCAGAAGGTGGGCGCGTTCAAGGCGCGCGGGGCGACGAACGCCGTCTTCGCTCTCGACGAAGCCTCCGCGCAACGCGGGGTAGCGACCCATTCGTCGGGCAACCATGCCGCCGCGCTCTCGCGAGCGGCGACCCTGCGCGGCATCGTCGCGCACATCGTGATGCCTTCGACCGCGCCGAAGGTAAAAGTGCGCGCCGTCGAGGGCTACGGCGGCCGGATCGTGTTTTGCGAGCCGAACCAACGGGCGCGTGAGGCGGCCTGCGCACGCGTCATCGCGGAAACAGGCGCCACCTTGATTCACCCCTTTGAGAACGAACAGGTCATTGCGGGCCAGGGGACGGTGGGGATCGAATTGATGGAGGATGTTCCCGATCTGGACTTTGTTCTCTGTCCGGTCGGCGGTGGCGGTCTGCTTGCCGGGAGTGCCGTTGCGGTCAAAACCCTGCGGCCCGACACGAGGATGATCGCGACGGAGCCCGCGGGCGCTTCCGATGCCGCCGAGTCGTTCCAAAAGGGCGAGCTCGTCTATCAGGAAAAGAAAGCCACCATCGCCGATGGCTTGCACGCGAACCTTGGCGCCATCAACTTCGCCCTGGTGCAGCGCTACGTAGACGACGTGGTGACCGTCAGCGAAGAAGGGATCGTCACCGCCATGCGAACCATCTGGGAGACGATGAAAATCGTGATCGAGCCCTCCGCGGCAGTCCCGTATGCCGCCGTCCTGGAAGAGCGCATCGATCTTCGGGGAAAGCGGGTCGGTATCATCCTGACGGGGGGCAACGTTGATCTCGACGCGCTTCCGTGGATTAAGTAAAGAAGCCGAATGCTCAAATCCATCCTTGCCGTCATCGTGAGCTACGTCGCGATGTTCATTTTCCTGTTCGCCGCCTTTACCGGTTGCTACCTGGCGCTCGGCGCGGAAGGCGCCTTTCAGACCGACAGTTACAATGTCAGCACGGTTTGGATCGGGCTCACCGTGGTGGTTTGCCTTCTCGCCGGCACCATCGGCGGCTTTCTTTGCGTGGCGATCAGCAAGAGCCAGCGGACCTGCCAGATCTTCGCGTTCATCGTCCTCTTTCTAGGCCTGCTCGCTTGCATCCCCGCTATGCAGCGCAGCCCGGATGCGCCCAACGTTCGGGCGGGTGAAGTATCGAACTTCGAAGCCATGGGCCTGGCGGTCTCGCCCATGTGGGTGCACCTCCTCACCCCCGTGATCAGCGCCGCCGGCGTTCTTCTCGGCGCGCGCATGAAGGGGCGTAGCGACGAGTAAATCCTCGAGAAAACTGTTCGCGTTCCTGCGAGCCATCAACGTCGGCGGCCGCAACACCGCCATGGCGGAGCTGCGCCGCGTTTTCGAGAAGCTCGGCCTGAAAGGAGTCGAGACCTTCATCGCCAGCGGGAATGTTGTTTTTGAATCCGACACAGCGGACCTGCGCAGCCTCGAGCTCGCCTTGGAAGACCGGCTCCGTAAAGCGCTCGGATACGAAGTCACCACCTTCCTCCGCACGGAAGAAGAACTGGCCGCGCTGGCCAAGTATGAGCCGTTCCGGAAGTCGCACCTCAAGGATGCGACCGCGCTGAACGTCGGGTTCCTTGTCGCGCCGCCCAGCCCGGCCGCAAAAAAACTGATCGCGGCCTTCAAATCGGAGATCGACGACTTCGAGGTGCGCGGCCGCGAAGTTTACTGGCTCAGCCAGGCAAAACAGAGCGACTCGAAGTTCAACAACGTGCGCTTCGAGAAAGCCATCAACGCCCGCGCGACCTGGCGCGGCATTAACACGGTCAGGCGCCTCGCGACGAAATACGGCTTGGTGTAGCCTTGCCGACTCCATGAAAGTCCTCGTCGTCGAAGATGACCCGCGCATTTCGGACGTGCTGGAATACGCGCTCAAGGCCGAGGGCTACGAGGTGCAAACCGCGCAGCGCGGACGGGAAGCGATCGAGGCGGCAAAGAGTGCGTCGCCCGGCCTCATCGTCCTCGATGTCGGCTTGCCCGATATCGACGGGTTCGAGGTTTGCCGCAGCGTCCGGACGTTTTCCGATGTGCCGGTAATTTTTCTGACTTCGCGCAGCGATGAAATCGATCGAGTCGTCGGTCTCGAGATCGGCGGCGACGATTACGTTGTGAAACCGTTCAGCCCGCGCGAGCTCCTGGCGCGGATCAAGGCCATTCGGCGGCGCAACAACCGCCCGGCTGCCGAGCCCTTAATCGAGCGGAGCGGAAAGGAATTGCGCTACGGACCGCTTACGATCGACAGCCGTCCCATCGATGGCGAAGGAAAAATTCCCACCACCGATCCCGGGGACGTGAGAGGTCTGAACTGGAGACGGCCTGCCCTCAGGCCGTTGGCCTTCGCCTCCTGCTCCTAATCCTGATCGTGCTCATGATCCTTCCTTAAGCCCGGTCGGTCAGGGAAAGATGAGGAGTAAGATCAAGAGCATGAGCAAGAGGAAATCCGGCACGAGGGCGTGCCGGCTCCAAAGCTTACTTAATGGTTGCGGGCACTGGGATGACGTACTTTCCGTCAACCTCGGCAACGAAGGTCGTAGCCCAGGTGGTGCCGCTGCCGCCTTCCTTTGCGTAGGTTATCTTGAGTTTCTTGGTCGGCTTGAGCGGCATTTGCGCTTTGCCGCCATCGGGTCCGGTCTGCACCTCGGAGGCTTGTTTCACGTCCTCCGGTGTCAGATCGAGGAGCTCGATCTGAGCGATCTTCACCGTGCCGGCACCTTCGGACAGTTTCATCTTGTAGAAATCGAGCGCGAGCGGATGCGGGTCCTTGATGTAGAGAAACGACTCGAGCGTTGCCTTGTCGCCTTTTTCGAAGGCGGCTTTGTATTTATCTAGAAACTCTTTGTCCTGCGCGGGGGTGCCGGCTTGGAGTCCAGCGCAGAGCGTTGCGACCAACAGAGCTACCAGAAGCGAGGTCGTTTTCATAAAGCGCGGCTACTCTTTTTGGAACATCTGCGCACCTTCGACCGACATGCCATGCGTCAGCTTCAGATGAAGATGATCGCTTAGGAATTCATCGACCGGGATCCAGCGGCCATCGATCTCGATCCGCTTGGTCCAGGCGCAAATCTTGAGCAATCCCTTGCGCAGGCTCGCAATCTCGGCGGCCGCGGCTTCCAATTGGCGCTCGCTCTCTTTCCGGCTGGTGATGTCCTGGATCTGGGAGATGAAAAAACGGGGCTGCTCTTCTGCATCGCGCACCAGCGATACGCTCAGGAGCGCCCAGACGATCGCGCCCTTCTTGTGATAGTAGCGTTTCTCCATCTGGTAAGCGTCGATCTCGCCCGCCAGCATTTTGCCCACATTGGCCATATCGAGATCGAGATCGTCCGGATGAGTAATGTCCTGGAACGAGCCCTGTAAAAGCTCCTCCTCGGTAAAGCCGGTAATTTCGCAGACGGAGCGATTTACCCGCAGCCATTTTCCGTCCGGCGACACCAGGGCCATGCCGATGGCGGCATGTTCAAAGGCATTCTGAAAAAGCGAGTCGCCCGAGAGGGGCGCAGAATGGCAGGTGGAAGACATTTTTTCGACCGGCGAACGAGCCAAGCTAACGAGAGACTTTTGTGCTGTCCATTCGGATCTCTTCAGACTGCCCTTTGGTAGTAGCCGGCAGGAAAAGCGCCGGCCTTGTCGCGCACGCTTCGGACGGTTAAGGTCGGGGCCATGTCTCATTATAAATCGATTTTGCTTCTCGTTGGTTTTCTGGCGACCGCGCAACTCGGCCTCGCCGCGGGCTGGGAAACGGATTACGCCAAGGCGTTGGAAACCGCCAAGCGCGAGAATAAGCGGGTCCTGGTGGATTTTACCGGGTCCGACTGGTGCGGGCCGTGCATCCAGTTGCACAAGCGAGTTTTTTCACGTCCGGAATTCATTGAGTATGCCGAGAAGAACCTCGTGTTGATCGAAGTCGATTATCCGCAACGGAAAAAACAGGCCGCCACGTTGGTGAATCAGAACGAACGGCTCGCGAAGCAATACGACATTGAAGAGAAGGGCTATCCGACGCTGGTGCTGCTGGATCCAGCGGGAAAGATCGTGCGGGAGTTGCAGGGTTACGACGGCGAAACTCCCGCGGACATCATTGCCTGGGTCGAGGGCAAGGGGAAGAGGTGACGGCGGGATTCCGCCATATCTCTAATTACGGAGCGACACCTGAAGCGCGGCGGTTGACGAGGGCCGCCTTCCCGCCGTTGTAATCAGATCATGTTAGCGGCTTCATTGCGTGCCTTGCTCGCCCGCGCGCTCGATTACGCGGGGCTCTTTCCGCCGGCTAATCTCCAGCTCGCGCCGGCCCTGGAGAACTTCGCCGGATACGTCCGCCTGCCGGATGCCTGGATGTTAAGCACGTTTGTTTTGCCCGTGGCGGAGTTCGACGCTGCGGCGCGCAGCCTTTCTCGATTCGACGGGCAATATCCGCTCCGCATTTCCGCGCTCGGACCTCGAACGGACAATGCAGAGGCTTTCCTGCAATCGCTCTGCGCAGCGACAGATTTGATCGCCGCGTTTTCGAAAGCATGCAGCCCGGCGGCGTCCGTCGATCAATTGGAAATGCCGTTGCCGGCCGAGATGGATGCGCAGCTCATGGAACGGATGCGTTCGATCCTCGCGCATTCGAAATTGAACGCCTTCTGGGAAGCGCCGCCGAAGATGGCTGCGCGCGCGATTGGATTGATTGCGCAAAGCAACGCGACCTCGCCGGCGCGCAAGTTCGCTTTCAAATTGCGCACGGGCGGCGTCACGGCCGAAGCGTTTCCCTCTGCCGCCCAAATCGCGGCTGCGCTGGTCGCGGCGGCGAAGAACGAGGTGCCGATCAAGTTCACCGCGGGCCTGCATCATCCGGTGCGCCTGTTTCACGAGAGCGTGCAAACCAAGATGCACGGCTTCCTGAATGTTCTCGGAGCGGGAGTGCTGGCAGCGGAACACGACTGGAGCGAGGAACAAACCGCCGAAATGCTCGAGGATGAATCGTCGGACTCCTTCTCTTTTGCAGAGGAATTTTTCGCCTGGCGCGAATGGAGAATTCCAACTGGCCGCGTTTCTGAGCTGCGCAAGCTGGTCACCTCCCTGGGAAGCTGCAGCTTTGACGAACCGCGGGAAGATTTGCGGGCGCTGAAACTCTTGTAAGGTAGGAATCTCTCCGAAGCGTGCGCTTATGAAATCCTTTATCGACGTCGCCCCTGATTCGCATTTTCCGATCCAGAATCTTCCGTTTGGAATCTTTAAGCCGGCCGAAGGCGCGGCCCGCGTGGGCGTCGCCATCGGCGATTCCGTCCTCGATCTCTCAGTGCTCGAAGAGATGGGGCATTTTCGCTCCCCGGAGTTTCAAGGTCGCGCGGTCTTCTCGGACGACGCGTTGAACGCCTTTCTGGCCCTGGGTCGCCCCGCCTGGCGCAAGGCGCGTGAAGTCATCCAGCATTTGCTCTCCAGCGAGAACGCCACGCTGCGCGATGATGCCGCGTTGCGCACCCGCGCCTTGCATGCACGAAACGAGGTGACCATGCAGTTGCCGGCGCGCATCGGCGATTACACCGATTTCTATTCCTCCTATCACCACGCCCATAATGTCGGGACGATGCTGCGCGGTCCGGAGAACGCGCTGATGCCGAATTGGAAGTGGCTGCCGGTAGCCTATCACGGGCGCGCCAGTTCCATTGTCGTCAGCGGAACGGATGTTCGTCGCCCGCATGGACAAACCAAGGCACCGGACGCGGCCGCTCCTTCGTTCGGGCCGAGCCGCAGTTTCGATTACGAGCTGGAGTCGGCGTTTCTGATCGGACCGGGAAACGTCCTCGGTTCGTCGATCCCTGTCGATAAGGCCATCGATCATATCTTCGGTCTGGTTCTCATGAACGACTGGAGCGCGCGCGATGTGCAGGCGTGGGAGTACCAGCCGCTCGGTCCTTTCCTGGCCAAGAATTTCTCCACCAGCATATCGCCCTGGGTGGTCACTCTCGATGCGCTGGAAGCGTTTCGGAAACCATTGCCGCCTCAGGATCCTGAGCCGCTTCCTTATCTGCGCGCGGCCAGCGATTTCACTTACGACATCCAGCTCGAAGCGGGTTTGCAGACAGCGACCATGGATTCGCTGCACATCATCACGCGGACAAATTTCCAAAATCTTTATTGGAGCATCGCGCAACAGCTCGCTCATCACACCGTCAATGGCTGCAACCTTCAACCGGGCGACTTGCTGGCGAGCGGAACGATCAGCGGTCCGACGGAGGAGTCGCGTGGCTGCATGCTCGAATTGACCTGGCGCGGCGCGAACCCATTGACTCTGCCGAACGGCGAGACCCGGAAATGGCTCGAGGATGGCGATCGCCTGACGATCACCGGCTGGGCTCAGGGGGACGGTTATCGAATCGGTTTCGGTGAAGTGACCGGACGGGTTCTTCCAGCGTAGCAACAACTCCTGCTCCTGATCATGATCATGATCTTGCTCATGATCCTCTGGTCGATCGACGCGTCACGGCAAGAAGTATGATCAGGATCAGGAGCATGATTACGGAGAGCTGCCTACATTTGCGAGACCAGCTCGACCATGCGCTGTCTTGTCTTTGCATCAGGAAGGCGCCCAACGCCGCCCTGCATGTTGTCGGCCAGATGACGCGCTTTGCTGGTGGCGGGAATCGCGCACGTCACCGCCGGATGAGCGATGATCCACTTGAGAAGAAATTGCGCCCAGGATTGGCAATCGAATTCGCCCGCCCACTCCGGTAACGGCTTTTCGCGGACGCGAGCGAAAAGATTCCCGCCGCCGAAAGGGCGATTCACCAGCACGGCGACGCCGCGTTCCTGCGCAAGCGGGAGGATTTCTTTCTCTGCCTCACGTTCTTGCAGCGAGTAGTTGATCTGCAGGAAGTCGAGCTTTTCGCTCCGCAGCAGCCTGGCCACTTCGCCGTAAGCGCTCGAAGAGTAATGGGTGATGCCGAGATAACGCGTGCGGCCTTGTTGTTTCCACTCGCGCAAGGTCGCGAGGTGGGTCCGCGCATCGACGAGATTGTGGACCTGCATCAGGTCGATTTTTTGCGTCTGCAATCTGGCCAGCGATCTTTCCATCGAGGCGACCCCGGGTTCTTTTCCGGTGGTCCAGACTTTCGTGGCGAGGAAGAGCGAGCGGTGAAGATCGAGCTTCTTCGCGATGTCACCGCTGACTTGTTCCGCACGTCCATACATCGGTGAAGAATCCAGCACCCGCCCGCCGAGCTTTGCGAAAAGGGCGAGCACTTCTTCGAGTGGCTGCCGTTCCGCCGCGCCCGGGCCGACATCGAACACCTGCCATGTTCCCAGGCCGACGACGGGCAGCTTTTCGCCTGACGACGGGATGGCGCGTTCCAACAAAGTTAGTTTGCCGGCGGCTTGCTTTTCCTCAGCGGCCAACGCGGTTCCAGTCAGGATGAGACCAGCGGCGCCATGCGCCAGGAGACGGGCGGCTTCTCTCCGCGACATCTGGCCATCGCGTTCGGCAGGATCAATATCGGAACTCATACTTGGCGCGGGAAAGATTGCCGACGTGGGTCAGGCCGCCGGGCATGATTACGTAGCCGCGCAATTTTCGCTGGTTCCGCTTTGAGACAAAGATGCCGCCGTCGTAGGGCAAACGGCCGGAAAAGGAGCGTAGGTGAACTTTTCCCGGCGCCCGATAGTAATAGCCCTTCGCGTCTTCGGAATCGAGCGTGTAGAGCCCGGCGGGAAAGTGCAGGGTTCCGGCGGAAATCTTGGAGCGCAGTTCGATATAGGGCGGCGTCGCGCCCGTGCCTGCTGGGTCGACCGATTGGCGGCGATCGGTTCCGCCGCATCCGGCGAGAAGTAAACTCGTGATTAATCCGCCAACGATCAGAAATGCGCGCATCACCCAATCTACTTCTAATCGTGCAGAAATGCCGCTGATTATTGGACCACCGCCGAAGAAGCGAGCCGTCTTCAGTTGCGCTAAATGACAAAGGCGGTCATGGTCTTTGTTCGCATGACATCCACCACTCGAAGAAATTTCATCAAGGTCTCGGCCGTGGCCGGGGGAGCGCTAAGTCTCGGAGTTCATTCAAACGCGCGAGGCCAGGAGAAACCAAAGCCGATGAGCATCCTGATCCTGGGAGGTACCGGTTTTACCGGGCCGTTCCAGGTTAAGTATGCGCTGGGCCGCGGACACAAGGTGACCGTTTTCAACCGCGGCAAAACGCATCCCGGCGAAACGCCCAAGGAAGTGGAACAACTGGTGGGCGATCGCAATGGCCAGCTCGATGCGTTGAAAGGCCGAAAGTGGGATGTCGTGATCGATAATCCCACGTCCGTCCCGGTCTGGGTGCGAGACGTGGCGCAGATCCTCAAGGGTAACGTCGACCGTTATGTCTTCATTTCGACGATTTCCGTTTTTGCGGACACCAGCAAAGCCGACATCGACGAAAGCGCGCCGCTCGCGAAATACACCGGCGAAGATGCGATGAAGGAATCGCGCGACACCCTTATCGCGTCGAAATTCGCGCTCTACGGTCCGCTCAAGGCTTTGTCAGAACAGGAAGCGGAAAAGTGGTTTCCCAAACAGACCCTGGTCATCCGGCCTGGTTTGATTGTGGGACCGCGCGATCAGACCGATCGCTTTACCTATTGGCCGGTCCGGATCGATCGCGGCGGCGAAGTGATGGCGCCGGGCGATCCGACTGATCCAGTGCAGTTCGTCGATGGCCGAGACCTGGCGGAGTGGACGATTCGGATGGTGGAGAATCGGGAGACCGGCATCTATAACGCCACCGGCCCGGACAAGACGCTCGGGGTAGGGCCGATGCTCGAAGGAATCAAGGCCGCCAACAAATCGAACGCGAATTTCACCTGGGTGAACACGGACTTCCTTGAAGCGCAGAAGGTAGCACCATGGTCGGACATGCCGGTGTGGGTGCCACCTCGGGGCGAGGGAGCGGGGATGGGACGGATCAGCATCAAGAAAGCGGTGGCCAAAGGGCTCACGTTCCGTCCGCTCGACGACACGGCGCGCGACACGCTGGCGTGGTTCAAGGCTCAACCTCCGGAGCGGCAAAAATTGAAAGCTGGGATCTCAGCCGAACGTGAAGCGGAAGTGCTGGCCGCCTGGCATAAGCGAGAGAAGTAGGAGCTCGAACAGGCGCCTAGCTGAAGTGCGCTTTGGGTTAGGAGTTCAATTGGGCGGTGAGGGTTTCGAACCCCCGACCTACTGGGTGTAAACCAGCCGCTCTACCACTGAGCTAACCGCCCGAAGTGGGCGCACTATAACTACCCGCCGCCAACGCGCCTGTTTTATTTTCCATTTCTTCTACGTCGATCGAGTAACTAAAATAGCTCCTACGGCTTATCGGAGTATTTCACTTGCAGTTCCTTGGACGGGGACTATCTACAGGACCATGGACCTATCTCTTCAAAAACTAACACAAGCGCTTTCCCTCAGGCAGCAGATCTCCGCCCTCGAGGGACGTTTGTCTGCTCTCTTTGGTGGTTCTAGCTCTGGCGGCGCAAAGCGCTCCCGCCGTTCGCGTGGTGGCCGTCGCCCGATGTCTGCCGCGACTCGCGCCAAACTCGCCGCTGCGGCCAAGGCACGTTGGGCTCGGCGAAAGGGAACAAGCACTGTCAGCGTAGCCGCGAAGCCTGCGGCAAAAAGCAGGGGTCTCACTGCTGCCGGACGCAGGCGGCTTTCTGAAGCAATGAAAGCGCGCTGGGCGGCGAGAAGGAGAGCTGGCGGTAGTAGCTCAGCTACAAAGTCACCTGCCAAGAAGGGGGGCGGTCTTACCGCAGCCGGTCGGAGAAAGCTGTCGGAAAACATGAAAGCTCGGTGGGCGGCCCGCCGGAAAGCTGCCGGCAGGAAGTAAGCTTTCCATTTCGAATTTGCAACAACGCGAGCTCCTTCACTGGGGCTCGCGTTGTTTGCTTTTGGCGGATTCTCCGGTCTGGCCTTCGCTAAGTCTGACCGATCCAGGTAGCCGGCGCTATTTCTTCCCATCGTTCGCGGACGGCCTGGTAATCCGCTTCACTTAGCAATCCAGCCTCCACCAACTTCGCGTTTTCCAGCCAACGCTCCGGCTTGGTCGTGCCGACGATGGCTGTGTGCACGCCCGGAACACTGAGAGTAAACCGCAACGCATGCGCGATTGATTCCTCCAGTGGCAGGTGACGAACGAATTCATAATTTAGCTTCTTCAGCCGATCCCAGTAGGCGTGGTGATAGGCATCGATCGGCTTGTGGCTTTCCTTCCAGGCAGCGTTGGCAATCGGACGTTTAGCGATGACGCCCATTTGCTTTTGCTGCGCGAGCGGCACGGTCAGCTCGATCGCTTCCTGGTCCGCGAGGTTGATGGAAGTCTGCAACGTATCGAAGGCGCCGCATTCCACCGCATACTTTGCCGCGACACTATCGCCGCTGTAGCCGAGATAGCGGGCGTAGCCTTTCTCACGCGCCGTTTGCAAAGCCGCAATCGCATCGCCTTTGCGCAGCACGGCCTCGGAACAACTGTGCAGTTGAATAAGATCGAGCCGCTCCGTCCTGAGCCGGCGTAAGCTGCGCTCAATGCTCTCGAGCAATGAAGAGGGCGACCAATCTTCGCTGCCGATCCCGCGCGGATGGCCGCACTTGGTGAAAAGATAATAGTCCGCGCGGCGATCGCTTACCGTCTTGCCGATGAGTTCCTCGCTCCCTTCGTAGCACTCGCCGGTGTCGATCACATTGAGGCCGGCGTCCAACGCGCTCTTGAGGAGACGCTCGACAATCTCTTCGGCCGCGCCTTCGAAACCAATCTCAGAGCCACCGAAACCGAGGACCGACACGTGCATGTCCGTCTGGCCGAGCTGCCTTTTTTCCATCTTTTAATTGTAGGGCGTTTCTCGGAAACGCCAATCCGCCAGCCGGCTAAAACATCAGCCGGGTCTCTCCCCGGCCGCGCTCGATTTGTCCGATTGGTTTCGCCTTCAGCAGCGACGTAGCTTTCGCCGCGTTCTTTGCCGAGACGACAACCGCCATGCCGATGCCCATGTTGAAAACCTGGAACATCTCCGTGCGATCGACCTTCCCGTGGCGTTGGAGGAATTCGAAGATGGCGGGGACGCGCCAGCTTTTCGTGTCGATAACGGCGTCACAGTTCTTGGGCAGGACGCGCGGCAGATTGTCGATCAATCCACCACCGGTGATATGCGCCAGTCCGTGAATCATTCCCGACGGCATTTTCGAGAGAAGCGGCTGATAGTTTTGGTGAACGCGAAGGAGCTCCGCGCCGAGCGAGTGGCTGAGCCCTTTGATTTTTGACCCGGGCTTCAACTTCATCGTTTCGAACAGGATCTTGCGCGCCAGCGAATAACCGTTGGTATGCAGGCCATTCGAGCGAAGCCCCAAAATAACGTCACCCGGTTTGATCTTGCTGCCATCGATCATCTTCGACCGGTCGACCACTCCGACGATACAGCCGGCCAGGTCGTATTCGCCCTTGCGATACATCCCCGGCATCTGCGCCGTCTCGCCCCCGATCAAGGCGCAGCTCGCCGCGCGGCAAGCCTTGCTGAAACCGGACAGCAGTTGATCGAAAACGCGCGGCTCCAAGCTTTCCGCGCCAATGTAATCGAGGAAGAAGAGCGGCCGAGCACCGAGGACGGCAATGTCGTTGACGCAATGGTTCACCAGGTCGGCGCCGACGGTGTCGTGACGATCCAGGGCAAATGCGACCTTCAATTTCGTCCCCACGCCATCCACGCTCGCCACCAAAACCGGCTCGCGCATCCCGGAGAAGTTCGGCGCGAACAAGCCGCCGAACCCGCCGATCTTTCCCAGGACCTCAGGCCCGTGGGTGCCTTTAACGCGCGCCTGGATGCGGCGCTTGACCAAATTGCCAAGGTCAACGTCTACGCCGGCAAGGGCGTAGGCTTTTTTCTTTCCTTTTGTCATGTCGAGCGAAGCCGAGACAAGGGAGGGCGCCGGCGCCTACTTCAAATTCGCGAACAGATCCGGATGCGCTTCCTCTGCGGCGAGCGCTTTCGAGCGGCCTTCGCGTTTCTCCATGATGTATTTGTCGAGCTCCGGATCGACGGGGAGGGGATAATTGCCGGTGAAGCAGGCGAGGCAGAAATCATTCACGGGTTTCCCGGTCGCGCGCACCATCCCTTCCACGTCGAGGTAACCGAGGCTGTCCACGCCGAGATATTTGCAGATCTCGTCCATCGGCATCTGATTCGCGATCAACTTTTCCGGATCGGGAAAATCGATTCCGTAATGGCAGGCGAACCGGTGCGGCGGGCAGCTCACGCGCATATGCACTTCCCGGGCGCCGGCTTCGCGCAAGTTGACCACGCGGGCACGCGCCGTCGTTCCGCGCACGATGGAATCATCCACCACCACGACGCGTTTCCCTTCCACGGCCTCCTTGATCAAGTTCAGTTTCACCCGCACGTCGAAGTCGCGAATGAGCTGGCTCGGCTGAAGAAAAGTGCGCCCGATGTAGTGGTTGCGGACGAAGGCGTGCTCGTAAGGAATCTTCAACTCATGGGCAAACCCGAGCGCCGCATAGTTCCCTGAATCCGGGACCGGCACGACGATGTCGGCTTCCACCGGAAACCGGCGGGCGAGCTCTCGGCCCATCTCGGTGCGGACCTTGGCCACGTTGACGCCGCCCATGATGCTGTCCGGCCGCGAGAAATAAACATACTCGAACATGCAAAAGGCCTGTTCTTCCTGCGGGAACGGCCATTCCGAACGAATTCCATCCTCGCTGATGATCACGACTTCGCCCGGCTTGACCTCGCGAATGTATTCCGCGTGGACGAGATCGAAGGCGCACGTCTCGGAAGCGAGAATGTAAGCGCCGTCGAGCTTGCCGAGGACGAGCGGACGAAAACCAAACGGGTCGCGCACGCCGATGATCTCGCGCTCGCTCATAATGATAAGGCTGAAGGCCCCCTCGAGCCGGCGGAGCACACTCAACGGGGTGCCGCCATTCTTCGATGGTTGCGCGAGAAGGTGAGGGATGATTTCGCTGTCGGCCGTGGTTTGGAAAATGGAACCTTTCCGCTCCAGCTCGTCGCGCAGGACGGCGGCGTTAATGAGATTGCCGTTATGCGCCACCGCGATCTGTCCACGGAAACAATCGACCACGAACGGCTGCGCATTTTTCAACGTGCTCGAGCCGGTTGTCGAATACCGAGCATGTCCGAGCGCGCGGTTGCCTTTCAAGCGCTCCAGCTCTTCCGCGCCGAACACCTGGGAAACGAGGCCCATGTCGCGATGCAATTGAAAGGTCGAGCCCGAGCCGCTGCTCGTGACGATGCCGGCGCTTTCCTGGCCCCGATGCTGCAACGCGAACAGCCCGTAGTAGGTGAGCACGGCCGCGTTCGGATGGCCGTAAACGGCGAAGATTCCGCACTCGTGCTGCGGGAAGGCCAGCGCGGGATCTTCCAGGTTCATCGTCGGTTCAGGCGACATCGGTATTGGGAGCATCCGCTAATCGAAACGCGAATCAATTGCGACAATCGTTTACAGGCTGCGAACCGGTTCCGCCTCGCTCTCGACCGCGCGGCGAATGGAGTTAAACCAGTCATCGTAGATTGTCTCGATCGGCCAGGACAATTCCGAGCCGGACGTTTTAATGAAGAGTGTTTTGGTGGCGACGGAGCCGAGACGCTGGTGCGGGACACCTTTCGAGCTTAGCAACGCGAGAACCTTCTCAGCGTCGCCCGGCGAGCACGAGATCACGATGCGGGACTGAGATTCGTTGAAGAGATTTTGGATGGAAGGCTGAAGTTCGATCTCCGCGCCGAGCAGACCGCCGGGATTGAAGCAGGACTCCGCCAGCGCGACGGTCAAGCCACCTTCAGCGCAGTCGTGTGCGCTTCGCACCAGGCCAGCCTGGATCAGTTCGCGCACGGCATTCTGGACCGCGAGCTCCCGTTCCACATTCAATCTTGGCGGCAACCCTTCCTTGCGGCCGTGGCAAACTTTGAGGAAATGGCTCGCGCCCATTTCGTCACCGATGTCGCCAACCAGAATAATGGCGTCGCCGGCGGCCTTAAAGAACTGGGTCGTGATGTGTTCTTCTTTCTCAATCAACCCGACCATTGCCACCGTTGGCGTCGGATCGACCACGCCCGCCGGGCTCTCATTATATAAAGAGACATTTCCGCCGACTACGGGAGTGCCGAACGCGCGGCATGTTTCCGCCACGCCTTCGACGGCTTCGCGGAGCTGCCAGAAATTTTCGGGTTTATAGGGGTTGCCGAAATTCAGGTTGTCCGTGACGGCGAGGGGAGTGGCGCCGGAGCAGGTGAGATTGCGCGCCGCCTCTGCCACGGCGATTCGCCCGCCTTCCCGCGGATCGAGCCGGCAATAGAGTGAATTGCAGTCGCTCGTGGCGGCCAGGATCTTGTTCGCCGCGCGAACGCGAAAGACCGCCGCATCCGAGCCGGGCCAAACGACGGTCCCCGTGCGCACCATGTGGTCGTACTGGCGATAAACCCAGTTCTTCGAGGCGATGGTCGGATCGCGCAGGAGCGTCCGGAGAGATTCAACCGCGGATGACGCGGATAAAATTTGGTCCCATGCTGCATCCGTGAAATCTGCGGCATCCGCGGCCGGTTTCTTTGCTTCCCGAGAATAGAGCGGCGCCTCATCCGCCAGCGGCTTCGCGGGAATCTCGGCGGCGAGCGAGCCGTTGTTGCGCACCCGCATCATGCCGTCATCGGTCACCTTGCCGATCTCCGCGCAAGGCACGTCCCACTTTTCGAAAATCTCGCGGACCACATGTTCCTGGCCGCGTTTCGCAATGATCAGCATTCGCTCCTGCGATTCGCTGAGCAAAATTTCGTAGGGAGTCATGCCGGGCTCGCGCTTCGGCACCTTCGCCAAATCGATCTCGACGCCGGTACCGCCGCGGCTGGCTGTTTCGCAGGTGGAACAGGTCAGTCCCGCCGCGCCCATGTCCTGAATGCCGGCGACCGCGTCCGTCGCCAGGAGTTCGAGGCAAGCCTCGAGCAAAAGCTTCTCCTTGAATGGATCGCCGACCTGAACGGCGGGCCGATCTTGCTTTGATTCGTCGGTCAGCTCGCGTGAGGCAAACGCCGCGCCGGCCAGGCCATCGCGCCCGGTCTCCGCGCCGACATAGAAAACCGGGTTCCCCACGCCGCTCGCCGCGCCCCGGGCCAGTTGCTCATGTCGCAGCACGCCCAGGCAAAAAACGTTCACGAGCGGATTCCCTTCAAAGCTTTCGTCGAAATAAATCTCCCCACCGATAGTCGGAACGCCGATGCAGTTCCCGTAGTGCGCGATGCCCGCGACCACGCCGGTGAACAGCCGCCGATTGCGGTGAATCTGCTCTTTCCGGTCTCCGGTTTGACTCGCTCGCTCCCGCTCACTCGCCCCCAGGGCTGCCCGTCCATGTCGCTCGGCTCCCGCGGCTCCATTCCGCTTTCCGGTTTCATCGATCGGCCCGAAGCGCAGTGAGTTCAGCAAGAACTCCGGCCGCGCTCCCATGGTGAAGATATCGCGAATGATCCCGCCCACGCCGGTCGCGGCGCCCTGGAACGGCTCGATCGCGCTGGGATGATTATGGCTTTCCATCTTGAACGACACCGCCCAGCCGTCGCCGATGTCCACGACCCCGGCGTTTTCCTCACCGGCTTTGACCAGGATATTCGGACCGGCGGTCGGAAATTTTTTCAGCTCCCGGCGCGAGTTCTTGTAGGAACAATGCTCGCTCCACATCACGGAGAAAATTCCCAGCTCGGTGAAATTCGGTTCGCGGCCCAGGATTTTCCTGATGCGCTCGAATTCGTCCGGCAACAGCCCATGTTTCGCGACGAGCTCGGGAGTGACGATTGGATCGGACGCAGGCATCAGGCTCGCACGTTAGCCGACACACTCCGGTTGCACAATTCCCGCGGCTTGGCGGCGTCGCATCAACACGAATTCCGAGGATCCGGCATTTTTACGAACCCTCGCGAGATACTAAAATCATTGAATACGGCGCCGGCCGGGCCAGTCCAACATTGACCGGGCAGAGCCTCTTTCAGGCCGTCCGGCTGGGGTTTGGGGAAGGAATCCAAACCGTTATTAGAACAACAAAATTGGAGGGAATTATTATGAAGAAGAGCATCCTCATTCTCGCGTGCGCCGCGATCGCGCCTTTTGCTTTCGCGCAGACCAGCACGACCACTACGGAGTCGACGACGACGAAGCCCGTCGCGGCTGAAACCAAGACCACCACCACTACGACCTCAACCGAGGGCACGGTGACGACTTTCGAGCCGGGCAAAACGATCGTGGTGCGCAAGGTTGGTGTGACGGACCCGATCAGCTATACGCTGAACAAGACAGTCCGTTTCGTGAACAAAGCCGGCGCGGAAATCGAAGCCGCGAAAATCAAGCCGGGCGCGCGCGTGCACGTTTATTATGACGGCACTGGCGACACCCAGGTCGTGAATCGCGTGGTTGTTGACGATTAAACAACCGAAACAATAACCAGAAAGCCGCAGGCGTCCGTGCGATGCCTGCGGCTTTTTTTATTGGAAGCGGGCGTGCCGTTTCTACAGGGGTTGCCTCGCTCTGTCGGGGCTTCCAAGGCGGAAGGGTAAGTGTTCCCTAAGTGTTTTGCTGGCAAAGGAAGCACGTTAATTGTATAAACACGGCCCTAATGGCAGCCCCTCACCGGCGTTGTGTCCGGTTTCTCACAGGTTGTTTTGTTTTCCTCCTGGCGATTGCCGGAGCTTCGCGCGCTCTCTCTTATTCATTCAACGGTTACAGCTGGCCGGCCGGCTCCCAAATAGCCATGGATTTGCAGCTCACTGGATACGCTGGGGTGCCATGGGAAGATGGGAGCACCTCGTGGAACGCTTCGGCGGCTGACGCGCTTGATATTTGGAATCGATATTTGGCAACGGCCCAGTTCGTTCAAGTCGTGTCCGGAGCGACGGCTGCGCAAGGCGATGGGAGAAACTCCGTCTTCTTCGCCGGGAATATCTATGGAGATACCTTTCCCTCTGGCGTTCTGGCGGTCACGATCAATTTCTCTGATCTTGGGAGTGGGATCTTCAGCGAAACCGACGTCATTTTTAATACCTCGATCAACTGGAATTCCTATCGCGGTCCGCTTAAGGGCCCCGGGCCAGCCGCCGCCTACGATTTTCATCGCGTGGCGCTGCATGAGTTTGGCCACGTTCTGGGGCTCAGCCATCCGGACCAAAATGGCCAAACCGTGCATGCAATGATGAATTCATTGATCAGCGATCTCGACGAACTCGTTGATGACGACATCGCTGGCGGACAGGCACTGTATGGCAGCCGCGGAATTTTGGGATCGAATTTCACCTATCAGGTAAGGCTCACGGGGAACAGCTTTGCGGCCACAAACCTCCCGCCCGGATTAAGTATCGACCCAGCCACCGGCCTGATCAGTGGCGTTCCGACCATCAGTGGCTCTTTCTCCGTCACCATCACCGCTTCGGGCGCAGGGGAAACAAAAACGCTGGTTCTGCCAATGGTGGTTTCGGCGCCGGTGGCGGTGCCACCGGGACGCCTGGTCAAGACGTTCCCGTTAAGCGCCTGGGTTTTGCGCGCGGACCCCACCAGATCGCGGATGTACGCCAGTTTGCATAACGACAACAAAATCGCGGTGATCGATACGGCGACCCTTACGCTCTTAAAGACAATCCCGGTCGGCGTCCATCCGTTTGGCTTGACGGTTTCGCCAGACGGCAAACGACTTTACGTGGCCAATTGGGATACCAGCGCGATTTCGGTTATTGATCTTGAATCGCTCACTTCAATGCCGGACATCCCGTCACCAGGGAGCTTAAACGACATTGTGGCAGCGCCGGACGGCCGGCTGTTCGCGACGGCATTGCGCAATTCCAGCGGGATTTTCCAGTTCGACAGCACTACCGGAGCGTATCTCGGACGGACCGGATCCGACCAGGGGGTGCTACGGATGAGCTCCGACGGAAAGGCCCTCTTTGCCGAAAGCGGTGGCGTGCCACCGTCGATTCGAAAGTACAGTGTGACATCTTCGGCGATCAATCTGCTCCAGATAAGTCCGTTTTCGCAGGTACAAGGGCGTGCTGAAGGACATGGAACTCAGCCAAGATGGCGGCCTGATTTGTATTGCGGATGGAGGCGCAAATGGGGTTGTCCTAGGTGTCTCCACGGCCGATCTCGTCTCGGTCACGAAGCAGTTCAATTTGCCGCCCGATCTGTCGCGATCGCGCGGCGGGCTCGCCTTCAGTGGCGACGACAAGTTGCTCTACGTTTACGCTACCGATTCGATTTCCCGGGCGCATATCGCGACCTTCGACACGGCCACGGCGTCCTTGACCGGTTCCTGGCCGACTACTTTTTCGCCCGGCCCCAATGATTTGGCTCTCGATCGGACCGGAGCATTCCTTTTTTCTACGGCCCCGAACGATTTTGGTGGCAAGCCTATTATTAATGTCTATGCGACTGGCCGGACGAACTCCCGCGGGCCGGTGCCCGTGGCGGCCAGGAGCCTGTTAAACGTATCCACGCGTTTGCGTGTCCAGACTGGAGAAGATGTTTTAATCGGTGGATTTATTGTCCAGGGAACGGAACCGAAAAAGGTCGTCATTCGGGCGCTCGGGCCTTCTTTGCCTCTCTCGGGCCGATTGACCAATCCCGTGTTGAGCTTGTACGACTCCACTGGCCATCTGATGGCGACTAACGACAATTGGAACGCGCTCCGGCAGGCCGTTCTCGACACTTCGCTGGCTCCGCCGGACGAACGTGAGGCCGTCCTCGTGGCGTCGCTGACCGCCGGCGCGTATACCGTGATCGTCAATGGTGCCGACGGTAGCACCGGCGTCGGTATCGTGGAGCTTTACGACCTGGATTCAATTCACTCTCGCACAGCGAATCTCTCGACGCGGGGCCGGGTCGAGTCCGGCGATAATGTTATGATCGGAGGATTCATTGTTGGTGGCGACCAAACGACGAAAGTAGTCGTTCGTGGAATTGGCCCTTCTTTGACCGCGAATGGGGTAGTGAATGCCTTACCGGATCCTGTTCTCGCATTGCACGATGGAAACGGCGCTCTCATCGTGGAAAACGACGATTGGCGGTCGCTCCAGGAAGATGCCATTACCCAGGCAGGCATCGCGCCGAAAGACGACCGCGAATCTGCTATTCTCGCTACTCTTCAACCAGGCGCTTACACCGCCATTGTTCGTGGCAAGGACAACGGCTCGGGCGTCGGCCTGGTAGAGATTTACAATTTGGACGCGAACTGAGCCAGAGGGCCGTCCGAGTTTTGGTATTGTCGAGGTGGCGCCGGCGACCTACGCTAATAAACGACCATGGCCATTCCGGCCTGGTCCGTTTGAGGAGCCCAACGTCATGACTACCGCCACCGCCGAACAGGAGAAAACGGGAACGAAACTCAGCCAGCTCGAGCAGCTGAAGAAATTCACGGTTGTGGTCGCCGACACGGGGGATTTCCAAAGCATCAAGGAATTCAAACCGCGCGATGCGACGACGAATCCGAGCCTCATCTACGCGGCGACGCAGAAGGAACAATATTTCCATCTGCTCGATGAAGTGCTGGGGGAGCGGAAAAATTCCGGCTTATCGGGCGCGGCCCAGATCGAGGACATTATCGATCACTTGCTCGTCAAATTCGGCTGCGAGATTCTGGAGATCGTGCCGGGCCGGGTTTCCACGGAGACGGACGCGCGGCTCTCGTTCGATACGGAAGGCTCGGTGAACAAGGGCCGGCAACTGATCAAGCTTTACGAGGAGAAGGGGATCGACCGGAAGCGGGTCTTGATCAAAATCGCGTCGACCTGGGAGGGGATCAAAGCGGGTGAAATCCTGGAGAAGGAAGGGATCAACTGCAATCTGACGCTGATGTTTTCGCTGCCGCAGGCGGTGTTGTGCGCCGAGGCAGGCATCGAGCTGATCTCACCGTTCGTCGGCCGGATTTACGATTGGTTCAAGGCGACGAACAAGACGGAGTATAGCGGTCCCGAGGACCCAGGCGTGCAGTCAGTGAAGGAGATTTACACCTATTACAAGAAGTTCGGTCACAAGACAGAAGTGATGGGAGCCAGCTTCCGGAATGTGGGCCAGATTCTGGAGCTGGCCGGTTGCGATTTGCTCACGATCAGCCCCGATCTGCTGGAGAAGCTGGCGGAATCCTCGGAGCCGGTGGAGCGCAAGCTCGATCCGGAAAAGGCGAACAGCGCGAAGCTCGAGCGGCTCGAGCTCGACGAGAAGAAGTTCCGATATCTGTTTAACGACAACGCAATGGCGACGGAGAAAACGGCGGAGGGAATCCGGAAGTTTGCGGCCGATATCGTGAAGCTGGAGAAGTTCGTGACCGGCAAGATCAAGTAGGTGGATCGAGCGCTCCGCGCTCGATGACAAAGTGGCGGCGAAGCCGCAAAAATCCTAGCATCGCGCGGCGGAGCGCACGATCCACCATGTTTAACGTCGTCCTGGTCGAGCCCGAGATTCCGCCCAACACAGGGAACATTGGGCGGCTTTGTCTCGCGACAGGCTCAACGCTCCATCTCATCAAGCCGCTTGGCTTTTCCATCGATGATCGCGAACTGAAACGCGCGGGACTCGATTACTGGAAGGAAGTCGAGGTGCGGTTGTGGGATTCACTCGACGCACTCCGGCAGACGCTCGAATCAAACTCGCGTTTCTTTTTCCTGACGACGAAATCGGATCGGGCTTACTGGGATGTGGCGTTCAAGCCGGGAGATTTTCTCGTCTTCGGCCGCGAAACCAAAGGCTTGCCGGAATCTTTGCTCGCGGCTCATCCCGACGAATTGCTGACCATTCCGATGCGCGGCACGCGGAGTTTGAATCTCGCCACAGCCGTCGGCATCGTTCTGTTCGAAGCAATGCGGCAGCAAACGCTAACCAGCGGGCCAGAGACCATTGCGACGGCGCAAAAATCGGCCGCAACTGCCCATTGCTATCAGGGTTGAATAAATAGAGGTGACATGGGTCTAACCTCACGAACACAACTATGAAAAAATCTCTTCTGACAATTTTCGCCCTGGCGATCGCGATCGGACCCGTCCTGGGCGAGGAC
The DNA here is from genome assembly GCA_963848215.1 of uncultured Verrucomicrobiae bacterium. Lineage (GTDB taxonomy): Bacteria > Verrucomicrobiota > Verrucomicrobiia > Chthoniobacterales > UBA10450 > AV80. The sequence goes on along the minus strand of CAWKCU010000001.1, from coordinate 92,892 downwards.
GAACAGGACGCAGTAAAACAACCGAAAAGCCGCGATAAGGTGGCGCCTGCTCCCACCAAGCGCGTGAACCCGCCGCCGCCGCGCCCGCGGCCTGTGCAGCAACCGCCAAAGGTTCAGGCCGAACGTTCAGCCAAACGCGAATCTGACGCCGCGCTTTCGGAACAAAACCCTGCCTCCGTCAAACCCCACTTATACGCCGAACGTCCAGGCGCCCACCCGGACCTTTAATCCGCCGGATCCGGATGTGGTGCGACAGCCAAGAGTGCGATCAGATGTCGATACGTCGAACACTAATTGGCGCAACCGCACGCGGAATACTCCGCCTCCGGTAGTCACCCCGCCGTCTCCAAACACAACCGTAGCGCCCGACACCACGGTGCGATCGGACAACACGCCGCGGAACCGCGATTGGGCGGACCGGGATGGTGAAAACCGAAACCGCGATTGGCGGAACCGGACTGACAACAATAACAACAGCCGAAACCGGACCCACAACAATCGGAATTGGCGGAACTACAATCCGTCCGGGACATACACCTACGATCAGGCCCGCAAGCGGCATTATCGCCAGCATCATAATCGCAGTTGGTGGAGAAGCCGTTATAACCGCATCGCGCTTTTCGCCGGCGGATATTATTATTGGGACAACAATTATTGGTACCCGGCCTACGGCTACGATCCTTATTACAGCACGTACACCTACGACGAGCCAATCTATGGCTACAACAATCTCCAGCCCGGACAGGTGATCGCGAATGTCCAACAAGCGCTTCAGGAGCAGGGATATTATGATGATGAGGTGGACGGACTGATCGGGCCCCGCACCCGGGCCGCCTTGCGCGGCTTTCAACGGGACAACGGCATGCCCATTACCGGGGCCATTGACGGGCCGACCTTGAAGGCCCTCGGACTTTACTAAAACTTTGGTCACGGCACGAGGGCGTGCCGTCTCCATGGAAACTACCACGGAGAGCCGTCCGGCAGCCGCCGGACGGCTTTTTCTGCAACAACGCAGATTGCGCGCGGGGTTGATTCGGCGAATGCTGGACGCGCCATGACCGAACCGCAACTCATCGCCCGCGATCTGCGCCGATCCTTCCGGATCGGTTCCCGGCACATCGAAGTGCTGCGCGGGATTTCAATCGAAGTGGCGTACGGCGAAGCGGTTTTTCTCTGCGGCGCGTCGGGCGCCGGAAAGACGACCTTGCTTTATACGCTGGCCGGACTGGAACGGCCGGAATCAGGCACGGTGGAATTTGAAGGGAAGCGTCTCTATACGGGCAGCTCTTCCTCGCAGGCGGAAATGCGCAACCGCAAGATGGGATTCGTCTTCCAGGGGTATTTCCTCCTCCCGGAGCTGACCGCGCTCGAAAACGTCATGCTGCCGGGGATGATCAGCGGCAAGGCAAACCGCCCGGCCGGGGAAGCGAGCCTGAATGACGTCGGACTGGGCGACAGGCTCCACCATTTGCCCGCCGAACTTTCCGGCGGGGAACAGCAGCGTGTGGCAATTGCCCGCGCGCTGACCAACGATCCCGATATCATTTTTGCCGATGAGCCGACTGGTAACCTGGATTCGAAAACGGGCGACGCGATCATGGACCTGTTGATGGAGCTGGCGCGAGGCCGCAAAAAAACGCTCCTTGTCGTGACGCACGACGCGCGCCTTGCGGAACTGGGCGATCGGCAGCTGCGAATCGTCGATGGCGTTCTGGCGTAGTTTTCCTTATATTTAGAGATGAGGGCGAGACAGCTCATCCGCATTCTCGTTGGTCTCGGTCTGGGCGGAGCGACGACCGGCCACGCCCAGGACTCCGGTCCCACCCCGCCGCGCTTCTCGATGGAGAAAAGCGGCGGCTTTGCCTCTTCCGCAAACACGATGGTCGAGCGTCAGCTGCGCGCGCGTGGCATCGACGACCCACGCACTCTGCGGGCGATGGCGAAGGTTCCGCGGGAGAGATTTGTCCCGAAAGAGCTGACCGCGCGAGCTTACGAAGACAATCCTTTGCCCATCGGGTTTGGGCAGACGATTTCGCAACCCTACATCGTTGCTTTCATGACGCAGGAGCTGAAACCGAAGCCGACGGATCGCGTCCTGGAAATCGGCACCGGCTCCGGTTATCAGGCGGCGGTGTTGTCGGAGTTGGTGGCGCAGGTTTACACGATCGAGATCGTGCGGCCGCTGGCGCAACGCGCAGCCGTGGTGCTGCAGGCTCTCGGCTACAAGAATGTGCTGGTGAAAGGTGGAGACGGTTACAAAGGCTGGCCCGAGCACGCGCCGTTCGATTCGATCATTGTCACCGCCGCGCCGGATCATGTTCCGCAACCGCTCATCGATCAGTTGAAAGAGGGTGGCCGGCTGATTATTCCCGTCGGCAAGACGTTTGCGCAACGGCTCTATACATATGAAAAGCGCGGCGGCGCCTTGAAGGAGACCGCGGTGATTCCGGTACGGTTCGTCCCGTTGACGCGCGATCGGGAGTGACCGTCAGCCAGCCCTCATCCTAACCTTCTCCCAAAGGGAGAAGGAACTCTCTGTACGGTTTGCAAAGCCCTTGGTAGGGCGAGACTCAGTCGAGCCGAACGAATATCCTCACAACCCGCGCGGCTCGACAGAGTCTCGCCCTACCAGGAACCTCGCCGTCAAGGTCTCCCTCTCCCTGAGGGAGAGGGCTGGGGTGAGGGTCACTGGAGGCAGGCTTCAAAAAAAACCAACCGCATCGTTGGTCCCAGTTCGCGCTTTCCCCTTGAATTGCCCGCAGAACCGCTGACATTTTTTCGTGCTAACAAAAACTTCGACAGCTGGCGCTGGTGGTTTGGTAATCGACGAACCGGAACAGGCGGAGAAAACCGCCAAGGCCCCGGTCAAGCCTGCGACTGATACGCAAACGAAAACGTCTCCTGCGGCAGCGAAGGAGTTGACGATTTATCTCGATGGAAAATTCGTGCCGGAATCGGAGGCGAAAGTCTCCGTGTTCGATCACGGTCTGCTCTACGGCGACGGAATTTTCGAAGGCATCCGCTTTTACAACGGCCGCGTCTTTCGGCTCGAGGAACATACGGAGCGGCTCTGGGATTCCGCGCGCTCAATTTGCCTGGAGATTCCGATCAGCCGCGAGGAGATGACCGAGGCGCTTCTTGAAACCATCCGCCGGAACGGCCTGCGCGAGGGTTACATTCGGCAGATCGTCACCCGCGGAGTTGGCAATCTCGGACTGAACCCGGCGCAATGTAAGCGGCCGAGCATTATCATCATCGCGACGACGATCGCGCTTTATCCGAAGGAAGTTTGCGAGAAAGGCCTGACGGTGGTGACCTGCGCGACACGCCGCACGAGCCCCGCGGCGCTCAACCCGGCGGTGAAGTCGTTGAATTATCTAAACAACGTGATGGCGCGAATCGAAGCGAACCTCGCCGGCGCCGACGAGGCGCTCATGTTGAACGAAGCGGGCAACGTGGCCGAATGCACAGCCGACAACGTCTTCATCATCAAACGCGGGCAAATCTTCACGCCGCCGATCGCGGCGGGAGCGCTGCGTGGCATCACACGCTCGGTGGTGTTCGACATCGCGGCGGAGCTCGGCCTCAAAATCACGGAAACCGACATCACGCGTCACGATGTCTTCGTGGCGGACGAATGCTTCCTCACCGGCACCGCGGCGGAAGTGATCCCGGTCGTCAAAGCGGACGGACGAATGATCGGGAGCGGCAAGCCGGGCTCCATCACCATGAGAATGATTGGCCGTTTCCGCGAGCTCACGCGCGAGACCGGCACCCCGATCTTTGCATAACTCAGCGGCAAGCCCTCGGCGCAGAAGGTGCTAAATAGTGCGCGTTGAATGTTTCAGGCGTTTGGAGGTCTAATCTACAGAGATGTTGTGCGACGTTTGCAAATGCAATGATGCGACAGTTTTCCTGACGCAGATTCTGGAGGGCAAAATGCAGAAGGTGAATCTCTGCGATGCCTGCTCGAAGGAGAAAGGTGTGCAGGATCCGACCGGTTTTGCGCTGGCGGATTTGCTGCTCGGCATCGGGGCGGCGGAAGAGATTGAGAAAGGAACGCCGTCGCAAAAATGCCCGGTGTGCGGTTTCACCCAGGCCGACTTCAAAAAGACGGGCCGGCTCGGTTGCAGCGTCTGTTATGTGACGTTTTCCGAAGGGCTCGGCAGTTTGCTCAAGGCCATGCATAAAGGCACCGAGCATGTCGGCAAACTTCCGCAGCGCGCTCACCGCGCGATTGAACGGGACGATCGCATGCGGGCGTTGACAGAAGATCTTGAGAAAGCGGTGAAGGAAGAGAATTACGAGAGTGCGGCCGCATTGCGCGACCAGATCAAGCAGCTCGAACACGAGAAAGCGGTTTAGCCCATGAAATTTGCCAACCTCATGTCGACCGGCGGTGAATGGCTGCGGGGCGAAGGGCCGCATCATCAGATCGTGATCAGCAGCCGCGTTCGCCTGGCGCGGAATCTCAAGCAGCGCGCGTTTCCCGGTTGGGCGAAGAAAGCCGAGCGCACGCAAATTCTGGAGTTGATCAAGCCGCGGGTCGAAGAGCTGCCGGAGATGCAGGATTCGTTTTCGGAATTGTTGCAGGACCTTTCCGCGCTGGAAAAGCAAGTGCTGGTCGAGCGCCACCTCATCAGCCGCGAGCATGCGGCGAAGAGCGTCGGGAGCGCGGTGATCATGAACCGCCGGCAAACGTTGAGCATCATGGTCAACGAAGAGGACCATCTGCGGATGCAATCGATCCGCTCCGGCCTGCAATTGAAGAGCGCCTTCAAGCTCGTCGACAAAGTAGACAGCACGCTCGAGGGAAAGCTCGATTTCGCTTACGACGCGCGGCTCGGTTATCTGACTGCTTGCCCGACGAACGTCGGCACCGGCATGCGAGCGTCCGCCATGCTCCATCTTCCCGGCCTTGTCCTGAGCGAGATGATTAACCAGGTCATCCAGGCCGTGAACAAGATCGGTCTCGCCGTGCGCGGACTTTATGGCGAAGGGACCGAGGCGATGGGGAACCTGTTCCAAATTTCGAACCAGACCACGCTGGGCGAGAAGGAGGACGAGATCGTCAATCGCCTCAGTAAAGTGATCGAGACAATTATCGAGAAAGAACACGACGCGCGACAGATGTTGATCCAGAAAAAATCGAACACGCTCTGGGACCAGATCGGCCGCGCTTATGGCGTACTGACCTTCGCGCACGCCATGACTTCGAAGGAAGCGCTCAATCTTTTGTCGATCATCAAGCTGGGTGTCGATCTCGGCGCGTTCCCGGAAGACCGGCGCTTGCCGATCGACGAATTGTTCATCGATACGCAGCCAGCCCACCTGCAAAAGAGCTCCCAACAGAAGTTGAACGCGGAGGAGCGCGACCATTTGCGCGCCCAAATCATCCGGGAGCGTTTGCGAGTGTTCCCTAAACCTGATATTACTAAAGTGGCGAAGGAATCGGAGAACGGATCGAGTCCCGAGCCGACTACCAATGAATAATTTTACGCCGCGGGCCCAGCAGGTTCTGGCTCTCGCTCGAAAGGAAGCCGACCGCTTCAATCATAACTACGTCGGGACCGAGCATCTCTTGCTCGGCCTGATCAAGCTTGGCCAGGGCGTTGCCGTCAACGTCCTCCAGAAGATGGGTCTCGATCTCGAAACGGTGCGGATGGAAGTCGAGAAGCAGGTTGGCTCCGGTCCGGAGACGAAGATGGTAGGCAACATTCCCTACACGCCGCGCGTGAAGAAGGTGCTCGCGCTGGCGGGCAAGGAAGCGAAAGCGCTCAATCATTCCTACGTCGGGACCGAACACATTTTGCTCGGACTGTTGCGGGAAGGCGAAGGCGTCGCGGCGCGCGTGCTCAAGAGCCTCGAGGTCGATATCGAGCGCACCCGCAATGAAATCCTCAAGGAGCTCGATCCGAATTTTACGCCGCCGGAATCCGAACAGGAAGGCGGGGAACCGACTTCGACCGGTGGGAAGAAGGATGTGAAAACGCCGGCGCTGCGCGCATTCGGCCGCGATCTGACGGAGCTGGCCAAAAAGGGTGAGCTCGATCCAGTCATCGGCCGGCACAACGAAATTGAGCGCGTCATTCAGGTGCTCTGCCGGCGCACGAAGAACAATCCGGTGCTCCTCGGTGAGGCCGGGGTGGGCAAGACGGCAATCGCGGAAGGCCTGGCGCAGGAAATTGCGAGCGGCAATGTGCCGGAATTACTGCGCGACAAGAAAGTGGTCACGCTCGACCTCGCGCTGATGGTCGCAGGTACAAAATACCGCGGTCAGTTTGAGGAGCGGATCAAGGCGGTCATGGACGAGATCCGCCGGTCGAAGAACATCATTCTCTTCATCGATGAGCTGCACACGATCGTGGGCGCCGGCTCCGCGGAAGGCGCGATGGACGCGTCGAACATCATCAAGCCGGCCCTGAGCCGTGGCGAGCTTCAGTGCGTGGGCGCGACGACGCTCAATGAATATCGGAAGTATATCGAGAAGGACGCGGCCCTGGAGCGCCGTTTCCAGACCGTGAAAGTCGAGGCGCCGACCATTGAGGAAACGATCCTGATTCTAAAAGGATTGCGCCCGAAATACGAACAGCATCACAAGGCGAAGCTAACGGACGAAGCGCTCGAGATGGCGGTGAAGCTTTCCGAGCGATACATCACCGGCCGCTTTCTGCCCGATAAAGCGATCGACGTCATGGACGAAGCCGGAGCACGCGCGCGGATCAACGCCATGACGCGTCCGCCGGACGTGAAAGAGATCGAGCGCGAGATCGAAGAAATTCGCGTCGAAAAAGAAGCGGCCATCAAGGCCCAGGATTTCGAAAAAGCCGCGGCGTTGCGGGACAAAGAAAAGCAGACCAAGGAAAAGCTCGACGGCATCCTGACGCGCTGGCGCGAGGAGCGCGAAGAGAAGGAAGTCCTCGTGACCGCCGACGACATGATGCACATCATCTCGAAGGTGACCGGCGTTCCGCTTCAGCGCATGGAGCAAAAGGAGACCGCGAAGCTGCTGGCCATGGAAGCCGATCTCAAGCAACGCGTTATTGGCCAGGACGAGGCGGTCACCGCCATCAGCAAGGCATTGCGGCGTTCCCGCGCGGATCTCAAAGATCCGAAGCGGCCGATCGGCTCGTTCGTCTTCCTCGGTCCCACCGGTGTCGGCAAGACTTTCCTGGCGCGGACGCTCGCTGAATTCATGTTCGGGGACGGCGACGCGCTCATCCAGATCGACATGTCGGAGTACATGGAGAAGTTCACCGCCTCGCGGTTGATCGGTTCGCCTCCCGGTTATGTCGGTTACGAGGAAGGCGGCCAGCTTTCCGAAGCGGTGCGGCGCCGGCCCTATTCGGTCGTGCTGTTCGACGAAGTCGAAAAAGCGCATCCGGATGTGATGCATCTGCTGCTCCAAATCCTGGAGGAGGGGAAGGTGACCGATTCGTTGGGCCGAAAGATCGATTTCCGGAACACGATCATCATCATGACCTCGAATGCCGGGGCGGAGTTGATCCGGCGCCAGACTACGATGGGCTTTGGGGCACCAACCGATTCGCAGGATTACAATTCAATGCGGGAGAAGATTCTCGAGGAGACCAAGCGGGTCTTTAAGCCGGAATTCCTGAACCGCCTCGATGAGATCATCGTCTTCCACACCCTGAGCAAGCCGGACCTGCTGAAGATCGTCGATCTGGAAGTCGACAAGGTGAAGCGGCGGCTCAAGCTAAAGGAAATCGAGATCGCTCTCGACGAGGCGGCGCACGAGTTCGTGATCAACAAGGGATACGATCCGACCTACGGCGCACGGCCAATGCGGCGCGCGGTGGAGCGTTACCTCGAGGATCCGCTCGCCGAGGAGCTGCTCAAGGGAACGGTAAAGGCAGGGGATATCGTCGAGGTGACGGTGGCGGGCGAAGACAAGCTCGGCTTTCACGTCGTCGAACCGCAGAGCACCGCAGCGAGCGCGAGCTAAAGAAAGTGACGAGTGACATGTGACGTGTGACGAGTCAGGAAGATCGTCGCGTCACAAATTCTTCACTGGTCACATGTCACTCGTCACAGGTCACTTTCCTTACGCCCGCGGATGCGCTTCGGCGTAGGCTTTTTTCAGGCGTTCTACCGTTACGTGCGTGTAGATCTGCGTTGTCGATAAGCTGGCGTGGCCCAGCAACGCCTGAACACTTCGCAGGTCCGCGCCCCCATCGAGGAGATGGGTGGCAAAACTGTGCCGAAGCTTGTGCGGGCTTACGGCGATCGGGATCGAAGTGTGCCGCAGATACCGTTTCAAAACGAGCCAGATGGAGCGCGGCGAAATCCGGCGACGCGATTTGTTGATGAAAAGCGGACCGGCCTGGACATTCGCGGCGGCGCGATAGCGCGAGACCGATTCAAGAGCCGGCGCGCCCACCGGACAGACGCGTTCCTTGCGGCCTTTGCCGAGAACCCGGACGGACTCGGTGTAGATGTCCACATCAGCTACATTGAGGGACGCGAGTTCGCCCAGGCGCAGTCCGCTGCTGTAGAAAAGCTCCAGGATGGCGGCATCCCTTAACGCCATCCAGGAAGGCGCGGCTTTCTCTTTCGGCACTCGCAACGGCGCGGTGAGCAGCTCCTCGATTTGTTTCTGGGTCAGGACCAGCGGCAGTTTCTTTTCCGCCTTCGGCAATTGCAGCTCGCGCACTGGGTCGCGCCGCAGATTTTTTCGCTCGACCAGAAAACGGTAGAAGGTCCGGAAAGCCGAGAACTGAAGGCGAATGTAAGATCGCGCCTGCCCCTTCTTCATTAGCTCGAACAGATAATCGCGGAAATCGTCCGCCGCGCAGTTGCGCCAGGAGCGGACAATTTTCTGGGCGCGAAAGGCCTCGAGCGCGCGACGGTAGGCCAGAAGCGTGCGCCCCGAGACGTTCTTCTCGACTTCGAGAAAGCGCAGAAACTCCTCGGCGAGCGGGTCCCGGGAGCTTGCGTGCGACCACGATGGTTATTCGGGTCTTTCGATCGTCATGCGCGTAAGGGCGGCGCGCGCACGGTCATTATACTGGCTTTTGAAAATCGGCGGCGGATTGGTCGAGATCAGCTCGTATTTCTTGAGAATGAACTCCGGGTAGAAGCCGTTGCTCGCCGGCTCGTAGACCGTCTGGCCGCTAAAGTTGCCATAAAGCCGGTATTCGTAATTATTGTCGCTGCCGAAGCGCAGCTGTTCGCGATCCGGCGACAGTTTCTCCTTTTCGTTGAACACGACCAGTTGGGCGGTCTTCCAGGGTTGACCCGGTTTGCGGACGTAGCCCCAGAACTTGAAGACCGAGCCCTTGAAGTAACGGCGGCCGATAAAATAATCGCCGGGCTCTTCGGCCTGGATGCGCTGGGCGGCATCGGTGCGGGATTGATGAATGCCAGACGTCGTCGTCGACCCGCAGCCGGTGAAGAGGAACAAGCCGAGAAAAAGTTCGAAGGCGAAAACGAAACGGAACGCACGTTTGCTCATGGACATCTCCCTTTATCGCACAGAACCGTTTCGTGCAATCCCTGGTGTCCCTGCCTCATGCTCATGCTCTTGATCCTGCTCATGATCTTTCCGGTGATCGGGGCGTTAGAAAAAGATTAGGATCATGATCAGGATCATGAGCAAGACTATGTCGATTGCATCGTGCGGAGGTTGCTTCTACGATGCTCGCGTGTCGGAACTAGAGCGATCCCTGCCCTGATGCTCGCTCGACTCTTCATCGCCGTCGGCACGCCGATTGTTTCCTTCTTCATTTACGTCGGCGAAATCGTCGTCCTGGCCGCGGAAACATTCGGTTCGGTCTTCACGCAAAAAATTCGGTGGCGCTTATTCATGTACCAGATCGTCGAGATCGGTTTGCGTTCGCAGCTTGTGGTCATGATCACGGGGGCTTTCACCGGCGCGGTGTTCGCCGCCCAGACATTTTTCCAATTCAACAAGCTCGGCATGGGCTCCGCCGTTGGTGCGGTCGTTTCCGTCTCGATCTGCCGCGAGCTCGGTCCTGTCTTGACGGCCTTGATGGTGACCGGGCGGGTCGGCGCGTCGATGTCGGCCGAAATCGGCACAATGAAGGTGACCGAACAGATTGATGCGTTGCGCGCGCTGGCGGTCCATCCCGTCGATTATCTGGTCGTGCCGCGCACGCTGGCCATGATGGTTTCAATGCCCCTGCTGGTCGCGGAATGCATCGGCATCGGCATCATCGCCGGATATTTCGTGGCGATATTCCTTCTGGAAGTGAATGGTCCCTATTACGTGGCGAATATGGTGCGCTGGACGCAAATGCGCGACATCATCATGGGCCTGACGAAGGCCTTCTGCTTTGCGCTTTTGATCGGTTTCATCAGTTGCCACAAAGGCCTGACGGCCCGCGAAGGCGCGGTCGGCGTGGGCCAGGCGACCACCGAGGCGGTCGTCAATGCGTCGCTGGCCGTGCTCATCTTCAATTTTTTCCTGACCATGGCGCTCAATATCATTTTCCCCGCAGGCTACCAGTAAGAGGGTTGAGAGTTGTTAGTTGAGAGTTGAGAGCCGCTTTCCATGATGCCTAACGCCTCGCCATTCCAAGAACCGGCTCTCAACTCTCAACTCCAAGCTCTCAACCCTCTCCCCCATGATCGCCGTGCGCGGGTTGACGAAGAGCATCGGGCGGCAGGAGATCTTGCGCGGGATCGATCTGACGGTTTCGAAGGGCGAGACGCTGGTCATTATTGGACGAAGCGGCGGCGGCAAAAGCGTATTACTGAAACATCTTATCGGCTTGATGCAGCCCGACGCCGGGGAGATCTGGATCGATGGGCAAAATATTATCGGGTTGAGCGAACGGAAGCTGGCGGCCATCCGCCGAAAAGTTGGCATTCTTTTCCAGGGTGGCGCGCTGTTCGATTCGATGACGGTCGAGGAAAACATTGCGTTTCCGCTGCGCGAAGCGGGTGAGCGCGACCCGAACGTCATCGGCGAAAGGGTGGCCGAGATGCTCGAGGTCATCGAGCTGGAGGGCGAACAAAAGAAGATGCCGGTGAACCTGAGCGGCGGCATGAAAAAGCGCGTGGGCCTGGCGCGCTCGATTATCCGGCGGCCGACCTGCGTCCTCTACGACGAACCGACGGCGGGCCTCGATCCGGTCGTCTCCGACAGCATTAATCGATTGATTCGCCGTTTGCAGCAGCGCTTCCACGTCACCAGTATCGTGGTTACGCACGACATGAAGAGCGCCTTTCACATCGCCGACCACATCGCTTATTTGCACGAGGGCCGGATTTATTTTTACGGCAAGCCCGAGGAACTGCAGGTTTCCACCGATCCATTACTCCAGGATTTTTTGTTGGGCCGATCGGAACGATGATTGGATGATCCCACAACGAATCTGCCTGACGCGACAGCAACACGTGATAAGCTCGCTGAGTTAATCCCCTCGAAAAAAATGGCGACTGTGCAGAGCGAGAAAACCCTGGAACTGAAAGTCGGCGCGTTTGTTCTGGTCGGCCTGGCCGTGCTAGCTGGGCTGGTTATCCAGTTCGGCCGGGTCGGAGAAGGCTTCAAGACCTACTACGGATTGAGCGTGAAGTTCCCGGACGCGAGCGGCCTGCTCAAGGGTTCGGATGTTCTGTTGGCCGGCGCGAAAATCGGGCGAGTCTCGGGCGGGCCCCGGCTGGTGCAGTCAGGTGAGGGCGTGGAAGTGCCGCTGCGGATTTATGATTACGTGAAAATTCCGGAGGGCAGCAAATTTAGCGTGGGCAGTTCTGGGTTGCTCGGCGACCGATTCGTGGCCGTGGCAATGCCGCCAGGGGCGCCGGAAAGTTACATCGCCAAGGACAGCGTGATCGAAGGCACGCGCGAGACGGGGCTCGATGATCTCACCCGCGAAGGTGGATTTCTGGTGAGTGATCTGAGAACCGCAGTGCAAAACGTGAACAACACGATTTCCCGCTTGAACAACGAAGCCTTCTCGGATGTGAACCTCCTGAACATCAAGATGAGCGTCGAGAATTTGAACATGGCCACGACGGCGCTCGCGCAATCGACCCAGAAAATCGAGGGCGTCATCGAGAAGGCGGGCGGCACCATGGATTCTACGAAGAAAGCCGCGGACGACGTACAGATCGCGATCGCGGATGCCCGGAAGACTATTCAAGCTGCGACGGAAGTGATCGAGCAGGCCTCGAGCGGGAAAGGCGCTTTGCCGCTGTTACTGACGAACCAGGACCTCGCGAGAGATTTGCGCGCCCTCGTCAGCAATCTTCGGACGCACGGAGTTCTCTTCTATCGCGATAGCGCGGCGAAAGAAGAAGCGCGGGCCGCGGCCGAACGCGAGCAGAATGCCCCCCGCCGAAAGGCACGACCCTGATGACGCCTCTCCTCACCGTCAATCTGCTGCGCGTGCTCTTTCTCACGTTCAGTGCGGCCATCGGCGGAATTGTTACCGCGGAGACACAGGGCAACTGCCGTGCCCGGGAGTTTTAGTGGGGGCCGTTTTCGGGCTCGTGGTTGTTCTGGCAGATCGCCTGCTCAAAGGCTTCTCGTTGCGCGCTTTTTCTTCCGCGACGTTCGGTTTGCTGCTCGGCCTGCTTTTCGCCAATCTCCTCACTGCTACCGACATTCTCCGGTATCAAAGCGAGACCGTACAGTGGGCGGGACGCCTGGTCGTTTATTGCACCTTCGGCTATCTCGGCATGATGCTGGCCATGCGCAGCAATCGTGACGAATTCTCGCTCATCATTCCGTATGTCCGTTTTGCCCGCGAGACGACGCAGCACGAGCCACTCATCGTGGACACCAATATCATCATTGATGGACGCATCGCCGATCTCTGCGCGACCGGTTTTATCAGCCGCTCCCTCATCGTTCCGCGCTTTGTTTTGGGAGAATTGCAAACGCTCGCCGACTCTCGCGATTCCATGAAGCGGGAGCGCGGCCGGCGTGGCCTCGACATCCTGAACCAGCTCCAGAAATCCCGGGAGATCGACCTGACCATCCACGAAACCACCGGCGATGCCGACCTTTCAATCGACGCGCGGCTTGTCCGCACGGCCAAGGTGCTCCAGGCGCGCTTGCTGACGAACGATCAGGCGCTCTGCCAGGTGGCGCGGTTGCAGCAAGTTCCCGCGCTGAATCTGGCGGACCTCGCCCGCGCCTTGCGTCCCAGTGCCGCGGCGGGGGACGAATTGGAATTGAATCTCGTTAAGGAGGGCCGCGAATCTCACCAGGCCGTCGGGTATCTCCCGGACGGAACCATGATTGTCGTGAATCACGCCCGCCCTTTTCTGGGAAAGGTAGCGACCGTGGTCGTTTCGAGCGCGCTCCAAACCGGCGCGGGCCGGTTGATTTTCGCCGAGATCAAAACGAATGCCGATCCGCGCCCTGCCTCTCCGGCGAGGCCCTCGGCCTAGCACGATGATTTGGGGAATCGTCCGCGCGCTCGCCCCGGAGTCGCTCAAAAACAGGCTGCGCAAGTTTGTCTGGATGCGGCTCAACCCCTCCTGGACGCTGAACTCGGGCCTGGTCATTCGGGTGCTGAATTACAACGACTGGATGATCTACAACGACATCTTCGTCGAAAGGGAATACGACGCGGCGATCGAGGATTTGTTGGGTGAGAGCGACGCCGCGCGGCCGCTGCAAGTGCTCGATCTCGGAGGGAATGTCGGCTTCTTTACCCTGCGGCTTGCGCATCTTCTGTTGCAGGCTGGCCGGACGGAGTTCCGCGTCACGATGGTGGAGGGCTCACCTTCGACCTATCCGGAACTGCTCGAACGCCTCGGAGCCAATAAGGACTGCTCGGCGACCGGGTGACTGCCCTCCACGGTCTCGCCGGAAACCGGACCGGAGAAGCGCAGATCGTCCAGGGTGCCGCGCACGGCGAAAATACCATTTTCGGCGAAACCTCGCATGGGACGCGAGTCCCGTTCCTCGATCTTGAAAAGCTGGCCGGGAACTGGCCGCGGATCGATTTATTGAAGTGCGATATCGAAGGCGCGGAAGAAATTTTCCTCGGCAACTACCCTGAGCTCCTGGCCAAGACCGATCGGGCGGTTTTTGAATTCCACCACGACAAGTGCGACGTGCCGCACTGCCGGCAAATGCTGGCCGAGGCCGGATTGATGCCGGCAAAGACAATCCGGGAATTCGGACATTGTTCGGTAGAGCTGTTCTCGCGCAGCGGAAACCGCTGACCGCCAACTCCGCGCCGAACTTACAGGCCCACCGCCGCGCGCACGCGCTTCATCACCTTGTCCGCTTCCTGATTCGCGCGCTCGGCACCGCGCGGAGCACGTTATCGACGTAATCCGGCTCCCGGAGAATTTCCTCGCGACGTTTTCGCATCGGCTCGAAATATTCCCAAAGCTTCCCAAACAACTGCTTTTTGAAATCTCCGTAGCCTGTCCCGCCCTGGAGAAATTTGGCCCGCATGTCTTCGCGTTCCTCGTCCGACGCAACGAGCGAATAAAGCTGGAAGATCGTCGACATGAGCGGCTCCTTGGGCGCCTCGACCGGCTTCGAGTCGGTCACGATGCTCATTACCCGTTTCCGCGTTTCCTTTTCCTCGCCAAAGATGTCGATGGTGTTGCCGTAGCTTTTGCTCATCTTTTGCCCGTCGGTTCCGGGCACCGTTTCGGTCGCCTCTCTGATGCGCGCCTCGGGCAATTTGAAGATCTGCCCGTCCGGCTCGGACCCGTATTGCTCGTTCATTTTTACGGCAAGATCGCGCGTGATCTCGATGTGCTGTTTCTGGTCCTTCCCGACCGGCACGAGGTCGCTGTCGTAAATTAGAATGTCGGCCGCCATGAGCACGGGATAGGTGAAAAGCCCGGCCGAGGCGGCATGCCGCGGGCGAGTTTGTCCTTATAGGAGTGCGCCCGTTCGAGCAGACCCATCGGCGCAAGCGTCGATAAAATCCAGGCCAGCTCCGTTACCGCGGGCACGTCGCTTTGGAGGAAAAGCGCGCCGCGTTCCGGCTCGAAACCACAGGCGAGAAAATCGACCGCCACCTGCCGGCTGTTTCGTCGCAAGGTCTTCGGGTCCCGCAGGCTGGTGAGCGCATGATAATTCGCGATGAAGTAAAACGCTTCGCCTTCCGCCTGGAGCGCAACGGCGGGCTGGATCATTCCGAAGTAATTGCCGATGTGCAAATTGCCGCTCGGTTGGATGCCGGATAGGATGCGCATGGTCGTGTTTTGGAATAGCGAGAGCGTCCTCGACGGCGCTCGGAATGACAAATGGAAATGGTTCGCCAAGGTCCGCTCCTCCCCGCAGGATCGCCGCGTGAAATTAACCGCGCCTTCCTCTTGTCGATCTCTCCTCGCGATCTGTCTTGCCGTTTCCGCTTGCCTGGGACGCCGCCGCGCAGGGCCCCGCGCCGACGCCGTTGTTTTCGCCCGCGCCGGTCTTGCCGACCCAGCCGGCCGTGGAATCGAGCATTGCCCATGAGCTGACCAAGGCGGATCTCGAACCTTTTCTCGACGCGCTTCTGCCGGCTCAGCTCGTCAATCGCGACATCGCCGGCGCAGTGGTCGCCGTCGTCAAGGACGGTCAGGTCCTGCTCGCGAAAGGATACGGCTATGCCGATTTCGCCGCGAAGATCGCCGGTCGACGCGGACAAGACCCTGTTTCGTCCCGGCTCCATCGCGAAACTCTTCACCGCGACTGCGGTGATGCAGCTCGTCGAGCAGGGAAAGCTCGATCTCGACCGCGACGTCAACGAGTACCTCGATTTCGCCATCCCCAAGACCTACGCCGGAGCCGGTCACGCTGCGCCGGATTCTCACCCACACGGCTGGATTCGAGGAGACGCTGAAGAATCTGTTCGTGCCGAGCGAACGCGAGATGCGGTCGATCCGCGATTACCTGATCGCGGCGATGCCGCAGCGAATTTTCCCGCCGGGCACCGTGCCCTCCTATTCCAATTATGGGCTCACTCTCGCGGGCTACATCGTGGAGCGGACTTCCGGCGAAGCCGTTCGAAAAATATGTGGAGAAGCACATTTTCGATCCGCTCCACATGACGCGTTCGACCTTTGCCCAGCCGCTGCCGCCCACGCTCGATAGCCTGATGTCGCACGGCTACCTCGCCGCAGCGGGAGGCCCGCGAAATTTCGAATTCGTGCCGGCCTCTCCGGCCGGAGCGCTCTCGGCCACCGCGACCGACATGTCGCGTTTCATGCTGGCGTTCCTCGGCGAAGGCACGCTCGATGGCGCTACGATTCTGAAGCCGGAAACAGTCCGCGCCATGCAGTCGCGCCAGTTCGAGCTCCATCCGCGCGTTCACGCGATGGGACTCATTTTCATCGATTACTCGATGAACGGACACCGCATCGTCGGCCACGGCGGCGATACGATCTATTTTCACAGCGACATGATCCTGATGCCCGACGCGCGCGTGGGGGTTTACATTTCCTACAACAGCCAGGGATCGCGCCCCGGCGGCGGCCGCACCGAAGTGATCCGCGGCTTTTTGAATCGTTATTTTCCCGATCGGGAGCTGCCGCCGACTCCGGTTGATCTGAAAACCGCCCAGGCGGACGGCCGCGCGGTGAGCGGACTTTACCAGGGAAGCCGTCGCGGCGAATCGACCCTGATGAAGCTGGCGGCGGTGATGGAGCAGAGTGCAGTCCGCGTCCGACACAAGACGGGGTGCTGACCATCGAGGGCGTGGTACAAGTCCGCGCGGCGGACTGAAACGCTGGCGCGAGATCGGACCGCTTCTTTACCGCGAAGTGGACGGCCCGGACATGATCGCGTTTCGCCGCGATGGGAACGGCATCGTCACCGATCTTTTTCCGTCCAGTCCGATCCATCTCGCGCAACGAGTGACCGGGTTCGCCAACAAGAAGGTGCTGCTTCCGCTCGTGGGTGGGAGCCTCGCTTCCTGGTGCTCACGCTTTCTCCTTTGGCCGGTCGCGGCCATTATCCGGAAGCGTTACGCGCGGCCGCTTTTTTCGACGACAACGATCGAGTGCTTTACCTGCTCTCGCGGCTCGTCTGCCTGTTGCAGATCGGTTTCATCGCGCTGATCGCGCTGCCGTTTGAGTTTAGCGAACCGGAACATTGCCTACATCGGCGACGGAATTAATCCATGGCTTACCACCGCGCATGTGATGGGGTGGGTGGCGACTTTGGGTTTGATCGTGCTGGCCATCGCCGCGGTGAGATTCTGGAAGGTTCCCGGCCTCGGTTGGTGGGCCAGGGTTCACGCAGACGCTGCTGCTGCTGGCCAGCGTCATTTTCCTCGCGTTTGCCTGGTGGACGCATCTGCTTGTCGCCGAGCCTCAAGTTTTAGAAAATGCCTGTCGGAACCCGATTCCGAGACGCGCGACGCTCGGTGAGGGCTCCGCCACGGCCGATCCCTCAGCGATCGTCTGCCCGGTTTGCGGCGCGGCTACCGTGCAGGAAAAATGCAAGGTCATGTGCCGAAGCGAGATCTGCCGCGGGCGCGTCATCATGAATTGCGCCGAGTTTTGACCTACGGAACGCGCAGTGCCGGAAGCTGTTACTTTTCTTCTTCCAATTGCGAATCAAAGCAGTAGCGGATTCGCATTTTCGAATTACTATCCCAGTCACCTCCCTCAAACTCCCCCCGTAGAGTCGCCTTAATTCCCCCGACCACACGGCAGCTCCGCATTGGCACGGTCCTGCCTCAACCCAAAAAAACCGACAACCAAACCCGCATGAAAATCCTGCACTGGCAAAACCGCGCTGCTCCTCGCCGCTGCGCTTACCTCTTCACGCCTCCACGACCTGGGCGGCCACCTGTTCCGTTCCCAGCCCGCCGAGTATCCGACAATCCAATCGGCCGTGGATGATCCCGCCTGCACGACGATCAACGTCGCTCCGGGCGTCTATCCGGAAAATGTGTCGATCAACCGGTCCCTCACGCTCAATGGCGCGCAGGCCGGCCAGCCCGTCGCCGACGCGAATCTCCGGCGGCCCGGCTGAATCGACCTTGCAGGGCGCCAATCTCACCGGTTCCATGCCGGTCATTCTGATCAACGCCCCGAACGTGATCGTGGACGGCTTCACCATAAGGAATTCGGTTACGGCCAATGCCGCCATTGGCATCAACATCAAGGCGATCAGCAACGACGCGATCATCCGCTACAACATCTTTGATGGGATCAGCACGCTCGAGGCGGGCCCCACCGGGACCGCCCAGGCCATCTTCCTCGAAAGCGGCCCCCTCCGGGTGGAGATCGGCCAGAACCAGATCCAGAACGTGACCGGAAGCCAGGCCGCGCGCGGAATCTTCATTGGAGACGGCGATGCGGTGAATCTGACCGACAACGTTTCCATCCACGACAACACGATTACCGGAATCACGAGCACCTCTCGGCGGAGCGTATGGTCTGTTGGTCAACGCGACCCTGGGAACGTCCGCGCATCTTCTTTACCTTAAACGACCTCAACACCCTCGAAGGGGCCACCCTCGTTCATGGCGTCGGTCTGGAGAGCGACACCCCCGCGGCCGTCGTGAGACTGAATAATTTTACCAACCTGATCGGTCCGGCCACGGATAACGTAGCCGTTTGGTTTGCGAACAATCCGAGCACCTTCGGACCCACGACGGCCGTGCAGAACAACAACTTCAACCTGACGATTGCGTCCTACGGCATTGGGATCGGGCCGGGCCTCTTTCCCATTAACGAACCCTTCGATGGTCAATGCAATTGGTGGGGCAGCGCGGACGGGCCGGGACCGGTGGGACCCGGGAGCGGCGCTCGAGTGAGTCCGGATGTGGCCTACTCGCCCTGGGCCATAGCGCCCGGATTGGAACTGCCTTCATTTGCACCGGGAACAACGTCCCGACGACCGAGGCTCAATGCAAAAATGGCGGATGGACCCAGACCGTCCGCCCTGACGGCACTCCCTTCAAGAACCAGGGCGATTGCGTTCAGTTTGTGAACAACGGCAACTAAAACTGACTCTCTTTACATGCGAAGAGGCGGTCGCCGCGGCGACCGCCTCTTTTTTTGCCTCGGCCAGCAAACATTTGTTTGGGCCCGCCGAGGGCGGCGAAGTTGGGCGCTTGAAATTGTCCCTTTCGCGTTATCTCGATCTGGTTCGGTATGGGCCGCGGGGCCGCCGGGTCGAGTTCGCGCGAAAAGTCCGGCGGCTCTGTGAGCAGGACCAAGCCGCCCGGCGCTGGCCAGATATTTCGATATCGGCGAGTTCAAATCGTTCGAGCAATTCGAGATCAAATATCGGCAGCTCGCGGATGAGCTCGGTCACCCCGGGAAAATTCCCGCGCCCGGCGAGCTCGATTTTCTTCATGCCATGGTCGACCGGGACGATATCCGCCATCCGGGGGAATCGGTTCACGCGATTATTTTTTCCTGACCGCGCTCGTGAGCATCCTTGCTCCGCGCCGTGTCATCGAGATTGGGACGCTGACCGGTTTTTCCGCCGCGATCATTGCCGCCGCCATCCATCGCCAATATGGAATCCCAGCTGGAGCCGGGACGCCCTCGTGCCGCGCCCGACATCACCGTCGAAACCATCGACGCCGCACACTCATTGCATCATCGACAGAACCCGCCCCATTGGTTTCGAGATTCCCGAGCTGATCCCCAGCCTGGTCTCCACTGTCCGTGTCCACACGGGCCGCGAATCGGATTTCGTCCGCGAGATCGCCGCGCGGGATGAATTCGGCCTCGCCTTCATCGACGCCGATCACCGCCATCCCTGGCCGTTGCTCGATGTCCTCCGCCTCGCGCCATACGTGAGGGTGGGGGATGGATCCTGTTGCACGACATTCAGCTTGGCACTTACGGCAGGGACCAGCGCGCCGCCGGCCAGACCGCTCGAAGGCGGCACGCCCTTACGGCGCCGAATGGCTTTTCGATCGCTGGCCTTTCCGCAAGATTCGCTCCTTCCACATCGGCGCCATCGAGTTGCCGTCAGCGCAAGGATGCTCTCATTCCCTTCGCTCTGGATTTGATGCAGCAGCCCTTTGAAGTGACCGGCAAATCCGCCCAGCACGTTCGGCGTGCCCTTTACGAGAGCTTCGCGGATCTCTTACAAAACGTTGAGTGAGGAAAGGGACCCTCAAGGAGCGGCGATTTCCGAATCGCCGTCTTTTTACCGGCGGCGGCGAGCCGCCGCTCGTCGGTTCCACAAAAGCGCGGGAATCGAATCCGTTACCGTCACCTCGGCTGCATTGTGCCCTTCTCTCGTCGGAGAGTCTTTTGCTTCATCGAAACGATTCTCGGGAATGCCGTCCGCAGCCACCGAGATCTGAAGATCCACCACCACCGCGCCGTTGATCCATTCCCCGCGAGTGGTGTTCTCGACGTAATAATCGTGCTCGAAAGTGGCTGTGTAGCTGCGATTCGGCACTTTCTCGATCAGCTTCACATCCCCGCGAATCGTATTCCGGCGTCTGGGCCAACGCGCGTCGTAGGCTTCCACATCGCGCCGGATGGCGTCGGCCGCCTTTTTGCCTTCCTCAAACAGATCGACGGTTGGCGCGTAAAAGGAGACGACCAGGTCGAGATCGTTCGACTCATTGCTGGCGATGAAATTGTGGACGAACTCATCGATCCACACCTGCCAGGTCCGGTTGTTTTTCGGCAGCGGCCCTTTCGGGTTTATCTCAGGGGCGGCCGGGGTCGGCTTGGTTTCCGATGGTTGCGGGGTCGGAAAGACTGCGACCGCGACGGGGATAGGGGTCGTCGGCGCGGGAGTGGGGGTCGAATTCGGGGTGGCATCAGTCGCCGCTTTCTTCTCCGAACTCTGCGGCTCGACCGCGATGGCCCTTCGCTCTTCCGGCGCTCGCCCCGATCGCAAAAAGAGAACGAGCGCCAGGACACTCACGAGAAGCACCGCGGCGCCAGCGATGACATAGGGCCTACCTTTCGTCGGACGTTTTTCTTCGAGCGCTGCTGCTTGACCCTTCGCCGCAACTTCGGACGGCCGCTGCGAAACCGGCGCCATCATGGTTTTGTCGGTTTCTTCCGCGGAAGGACCGAGCAATTCTCGGATGGCCGCTTCCAGCCGCGGGATATGTTGGGAGAGCGGCGGCGTCAGCGCATCGAGGTATTGCGGAGTGCT
The DNA here is from genome assembly GCA_963848215.1 of uncultured Verrucomicrobiae bacterium. GTDB lineage: Bacteria > Verrucomicrobiota > Verrucomicrobiia > Chthoniobacterales > UBA10450 > AV80. The sequence continues at coordinate 71,855 of CAWKCU010000001.1, read as the reverse complement.
GAGATAATACCGGAGATCGTCGCTCAGCGTGATCTCCTCGATCCGCAGCCGCACTATCGGTACGTGACAATCCACCGCGAGCTGGACTTCGCGGAGGACCTGCTCGGAGCTGTTGGAATGCCCCGAGAAAATCAACAGCATCACCTTGCTCTGCTGAATCGCCCGGGTGATCTCCCCCGGAAACGACCGTCCCGGCCGCACATCACGCGGCGCAACCCAGCATCGGATCGCCGCCTCCTCCAGCGCCGCGCAAATTGTCTCCGCTACCTTTTTATCCTGGCCGGAATGAGAGATGAAAACATCGCGTGCCATGGTGGCGGAATCCGTCTGCTTTTATCTGCCTCGGCAGAAACAGGCAACGGAATTGAATCCGGTTCGCCGATTTGGCTCTGATTCCGAGCGACTACACCAGACTGATCCGGAAGCGAAGGGATGGCGCACCGCCGTGGCTGGCCGGCTTATTGAACTTCTCAATGAGCACACCGCCATTTGCCTCGATCACACGCCGGGAGGCCACGTTCACGGCGTCCGTAGTCACCTCCACGTAGGGCAACCCTTCACGCTTCGCTTCGGGCAGAAAGAGCGCCAGCGCGCGCGTGGCATATCCGCGGCGTTGTTTCCAAGGCACGATTGTGTAGCCGATGTGCCCGAGGGATGTCGGCGGCAACTCGGCCGTTCCCGGTTGCCAGCGAAGCCCGATCACGCCGCAGAACTCGCCGTCCCATATCCACCGCTTGTAGCCTGGCAGGCGGGGCACCGTGGAGCCATCCGGCGCCACGATGGGCGGTCCCAGTCCCTCGCGATCCACTTGCCCGCGGAGAAACGCCGCCGGATCACGGGCGATTTCCGCCAGCTCATCCTGAGTCGTCGACGCGCGCAGATTGTCCGGCGACCAGCCCTGCTCTAGCGCGTGGATGTAGCTCGGCAGGTACTCTGTGGCGGGCCAGACGAGTTCCATTAAATAAACGGCACGGATGAGGGCCTAACGCCCGGGAAGCGTTCGAGGCTGAATCGACCTGTCAGGCGGTTTACAGACGACCATTATTTCTTGCGCCTTGGACCACGCTCCGGGTAGAAGGCCAATCCCTGCCGGGGCCGACGGCAACCCTTAAACGACGAAATCTCTTCAATCTCGTCTGCGAATAAGAGGGGAGGGTCGCTCGGCTCATTGCGCACACCAGCCCGAAGGCTCTTATCCCGGCGCAACACGGCAACGGCGCGCAACTCGGCCTCGCGAGGCGTGCGGGCTGCCAGGAAGACATTCGTGACAAAGCCCATCCGGCGAACGCGGCATCCCGAGTCATCCTCCAACTCCATCCTGAAGTTCGTGCCATTCATCAGGATTCGCCACTTCTTCACAATGCGGTCATTTCTTATTCTTCAATGTTTCGGCCTGCTTCCAGATCTCGAGGAAGATGTCATAAAATCGGCGCATCTCCTGTTCGGGCAGCGAGGTGTTCGCGAACAGAATTACGCCGACATCCTTGGAGAGGTTGGAGAGCATCTCGGTCTTCAACCCGGGATCAGACCCGCCGTGTCCAATCCGGGTGACATTGAACTTCGTGGCCCAGAAGATTCCGGAGTTCTTTTCCTCGAGGCTGACATTGTCCGGTTTGTTTGAATCCGTGAATTGAAAGCGGAGCATCTCGTCGACCGAACGCTTCTCCAGGATGCGTGTCTCCTCGTAAACGCCTTCGTTGAGCAGAGCGATGAAGAACTTCGCCAGATCGGAAACGGAGGTGCGGACACCGCCATCCGGATAGGTCGTTCCCTCGTAGTGCGGGATCGGAATTGTCAGACCGTTTTGCGCGACATAGAGCTTCGCGTGCCTGTCAGGCTTAATCTCCGCGAGCGACCAGGCAGTGTCGTTCATCTTTAAAGGGGAAAAGATATGCTTCCTGGCGTAGGCGTTCAGCTTCTCTCCTATGGCGACCTCGATGATGTAGCCGGCGAGCCCGGCAGCGATATTCGAATAGTCGCGGTGCGTCCCCGGCTTGAAATTCAGGAAGTTATGTTTCGAGTAGTGCTTTCCCCCCGGCACGAAGTAGCTCTTGAGAAATTCCCCCAGTGGTTCCGGGGCGTCGCCGCTGTAATGGTAGGTTTCTTTGTAAACCGACGGCCGATCTGTGATCCCGGAGGTGTGAGTGGCCAGATGCCTCAGCGTGATTTTCTCGTCCGGGGTATGCGGATTGACGATCTTGAAGGGCAAATAGCGATTGATGTCCTCATCCAGGGAAAGTTTCCCGTCCTCGACCGCGCGCATCAGCGCCACACCGGTAAACGTCTTGCTGATCGACCCGATGTTCATCACGATTTCGGGCGTAAAAGGCACCGCGCTTTCCCTGTCGGCGAATCCGTAACCCTTCATCCACGCGACTTTCCTGTCGACGATGATGGCCGCGCCAAGGCCGATGATTCCGGCCTCGTCCATTCGCTGGACGACGAAGCTGTCGAGGGCATCAGGTGCGCCGGTTGTTGGCGACGACACTTCCTTCGCCACGGCGAGTTGCCCGCTGAAAAGGCAAAGAGCGACCGCCGCGATCTTTGAGATCATTGTTTTGAACAGAATATGATTTCTTCGGGGAGCATCGCAGCTGGATTTTGGGGTCGGCGGTCGGGACTATCAATACCAACTATTGTAGTGACGGCGCTGTGTCGGCGTTGTAGAAGCCGCACATGAGAATGCTTCGATTCAGCGTCGCCGCGGTCTCGCTGCCCCTTTCGATCACCGGTGCGTTGGCGCAATCTCCACTCTGCACCCGCCACGATGAAGGCGATCGTCTACCACAGTGTCGGCGGCCCCGAAGTGCTGAAGTACGAGGACGCGCCGCGGCCCTCTCCGCGCGAGGGCGAATTGCTCGTGCGCGTGCGCGCGGTGGGCGTGAACCCGGTCGATGCCAAAGTGCGTGCCGGCGGGTTCGGGCCGGGTGGCAAGTTGCCGGCGATCCCCGGCTATGATTTAGCCGGGGTCGTGGAGGAGAGCGGGCCGGGCGCGACACGTTTCAAGAAAGGCGACGAAGTCTTTGCCTACCTGAACCTCCGGCGTGGCGGCGCTTACGCGCAATACGCGGTGGTCAAAGAAGACGAAGCCGCCGCGAAGCCGCGCAAGACCAGTTTCGAAGAGGCGGCCGCGGTTCCGCTGGCGGCGTTGACCGCATGGCAGGTGCTCGTCGAGACCGCGAAGCTCGAATCCGGCCAGACCGTCCTCATCCATGGCGGCTCAGGCGGCGTGGGCAGCTTCGCAATTCAAATCGCCAAGGCGCGCGGCGCAAAGGTGATCGCGACCGCTTCCACGCGAAACCAGGAGACACTTGAAGGAGCTCGGAGCCGATCAGGCGATCGACTACACGACCACGAAGTTCGAAGAGGTGGCCAAAGAGGTCGACGTGGTCCTCGACACCGTAGCCGGGGAGACCCTGGCCCGCTCCTACGGCGTGGTGAAGAAGGGCGGGATCATCGTTTCCATTCTCCAGCCGCCAAACAAGGAAGAGCTGAGCAAACGCGGAATTCGCGGCGAGGTCATTCTTGTGCGCCCTAACTCCGAGATGCTGGCAGAGATCGGAAAACTGATTGAGGCCGGCAAGATCAAGCCGGTTGTCTCCCAGGTTTTGCCGCTGGCCGAAGCCGCCAAGGCCCACCAACAGATTGAGACCGGCCACACCCGCGGCAAGATTGTGCTGAAAGTAGACTGACAGCGCGACGCTGGCGCTCTCTTGTCGTCCTCGTTCTCGTGCTCGTCCCTCGTCCTCGTTCCGGAAAGGAGAAAAGATCGAGGACGAGAACGAGGGACGAGGACGAGGGGAGCTCTCATTTCGCTCGGCCCAGGTGTCCGCACAGCGTCTTCGTAGAGCGCGAGCTGGACCTGACGATCTGTCTCGTCAATCTCGTTCCGTTTGAGTTCGTCAGCCGACATTTGCTTCAGGCTGTCGCGGAGTGCTTTCACTCGTTCCAGTAATTCCTCGCGCGAACCCTGCAAAAGAAACCCGGGTGGAATGGCAGCTTGGAAGGAGTCAGCAAAGATGACCACCGTCGCGCCGGGACGGAGTTGATACTGCGGACCACCGGCCAGCATCGGCGTTTTGTCATCGTAACTCGAATATTCGACGATCGCCTCGGCCGGCCGGGTGCCTGGACCTCGAGCGATCGCTGAAATCGTAACAACGGCCCGCGCTTTGATGTCGAATTTCGTCCGCTCCAGGATGCGCACTTCTTTCACCGTCCCCACGTAGACGACCGCCGCCTTTCGCCTCACCGCCTCAATGAAGCTGCGCATATTGGCGGCTCTTACCTCCATAGCCGCGTAGGTCGCCATCAGCAGGCAGAAACAGAAGAGCGCGCCGGGTCCGAATCTCGTTCTGTTCATGGGCCGCATTTTCAGCCGCGCAGACCAAAATGCGCAATCCACTTCGACGCTCAACCCCGCCTGCGCCGGCGCCACAACCGGCGCACTCCCCACACCATGAAAATTAATACCGCGAGCGCGATAAGTGCCTGCGCCACCAGGTTGCGAATGGGATGGCTAAGAATGTAATTCGGATGTCGTGCGTAGAAGCCGTTGAAGCTTTCCAGTGCGGCGGGCAGCGCGATCAAATCTTCTCTCGTCAATTCGAGCCGGTGTTCGTTGGGATGATGTTGAGATCCAAATCGGAAGGCCTCTCCGGTCTTGTTCAATTCGATGTGGCCGCCCAGGATATGGGTGAGGGGGCGCGTCTTCAGAAAGTCGATAACCCGCAAAGCGCTCTCGCGATAAGTCGCGGTATCGTCAATCAGGAGCCGGCCCGGCATAAGGAAATCGCCGGAAAAAAGAAGCCCCGTTTTGTTGTCGTAGAATGCCACGTGCGTCTCGTTGTGTCCCGGTGTCGGAATGACATCCACCGTTCGGCCGCCCAAATCGACCTGCGCACTCCCGTTGGGCCAGTTCGTGAAGCCGAAGAATGCTCGAACTCCTTCCAGATCTATCGGCACCATCTGGACCGATGGGAGGGATGCGAACTGAGGATCGCCGGCGCGATGATCTGAATGGCGGTGGGTGTGCGCCACCAGAAGTGGCAACTTTTTGCCGTCCTTCTCCGGCAATAGTTCCAGGATCGTTTTCGCCAGCGGCATCTCCTGCGGGTCCGCGACGGCGCCGGTATCGATGAGAAGAGCTTTGTCGGAGCCGACGAGAAGATAGAGAAAATTTGCTTCGAACCCTGCGCAAGGACTCTGGCGCAGGATAAAAGTTTGCGGCTCGTAGGCATGGACTTGAAGCGGCGGCTGCGGCGTTGCTTTGCAATCTGCAGCACCCTCATTCCAGCGCACGTCCAACGATCCAGGCACTGGCTGCGACCAGGCCAGGGTTGCGGTCAGGAAAAACATCGCTCCTGTGACGCGGGTCCTGGCGAGGACGAGCGCGGATTGCAACGGAGGTGTTTTCATAAAATGAGGCGGGGTATCGGGCCGACCAGCGGTCAGCAGCAATTGGCTAGGTGTTGGTCGGGTGCGGAATCTGGTAACGGCGACGATGATCGCGAAAAATCTCGATAGCACCTCGAACATAAAAATAGATGAAGACGAAGCTCAAGAGGGGGAATGATCGGCCATCGAGCGCCGCATACACCGCATTAGAAATGCCATAAATGACCAGTATGATTGCGCAAACCCGACTGCGCTTTGCTACACCAAACGCCAGTCCTGCGAGAATCGCTGCATCCAACAAAATCCATGCATCAAAGCCCGGAATAACCCGTTCTCCCGCAAGCGCGAAAAGACCAAAGATCAGAGTGATACCCGCTGAAATGCATGCGGCCATCGACGCACGCGAGATATGCTTCTTGCTCAACTCCTGCGCGAAACTCGATTCAGGCTGCGTCTCCATCAATGACATCTAACGAGAACAAGATGAGTGATCCCCCGCCTGCGGGATTCGCCTAATCGCATGATTAGGGCGTTGTCTACGATTCAGCATGGATGTAAGAGCCCGTCACTTTAACTCTCTCTGTATCTGCATAATCGATTCGCCAGCGTCCTTTGATTCTGCGCGCGTAAGTGAAGGTGTCGGGCGAGTAGTGAACTTCCATCAGGTTGTGATCAACGACGTGTATTCCGACAATAGGAACCGGGTTGAAGCGCTGCTCTCGGAAATGGGCCGGCATCAGCGCTAGAACCGTGCGAATATCCGCGACGGAAACCGCGTAGATGTTTCCATCGATGCGGGTCTTGCCTAGAGCGATCGCTGGGGATGCGGTAGGCTGCTCCGCGGGCGCACATGCAGTAAACATGAGGGCGAACGCAATAAGAAAGCGTGTCATACGCCTAACGCGAACAAGGTGAGCGACGGCGGACGAGGGCGCGGGTCGATCGGAGTGGTAGTGTGGGAGTCACCTCAACATGTGGACGCGAAGCGATCCGGCGTTCGCTCCATCGCATGGTTAGACGTTTCGGGTGACCGCATGTGAGACTCTCGAAGGATTCGGCCCCTGAGGCGATGGTGACAACTGCTGCAATGAATAAAGTGCTTCGAGCGGAGCGAGTTTCGCGAGACGCCGCCGAACAAAGCGAGAGATGCGGTAGCGAATCAAGAGGCGACCCACCAAACCTGCCCGTTCAGACAGGCCACTCGTCCGACGTACAAAGCGAGCACGGATCCGGGCGGCTGCTTGCCGACCTGACCCGTCCAGGATGCGCTCCGGCCCATCTTCAACAATGTGGCTTCGGTCCCGACGAGGATAGCTCATACGTCTAACGAGAATAAGATGAGCGACGGGCACCGGGAGCGAGAGTGGACCGCAGGGAAGACGGACTCGTCACGCAAAAGCGTGAACGCACAGCGGGTGGCTGTTCGCTCCATCGCTTGGTTAGGCCTTTGAGCATGGTCCACCTCGACATCACTTCCATGATGATACCACACGCTTCAAATGTCCCGGTACATTCCCTTGTCGCTTTTCGAGGTGCCGCTGCTGGACGTCGACTTCTCGAATCAATGCACGACGGATCACGAGTCCCTCATGGAGGGAGGACCACAGCCTGCCCGCCGTGGTGGGTGTCGTCCCATTTTGTAATGGGACGGGACGGCGCCCGTCCCTCCAGGAGCGGAAGCGGCGATCCCGCAATGGCGGGACCGCTGCTACAGCGCACAAATCGCTCGCGCACAGGCGCGCCTCGAATTAGGAATGGCGGAGCATGGCGGAGCAAAAGGTTTCAGTCGTTACGGGCGGGGCGGGGTTTTTGGGATCGCATCTGACGGACCGGTTGCTGGCGGAGGGGCACCGCGTCATCGCGATCGATAATCTCATCACCGGCAACCCGGCCAATATCGCGCACCTGGCCGGGAATCGAGAATTTCCGGTTCACCAAGCAGAACGTCTCGAACTACATCCTGGTCGAGGAAGAGGTCGATTACGTTTTCCATTTCGCTTCGCCGGCCAGCCCGATCGATTATCTGGAGCTGCCGATCCCCACCCTGAAAGTCGGCGCGCTCGGCACGCACAACGCGCTCGGCCTCGCCAAGGCGAAAAAGGCCACCTTCCTCCTCGCTTCCACTTCGGAATGCTACGGCGATCCGCTCGTTCATCCGCAGACGGAAGATTACTGGGGGAACGTGAACCCGATCGGGCCGCGCGGCGTTTACGATGAGGCCAAGCGTTTCGCCGAGGCGATGACGATGGCCTACCACCGCTACCACGGGATGGACACGAAGATCGTCCGCATCTTCAACACTTACGGCCCGCGGATGCGGTTGCGGGACGGGCGCGTGGTGCCGGCGTTCATCGGCCAGGCGCTGAGCGAGACGCCGCTCACCATCTTCGGCGACGGCTCGCAGACGCGCTCGTTCTGTTATGTGTCGGATTTGATCGACGGAATTTTCCGGCTGGCCATGAGCGATTTCCACGAGCCGGTGAACATCGGGAATCCGCGGGAGATGACGATCAAGCAGTTCGCCGAAGAGATCATCCGGATCACCGGGACGAAATCGCAGATCGAACACAAGCCGCTGCCGGTGGACGACCCGAAAGTGCGGCAACCGGACATCACCCGGGCGCGGAAAGTTCTCGGCTGGGAACCGAAGGTGGAATTCCAGGAAGGAATCCGGAAGACGATCGAATATTTCCGCGGTTGCCTCGAGCGGGGCGAGATGGGAGAACGAATCAAGCCGCACTGACGCGCGGAAATCCCAAAACCCAGAACCCAAATCCCAGGTAAACAAAAAAAAATCCCAAAGAGCCAAGAGTTGACTGCCGCTCGGACTTTTTGGTTTTTCCCCCTTTTGGATTTACTTGGGATTTGGGTTTTGGGATTTGGAAATTCCGGCCATAGCGCGCCCAGTGCACGAACCTGGAAAAATTAGGCTGGCGTAACGCGGCCGGATCATGCCACTCTGCCGGCCGGATGTCCTCCCCCCGGACACGTATCGTTACACTCAATCTCGGCTCGCAAAGCATCGAGCTGGCGGAGTTCCGCGCGGAATCCGCAGGGGTTGACCTTGTGCGGCTTTTGTTCGCGAGAGCTGTTCGTCGAACCGGCCCAGCAGCAGGTGCGGCTCGAGCAGATAGGCGCTGCGCTCCGGGAGATGTTGAGTGAGCTGCGGATCACGAGTGGGAACGTCAATTACACGGTGGCGGAAGAGCTGGTCTTCTCGCGCTTCGTGAAACTGCCGGCGCTCGGCGAGGAAAAGATCGAGCGGATCATTTCTTTTGAGGCGCAGCAGAACGTTCCGTTTCCGATCGACGAAGTAGTCTGGGATTATCAGGTCGTCGGCGGCGGTCAGGGCGAACAGATTCAAGTGGTCCTCGTCGCCATCAAAGCGGATTTGCTCGACCAGATTAACGGCGCGGTCGAGGAAACCGGGCTGCGGACCGCGATTGTCGATGCTGGCGCCGATGGCGCTCTACAACGCGTTTTGTCACAACTACCCGGGCCTAACCGGCTGTTCGCTCCTCATCGATATCGGCGCGCGGACGACCAATCTCCTTTTCATCGAGCCGGGGAGAATCTTTACGCGGAGCGTTGCGATCGGCGGCATTTCCATCACCGCGGCCATCGCAAAAGAATTCAGCGAGCCTTTCGCGGCCGCCGAGTTTCGCAAGAAGCGAGACGGCGTGGCGACGCTGGGCGCTGAGCCGTTGGGCGAAGATGTCGCGCGCGTCTCGAAAATCGTTCGCAACACGATGACGCGACTGCACGCCGAGCTTACGCGTTCCATCAGCCATTACTGCGCGCAGCAAATGGGCAAAACGCCGGAGCGCATTTTCTTGTCGGGCGGAGGCGCATGCACGCGTGGCCTCAGGGAATTTTTCCAGGAGAAAATGGGATTACCGATCGAATTCTTCAATCCGCTCCGCAACGTGTCGGTGCTCGATTCCGCGTCAGTGGCGGAAATGGCGCGGGCGGCGCATTTACTGGGCGAACCGGTTGGTCTCGCTCTTCGGGCGGTAAACGCCTGCCCGATGCGGCTGAACCTGCGTCCAGCGAATGTCGTGCGCAGACAGGAACTGGAGAAACGGCGGCCGTTTTTGGTCGCGGCGGCGGCTTGTTTCATCGCTCGGATTACTCGCGTGGGGCAGCCTACTACTGGCGCGCGGCGCAGATCGCGGAGCGCGCCACGAGTTCAGCTCGAGGAAAAGGTCGCTGCCCTGCGACGTGTCGAAACGCAGATGAATCAGGTGCGCAAGGAAATCGCGTCGCTGGACAATCTTGCTGCGCCGCTCGTCGGAGCGATTAACGATCGCGTCTTTTGGCCGTCGGTTCTCGAAGATCTGAACGCGCGCTTGCCGAAGCAGGATATCTGGATCACCGAGCTCGTGCCGACTTCGGCAGGGAAGCCGCTGGGCGTTCCCGAGGCGCGCGCCGCCGCCGCAGCCATGACTCCAGTGCCGCCGCGGCGTCCCGGCGCCACGCCCGCACCGCCCGCTATTGATGGCTCTGCTCGTGCGCGGACTCTATTTGTTCAATCCGCGGCAGCAGGAAGTCGTGGTCGATTATTTTAGGAACCTGGTCGAGTCGCCGCTGGTTCGCGATCGATCCGAAGAACCAGGCGAAGGTCATCAAGCCGACCACGCCGAACAACACGGAGTGGGCCTTTCCCTACGAGCTCCGCCTCGACCTCAAGAAGCCGGTGCAGCTGCCATGAACTGGTTTCGCGAGAATCGATCGCTCGGCCTCCTTCCTCATGCTTTTCGGCGTGAGCATTGTCGGTGCGCTTGGCTTCCTGTTCATGGCGAAACGTAATTGGGATGAAGCCTCGAATCGCTTCAGGAATACTGCGGCGGAATGGAACCGGCTGGAGCGGCTCTCGCCTTATCCAAACACCGAGAACCTCCACAAACTGAAGGCGCAGGCCGAGAACTATTCGACCGCGCTCGCCCGCTTGAAGGGGGAGTTGAAGGGGCGCGTCGCGCCAGTCGTGCCGATGGCGCCGAATGAGTTCCAATCGCGTTTGCGCGTAAGGCTGACGGCGATAGCCGACAAGGCGCGCGCAAACAAAGTGAAGCTTCCGGAGAAGTTTCATCTCGGCTTCGACGAATTTGTATCGGCCCTGCCTGACGAAGCTGCCGCGCCGCTGCTCGGCCACGAGCTGGAGCAAATCGAATGGCTCTGGCACAGCCTGCTCGACGCGCGTGTGGAAGCAGTAACTGCGTTCCGCGCGGTCGCCGCCCCCGGATGAGCAGGGTGCAGTCGAGCGTAAGGTCGTGGAAACGACGTTTGTTTCCACGCCAGCCGCGGCGCGCAAAGTCATTAATCAGATCGCCGCGGCGAATCAGCAGTTTTGCATCGTTCGGATTTTGTATGTGCGAAACGAGAAACTGAAGGGTCCTCCACGTGAGGTTCGGGAGGAGCCGGCAACCGTGAGCTCCACGCCGGCCGTGAAATCTTCGCCGGCGCACGTCCTGGATTTCATCGTGGGCAACGAGCGCATCGAGACCACAGCGAAGATCGAGATTGTGAGGTTCACATTGTGAGCGAGACAGCCTCACCTGACCGCCAGAGCGCACGCCTAATAGGTCCTATAGGTCGCATAGGTCCTATGGGTCGCATGGCCTGGCTCCACGCCCGCGGCCATTACCACCGCGTGGCTATGCTGGTGGCGGCGCTGTTTCTCCTTGGCTCGTTGCTGCTCATCATCCGAAACGTGGTGCGGTTTGGCGAAAACTACGCCGCGCTGCAAACTTCGCCGCCACCGAAGCCTGCCTTGCCTCCGCCCATGGCGGCCGAGATGGAGCCAGCGCTGGAGAAACTTCGGCATCCAGCCCAGTGGACTTTCAGCGGGCGCTCCGGTCTTTTTGTTCCCGAAAAACATTTCATCGCGGCGAATGGCCTGCCGGCGACGTTGCAGAGCACCGAGGTGCATCCGCCGGTGCCGAACGAGTGGCTCGAGCAGTTCGCGCTCCCCATTGCGGAGGCGGACGTTCTCTCGCAGGACCCCGATGCCGATGGATTCAGCAATCTCGAGGAATGGCAAAATCAGACCACGCCCGACGGACCAGGATTCGCATCCGGCATTCACCGCGAAGCTCAAGATGAAGTCGTTCGGGCAGGAAGCATTCCGAGTTGTCTTCGCGTCGTGGGTGGACGGCACCTTCGCGCTGAACACGAACGACCTGAAGCAGCCGACCCAATTCCTGAAGATCGGCGACACAATTCGCGGCACGAATTTCAAGATCGTGAAATTCATCGAGAAATACGACAGAAACCAATACGGCACGAAGGTCGATGTCTCCGAGTTGATCGTGGAGAACAGCGAGACGCAGGAGCAGCTCAGTTTGGTGAAGGAGAAGATCATGATTTCGCCGGAGCCGGTCGCGAAGTTTGTTTATCTCTGGCGCGAGCCGCGAGAGTTCACGGTGAAGAAAGATCGGGAGTTTTCATTGAAACCGGAAGAGCAGACCAAATACAAATTGGTCGACGTTCAACCGGGCAAAGCGGTCATCGTCAACACCCGAAAGCCAGATGAACCGATCGAAGTTGGTCTGTTCACCCCAAACCCTCCTTAACCCCCTGCAGTCTCCTCCCATGAACAAACTCCCCCCTCCCTTTATCCTTTTCCTCGTACTCGTCATTGCCCTGGCAACTCCATGCCCGAACAGCACCGCGCAACAGGTAAACCATGTAGCGGCGCGCGAAGCGGCGCGGCGCCAGGCGGCGTTGCCGCGTGGGGAAGAAGCGCTCGCGCGCGGCCAGGCCGCGATGGCCGAGCGGAATTACACCTTGGCGCATGAAGAATTCCGGAAGGCGCTGACGTATCTGCCCGATGCCGTGGTGAGCGAGAAGGCGCACGATGCGGCCGTGAGCGGATTTTGCGCAAGCGGGCTGAAGATGGCCGAGCAACGAATGGCCGAGGGCAAATATGCCGAAGCGGAAGCGATCTGCCGCGAGCTGTTGAGCGATCGTTACGATCCAAATTGCCGGCCGGCCGCGGAGATGCTCGCCCGTTTGCAACAGCCCGGCTACGTCAACCGAACGATGGGTCCGAAGTTCCTCTCGAAGGTGGAGGAAGTGAAGAAGCTGCTCAGCGATGCCGACGGCTATTACGGCAGCGGGCGCTACGATCTCGCCTTCAAGAAATACGAGCAGGTCCTGAATCTCGATCCCTACAACGTGGCGGCGCGGCGCGGCCAGGAGAAAATCAATCTCACTAAGACGCATTACGGCGAGGAGGCCTACAACGAAACGCGTTCGCGTCAGCTCTGGCAGGTCCAAAAGGGTTGGGAGCAGCCGGTGAAGAAATATGGAGAAACCGTCGGCGTCGTCACGGATGCGTTTACCAGAGATGCGACCGGTACCGCGCGCATCACAAACAAACTGAATTCGATTATTATTCCGAAGATCGACTTCCGCGATGCCAGCATTCGGGAAGCAATCGAGTTCCTCCGGCAACAGGCGGAGGAGAACGATCCAGGAGCGGATGGCCGGAAAGGAGTCGATATTGTTTTGCGCCTGAGCACGCTCGGCCAGCGCGCGGAAACAACCTTCACCACGAGCGGAACGACGGCGGTCGCCGTCCGATTCGTCCGATGAAGCGGATGACGCAAACAAACCGACCGCGCCGCCGGCTTCATTGCCTTCGGCGGATGCGCGTATCACCATCACGCTCAATCAGATTCCGCTGGGCGAAGCGCTGCGCTACATCGCGAGCCAGGTGGGCTTGAAGGTGAAGATCGAGCCTTACGCCGTTCTGATTATCCCGATCAGCGAGATGAGCAACGACTTGCTGACCAAACAATATCGGGTCCCGCCGGGATTCATCAGCAGCTCGTTGAACGTGGCGCCATCGCTCTTGAATCAACCGGCGGCGAAAGACGGCCAGACTCCCGTCGGGACCGCCAAGGATACCCAGGAATCAACTGGTGGACGGTTGCTGGTGAATCGGGAAGGGGCCAAAGAGTTTCTGGAGAACCAGGGAGTCGATTTTCGCGTGCCCGGATCGAGCGCCAATTTTCTTCCACAGACGAGCCGGCTGATCGTGCGCAACACGGCTGACAATCTGGAGCTGGTGGACGCGATCGTGGAGCAGGCCAGCATCTCCGGGCCGAAACAGGTCGAGATCGAATCGAAATTCGTGGAGATCACACAGACGAATCTGAAGGAGCTCGGCTTCGACTGGCTGCTCGGGCAATTCAATGTGCCGGGATCGAATCGCATCTTCGGGAGCGGAGGAACGTCGGGGACAGCGCCAAACCTCGTGCCAGCCAATTATCCCTTCCTTGGTCCCAACGGCGCACCGGTGGGCAGATTCCCCGTGACCGCCGGGAACCGGAGCGGCAACCTCGCCATCAACGCCAACGCCATCGATTCACTCTTGTATGGTGTCCCTGGAGCGACCTCGCTCGCGCCGGGAATCTTCGGCCTCGCCGGCATCTTTACCGATCCCCAGTTTCAAGTAGTGATCCGCGCGCTGAACCAGAAGAAAGGCCTCGACCTTCTCTCCGCCCCGCGCGTGACGACGAAAAGTGGACAGCGCGCGGTCATTGAAATTGTCCGCGAATTTCGCTACCCCACGCAGTTCCAGCCGCCTGAGATTCCGCAGACTTTCGGCAGCGGCAATAACCCGAACGTGGCCGTTGGAAGCTCCACCGGCGGAACGTTCCCGGTCACCCCCACCACGCCGACTGCGTTCGAAACGCGGAACACCGGCGTCACGCTCGAAGTCGAACCGGTGGTGGGCCCCGACGGGATCACCATCGATCTGAATCTCGTCCCGCAGGTGGTCGAATTCGAAGGCTTCATTAATTACGGAAGCCCCATTCGCACCTCGAGCGTCAACCTTCTCGGAATGGCGCAGACGGTTGAGCTAACGCCCAACATCATCAATCAGCCGGTCTTCAGCACGCGCAAGGTGACAACGAGCGTGAGCGTTTGGGACGGGCAGACGGTCGTGCTCGGAGGCTTGATGCGTGAGGATGTGCAGAAGACCGAGGATAAGACGCCGTTCTTCGGCGACATCCCGGTGGTCGGCCGGTTGTTCCGGACCAACGTGGATCAAACCATCAAGCGCAACCTTGTCATCTTCGTCACGGCGCGCCTCGTCACTCCCGGCGGCCAGCCGGTGAATCCAACAGAAGAAATCGAAGAATCGGAAGACTTCATCGAGCCGCCGATTTTGCCCGAAGTGCCGTTATATAAAAAGTGATTTGGAAGGACGCCCGCGGTGGCGTCCCAATCATTTGGATTTCCTGGCGCGCTTCTTTTGGTCGCCCTGGTCGCCGTATCCGGACTTCACCGTCTTCTTGGCTTTTTTCTCGCGATCCTTCTTGAGCGAACGCCCCACATCATCGCTCTCTTTGAATTTCCCGCTCGCGCTGCGTTTCACGTAGCGAGCGTCGCCTTTTGGTTTGATGAGCTCGCGTTTCCCGGATGATTTCTTTGTCGCCATGCAAGCTCATCGCCGCTGCGCTGTTGGCCGGATGCAAGAACAGATCACGCCGCTTCCGGTTGCGCGGGGCATTCCGGCGGAGCGAGTGACGAATGCTCACGAATTCTTTCCACCACTTTCCAGATGAAAAGCGTCTGGTTAGATCGCGGACCAAATGTTTAACTGGCCACAAAAGAAAAAATAACCAGTTGGCAGGAAAGTCGGAACGCTTTCGGCCCCGCTAAACACCCCGCATGAAGAAATATCTTCCGTTTCTGTCGATCGGCTATCTCGTCTACGCCCTGGTCGTGGCTTTTTTTGTGGGCCGGCTTCTTCTGCAGGTTTACCACGCATATGGCGCCGAGGGGGCGCAGTCAGCGGCTGTGCCGTGGGTTTCACTTGCGGTGCTGGTCATCGTTTCCGCCGCTTTCATTACGGTGTTTTTCTGTCTCGCCTATCTTCTGTCCACGCGGCGACGGCGACGGGCGGCGCTGGTCATGGCTGGGATTTCGTGCCTGGGAATCCCCATGGGCACGCTTTTGGGCGGGCTCACGATTTACGCTCTCACGCGGCCGGAAATCAGTTCCGAGTTCGACCTCGACGATGATCAAAAAGACCCGCGATGAAATTCAGCCGCGTCCTGGCCACGATCTTCGGCATTCTGGCGCCGATCCTTGAGACGGTGCGCCGGTGGCGGACATGGCAGGAATATCCGCCGGCGTTTTTCGACGATTACATTATGGGCGCGTTTCTGCTTGCGGGAGCCTGGCTGGCGGGGCGTAACTTCGCCGCAGGCCAAAGACTCCTCGCCGCGGCCTGGGGATTTACCTGCGGGCTTGGCTATTACAGTTTCTTCGAGCAATTGCGGCGTTACCGACTGGGGGAGATCGATCCCGCGCCGATTCCCTCCAGCGCCATGGTCGCGATCAAAGGCATCGGAGTTCTGCTCGCGCTTGCGGCCCTCATCGCGACGCTGCGAGCGGCCAAGGCGGAGGACTCGCCGAGATTGCGGCGGTGATTTTAAAGGGTTGGAGATGTGTGATCGAGCTCAGCCCCCGCGCCTGCCCCTCCAGGCAAAGCATTGACGTGCGCTAATCTTCGCCGACTTCGAGCGACTCTTTGAATTTGCGATACGCTATCGCGTAGCGCTTCCGGGCCTCGTCATCGACGACGCGGAACTCCCAGAAGTCCGACGTCGCGCCCGGGAGTGAGCTGGTGGAAAGGGAATTGAGCAGGTAGCGCGTGTAACCTAGTCCGCTCACAGTTGTCGTCTCTTCGTGAAGCCAGTAATCAGCGCCACCATCTTCCCCCGCGATTTTTCTGCGGCTGGTCTTGCGATCAGCGATTTTTTCACCGCGCGCGAGAGGAACCGCGATGCGTCTGGCGTCGGGCTCGGTGGGAACATGGCGGACATAATAGATCGCCACCGCGAACTCCGCTTTCCCGTCGGAAGAACGAAAGCGCCCATCAAGGACCAGCGGGGCCTTTTTCCCCGCTGCGTTGATTGACGGCGGCTTCCAGCGCATCGGCGCGAAGCCGACTGGGATCTCAATGGTGGAAAATTCATCGGCCCCCACCGGCCAGCGCTTCGCCTCGCTTTCGGACGCCAGCGAACAACAAAAAATTCCGACCAGCAGAGAGATGCGAACGGCGATCATTAGATTTCCTCGATTCTTATTCCGGCGGCTTTGGCTTGTCGGGAAACTTGACGTCCATGGAGGCGACTGATTTGGCCGCCTCTTCCAAGACACCGTGGTGCTTCTCGAACGCGGATTTTTCCTCTGCGGAAAATACGATGTAGGCGACGGCCTTGGGTAACTGGATGTAGGCGACGCGCTCGAACCGCGCGTACTCCTTCGTAGGCGAGTACCGTTAATGAAGTAAGGCTCGCCCCCAGCGGTTTTGCCCGAGGCAACCCGTTTCATCTTAAAACCCGTCCGGTTTTTCTCCATGTCCTCAATCGCCTCTTTCGCGAAGAGATCGGCATTCTCATACTGTGTGCTTGCGACCTTGGCGTACATCAATGGGTCGGCGGTCTGCCAGGTGGTGCCCTCGGGATAAAGGACGCAGGGTAGCCCGTTGCCCGCCCCGGCAGTGGGATCGAGTTTCCACCCCTTTGGCGCGCTTAGGTTGAAGGCGCCTTTCGGGCCGTAAACAATCCCACCCGCGGAAGGCTGGGCGGTTGCCTCCAGCCCGAGCGCCAGGAGCAGGAGAAGAGTGAGCGAGGTTATTTTCTGTTTCATAATGTTTACCGGCATCGGCAGGCCGTCGCTGACTGTGTCACAGTAGTCCAATGCCCACCATCTTTTCCCATGGCGTCGCGGCCGCGGCTTTCTGGCTGTTTTTCCTGCGCCGGCCGTTCCGCGCCGGCTGCTCACTCTCGGCATTGCCTGTGCGATCGCGCCGGATCTTGACGTTATCGCAGTCCCATTTGGTGCTCGCTCCGGCGATCTCCTCGGCCATCGCGGATTCACTCATTCGCTTCTCTTCGCGGCAGTCCTTGCCTCCGTTGGATTGGCCGGCGTCATCAGAGCATGGCCTTCAACAATCCATCGTGGGGCGATCTGGATTTACCTGTTTCTGGCGACCGCGTCCCATGGCTTCCTCGATGCCTTGACTGACCGCAACGGCCTTGGCATTCCCTTTTTCTGGCCTTTCGATGCGACGCGATATTTCTTTCCGTTTACACCCGTCGCGATGTCGCCGCTGGGGACTCACTTTTTTTCGGAGCGCGGATTATTGGTGCTGCTGAATGAGATGTGGTGGATCTGGATTCCTTCGCTGGCATTCGCCCTGGTCGCTATCAGCGTTCGATCTGTTCTAAGTCGCCGGTCCATCCCCCAGTGATCGGCCGGCCTGGCGAAGGCCGAGAACCCCACTTCCCTCTGATAGCCTCTTGCAATGCTCTGCCAGATTTCCTCAAAACCGAACACAGCGGAGAAATTGGAGCGAACGGCGGACCGCTTTGGTTCCAGACGCCGCAATTTCTTGCTCTTGCTCTCCCCGCCATCTAAAACCGGAATAGCGCGAGGCATTTAAACCATGAAACCCCTGTTCCCCTTCGTTCTCTTCGGACTCCTTTTGTTCACGCTGGTCGGCTGCCAACGAACCCGTAACCTGAAGGTCACGGAAATCGGGCCCAATCGGGTCGAACTTTTTTTGGACGAGTCCTCGAATAACACTCTCAACCTCACTTCCATATCTTTCACCTGGACGTCGCGGGATCCTGGTCCGACCTCCTCACCCGTTAGAGCGGACGTGAGCCTGGATCCGGCCCGCTCCCTCCAGGGTCAGCAGTGTCTGGTAATCTTCGAAGACCCGACCTATCACGGGCCGCCGGTCGCGGAGAATTTTCGCCCCAATACGCCCGGTATTAAAGTGAGCGATAGCTTTTTCCCCAATTACGGCAACGACCCGGGCGTGTCCATGCAGGTGAAGGGCAGTCATACGGGCACTGCCGTCTTATTCATCCCCACGACCGAATCGATTAATGACGTTGTCAGTTTCGGGCTCCTCTCCCACCGGCCTCCTCTGCCGGGGGGTGTCTTCAGTCACGATGGCTCGCTCTCTGGTGTAAAACCGCAAGGCGGCCAATCCGTCAGCCGTAGGTTTTCAGGTGGAGCGCCAGTCGATACCGGCAACGAATCCGACTGGTCGCTTCAACCCGAATCGATCGGCCAGGCAAACCCGTAGTGCGCAAAAAGGCGATCGCCTACGCCTGGAGCAGAACGAACCCCGAAATCTGTGGCGTCATTCTTCTTGATGTCATCAGCTGCGGACGCCCCTGTGTGAGGCAGAGCACGAAGGGCTCTACAACTCCATCTCCTGGAGAATAAACTCCTGGAGAAAGCCGTAGAAGTTCACCTGGAACAGGCCGAGATCGCGGCGGGAGCCGATGGGGGAACGGTAGTGATCGCAGAGCTCGCCATCGGTGAAGTTATATTTCGCGGCGATAACGAGACGGGCCTGATTTAACGCGTTCAACCACGCTTCGGCGTTTTCGATCGGGATGCGCAGGGTGCAGTTCCCGAAAGGCTTTGTGCTCCCGTTCAATTGCTGCAAATCGGCCGCGACCGTTTCCGTCGCCGACCGAAAGAGCCGCCGCAATTCCGGTTCGACGTAAAGTTTCCATTCGGCGCAAATCTCCTGTTCCGAGGCGGGCGCGGGGGAGCTAAAAACGCGCTGCTGCGCGCTCTCCACGCCATCGGTGCTGGTGCTCTCCGGGATTTGCCGCAACAATTCCGCCAGGAAAGGATCGAGCTCGGAAATCTCGAGGCAATCTTTGTCGCGGCGAAATTCCATCGGGTCAGTTCGTGCGCTCGATCGTGGCCAGGAGGAGGTAACCGTGCAACTGCTGCACGTAAAGCTCGGCGCGCTCGCGCATTCCGCTCCACAAAATCGAACGGCCGAGCTGATGGACCTCCAGCATGTGCAGCTCGGCTTTCTCCTTGGTCAGGCCAAAGACTTTCTGGAAAACCATCGTGACGTAACTCATCAGGTTGACCGGGTCATTGTGAACGACCACCTGCCAGGGAAGATCGAGCTCTTCCTCGGTGTGAGTTTCCTGCTCAACGACCGGGTTTTCGACTGTCGATTCGAAGGTGCTCTGCATCGCGGCGAATCGGTTGGGTATCAGTCAGTTGCCTGGCGCCACCGTCGCCTTCCCTCGCGTGGCTGCCCACTCATGGAAATTAGGCTACCACAGGCTGGGGGTGGTTCAACTGGCGCCAGCTGCAGCTGTAGCGGCGGTCCATGACCGCCGAAAGTGTTTTCGTTGCTGGGCACGGCGGTCATTGACCGCCGCTACAGAGGAATTGAGGCAACGAGCCTTTCCTGGGTTCGTTTCATTACGGCGGAGGAACGGGGGTCCTTATCGTCGAACCCGTGCAAATGAAGGAGGCCGTGGGCGACGTAGAGCCGCATCTCGTGGTCGGTGGTGGTTCCGAAACGCCGGGCCTGACGCCGCGCCGTCTCGGTGCTGATGAAAATCTCGCCGTGCTGAAAGGTGATTACGTCGGTCGGGCCCGATTCGTTGAGAAAGCGGCGATGCAATTCCGCCATGCGGCGATCGGAAACGAGAATGACGCTCGACTTCTGCGAGAGTAATCAGCACGTGCCGTTTGGGGCTGCGCAGCTTCAGGCACTCCTGCAAGGCGCGCTTCCGCGAAATCCTGGAGCGCGGTCAGCTTCACCGGAATTTTCCGCTGCCGATTTAGCACAGTGATTTCTGGCATCGCTGTCTTCATGAAGGAAATTAACCGCGGATTACGTGGATGACGCGGTGAGAAGCCCCAAATCCCAAAACCCAAATCCCAAGTAAATTCCAACTCTCAAATCCAAAAACTGTTTACGCCGGCTGCTTGTTCTTTTCCCCGGTTTTTGATTTGAGATTTACCTGGGATTTGGGTTTTGGGATTTGGGATTTATCAGACGATGGAAATCCGGCGGAGCCTTCCTTTCCCCCATCCGCGGTTCAATCAAGTGAGCGGCCGCGATTCCGCCTGGAAATTCCGCGTAATCAGCCGCGCGCCCTTGTTGAACGTCACGTAGGCCCAGGCCCATTGCATGAGGACGGCGATGCGATTGCGGAAGCCGACCAGGAAAATGATGTGGACGAAAAGCCAGACCAGCCAGGCGAGCCAGCCGCTCAGGTGGACGAAATTGAGGTCGGCCACGGCCTTGTTCCGGCCGATGGTCGCCATGCTCCCCTTGTCCCAATAGCGAAAGCGCTTCGGCTTCCGGCTTTCGATCATCGCCATGATATTGCGCGCGGCGTGCCGGCCTTGCTGCATCGCCACCGGCGAAACGCCCGGCAACGGCTTGCCGCCCTGGTGAGTGAAGCTCGCGAGGTCGCCGATCACCATGACTTCGGGATGGCCCGGGATGCTCAGGTCTTCATTCACGATCACGCGGCCGCCTTTATCCACCGGAACGCCAATCGTTTTCCCGACGAAAGAAGCGACGTTGCCCGCGGCCCAAATCTTGAGACGGCAGGGAATGAATTCGTCGCCCACTTCGAGGCCGGCCTCCGTCAGGTTCTTTGCGTGAATGCCGGTGCGGATTTCGACTCCGAGCGCCTTGAGCTGCTCCGCCGCTTTGGCGGAGAGATCCTCCGGGAATCCGGAGATGATTCGCTCGTCGCCCTCGACCAGGACCACGCGGGCGCTGGAGGGATCGATGTGCTTGAAATCCTTATCGAGGGTGTAACGCGCGATCTCCGCGATCGCGCCCGCCATTTCCACACCGGTCGGTCCGCCGCCGATAATGACGAAAGTCATCGCTGCCTTCTTCGCGGCTTCGTCGGTAATTTTCTCGGCGTATTCAAAGGCGAGAAGCAAGCGCCGCCGGATTTCGACCGCGTCCTCGAGGCTCTTCAAGCCGGGCGCCAGCCGTTCCCATTCATCGTGCCCGAAATAGGAATGCCGTGCGCCGGTCGCCAGGATGAGAAAATCGTAGCTTACTTCCTGATCGCCGAGGTTCAGCGTCTTCGCGGCTACATTGACCGATTTCACTTCCGCCAAAATCACCTCGGTATTCTTGCAGCGGCCGAGAATGCCGCGGATCGGGGCGGCGATGTCCGCGGGCGAGAGCGCGGCCGTGGCCACTTCATAAAGGAGGGGCTGGAAGAGATGGTGATTGGTGCGGTCGATCACCGTCACCCTGACCGGCTCGTTCGTCAGCAGTTTCGCCGCTTCGAGGCCGCCGAAACCGGCGCCGACGATGACGACATGCGGGGGCGGCTTGGGCGCATTTTCCATCGGCGCAATTTCCTATGTTGAGAATGGGAAGCGAGCACTTTGTTCTGGAGCCTCTCTTCTGTAGCACTTTGCTGTGCGAAGCGTGAGTGGGGCGGCGGGTTCAGGGAAGCGGGGTGGCTTCCCTCTCCGGCACGGGGGCGTGCCGGCTCCATTGTTGTCCTAAAGGGGGTAAAAGGCTCAGCAAAAGCGGTTGTCACGAGGCAAAACTGCGCCTATCTTCCGCGCCTTATGCCGAAACCGATTTCGCGCAGCAAAACTCGAAAATCAGTCTCGAAGCGGTTCAAGATCACCGGGACGGGCAAAGTGATGCGCCAACACGCTTCGCGGAGGCATCTGCTTTCGTCGAAGAGCGGCAAGCGCAAACGCCACCTGTCGAAGTCGGCCGAAGTCGATAAGACCGATACCGCCCGGATCAAGCTGAACATGCCGTTCGCCTAAGGCGCGCAGGCTTTGTCAAGGAGCGGCGGTTTATCCAACGGCTGCGGGACCGTATTTTCAGGTCGGCGGGCTGGAGACCGCCGCTCCTTGCGGTTTGAAAAGCTGATTGCGCGACGGGCGATCTTTCGAGAACAGTTTGTTTCCGTCAGGGACTATGGACTGAGGACTTACGAACCCCGCCAGAGCAGGAATGCAGCAACGGTAGTCTGATCCTCCTTGCCGTAGTTCTCTGGCGGACTTTTTTTGGTTGAGAGGTTGAGCAGTTGAGTGGTTGAGAGGAAAAGCAGCGAATCTTGATCCTCTCAACCTCTCAACTTCTCAACCCCAACTTCCGATGAAACTTCTAAAAGTTAAAACCGCGCGATTCGCCGTGGTGGTCGAGAAATGCGGCCAGCCGGAGATCCATACGCTTTGGCTCAAACCGGAGAAGGACAAGCGGTTCCAGGTGCATGGTGAAGAACAACCGCATCATGACGGTGAAGGCGAGCGAGACCGGCACGGAGTTCGGCACGGTCGGTTTCCAGAAGGCCAAGACCGCGCGCTACCTGGCCTTTCCGAAATCGCTGAAACGCTTCGAAGGGATGCGAATCGTCGGAATCGATTGGCTTCTCGTGCAGACCTGAGGAATGGCCGGGAGCATCATTGATGATGAGCGGCTTTCGCGGATCGCGCTGAGCCGTGAGGATCTGGCCCGCTATTCCCGGCATTTGATCCTGCCGGAAGTAGGCGCGGATGGGCAGCGCCGTATCAAGGCGGCGCGCATTTTGTGCATCGGCGCCGGTGGCCTCGGATCGCCGGCGACGCTCTATCTCGCGGCGGCTGGGATCGGCACGCTCGGCCTGGTCGATGCCGACCGAGTGGATGCTTCGAATCTGCAACGCCAGATCCTTTACGGAACCGGCGATGTCGGAAAAGGAAAGCTCGCCGCGGCTGGCGCGCGTCTGCGTGAGCTGAATCCGGACATGGAGATCGTGCTGCACGAGACGCGACTGACCAGCGAGAATGCGACGGAAATCATCGCGCCATACGACGTCGTCGATCGATGGGTCGGACAATTTCCCGACGCGTTACCTTTCGAACGATGTTTGCGTGTTCGCGCGGAAGCCGAACATCTACGGCTCCGTCTTTCGGTTCGAGGGGCAGGCCAGCGTTTTCGCGCCGCACCTCGGTGGACCGTGTTATCGGTGCCTCTTTCCGGAGCCGCCGCCGCCGGGAGCTGCGCCGAGCTGCGCGGAGGCGGGCGTGCTCGGTGTTCTGCCCGGCATCGTCGGATTAATCCAGGCGACCGAGGCCCTGAAACTGATCCTCGGCGAGGGGGAAACGCTGGCGGGCCGTCTCCTCCATTTCGATGCGCTGAAGATGAAGTTCCGCGAATTCAATCTGCGCCGCGATCCGCAATGTCCGGTTTGCGGAGACGCGCCGACGATCTTTGAGCCGATCGACTACGAGCAGTTCTGTCAGGGGCCGGCGGCGGCGGATTGGTTTGCGGCGGAAGAGGGAGTTCCGACTGTTTCGGTGCGCGAATTGAAAGAGAAAATGGATGGCGGCGAAGCATTCACGCTCATCGACGTGCGCGAGCCGTATGAATACGAGATCGCGCGGATCCCGGGTTCGCGGCTGATTCCGCTGGGCGAATTGGAGACGCATGTCGGCGAACTGCCGCGAACGGGAACGCTTGTCCTGCAATGCCACAGCGGGGGCCGCAGCGAACACGCCGTGCGTCTGCTGCAAGGGGCGGGATTCGAGAACGCGTATAATCTCGTGGGCGGGATCGACGCGTGGTCGGTCGAAATTGATCCGGCGGTGCCGAGATATTGACGCTTCACTGAGCGGCGGTCTATGACCGCCGAACGCTGATCCTCAAAGACGGCGGTTGTAGACCGCCGCTCCATGTTTCAGCTACCGCGCTTCTTGCAGCGCGTCGGCCAACGCTTCCGCGCTCGGAACATCGTTCCACCGCCGCACCAAACGCCCGCGGCCGTCGAAAATAAAAACCGCGAACTCGGATGACTTGGGCGCGATCCCCAGTTGGGAAACAGCTTTGCCATCGAAATCCGCGACGACGTAAATGTCGTCTCGCGGATTTCGCTTCAGCTTTCTTTCGGAGTAAATTTTTTGCATCTCTTTCGCTTCGGCATCGAGGCGGCTCCGGATCACGGCCATGATCATCCCGCGGAACGGCGCGAAAATGCCCTGCTGGAAATTCACCAGGTTGATCAGCCGAAATTTGGGATCGCCCAGAAATTGCGACGGAATGCGCTTGCCCAACGTCTGCGCCTTGGACTCGTCCTTTCGGGTCACGACCGAGATGAGGTGACGTGGCCGTCGGCGGTCGAGAGCGAGCGTTTATCCACATCGATAAACGTGAGCTGATAATTGTTTCCAACGCGGAGATCGGCTGCTTCTGTGCGAGCGACAGCCAGGGCCGCAACGACGAAAATGACCAGCGACAAATGACGAGTGACGAGCGGGAGCATTAATGTTTCTTCTTTTCTGTTGTCACTCGTCACGTGGCACCGATCACTTTATTATTATCCAACGTGCGTTCTCAAAAAACTTTCGCTAACGCTTTTTGTCTCTTGGCTGCGCTCGCTTCTTCGGTTGTGACCGGATGATCACGCCGCGCAGTGCGCAGATCATCAAAGACGCGGAGTCGAAGACGGCGGACGGCAATTACCTTCGCGCCATCACGCTCTACGAAAGCGCGCTCGACGATTCGCCGCGCTCCGCGGACATCCATTACCGGCTGGCGCTGCTCTATGACGACAAGATGGGCGACTCGCTCAACGCGCTGCATCATTTCAAACGCTATCTCACTCTCGCGCCCTCCGGGCCGCGCGCGAACGAGGTGAAGAATTTCATGAAAAAAGACGAGCTGGAGCTGGCGACCAGCCTCTCCGGCGATTCGGTGGTGAGCCGCGCCGAAGCGGCCCGATTGAGAAACGAGAACCTCACTTTACGGAAGGAACTGGAGGAATTGCGGGCCGGCATTCACGCCAGCCAAAAGCCGCCTGAGACCAAGACGGCAGCGCACGAACCAGAAACCTGGCGGGACACCGCGGACCTATGTGGTGCGCGAAGGCGATACGCTCGCCTCCATTTCCCGAAAATTTTACAAATCTTCGGGCCGCTGGAAAAAAATCCGCGATGCGAACAAGAGCGTGATCGACGACCCGGCGAAATTGAAGCCCGGGATGACGCTTGACGATACCGTGAGGGGAGGTAGGGAGCGTTGAAGCGTTGGAGCGTTAAAGCGTTGCAGAGTTCAGAATGGGGTGAAACAATTGGAACGCTTCAATCTCTTTAACGTTCTAACGCTTCAACCCTTACCCCGTGACCACCATCACTCGCATTGCCCCCGATGTCGGCTGGCTGCCCGTCAGCTTTGTGAATGTTTATTTTGTCGGCCGGCCGGGTGGCCCCTGGATTTTGATCGATGCCGGACTGCCCGGGCCGGACGAATCAAATTGTCGAAGCCGCGGAAGCGCGCTTCGGCGCGGGCGCGCCCCCGGAAGCGATCGTCCTGACGCATGGGCATTTCGATCATGCCGGGTCGGCCCTGCAGCTTTCGGAATATTGGGATGTCCCGGTTTATGCGCACCGCCTCGAGATGCCGTATCTCACCGGCAAGTCTGATTACCCGCCGCCCGATCCGACCATTGGCGGGGCGATGGCGTTTCTGTCGCGCTTCATGCCGGCACACGGACGGGATTTGAATGGGCGCATCCGTGAGCTGCAGCCGAACGAAGTGCCGGGCGCGGCGGGCTGGGAATGGCTGGCCACGCCGGGTCATTCTCCCGGTCACGTCTCGTTCTTTCGTCCGTCCGATCGCGTTCTGCTGGCCGGCGACGCGTTTGCGACGATGAACATGGATTCGTGGAGCGGTCTGGTTACAGGCAAGACGTCGCTCTCCCGCGCGGGCGCGCCGTTCAATAGCGATTGGGATGCGACCCGTTTGTCGGTGAAAGAGCTGGCGAAGTTGCGGCCGAATGTGGCGGGATGCGGACACGGGATTCCGCGATGCGATGCGGAATTGCCGGCGCGGCTGGAGCGCTTTGCCGGGAGATTTCGCGCGCCGCGTCGGGGCCGTTATGTCCGCCGGCCGGCGCGAACGGACGAACGCGGAGTTGTTTCGCTGCCGCCGGCGCCGTTCGATCCGGTTCCGTTTCGCAACGGCGGGCGCACTGATCCTGGGCGGCATCGCTCTCGGCGCCGGCTATCTCGACGAGCAACGGCGCAGATAGGTCGTCGAGCGCTCCGCTGCTCGATGGCAATCATCCCGGCTTCGCCGGCATTTGAAACATCGAGCGACGGAGCGCTCGATCCACCGATTAGAGTCCAGAAACGCCCTGCAAATTACGGCCCGCCGGGCGGACCGAAATCGGGTGGGGCCATACCGAGATGCGTGTCGGCGCCAGAGGTCGGGGAAGGCCCGGCGGTGCCTTCGATAATGAACCTGCCGTTCGTCGAATTATTCCCGCCGTTGAATTTTGAATAGTTCGCTTTCGTCGGATCGAGCACATAGACATCGGCCGGCTGGGCTCCGGCGCCGCCAGGCCCGACCGTAACGACGACACCGTTGTTCACGGTGACGGAATTGCCGGCGATGATTTTCATGCTGTTGCCAGTGAGCAACACGTTGCTGACGAAGACCACCGAACCGGTCGGGCCGACCGCATAAAGCTTCAGAACGGTGTTGGCATTGATCACGCCGCCGCCAATGGTCAGGACGCCGTTATCACCGAGCGCGCCCACCTTGACGATGTCGGCCAGCATATTTGAATCCGTCAGGAAGATGGTGCCGTTCGTGCCGGTATGCCGTATGTCCACCGCTCCGCGATCGGCTCGAATATGGTCGGGGGCGCCTGCCCCCGGCGCGGGACCGGTCACGTTGATCCGGCTGTTCGCGCCGGTCGCCAGAATGGTAATCCTGCCGCCCGGGCCGGGCGCAGCGGCATCGAGCAGGGAAAGGAGTTGGCCGGTATTGTTGACATTGATGGCGACGCCCGTGGCGGCATCGCTCTTTAAGTTAATGTTCCCCCCGGCTGAGCTGCGGCGGCGCGGTGCACCGGTGGAGGTATCCGCGGACGAAACCCTGATTGGGGAATTGACGGTGATGGTGCCGCCCGTCGAATTCAGATTGACCGTTCCGCCCGTGCCGCTCGTTTCCGCAGCGTCCGGCCGCCGCCCCGTCGTCGCCTCAATGGGTGAAAAGACGTTGATCAATCCCGTCGTATTGACCGTGAACAGGCCACCGTTTCCGACCGGGATTGCGTTGCTGTTGCTGTCGCCGCCGTTGAAGGTGACCAGCGCCTTGAATGTTGTCGGCGGCGGAAGGCCCGAAGGTCAACGACGGAGCATTGATCGTAAGCTGCCCGCCATCGAACGGTCCGAAGCCCGGCGGGGTATTGAGATTGGGACCGTTGAAGTTGATCCCGCCGGTTGAGGTGAGGGTGCCCGTGACAGTAATGGTGTGCAGAGGATTGACGGTGAACAGGTCGGGAAAATTGAACCGCGTGATGCCGCCGGCGCCGACCTGAATGTTGGGAGCGATCACATTCGTCCCGGAGAGCGTCCCGGCATTGATGTTGCCGGTGCTATTGAGGGTGCCCAGAACATTGATGCGCCCCGTCACATTCAGGGTGCCGTTTATTTGCAACGTGACGGTGCCTTCGTCGCCGGTCGGCCCAATGGTGCCGTCGCGGTTGTCGATGAAGGCATTGAGATCGCGGCCGATTGTCGCATCGGCCAACGTGACGCTGACGGAAGGTGGCCGAGTCAATGTCACCGCCGGGTGTGCCGAGCATGCTGTTGAGGATGGTGAAGTTCGCGTCGGTCGCGGTGGTGAGGGCGCCGTTGACGTTGAAAGTAAGTGTTGCCCCAGAGCCGATGAAACCGTCCCGACGGTTATCGATTAGCACCTGGATCAGACCCGCGTTCACGGTGCCGCCGACCGTTCGCGGTGATATTTCCACCCGTCTGGATTTGCCCGCCGTTCGAATTGTCGACCAGGAGTCGAATCACGCCCGCCGGGGGCAGTGGTCAGGCCACCGGACACATTGAGCGTCACGTTGCCTCCTGTGCCGATAATGCCAGGGAGCGAATTGATGACCCGCAAGTCGATCCCGCCTTGCGGCGCCGTTGCCAGGTAAGAGCCGGCGGTGACATTGATCGATCCGCCGTTACTCAAGGTAAATCCCTTGCCGATCTGCACCCCGCCCAAGAGGTTGCCCATCGTGATGGGACCTCCACTGAGCGTGATATTGCTCCCGCTCCCCTGATTGGCGGCGGACGGCCCGGTTCCGAGGACCACGGATTCGCCAACCGTCATGTTTGCCAGCGAGGTGACGTTAATGTTTCCGCCGGTCGTCAAGCCGCTGCCGTCGGTGGTGAGCGTTAAAGGTGGAGGCAGCTTGCAGATTACCTCCGGCATTGATGGTGAGATTCAGCCCGTCGGTAATCCCGCCGTTGAATCGCTCGATCAGCAGAGCGCTGTCGATGATGATGTCGTTCCCCGCCTGGACGGTCACGTTGCCGCTCGAGTTAACCGCCGTCGCGGAAAGGGTGCCGCCATCCCACGCGACATTGTTGGTGGCCAGCAATGAGATCGTCACCGCCATGAGGTTGACCGGCAATGTCGTGCCGACGTTCAGATTGCCGCGCGAAGAAGCCAGCAGCGTTTCGCTTTGAATCGTGCCGCCGTCGAGGGTGATTTGCGCGGTGCCAACGGAAGGGGCCGCGCTGTGCTGGAGCGCGATCGTGCCGCGGTCCGCCTGAATTGTGGCGCCATTGCTGATGATGTCGCTGCCCGCGGTAGTAAGGCTAATGCTGCCGCCCGGCCCGGGCGCGGTGGCGTTCAAGAGCGAAAGCAAACTCGCCGTGGAGGAGAGCGAAATGCCGGTGCCGGTGGTGAGCCCGCTCTCCAGTATGATCATGCCGCCGCTCGCGCTTCGGCGCACTTCGGGCACAGGCGCATCCGGATCATTCGAGGAAACCTGGATCCGAGAATTAACGGTGAGCGGTCCGCCCAAGGCAGTAAGCGAGATGAGCCCGCCAGCTCCGTTGAAGGTGAGGGGACTGGTCGGAACCAGAATAGTCGTCGCCTCCATCGGCGCGTTTACGGTGAAGGCGCCGCCGGCAGTGCCGAGGATCGTTCCGCCGTTGGCACCGTTCACCACGTTCTCCGAGGCGTCGATTTGGACGTTGCCTTCCGCAATGAGCCGCGAGCGACTGCACACCCATGATGGGCGCGCCCAGGGTTAGATTCGAGCCGGGACCTCGCGCATAGAAAGTCAGCTGGGGCGTGTTGAAGAAGCTGATCCCGGACAAATTGATGGAGCCGGCTTGCGTCGCCAGCAGAACGCTTTGCATTAAGGGGAAGGTGAAGACTGTGTTGCCCGCCCCCGCCGACGTCATCGGCCCGACTGAGATTAACGCCAAATGCAGCGCGCCGCCGTTGTCAGTGGAAATGGTGGGCTCGCCGACGAGCTGCAAGGCGGTGAACTTGAAGCCCGCGGCCGGAACGTTCGGACCGTAAAGCGCGTCAATGCCGACCTGGGTATCGAAGGCTGACGTCGCCGTGAACGCCCACGCCGAAAAGGGACCGTCCTGGGCGGCGTCGCGATAGATTCTCCCGAAGTCGGTGATGCCGGCGCGAGTGATCGAGGGATCGGTCTGGATGACGGTGCCGTTGTCGATCGGGTAGGGGACGAAACTGACGATAGGCGGCGGCGTGCCGAACTTGCTCGGCGTCGGGACGGGAGTTGGCGTCGCCGTGGGTGTAGCGGTTGGCGTCGCGGTCGGGGTGGTGGCGCGTCGGCGTCGCTGTGGGTGTAGCCGTCGGCGTTGCGGTGGTGTTGCTGTTGGCGTCGCCGTCGGTGTGGCGGTGGGCGTTGCGGTCGGGGTGGCGGTGGGCGTTGCGGTCGGTGTCGGCGTGGGCAACGTCGTCGCGGCAATCTTACGGTCGACGACGTCGAGTCGATTGCGGGTCGGTTAACGTTACCAGGGTGCCGCGGCCGAAAATGACCAGGTTGGTATCGAGCAATTCGCCGGCGGCTTTTTGTTCGAGCTGGGCCAACTGGGCCTCGCCCACGAGCGGCTCACTGCCGAGCGACCGGCGGAAACCCTGGACCAGGAGCGAGGTTTTCCAGAGTCTTTCCAGGTCGAAATCAACGGGCTCGGAAAGCCGGTTGGCATTTGGGTTCATGATCATCATCTGGCCCGGGCCCATCAGGATGGACTCGCCCAGCACCCCTTTGAGATAGATCCGCATCGACCCTTCCAGGACCAGATACTTGGCGTAGGACTTGGGATGATATTCCACGATCACGGTCGTGCCGGTAATGGCGGCCGTGACCGCCGCCGTCTGCACTTTCGCCCCACCGGAGCCTTTCGGAACCCGCAGAAGAATCGCGCCGCTCCCCAGTTGGACGGTGCGCGTCCCTTCGTTGAAGCTGAAAATGGTGTTGGCCCCCAGGCGAGCGATCGTCAGATCGGCGAAGGTGAGCTCGGCCCGGGAATCGGTTCCCGTGCGCACAGCGGTGTCTCCCTGAACTTTGTCGCTGACCGCCGCCGGCCTTGGTTCGGCCTGGCCGGGCAGGAGTTTCACATCCCGGATCACCTGGGTGACCTGCGCTTCCTTCATCGGCTCTGCCGCTGTGCCCAAGCTGGGAGCGGGCTTAAGACCAGGCAGGCGAGAGCGCCGGTGACGGAGAGGAAAAGTGTTTTCATCTTCACCTAAAACTTGAAGGACAACGAGAGCGCGCCTCCGATGTTCGCCACCTCGTAATCGAAGACGCTCCTGCTGGACTGGCTCCAGGCGAGCGTGGTGGCCGCGCCCGCCGAAAAATATTTCGTGATCTGGTAATTCGCCGTCAGCGCCAGGACTTCGCTCACATCGGTGCGACTGAAGCTGGTATAATCCCGCACGAAAATCCGGCCCACTGCGCCGAGCGTCAGCGCTCGCGTGATCCTGACCGAGTAGCCGGCGTAAACATCGAACTCATGCCGGCGCGGCGCCGACGGTTCGGCATGCAGGCTTATGTTCGTATCCGCGCCCAGCGAGAACTGCTGCGCGCGGCCGATCCGAAAGGGCAGCTCCGCGCCGAGGAAGATGGAATGGTTCGAGAAGAAATCGTTGAAGCTGTTCGAAAACGTAAGGCGATTGTAGCCATATTCCGCCCGCAACATCAGGTTGTGCACCTTGGGCATGATATAGAATAAGGCCCGCCCGGAAATCGGTGCTGCCGAAATCGAGTGCGCCGAACTTGTCATAGTAAAACTCCTGCCGCTGCAACGTGAAGGAGCCGAAGAGCGTGCCCGTAAACCGGGGGGAATAAGTGATGCCCACCGCCGGCGCGAACACCACGTCGCTCGCTCACGGCGTTGCGGGCCAGGGCCACGTTCGATGTGTAATAGAATGGCGTGGCGATCGACACGGTGAAGGGTTCGTAACGCTGGATCCGTTTCAGGATCTCCTGCTCGCCAATGTCGGGATCGTTTGGACTTTCCACCGCTCGCCCATCCTCCACGCCGTTTTCCTCAGAGTAAGGGTCGGTCTGGGATGGTGGGCGGCCGCAAGAGCTGCGCACGATCCTGAACGGAAACCACTTGCGCCTCGAGCGAGGTAACGGCCGCAGTCAGGGCGGCAATCGCGAGCAAACCGATCGCGAAGGGGAATCGGACGTTGCTAAGCTGGAAAACGCCGGACATTAGAGAGGCTAGTTGTGGCGCTCTCGATTCCACGCGTCAAGCAAGTAAACCGGGCAGAACCGGGTTGGCGACCATCCTGGTCAGACACCCGGGAGCTAAAGGATGACGTTTTGCAGCGAAGGCCTACAATTCAAGCAAGCTCCGCTGCCACGGGACCAGCAGCGCCGTGCTCTGGCTTTCGTCCGCCGCCACAGCGTCCAGCGCGCCGCGCGGCGCAATGAACGAAGGCTCGAGGCCATGCTTGTCCGCCACCGCATCGCGGCGCCGGCGCAGTTGCTCGGCCGCGCGCTCCATCGCCGGGGTCGGCCGCTTCCCTTTCCGCCGGAGCCGGACCGGCCATTCCGATTCCGGCAAACTCAACGCTCGCTCCGCCGCTTCCCGGAAACCCTGGCGCCGCCGGGCGGAAAAATGCCGGTAATCGGGAAATTCCCCGGCCGCGAACGCTTCCGCCGCCTCGAGCAGGAGATGGTTTTGCAAAATATGAAACGCCGGGCGATCGGCGGCCTGGGCTTCCCTGTCTCGCCATTGCCAGAGCTCGCGCAAAATGGCGGACGCGCGGCCTCCCAGCTTTCCCGCACCGGAAATCCGCCAGACTTCCTCTTCGTCGCGCACGCGCTGGACCGCGGTTTGCTCGAGCTGGCGCTCGCACGATTGGCGAAACCAGTCCAGCCGCTCGCGCTCCCGCAGTTCGGCTTCGAGCTTTTCCGCCAGCGGGCAAGAGATAACGCGTGTCGTTCATCGCGTATTCGGCCATGTGCTTCGGCAACGGCCGCTGGGCCCAGTTCGCCTTCTGCGAACCTTTCGCCAGCGTGATCCCAAAATAACGCTCGACCAGGGCGGCGAGACTGAATGCCCGGATGCCGAGTAAGCGCGCCGCGATCACGGTGTCGAAAATCCGGGTCGCCACGAAGTCCATGCTGCGCCGCAACAGGCGCAGATCGAAGTCCGCGCCTTGCAGCACGATTTCCTTGGGCTCGAGCGCGCGAGCCAGCGGCTTGAGATCGAGCTTCGCCAGCGGATCGACCAGATCATCGCGGCCCGGCAATACTGAGCTGCACCAGGCAAAGCTTCTCGTAATAGCAATGCAGACTGTCCGCTTCGGTATCGACCGCGATGCGATCGACCGGCTCCAGCTGCGGGAGCAGTTCGGCGAGTTGGGCGTCTGTCTGGATCATGCCTAAAATCCCAAGCCCGACAACGGAAATCCCAAATCCCAAAACCCAAATCCCAAGTAAATCCCAATTCCCAAATCTCAAAATCCCAAAGCGCCAGCGTCGGTTTCCTCATTTTTCCTTTTTGAGATTTGAGTTTTGCCTGGGATTTGGAGCTTGGGATTTGGGATTTCTGCTCATGCGTGGGATTGATCACAGTCCGCTGAGCAGCAACTCTGCGTTTGTCTTCGTCGCGTTCAAATTGTCGATCAGTTTCTCCATCGCCTCGATCGGCGGCAGCGCGGCCATGGCTTTGCGCAGCAACTGCACGCGCTCCCATTCCTCGGGATGATAAAGCAGGTCCTCGCGGCGCGTGGCCGATTGCAGGCAATGGATCGCGGGATAAAGCCGCTTCTCGACCAGCGAGCGATCGAGGTGCAGCTCCATGTTTCCCGTCCCTTTAAATTCCTCGAAAATCACCTGGTCCATTTTGCTTCCGGTATCCACGAGCGCGGTGGCGAGGATGGTCAGGCTGCCGCCTTCTTCGCAGTTGCGCGCCGCGCCGAAAAACTTCTTCGGCTTCAGGAGCGCCTTCGCTTCCACGCCGCCGGACATCGTGCGGCCCTTGCCGGGCTGGAGAGAATTGTAACCGCGCGCCAGCCGCGTGATGCTGTCGAGGAGCACGACGACGTCTTTGCGCTGTTCCACCAGGCGTTTCGCCCGCTCGAGCACCAGCTCGGCGACTTCGACATGCCGCTTGGAATTCTCGTCGAAGGTCGAATTGTAAACGTCGCAATCGACTTCGCGCTGCAAGTCGGTCACTTCTTCCGGACGCTCGTCCACCAGCAGAATGATCAGGACGATCTCCGGATGATTTACCCGGATCGCCTTCGCGATCTCCTTCAGCAAAATCGTCTTGCCGACTCGCGGCGCAGCCACGATCAAGCCGCGCTGGCCCCGGCCCAGCGGCGCGAGCAAATCCACCGCGCGCGCACTGATCGAATTCGTTTTCGAATTCTCCAGCATGATCCGCCCTTCCGGATAGAGCGGCGTGAGGTTATCGAACGTCGGTCGGCTCGGCCCATTCCTCGGCGGGAACGCCTTCGATCTGCTTCACTTCATCGAGCATGATCAGCTTTTCGCGGTCGCGCGGAAGCCGCAGCGTTCCGCTGATTTTTTGCGCCGGCCGGAATTTGAATTTCTGGATGAAGGCTCGCGGCACGCCGACGTCTTCCGGGACCGGAAGAAAATTCGAGCCGGGGCCAGCGCAGGACGCCGAACGAATCCACCGGCATCGAAGAAGCCGGTCGCCGTCACCGGGATTTTGCGGCCCAGGGCGGCGCGGACCAGGTCCGAGAATGAGATGATGCCGCGAACGGCCCGGATAAACGCGCAATTCGAAATCATGGCAAAGCTTTTCGATCTCGGCCGGATCGAGCGCCTGGAGCTCGTTAACGTCGAGCTTTTCCGGCAACGTGCCGGCGGAGCAGCTTCGGCTTCCGTTGTAGCGGCTGCTGTCTCAGCGGCAGGGATGTTGAGCTTCTGCGCCTCGTTCTGCGGTGAATCGTCTTCGTTCATTTGTTGCGAGGGACGCCTCGCTCGTGGCGTCCCAAAAATTATCGGACTGGGACGCGAGCCCTGTCTCTCCACAGCTCCACGAGCAATCTTGCCTGTTCCGCCAGTACCTCGCGCCCGCCGTTATTCCAAACGACGTGATCGGCCCGGCTGATTTTTTCCGTGAGCGGCATTTGGGAAAGGATCATTTGTTCCGCCGCCGCCCGCTCCAGGCCGGTCCGCGCGACCAGCCGCTCCAGCTGCACGCCGGGCGAGCAGGCCACGACCGCGACACGATCGCAGAGAGTTTCACCGCCGGTTTCATAGAGAAGAGGTATGTCAGCAAAAAAAAGCCTGGTGGAGTTGCGACAGCCTTCCGCTTCGAGGCTCCACTGACGGCGGATGCGCGGATGCAGGATTTGCTCCAGCGCGCGTTTCTTTTCCGCGTCGGCGAAGACTATGGTGCGGATCGCCTCCCGGTTCAAGTCCCCGCTCGGGGAATAAGCCGAGGCGCCGAATTCCGCCTCGATCAGGCCCCGGACCTCCGGATCGCTATCGCCAACTCCCGCGCCGCGCGGTCCGCATCAAAAAACGTCGCCTCCGGCGCCAGCTCGCGCAGACATTGGCAAAAGCTCGTCTTCCCCGTGGAAATCCCGCCCGTGATTCCAATGACCGGCATGCGCTAGATATGAACACCTCTCCTCTGGCTGTCGCAACGCCGAACCCTTCTGACGCGGTTATTTGGCCCGCTCATCATATGGCAGTTCATCCGGATCGATCCCGACGTAATCTGGCTCGGGGTCCCGGACGAATCGAACCGCCTCGATATCCGCCTGGCCATTCAACAGCGCTTTACCAACCCGGTGCATCCCATCCATGACCCGGCCATCCGAGGAGAGAATGATCGGGAAACTCAGGTCCGCCTCGGCGATACACCGCGCGTGCTCGACCACGGCCCGGCAGGTCGCCTCGCGGGCTCCGCCGCTAAACCAGTAGGCTTCATCGAGTTCGAAGATCGCGGCCAGCGCGATTCGAAAGCGGGGCAAATCCCTGGTCAACGCCACCAGGCGATCAACGTCCCAGGCCTGAAGCCCGCGCTTGGAGGGACGAAAATGGTACTGCTTCCTCATCTCTAAGAGTGCGCCTTAGTTGAGCACGAAAGCGCCCGAGGGGAAAAGAAAAGCGGCCCGTGAATTACCACGGGCCGCTCTCTTGTTTGAATGCTTAACGCGAACTTAAGCGATTACTTGCCAGTGTTGACGTACTGCATGCAATCACCCTGGTTCTTGAAGGTGCTGCCGTCGCCACGAGTGGTCGTCATCCAGCCACCGTCTTTGCACGCCGCGGCGTTAGCCGGGGTGTTGCAAGGGGCGCCACCGGCTCCAACCACGACGGTGATACCAACCGAAGCGATGCGGTCTCCAGTGGGTCCAGCGCCTTTTTCCACGGCATAAAGCTCATAGCTATAGGTAGCATTCGGCATAAGAACTTGAGGGCCGGCAGGATAATCTCCGAAGGTAATGTTCTGAGAATTCTGGGCGACAGTATTTGTCGCCGCCAGCGCGACGGGGCCTTCGACTCCCTGGCCGTTCGCGGTGCCGCTGTTGCCGTATGAGTTATCGTTCCAATGCGTCAACGGATTAACCGTGGAGTAATTGATGCACTGGGTAGGATCGCCGTCCGTCGAAATGTAGTAATCGTAGGTGGCCAACGGATCTGACCCGGAATTGATGGAGAATTCGTAGTTCCACTCGCCTCGAGGCAACGGAGCCGTTGCGTAGGTGTACGTCCCGTTAACGTTGGAGGTCGAACCATTCAGGCGGCTCTTTGCGCGGAGCGCGAGCGTGATGCCGTTCGACGTGTCCGCCGTCCATCCCGTGTTGGGATTTCCGCTGCCGAAGATGGCCGTGATGTTCTGGTTATAGACAACGGCGGCCCACGCAGTAGCCGTGAGAGCCGAGATGAGAGTAAGGGCGAGAAGTTTTCGTTTCATTAAGTAATTGGATTTTTGGTTATGTTTTGCTGGGTCCCGTCGACAATGCCATGGGGGGACTGGCATTAAAATGGGGACAGGGGCGCTCGTTTTCGTTGCTCCGCCTAGGAAAGGCAAGCTTATTTTAATAATTTCTGTGCTGAGTAGAGCAGCCGGGGTTGCTGTGCAAGGATGGAGGGACCCGCACGGCGTAACGGCTGAACCCCGGCGGCCCTAGGCCTTCTGCCGGTTTCGCACCATTGTCATCAGCCGGTCTTTCAGGGCATCAGACGATTTGGCCGGCCGCAGACTTAAGGCGAACGCCTCATGCATGGTGTAGCACTCGGTGATGTAATCTTCTGCCCTTTGCCCAAAATCTTTCCGGGCGTCTTCAAACGCTTCCGTTTCTTCGGGTTCCAACGCTCCGATCACGTAGAGACGCGCCTGGTTCTGAAATTCGTCAAAGCTCATCTCTCAGTTCCTTCAGGCCGTCGTAGATTTTCTTAAGCCCCAATTCGAGCCGCGTCTTCACCGTGCCCAAAGGTGTATTCGTTTTTGCGGCGATTTCGCGCTGACTCATTCCCCGAAAAAACGCGAGATTTATGGCCTGCTGTTGCGCGACCGGCAAAGTATCGATCACTTTCCGCACCAGGACCCGGGTATCGGCGAATGTGATCTCCTCCTCCGTGGCGTTGTGCACCCAGGCATCCGGCTGCTGCTCGGTCTCGGTTTGGAGGCGTTCGCCGGCCCGGGCGTACGCCTGCTTTTTCCGTAATCCGTCGATGGCTCGGCGGCGGGCGAGGGTCACCATCCACCCGAGCGGCTTCCCTTTTTGTGCCGAGAAATTTTTCGCCTGATTCCAGATCTCCATGAAAATTTCCTGCAACAGGTCGTCCGCCTCGGCCTCGTTGTGGATCACGCGCAGGATCAGGGCTTTCAGGATGCCGTTGTAACGATCGTATAAGAGCGAGAGCGCTTCCGGATCCTCGGCCTGGATGGCGTGCATCAGCTCGAGATCGGTCGGGGCCCCTGGCTCCAGGGTCGGCGCGGCGGCGGGGAGGCGTGCGGCCGGCGCTTCGTCGGGAACGCCCGTGGTTGAGGAAAAATCTATGGCCATGATCTGCTCACGCGGCTTTGCGCTTTGCGACCCAATCTTTTATGTGCGTCTCGAGGACACTCATCGGCAACGCGCCGTTCCTGAGCACTTCATCGTGAAATGCGCGCAAGTCCATCTTTTGTCCCAGTTCTTTCTCCGCATAAGCCCGTAACTCCTTTATTTTCAATTGCCCGATCTTGTAGCCCAGCGCCTGCGAAGGCCAGACAATGTATCGGTCCACTTCCACTTCGATGTCGTGGGGCGGCGTCCCGGAATTGTCCTTGAAGTATTGGATCGCCTGCTCGCGGGTCCAATCCATCGAATGCAAACCGGTGTCCACCACCAGCCGGATCGCCCGCAACATCTCGTCGGCGAGGTGCCCAAAGTTCTGGTAGGGATCCTTAAAGAAACCCATCTCGTAACCGAGAAATTCCGCGTAGAGCGCCCAGCCTTCGGCGAAGACGTTGTAGCCGCCATGCTTCCGGAATTCCGGCAAATCTTCCATCTCCTGCGCGATCGCGAGCTGGAAATGATGTCCCGGGACAGCTTCATGCAGAGTGAGCGTCTCGATGCCCCATTTGGGGCGACTCGGGAGATCGTAGGTGTTCAGAAAGAAATAACCGGGGCGCCCCGCTTTCAATGAACCGGCTTCGTAATAGCCTCCCGCTTGCGACTTTTCCGCGTAAGCGGGAACGGCTTTGATTCCGTAAGGCAGCCGCGGAAGGATGCCGAAAAACTCCACCAGCTTGGGATCGACCTGCTTGGCGAAGTCGCGGTAATGGGCGAGCAAGCTTTCGGCGTCCGTGTAGTAAAACTTCGGATCGGTCAGGAGGAATTTCATGAAAGCGTGGAAGTCGCCCTTGAAGCCGGTGCCGGTGATCACTTTGTCCATCTCGCCGCGGATGCGTTTTACTTCTCCCAGCCCGATCTGGTGGATTTGCGCCGGCGTCAGGTCGGTCGTCGTCTGTTGCCGCGTGGTGAAGGCGTAAATCTTCTCGCCATTGGGCAGCTTGTTCGCGCCAATCGTCGCCCGCGCGTCCGGGAGATACTTCGCGACCAGGAAGTCGTGGAGTTTTTGAAAAGCCGGCCCGACCTTTTTGGTGTAGGCCTCGGTCGCGGCCTGACGCAGCCGGGCCTGGTCCGCCGCGGGAACGAGTGCGGCCATCTCCTTGAAGGGTGCCAACGTCGGACTCTGCGCCGGGTCCTTTACGATCTGGTTCAACACCTGTTGAGGCACGTCGCGCAACGTGACCTGCGGCGGCGTCATTTTTTGTTCGAGACCCTTTTCCAGGAGCACGATCGTCTGATCGATGAGAGCCGGGACGCCATTCAGGCGCGCCACTAGATCTTCGTAATCCTTCGTCGTCCGGAACGTCGTCGAGCTGATGACCTGCGCGACGTTCTGCTGGACGCCGCCCATTTGATTGACCTGCAACACCTCAAACGGAAACTGGTGCCCCTCGACCGAGAACTCGGCATTCCGCCGGTAAAGATCGTAGGTAATGACATCTTTCGCCGCGAGCTTCGCGCGATCGATCGACTTGATCAGCTCGAGGTCCAGCTTGTCGGTTTCCTTCCGCCGCGCGATGGCCTCAAAAGAGACGTCGGTCCACCGATCGTTCTGGCCCGGATAACCGACCGAGGTCGCGAACTCCGGATATTCCTTCATGCTGTATTCCCACGAAATTTCGAGAAGTCGGCGGAGCCGCTCGCCGTCGTTGCGCGCCTCCTTGTTCGCCAGCAGCTCTTTGCCGCGCGCCGTAAATTCCTCCGCTGGGGTCGCGCCCAAAGTCACGCCTGCGAATCCTAAAACGCAAAGCGCAACAGCGAACCGTGTCATGAAGAAGGGAGATTTAGTGGCAACTGCCCGCGGCGTCCAACGGATTTGCCGACCAAGGAGCGGCGGTTTACAAACCGCCGTTCCGCGCGCAGGGCGATGGAAGAGAACAGCTGAAGGAGTGGATTGCGAGGAAGGGGACGAGAATGCGAGATTCAACTACTGGCCCTTTTGAGACCCGATGAAAGCAAATACAATAATAGTGCTTCTAATGTTGAGTAGCATCGTCTCAACGCGATCTGCTGTTTCGGTTCAGGATTACGAACGTATGACCGTGGACGCGAGGCGAGCGTTCTTTAGTAATGACGCTACCGAACTAAATGACCCAGCTCAGGTATTGGAGTTCTTAATTTTGGGTTTGCGGGACGCCGACCCGATCGTGCAACGCAAAGCCGCTGGAAAGACAGCGTTCGTCATTCTTGGTTTGCAGAAAATCCAGCGGGAAAAGGGTTCTGTTCCAGTAGAGGGCCGGCAAATTCTGTCAATTCAGGACTCGCTCATCGGCCACCTGTTGAATCCGGATGCCGAGGCCCGCGGCGCCGCGGTGCAAGCGCTTGCTTTTAGCGCCGAGCCAAACCCAAAAATCGAAAGGGCGTTGCTGGCGCAGTTTGAGCGGGAGGGGAACGCCCAGATAAAAAGCGCTATCATCGACGTGATGGCTCGGGCGGGTTACGAGTCCGACAAGTACCGGATCGTTCTTCGTGATGGACTCCTCGCTCCAGAGGACAGCGTCAGGGAGGCGGCGACGAGAAGTATTAAAGATCTAAGGCCACCAGACGTGCTACCACTCCTTGCTCGCGCCTTGGAGCAATATCAGACCGGCCGGCGATTTGTGATAGATGCTTTAGCGGCCTATGGCGCAGCGGCCCAACCTTACCTTAAAACCCTGGAGACGATAGCCGCCGATGCTTCTCTGCCGAAGGATCTAAGAGATCGTGCTAGGAGCGCAGTTGCAAAAATTAAGGAACCTCATCCCCAGTCTTCGCCAGAACCCCGGCGCAAGACCCTCTCATTGGTTAATCCGGCGACAGTACGCTAACGTTGGGCAAGGCGTGTGACCGGAACCGACAGGCGAGTGCACGCGTGGGTTTCTGATGACAAATCGCTCCCATCCTTCTTTCCGGCATTTTCACGCTTTGGATTTGTATTGCTCTTGACCCCGCAGACAGGCGCGCGCTAGCGTCGCGCTTGGAAATTTTTCCGGAGAAACTCACCATGCGTTTATTTGTTTTCGCGACCCTGCTCTTCGTCGCTGCGGCCCTCGTCCGCGCGCAGGATGCGGCTTCCACCCCCTTCCGGCAGCGAACGCCCGCACCCTCCGCTGATGAATCGCCGACGCCGACGCCGGCCGCGAAGCCAAAGGCGAGTCCCACGCCGGCCGCCAGGGTATCGCCGAGCGCGACGATCCGGCCCCTCGCTACTCCGGAGCCGGTCGAGCCATTGGAGCTCGCGTCGCCGAGCCCGGCGGGCACCGAGACATTGTCGTTGATGCCTCCGCCAATCGAGACCGCCACGCCGATCACCATCGCTTCGCCCATTCCGACTGCGCCTCCCATCGCGACGCCCGCGGCGACCTTGAAGCCGGTGGCCTCACCCACGGTCAGACCGGCCGTCGCCGGAACGCCGGCGCCCACCCGTCCCTCAATGACGGCC
Organism: uncultured Verrucomicrobiae bacterium; assembly: GCA_963848215.1. GTDB lineage: Bacteria > Verrucomicrobiota > Verrucomicrobiia > Chthoniobacterales > UBA10450 > AV80. The sequence continues at coordinate 30,858 of CAWKCU010000001.1, read as the reverse complement.
TTCCCGACCGTTCGGCCCATCGCGACTGCTCCACCCCGACCGGATGCGAGCGCGTTTTCGACATCCACGCCTCGCCCCATGGCGACGGCCATTGTCCCGGTCTCTTCTCCAACTCCAAAGGCATCGCCGACCCCAACTCCGAGACCTTCGCCGACTCCGACCCCGAGACCGTCGCCGAGTCCGACGCCAACCCCCAAGCCAACACCGACCCCAACACCGAAGCCGACTCCAACCCCCAAGCCCTCTCCTACACCCAGGCCTTCGCCAACTCCAACACCCAGACCGAGCCCGACGCCTGCCCCTGAGCCGTCGCCCACTCCAGAATCGTCGCCGGCTCCAGCGGAATCTCCGGCCACCGCCGATGATGCCGTCGCCGCCAAAATCAAAGAGCTCGAGTCGCGCTGGGAAGCCGCGCTCATGAGCAAGGACACCACGATCATCGAAAAGATCGTGGCGGATGATTTCGTGGGCACGTCATCGAGCGGCAAGACAGGGGACAAAGCGACGTTGCTCGCCCAAGCGAAACAAGACACGAACACCTATACGTCCGCCGTTTCCACCGACCTGAACGTAAAGATGTTCGCCCCGAACGTCGCTGTGGTGACCGGCATCGCGAGGGAAACCGGCAAGACAAAAGCCGGCAAGACGTTCTCGAACGCCTATCGCTTCACCGACACCTGGGTGGAACGCAATGGCGAATGGCAGTGCGTCGCCGCGCACGCCATCGCGCTGCCGAAGAAATAAATTTGGAGCCGGCACGCCCTCGTGCCGGATTTCCTATTGCTCTTGCTCATGCTCTTGATCTTACTCCTGATCTTTCCCTGACCGCCCGGCTTAAGGAAGGATCATGAGCACGATCAGGATCAGGAGCAGGAGGCGAAGGCCAACGGTCCCGCGACTGCGGGAGCAGTGCCGTCTCCAATTTCAAGATCAATTGCGCCTCGCCCATTGTTGCGCCAACTGTTAGCGGCATGGCGAACTCGACGCACGATCCGGCCATTGACGGGCTTTGGTATAAAGACGCCGTCATCTACGAGCTGCACGTCAAAACCTTTCACGACAGCGACGGCGATGGCATCGGCGATTTTCGGGGCCTGATCGAGAAACTCGATTATCTCCAGGAGCTCGGCGTGACCGCGCTTTGGCTTCTCCCTTTTTATCCGTCGCCGATGCGCGATGACGGCTACGACATCGCCGACTACTACGACGTCAATCCGAACTTCGGCAATCTCGATGACTTCCGCGCCTTCCTCGCCGCGGCGCACGAGCGCGGCTTGCGCGTCATTACCGAGCTCGTCATTAACCACACGTCCGATCAGAACCCATGGTTCCAGAAATCACGGCGGGCCGCGCCCGGTTCGCGCGAGCGGGAGATGTATGTCTGGAGCGATACGCCGGAGAAATACAAAGAGACGCGCATCATCTTCAAGGACTTCGAGACCTCGAACTGGTCGTGGGACCCGGTGGCGAAAGCGTATTACTGGCACCGCTTTTATTCGCATCAGCCTGATTTGAATTTCGACAACCCGGAGGTGCACGAAGCTGTCGAGAAGGTGCTCGATTTCTGGCTGAACATGGGCGTCGACGGCTTGCGGCTCGACGCCGTGCCCTATCTATATGAGCGCGAGGGGACGAACTGCGAGAACCTGCGCGAGACGCACGAGTATCTCGTAAAGCTGCGCGCGCACGTCGACGCGAAATTCAGCGGCCGGATGTTGCTCGCGGAAGCGAACCAGTGGCCCGAGGACGCTGTCGCCTATTTCGGCAAGGGCGATGAGTCGCACATGAATTTCCATTTCCCGCTCATGCCGCGGATGTTCATGGCGCTCCAGATGGAGGATCGCTTCCCCATCATCGACATTCTCGACCAGACGCCGCCGATCCCGGAGATCTGCCAGTGGGCGATGTTCCTGCGCAATCACGACGAGCTCACGCTCGAGATGGTGACCGATGAAGAGCGCGACTACATGTGGCGCGTTTACGCGAACGATCCGACCGCGCGGATCAATCTCGGCATTCGCCGCCGTCTCGCGCCGCTCCTGGCCAACAGCCGGCGCAAGATTGAGCTCCTCAACATTCTCCTCTTCTCGATGCCGGGCACGCCGGTCCTTTATTACGGCGACGAAATCGGGATGGGCGACAATTTCTACCTCGGCGATCGCAACGGTTGCCGCACCCCAATGCAATGGAGCCCGGACCGCAACGCCGGCTTCTCGAAAGCGAATCCGCAACAGCTCTATCTGCCGATCACAATCGATCCCGAATATCATTACGAGGCGATCAACGTCGAGAACCAGCAGAAGAACCTTTCGTCGCTGCTTTGGTGGACGCGCCGCGTCATCGCCATGCGGAAAAATTTCCGGGCCTTCTCGCGCGGCTCGCTTGAATTTCTTTTCCCGGAAAACAACAAGGTGCTCGCGTTTCTCCGGCGGCATGAGGACGAGACGATCCTGGTCGTGGTCAATCTCTCGCGCTTTTCGCAGGCGGCGGAGATCGATCTTTCCCGCTTTGCCGGCTGCGCGCTCATGGAAGTCTTCAGCCAGAATTACTTTCCACGGATCAAGAAATCTCCCTACGTCATCACGCTCGGTCCGCATTCGCACTACTGGTTTGTGCTTCGCTCGGAGACGGCGGCTTCCGTCGCCTCGAAGGAACGCAAGATCCCGATGCTCGATGCGGCGCCCGAGCGTGGCCGCTCTGCTCGACAACGGCCAGCGCGTGCGGATCGAACGCGAAGTTCTGCCGCCTTACCTTCGCAATTGCCGCTGGTTTGGCGCCAAGGCGCGGACGCTGCGCGACATGCGGATCGTCGAGGAGATTCCCATTTCGGAGAAGGGCGGCGCGCAGATCTGGTTCGTCGAAGTCAATTATCTCGACGGTCCGACGGAAACCTATGCAGTCCCGGTCCAGATCGCGAAGGACGATGCTGCTCGCGCGGTGGAACGTCTCGCGCCGCATGCCGTGATCGCCCGGCTGCATGCCGATGGCGATGTGATTTTGCACGACGCCGTGTATGACGAAGCGTTCCGCAAGGAGCTGTTCACCTTGATGACCGCCGCGCAGTCCGCGGCCGGACAAAAAGGCGACCTGGTTGGGGCGACGAGCAGCGCGTTCCCGAAAGAAACGCGCGGCGTGCCCGCGTCGCAGGTGCTGAGCGCGGAGCAAAGCAACACGTCGATGCTCTTCGACAACAAATTTTTCCTGAAGCTGTTCCGCAAGCTGGAGGATGGGATCAATCCGGACGTGGAGGTCACCCGTTTTCTCACCGAGCGCGCGAAGTTCCCGAACGTCCCGGCGTTTCTGGGCGCGATCGAATATCGACGGACCAAGAGCGAGCCGACGGTGGTTTGCCTCATGCAAAGCGCCATCCCCAATGAAGGAGATGCCTGGACGCTGACGCTCGACGCGGTGGGCCGCTATTACGAACGAGTCCTCACTCGCAAGGCAGACTTGCAGAGCCAGGCGACTCCTCCCGGCCCGCTGCTCGAGGAATTGATCGGGGGCATTTACCCCGAGAAAGCCAAGCTGCTGGGCCAGCGGACGGGTGAATTGCATCGCGCCCTGGCCATCAGCTCAGAGGACCGCGCTTTCGCGCCGGAGCAGTTCAACACCATGGCGCAGCGCTCGGTTTTCCAAAACATGCGCGCCTCGCTTCGCCGCAACTTCGCCCTGCTGGAAAAGAAATTGCCGACCTTGCCGGACGCGTTTCGGGATGAAGCCGCGCAGGTGCTCGCCTCCGAAAAGACGATCCTCGCCCAGGAGCAGTTGATCCTCGATCGCCGCTCGAACGCGACCAAGATCCGGATTCACGGCGACTACCATCTCGGCCAGGTGCTTTCCACCGGGAAAGATTTCGTCATTCTCGATTTCGAGGGTGAACCGGCCCGCGCCCTGGGGGAACGAAAGCTGAAGCGCTCCGCCTTGCGTGACGTGGCGGGCATGATGCGCTCATTTCAATACGCCGCGTACAGCGCGCTTTGGCAGCCCGCGATGCGCGCTGAGGACGTTCCATTCCTCGAACGCTGGGCCGATCTCTGGTATCGCCAGATGAGCAGCGTCTTCCTGCAAAGTTATCTCGAGACGACCGATGGCGCGCCATTCCTCCCCTCCGACGAAGGCGACTTCGAGATCCTGCTCGAAGCCTATCTGCTCGACAAAGCCGTTTACGAAGTGGGCTACGAATTGAACAACCGCCCTGATTGGGTCGTGATCCCCATCAGGGGGATCAAACACATTTTGGGGGCAAGTTGATCTCTGAGCCGGCACGCCAGCGTGCCGGAGGGGTTGAACTCCGCATCACGCTTCGCGCAACGGCCTGAGGGAGACCGTCTCCAATAAAAAAAGTTCGCGCCTCAACCGCGTTCGCCATTAAAAAACAACTGCATTCGGAGAACCACCATTATGAACACACACCTCGACTCCATCGATCGCCAAATTGCCGCGAAACATCTTCTCACCCATCCGTTCTATCTCGCCTGGACTCGTGGTGAGCTCAGCCGTGAAGCCCTGGCCGATTACGCGCGCCAGTATTACCACCACGTGGCTGCGTTCCCGACTTACCTTTCCGCCGTGCACGCCGGCTCCGATGACCAGCCGACGCGCCGCCAATTGCTCAACAACCTGATCGACGAAGAAGCCGGTTCTCCGAATCACCCCGAGCTCTGGCTCCAATTCGCCGAAGGCCTCGGGGTTTCTAAGGAAGATGTCCAGTATTCCGAACAAGAACCTGAGACGTCAAACCTGATCGGCACCTTCCGCTCCGTTTGCTCCGAGGGGACGACCGCCGAAGGTCTCGCCGCCCTTTATGCCTACGAAAGCCAGATCCCCGCGGTTTGTGAATCGAAGATCAAAGGCCTGGTCGAGAACTACAACATGACCGCGCCGCGCGATTACGAATACTTCACCGTCCACATCGAAGCCGACCGCGAGCATGCGGCTGCCGAACGTGAGATGCTTTCCGAGCACATTCACAACGACAACGCCTCGTCGGCATCCGCCGCCGTGAATCGCGTCCTCGATGCGCTTTGGGAAATGCTCTCCGGCGTCTGCCGGCGTCACGCTATTGCTTGCTAGCTTAGTGCCGTAGCCGCAGTGCCGCCCTTGCGGGATTGCCGCGTCCGAGGCCGCCCAACCGGAGCGGCCGTCAGTGCTGGACTAATTTCGGTTCGTTGAAGGCCGCGTTCAGAACGCTTTGGATGCGCGCGCTCGATGAAATAAGCGAATACTTTCCGTGGCAGCACTTCCATACTGTTTCGCTCACCCGCGTGTGAGCTCGGCAACAGTCGATTCCCCGTTCGCGCAAAACCGCCGTTAGTTGCGTGGGAACCTCGTCAAAAAATTTGAGCGAGCCTACGGAAAACCGCATGGTCAGAACGGTTTTGTCATCGCGTTTCACTTCCAGGTAGCCGCCATCGTCTGCCCGGGCAGAAATGGGAATAATGGAAAGAACTGCGATCGCCAGGAGGGCTGGGTGGAGTTTCATATGGTGGATGAGTGCGGCGTCAGGTTGCCCTGATTGTGCCGATTCGGTTCGAAAATGGCGAGAACAAAAGAGGCTGTGGATTTCCGGCCTTTGTCGGCTCTATTGCTCAATGCGTCCTTCTCAACGAGCTTGGAAAAAGGTGGTCCCGGCAATTGCCGTTATTTTCTCAGTGGTTTCCCTCGCTTTTGCGCAAGGAGTCGCCACCAGCGGTCCGCAGTCCGAACTCGCCAAGGCATTGGAGCGCTTCAATGCCGACGTCGCCGCTTGGAACAAGCGGTGCGCGAAAACGCGTTCCGAAGCCGAGGAAGCCTGGTGCAAGAAGGAACTCGCGCGAATCAATGCGGTCCGGGCTGAATTGATCGCGAAAGGTGCGCTCAAGCCAAAATGATCTAGCGCGTTCCCTTTGGAACGCGCGCCAGGCTTTTAATTGCTGGCGACGATAGAGGCGAAAGCAGGGCGATAATCGGCCGCGCGGTACTTCCGGGCGCCAGTGTAGGCGTAATGGGGAATGTATCGGGCCGGACTCTGTTCGCTGACTCGTTCGACCGAAGTGTTGAAGGTCGGGTCGAGAAGGTAGGTGCCTTGCGTCGTCTCCCATTCCAGCCAGGCGTGCGTCCTTTGATCGGCGATGTGCCGTTTGCCAATGACGAAGCGGACATGCCTTGCGCCGTTGGCCCGCATCATGGCGTAGAGGAGGATGGCCTTGCCTTTGCAGTCGGCGGTCGGATCGGAGTTGACCTGCGCCGGCGTTTTCCATCGAGGCGAATAGCGATAGGGAATTGCGCGAAGGTTCGTTAGCCAATGATTGATTTTAGCGAGGGAGCCCCGGCCGGTCAGGTTGCTCGTGGAAGAAGTCAGGACCGGCGAAACCGGCGTCATTTGGCGATCGTAGGGAGTGGAGGCGACGGTCAGGAAACTGGGGGCTGCGAAGCAGGAAGTCGCGCCCAGGCAGAAACAGGCAACTGGCAACAGAACGTGTTTGATCAGACGAGCGCGAGAAAGCGGGGCCGGACACATGACGAGCGGTATTAAGCAACCGGTGTGCCGACGCCGTCATGCCTCGCCTGCTGACCCAAGGAGCGGCGATTTCCAAATCGCCGACCAACAAAAACGGCGGGTTTGGAAACCGCCGCTCCTTGATGGGCTTTAGCGGCTCGACGTTTCCAGTTCGCTGAAGAACGCGGCGAAGATTTCGATGCCGTCCCAGAGATTCTGGAGACGGACGTTTTCATCGGCGGCGTGCTGATTATCGTCGTGATTCACGATGGGGCAGGCGATGACGGGAGCGTTGTTGCCTTGTTGGAATAAATCCATCGGTAGGCTTCCGCCAGCCGTAGGGAGAAGAATGGGTTCGTGGCCGGCGGCAGTCATGATGCGGGCGAGTTCGCGCGAGAAAGGAAGATCGAGCGGGGTGCGCGACGCAGAGTAGCCCGGGCCCCACTCGACTTTCACAATCCTGGGTTTCGCCAGCCGGGTCGCGGTGTCGGGCGGTTTGGCGAACGATCGTGTAGCCCTGGGCTTCGAGGTGGCGCTCGACGAGTGGCTTGATCGATTCCGGCGTTTCGTTTGGGACCAGGCGAAAATCAATCGAGGCGCGCGCTTCGGTCGGGATCGTATTCGACGCCTTCTCCCCGACGCGACCTGATTCGATCCCGCGCAGATTTAATCCCGGAAGCATGAGCAGTTCATTGAGCGGTTTGCCATTTCCTTCGGTCGATGAAATTTCGAATTCGCGGAGAAGGTCGGCCTCGACGTTTGGGATTTTGGAGAGGGCTTCTTTTTCGGCAGCGGTCGGCGGACGGACGTCGTCGTAGAAGCCTTTGATCAGGATCCGGCCGGTCTCGTCGCGCATCGAATCAATCAAGATGGGTCAGGCGAACAATGGGGTTTGGCACCCAGTTGCCGTAGTGGCCGTCGTGCAAACCTTTGATCGGGCCATAAACGGTCAGCTCGAGGCCGATCGTGCCGCGGGCCCCGAAGACGAGTTCCATCCGGCGGCTTTGATGAACGGGACCATCGCAAAAAAGCCAGGCGTCGGCGCTGGAGTTCGGCGCGGAATCGCTTCAGATAATCGGCCAGATGCGGTGAGCCGGCTTCCTCTTCACCCTCGAAAACAAACCGGAGATTAACGGAGGGCTTCACGTTCGCGGCTTTCAGGGCGTCGAGCGCGGCGAGCATCGCCATGATGGGCGCCTTGTCGTCGGCGGAGGAGCGAGCGAAAAAACGCCATTCGGGATCAATCGATTTGGCGGCACGCCAGTCCACGTCTTTCCCTGCCTGATCGCGCATGACAGGCTGCCAGGGCGGGCTTTTCCATTGCGAAGCATCGACGGGCTGTCCGTCGTAATGCGCGTAGAACGCGATCGTGCGTTTTGCTTCCGGCACGGAGAGATTGGCGACAACGACAGGCGGCGCTCCCTCAATTGTCAGCAGCTTTGTGGTGAGACCGCGCTTCTCGCACATCGCGCGAATCGCCTCGGCGTTGCGCTGGATGTTCGGCGCGTCGTTCGCCAGGTTGGGAATGGAAAGCAGGTCCGCGAATTCCGCCAGGATTTCGAGTTCGTGGTTCGTGCGCCAGGTGCGGACTTGTTTGGCGACCGCGGCAGGATCGGCGAAGACCGGGCTGCTGAGAAACAGAAGAACGGTGAGAATGCGTTTCATGTGTCGGAGGGACTCGCCGCGGCGAGTCCGACTATTTCATCATTACTTTTCAATGGTGGCGAGGACCTCTCAAAATTTATGGGACGTGCAGAAGCACATCCCTCCGCGTTAACGCACGACAAAGCTGTGGCGTAAAACCCCGGGACCGAAATCTTCAAACCAGGTCACGTGTTCGGCGACGAGGTCGAACTCGATGATGTAGGCGCCGGGTTCGTCGGGGGCGCGACAGATGAAATCGAGTTCGGCGGTTTCGCCGGGAGCAAGATTGTGTGGGAGAGCAGCGCGGCCGTAATCCCAGTTCACTTCTTCTTCATCGCTCCGCAGAAGGTGAGCGCCGAGGCGGACGATCCCTTTCGTCGTCGGGTTTGCCCGTGGCCGGCCAACTGTTTCGTCCGGAGTTCGTGACGCGGACGCGGAAGGTGAGTTCGGCACCCGGCTGGCAGACGGACGGCGCGTTGTCGTGGGCAAAGGCGAGAGTGGCGACATAATCGTCTACACTCGGTTGAGCGCGGGCACTGCCTTTGCGGCAGACCAGAACAGCGCGGTCCCGCACGACAGAGAAAATTTCCACCTCGTCGAATCCAGTATTCCGCAACAGGGCCTGGAGCGCGGCGGGACTGGGGAGAAACCAATTAAAGACCTGCTCTTTCGAATCCGGAGGATTCTCCGCGTAGAAAATCGGATGCAGAGTTTGCCTTATCTCGCCCAGCGGCTGCACGAACGACTCGGGCGTTTGTTCCGGCGGAATGATCGCGGTCTCGACGATGAGCAATTCGTTGGTCACGTCATAGAGTCGCTCGAGGGCGAAGACGAGATGCTTGAGATGGTAAACGAGTCCCAAAGCGAGCGTGATATCGAAACGCCCGATGGTTTCCGGATTCAAATCGTAAACGGAGAAGCGCCGGAATTCGAGATCGAGGCCCGAGCACCTTGCGGACAAAAAGTGCCTGGCGCACATGCTGGCGCTGGCCATCCACGCCGAGGACACGCCGGGCGCCGCGGCGCTTCGCTTCCACGCAATAGAAACCGCCGTTGCAGCCGACGTCGAGCAGGCTCTTGTTCGACAGGTCCTCGGGCAAACATTGGCGGATGACTTCCCAGGATTCGCGCGGATGATCGACCGGCTCGCCCATCACGCTTTCCGTTTTGGTAAAAATGCCCTGGCCGAGATCGATGCGATGGAACCAGGGTTCATGGACCTTCAGGCCGCGGAGAATCTCGTCGCGAGTCATAATCGTCAGAGGGTTTGGCGCATGGCCACCGCGGCCTGCTCGCCCCCCGTGACCTCAATGAGGATCAGCGGAAGCGGGATGTCGCGCGAGTAAAATGGAAGCTGGAGCGGCGTCTGCGCGCCGGCCTGCAGGCCGCGAAGTTTGATGAATTCGAGTGACTGCGCCAGATCCTCCGCGAAGCAGATGGTAAACATCCGTTTGCCGGCCGCGCGCTCGAGGGCATTGCGCGAAACGCACCCGTCCTTCCCGAACGGCAAAACCTTCGTGGCTTCGCAGGCCGATCACCGGGGCCTTGTCGTTGAGCAGGATCTCGAGGACCGGATGTTTTGATGCCGCTTTCGATCCAAACTTCGACCTGGGCGAAGCGGGTCCGATCTGGCTTTCGGACTAAACTGGCGCAGCGAATGATCGCGCAAAACGTATTGCGTTTCGCGTCTTCCAGGCCGCGGACAATTTGAAAATCGGTGGGCCGCCCACTCCATTCAGTCCTGGCGACGTAATGGCAGGCCACGGCCGTTTGGGTGCCTAACGAACCAGAGAACCGCCAGGGCCAGGCCAAGCTGCCATTCCTTTTTGATCGTATTGACAACCAGCATCACCAGAAGAACGCCCGCAGTTAATTCGAGGAAGATCGCGTAACGCACGTAACCGCTGGCGGCGCTCCAGAGCAGCAGGCCGGATAGGGTCAGAAGGCAAAGTGCGCGCAGATTGCCTGTCTTTCCAGGCCAGCGACCAGGGCAATCAACGCTCCGGCCGCGCCGAGCGGAAGCCGGCCCGAATAGACTGCCAGCTCAGAAAGCCGCTCAGGTTGCCACAACATCTCTGAATCGGCCAGGCCACGACCTGCCAGAAGCCGAATGCGCCCCACCGATTGTCCCAGTTGTTGTTCGCAGGCCAATACGGCGACTGGAAAAGTCCGTTCATCATGGGAAAAACGGGGCTGCCGGTTTGTTGGTAAAGATAAATGCTGAAGGGGAGCACCGGCAGGAGGAAGGCAGCGAAGGAGAAAAGGCCCGCCGGAAGCAAATCGCTTCCACGGCGTTGGCCACGCGCGTTGTTCGACCGATCAAGGTCCAGGCGGAAAGGAGCGCGATGGGGAGCGCGAACGCCACGTTGATCAGCTTGAAGGCGACACTTAATCCAAGAAGGAAGGCAATCCGTGTCAGGTGCCTGTTCCACATTGCCGGCTCCACGCTGCGCAGCGCCAGGCGTGTCGCTTCCAGCAAGAGCGGGAGGGAGAGCAGATCGACCAGGTAGGTGTTGATCTGAAAAAAAATCTGTTCGACCGCGAGAACGGCCAGGATGCTGCCGGCGCGAACCCAGGCGTGCGGGACGTGCGCGCGGAGCAAGCGATCGAGAATGCGGGCCGACCATAATAGCGCGAAAAGATTCGCAATGGTGCCGAGCCGATAGCCGAAGAGAAGCCGGGTAATGCCCATCACCATGTCGGGAGCGGGGTTGAACGGCATCGGCGTGGGGAAGAAATCGCCCGGCTGATCCAGAAAACCGCGCAGTGTCCGCGCAGCCTGGAAGAGGCGGTAGTTCAAGACGTCGAATGAGACATCGGGGAAGGGGAACCGCAGGAGAAACGCAAGGGCCAGCGGCAGGGCGACCACCAGTAAAAACGCGCGAGAGCTTCCTTCCCGCGGCTCGTCTTTCGCCAGGACGTAACGCCAGATGATCACGCCGGCTGCAAGCGCCGCCGTTAGCCATGCGATAGGGTTCGACAATGGGACCCAGCAGAGGAACTGCCGGATGATCACGGCGACGTAAAGAAAGAGCAGGGCATCGCCTCCCTCGACCCGATCGAGAAATGCGCGCAGCCATGCCCGGTGAAAAGCCGCCATAAGACGCGCCATCATAGCGGCGAAGTCCCAAACGGGAAGTGTCCAGCGAACTGTAGCCCGTCGCCCTGTGATAATGGAGCCGGCACGCCCTCGTGCCGGAGAGAGCGGCTCAGTTTCTCCTTCACGGCACGAGGGCGTGCCGTCTCCAGTAAACGGGAGCAAGCTGTCTCCAGGATTTTGCGGCGAGAGAAAGCCGCGTATGGTGACCCGTTATGGCTGAGCAGGTTCTGGCGGGAAAAGTTGGCGTCGTTTTCGGCGTGGCGAATAAGCGGAGCATCGCGTGGGCGATCGCCAAGGCGTGGGCGGCGGCGGGCGCGAAATTGATTTTCAATTATCAAGGCGAGCGGCTGAAGGAAAACGTGGAGGAACTAGTCGGCGAATTTGGAGCAGGAACGCCGCTCCATCCCTGCGATGTCTCGAACGACGCGGATATCACCGAATTCTTCAACAAGGTGCGCGGGGAAACGGAGCGGATCGATCTGATGCTGCATTCGGTAGCGTTCGCGCCGAAGGAATCGCTCGAGGGCGATTTTGTCAGCACGACGCGAGAAGCTTTCCGGACCGCGCATGACATCAGCGCGTATTCACTGGTCGCGCTGGCGCGGGAAGCGGCGCCGATGATGACGAACGGCGGAAGCATCGTCGCGATGAGCTATTACGGAGCCGAGAAAGTGGTGCCGCACTACAACGTAATGGGCGTAGCCAAGGCGAGCCTGGAAGCCTCTACGCGTTATCTCGCCTACGATCTCGGGCCGAAGAAGATCCGGGTGAACTGCATTTCGGCCGGGCCGGTAAACACACTGGCAGCGCGGGGAATCAGCGGATTCACTGCGATGCTAAAACATTATCAGGAACACGCGCCGCTGAAGCGGAGCTGCGATCCGGCGGAACTCGGGGCGACTGGAGTTTTTCTGGCGAGCGACGGCGCGGCGTCGATCACGGGGCAGGTGATTTACGTCGATGGCGGGTACCAGATCATGGGGATGTGAGTTTTACTCGTGCTCATGCTCGTGCTCGTGATCGTAATCGAAGTCTAAAGATCGATCACGAGCAGGAGCAGGAGCACGATTACGAAAGAAGAAGCGATGCGAGTAGCTGAAGAGTTACGGAGGCTGCTCGGCGCGGACATCGTCTCCGATGAACCGGCAGAATTAGAAGCCCACGGCGGCGACAAATGGTTCGCGAGCCATCCGCCGGAAGTGGTCGTCTTCGCGCGATCGACGGAGCAGGTGAGCAGGCTGCTCGCGTTCGCTTCGGCGAACAAAATCCCAGTGACGGCCAGAGGGGCGGGGTTTGGATACGTGGGCGGCTGCGTGCCGGTGCGGGGCGGGATCGCGCTTTCGCTGGCCCGGATGAATCGCATTAAGGAAATCAGCTTTGCGGATGCCATCGCAATCGTGGAGCCAGGGGTGATCACAGCGGAGCTCCAGGCGAAAGTGCGGGAGCAGAAACTGTTTTATCCGCCCGATCCGGCCAGCAAGAAAGATTGCAGCATGGGAGGAAACGTGGCGACGAATGCCGGCGGGCCGCGCTGCCTGAAATATGGGGTGACGCGCAACTATGTCGCCGGGTTGGAAGTAGTCCTGGCGAGCGGTGAAGTCTTGCGGACGGGCGGGCGCGTCCACAAAAACAAGACGGGATTCGATCTTATTGGGCTCTTTGTCGGTTCCGAAGGAATGCTGGGAGTGGTGACCGAGATCACGGTGAAGCTCCTGCCGATGCCGCCGGCGCGCGCGACGTTATCAGCCTCGTTTTCAAGCATGCGGGAAGCGGCGGCGACGGTGCAGAAGATTTTCGGCGCGGGCTTTTTGCCGTCGTCGCTCGAGCTGGCGGATCATTTCACGCTCGAAGCAGCGCGGCACGACTCGGGTCTGGCGGACGTTCCAGCAGGGAATGCGCATCTACTCGTGGAGCTCGATGGCCAGCCGGAAACGGTGCGGATGGAGATGGAAAAATTACAGGAATTGGTTCGGGACTGCAGCCCGACTGCGCTTCAGATTGCGACGACGGAGCCGGATTGTGAACGGCTCTGGGCACTGCGCCGTGCGTTCAGTAATTCTCTTCGCGCCACCGGCCTGACTAAATTGAACCAGGATATCGTCGTGCCGCGGAGCCGGCTCGTGGATCTGGTGGAATTTGCGGAAGCGCTCTCGCAGCGGTCGGGATTTCCGATCGCCTGCTTCGGGCATGCGGGGGATGGGAACATGCACGTGAACATCATGGCGGATCGTTATAACCGGGAGGCGTCCGTCCGGGAGAAGGCGGAACGAGCGCTGGATGAATTGTTCACGCAGGTCCTGGCGTTTGGCGGCGTAATCACGGGCGAGCATGGAATCGGGCTGGCGAAAAAGCGATGGTGGCCGCAGGCGACGAGCGACGTCGCGCGAGAGGTGCACCGCGCGATCAAGGATGCGCTCGATCCCCAGGGGATTTTGAACCCCGGGAAGTTTTTGTAGAACAAACCGAGAGCGAACCGGGGACTGATGACCCTCACCCCAGCCCTCTCCCTCAGGGAGAGGGAGTTCGCGTTATCTCCACTCTTGGTAGGGCGAGACTCTGTCGAGCCGTCGGTCGATTCGGGCTGCATTCGGCTCGACAGAGTCTCGCCCTACCAGAAGTCCTAAAGCGGCAAGTTCCTTCTCCCGTTGGGAGAAGGCGAGGATGAGGGCCGGATTGAAATGCGGATGCCGCGGCGCGGCCTCCCTACCTGAGTTGGAGCGTCGCATGGACGGCGCGATGATCGCTGGATTGCCGCGCGGTTTGACCCAGCCACGCTTTCGTCAAGAGGGCGCCGCGATAGAAGATGTGATCGAAACAGGCGGGAGGATACCGCTCATTGCCGGGGAGGGTAATTCGAGACGCGAAAGGAATTCCTTCCCAAGCCGAGCGGAAACCGCCGGCAGTTAATTGGGGAATGGTTTTCTCGCGGGCGAAGCGGGGATCGTCCGGTGCGGTATTGAGATCACCGCCAACGATCCAGGTGAGCGCGCCGAGTTTCGAGTAGGCATGGTTCATCGCCTTCATATGCGAATGAAGCTGCTGCATCGATTCTTCGCGGATGCGGATGTCTTCCCGGAAATCGCCGCGATTGCTTTTCAAATGGAGCGCGTAGACGAGGAGCACCTGGCGCGGTGACATTTGGTAAGCGGCGAAGGCAAACCCGCGGGGAGGCGTAATGGCGGCGCCTGGTTTCCATTCTTCGGCCCAGGCGCTAAGCGGTTGCAGGCGGCTGGTGATGGCGATCTGCTGTGTCTCCTGCTGGCTTTCGCGCGGACGGAAATCGGAGCAAACATCGACTTTGAATCCAGGGAGCGGCCGCACGGCGAGCGCCGCGTTGCGGAAATCGCGGACTTCTTCGAGCGCGACGAGATCGGAATTAAAGGAAGCGAGATCGGCATGGAGAGCGCGGATGTGGCGCTTTTCTTCGCTCCGCAAAGCGTTCGGACGCCGGCCGGGGAACCATTGCACGTTCCAGAACGTGGCGGTGATGGTGGTGGGGGATGATTGTTGCGCGAGGACGTGAGTGTCCGGCGCCCAAAGCGAGACAATGCCGAAAGCGAGCGCGATGCAGCGCATGGAAATCTTGGGAGGCACGGCCGGAGAATATTCAGAGAATGCGGCGGATGCGAGATCAACAAGGAGAGGCGGTTTACAAACCGCCGTTTTGATTGGCCGGTCCCGCGGTTGCGGGATAAACCACCGCTCCTTGGGCAGAGAAATTAACCCGGCCGGACGATTTGGCGAAGTTGCTCGAGGGCGGCTTGCTCGGCTTTGGCGTCATCGTCGTAACCCCAGGCGACGATCTCGAGCATTTGGGTGCCGACGTCGCGCTTGCCGCGCTTCACGGCTTCGAGACGCCCGGCGGCCGTCCAGTTTTCGTAATTGAGCGTGTTGGGATCTGGCAGAGTGCCGTCCCAATAACAATAGAAGACGTGGAGCTGACGGCCGGCATTCTCAAAAACATAGGAGCGAATCGGCAGCGGAATGCCGTTTACCGTGAGCAGCTTGCTGCCGGCCGGGCCGCGCAATTTCATCCCGGTGGCCGGGAGACAAATGTCCGGCCGATGATTCCTGATGAAGAGGCCGGCGGTGCGGCCGGGGTACCATTTGAAGAAGAACATGCTAAATTGATGTCCGTCCGCACTGTTCCAATCACCGCCGCCGCCCTCGTTGTAACGCAGGAGTCCCTGAGCGGCCTCTTCGATGGGGACTTCCTTCCAGTTCGACGCCGTTTTCGGCCATTCGACGCTCCAAGGCGCAAGCTTTGTGGTGCGCGCCTCATGGAAACGATACCACATCTCCGTGCCGGCTTCCGCGGCGACGGTTAAGAGCAGCAGGGCCGCCAGAGCGAATCGCGGGATATGGAACGTCCGCGCCGGCGGCGATGCTTTTGCAGTTTCGTCATCCTTTCGGCTCAGGAACCAGCAGAGCGCCCAGAGGCCGGCCAGGCAGACCATCAGGATCGTGTGCCCCGCCGGGTCATGCCAATCCTTGATCGCCTGGAAGCCGTGTTCGGCCCCGAGGTAAACGAGGAGGAATGTGCGCACCAGGTTGCAGAAGAAGGCGAGGAACGCCCCCGAGAGGACGAGAATCACGCGCCGCAGGACGGAGAACCCATAGAATTCTCCCAGGAAAATCGAGACCATGAAGGTCGCCTGTAACGAGCGAATGCCGGTGCAGGCTTCGTCGATTCCGACAAAGCCGGAACCGACTTCGATTACGTTGCCCATCTGGACAGCGGGAATACCGATCGCGGTGAGGAATTCGACGTTGATCAGCGCGTCGGCGCGCATGAGGCCCTGAATGACCGCTTGTTCGACATTGGTCGGCCAGGGGACGGCGACGAAAAAGAAGAGGATCGGAAAGGCGAAATGTCGCACCCAGCGCAAGCCGCCGGCGAGGCAAACGCCTGCCGCGGAAATGACCGCCGCGCATGCGGTCATTGTCCAACTGAGAAGACGCCAGTCAGGGTTGGCCTCCTGGATGAGGCGAATCGGGACCAGAACCACCGCGGCAATAATAATGAGGACGATCCAGAACGCGCGGGCCGGGGGTGGGGCGGGAGCCGGCGCGGTTTGCCAGCGCCGCCAGAAAGCATAGGCGCAGAGAAACGGGACCGCGTAGCCGTAGCTGTATTGCGGATTAACCGACCATTCGAATTGGAGCCGCCAAATGACCTCGAGCCAGACCAGGGCGAAAGCGGCGATGGGAAACCAGGCGATCGCTGGCGAGACCTTCTCTGCTTTTGGTGGGGCGGCGGTGGCGACGGCGTTCATGCGTGGTGGCGAGCCCGGTTTAGCAGGATATGAGCCCGGCCGAGCCCGGCATCCACCGTGGCTCGCGGCCTGCTTCGAAGCAAAATGCGTCCTCTCATTAACATCAGCCCGACCCCGTGCCCGTTGACAACGCAGCGGGGCGTAGAAAGCTTCACCAACTTGGAACATCCTCACGACAAAATCGAGCGCTCGTTCATCAAGATCATCCTCTGGACGGTCGGTGTGATTCTGCTGCTGGCGGTTGGCGGCACTTTTGGCTATAAATCGTATCGCAATTGGCAACAGCGCCGCCTGGTCGCAACCGCGAACGCGTTGGTCAATCACGGCGACTACAAACGGGCGAGCCTCGACGCACGGCGCCTCCTCCAAATCAATCCGAACAACGCCGATGGCTTCCGCATTCTGGCTCGGCTCTCGGAGAAGGCCGGGTTACGTTCTGCGCTGGATTGGCGCCGCCGGGTCATGGAACTGGGAGTGGCCACTCCAACCGACCTGATCCTTCTCGCGCGCGCCGCGATTCGATTCGACGAACAAGCGACGGCGGACGTCGCCATGGCGCGGCTGCCGGAAAGCGCGAAAGAAACGGCGGAATATCACGCCCTGATGGCCGACATCGCGCTCAAGCAACGCGATGGAGTCGAAATGGAACGGCGCCTCAGCGAAGCGAATCGCCTCGAGCCTGAGAACAAGGATTATATCATGCGCCTGGCGGCGTTACGGCTCGGCGCGAACGATGCCGACCTCCGCGTCAAGGGCAAGCAAACGCTGACCGAGCTGCAGAACGATCCGATGCTGCGCCGCGAGGCCACGCGATATCTGGCCGAAGATGCCCTGCGGCAGAAGAATACCCTGGCCGCGCTCGAGCTGGCACGGCTGCTGGACAGTTATCCCGACAAAACCTACGCGGACCGGCTGCTGCTGCTGAGCGCGTTGAAAACGGCCTTCGACCCGGGCTTCGACCCTTTCCTCGAGGAGCTTCAGAATGCTTCGACCGAAGAGCCGGAGGATGCGGCGGCCTTGATCACCTGGATGAACATGAACAACCTGTCGCGGGAGGCGATCGCGTGGAGCACCAAGCTGGCGCCGGGCGTCATCGGCCACAAACTGGTCCAGATTGCGCTTTCAGATTCGTTCGTCGCCATGAAGGAATGGGTGGGACTGCAGCGCCTGCTCAATTCCGGCAACTGGGGCACCGTCGATTTTCTGCGCAACGCGATTTCAGCCCGGGCCCTGCGCGAGCAAGGGAACGATCCCGAATCTGCCGCGCAATGGAACGAAGCGATGAAAAAAGTCGCGGCCAGTCCTCGCCACATCATGATGCTGGCCGAGACCGTCGAGAAGTGGGGTTGGCGCGGCGAAACGATCGACCTGCTTTGGCTCGTCGCGAAAGATCCGGTGAAGGGCGACGAAGCTCTGGGAACCTTGTATCGCTATTTCGCCAAGAACGCGGACACGGAAAATCTTTACCGTGTCCTGCTCCATCGCCTGGAGCTGCATCCCAACGATCGCAACGTTCAGAATAATTACGCGCAGATTTCCCTGTTGCTGAATTTGAACACGGAACGCGCCCAAAAAATCGCGCGCGAGATTTACGAAAAGGAGCCGGCGAATCCAGCCTACGCTTCCACCTGGGCGTTTGCGCTTCACGCCCAGGGCGAAGCAAAGAAGGCCGCGAAAGTCATGGAAGCCCTGCCTCCTGAACAATTGCGTCAACCTGAGATCGCGGCGTATTACGGAATCATTCTGGCCGCGGCGGGCGATCACGCGCGGGCGGTAGAATTTCTCGATCTGAGCGAGAAAGCCACGCTTCTTCCCCAGGAAAAAGCGCTCGTAGAAAAAGCCCGCCGTTCCCTGGCGCAACGCTGATTTTTGCGCGATATTACGCGCACACACGGTTCCCGGGCCGATTATTAAATAGACGATTTCATTCGGTTCTATTGCCCGGCGTCGCTTCTCGATGAAACCCGGAACACTCACTCACACGATCGCGGTTTTGCTTTCCTCGGTAGCGGGATTTTTTACCCATGCGGCACAAGGCGCCGTGCCGCCTTCGAAGGTGAAACTGGCGAAGAAATCGAAAGCGCCCAAGGACGACTCATTGTTTAAGGTCGAACCAATCGCCTACTCGCCCGCCGCGAGTGCCGATCCTCCGCTGAACAAACCGGGCGAGCGTTTCCCGTGGAAAACCCAAATCGTGACCACGACCTTCTGGATTGGCGAAAAGCCGACCCAGAATAATCCCGTCCCGAATGTCCAGAGCTCGTGGGACAAGAACTGGACGAAGAACTACGGCGGCTACGATAATCCCGACCAATCGCAACGCCGCGATTTTATCCCGGTAAAGTTCACGCCGAAACAGAATCCATTTTACGTCGCCTTGCCCTATAACGACAAGGCGATGAACGGCCATCGGCCCGAAGCGCCGCGCGTTGTTCCCTGGTTCAGGGAAGCTTACCAGGGCCCGGGCGTCTCGACCGTGAAAGGTCGCTGGATCGCCATTCGCAGAGGAAACAAGGTCGCCTACGCCCAATGGGAGGATGCCGGCCCCTTCCGCACCGATCACTGGCAATACGTTTTCGGCAACGAGCGCCCGAAACCGAACTTGAACAAAGGCGCCGGCCTCGATGTTTCCCCAGCCGTCCGCGATTTCCTCGGCATGCAGGACACCGACGTGACCGATTGGAAATTCGTTGAGTTCAGCGAAGTCCCCCACGGCCCCTGGTCGAAACACGGCGATAACAACACCTTCGTCATCAACCAGCGCGCCGTTGACAAAGCCCTCGTCGAAGGCCCCAAACCTGGCGGCGTCACGATCCATCCATAGGGCGGCCCCACCTAAAATAGTTCCGGATGATCGTCGGGGGCTACTTCGGGGCCGATGACGGAGCGGATTTTGGCGAGGAGGTCGTTGAAATCGTACGGCTTCTGGATCGTGTCGATCACGCCGGCTTTTAGCATCTCGGAGCGGATCGTCGGCTCGAGATAACCGCTGGCGACGATGGCGCGAACGCTTGGTTTCATCTCTTTCATTTTGAGGAAGGCTTCGCGGCCGCCGAGGCGGGGCAAGCCGAGATCGCAGACGACGAGGCCGATCTCGTCGCTGTTGGCTTCGAAGAGGGAGACCGCTTCCACTCCATCTTTCGCGGCCAGGACGTGGAATCCTTCGCTTTCCAGAATCGAGATGCCGAGGTCGCGCAGCATCTCTTCGTCTTCCACGAGAAGGATCGTCTGCGGAATGTTCTGAGCTCCCGCGCCCCGGGCAGGACCGCCTCCGCTTTGCTCAACCGTGCGATTGCTTAACCGGCAGATAGATGATGAAGGTCGTCCCGGCGTCGACCTCGCTTTCGACCTGCACAAAGCCGCGATGATTGTTGACCACTCCGTAAACAACGGAGAGCCCCAGACCGGTGCCTTTGCCGCGCTCTTTCGTGGAGAAGAACGGCTCGAAAATATGCGACTTCACCTGTTTGGTCATGCCGGTGCCGGTATCGCCCACGCGGACGCACGCGTAATTATCGGCAGTCACGCTGCTGAATGTCTCGGTCAGTTCCGAGCCGGCCGTGATGCCCGTCTTGAGGGTGATCGTTCCGCCGTTGGGCATCGCGTCCCGCGCGTTCACACAAAGATTCAGGAGAACCTGATGGATCTGGCTTTTGTCGGCGGTGATGAGCGGAAGGTCGGGCGCCAGATCGAGGTTGAAGTTGATCATCTTGGGGAACGTGGCCTGCAACATTCGTTCGAGCTCTCGCACGAGCGCGTTGAGATCGAGGGTCGAAAGCCGCGCCTCTGTCTGTCTCGCGGAGGTGAGTAACTGCTGCACGAGGGCTGCGCCTCGATCGACCGCTTCCCTGATCACTTTGATAGCGCCCGGGACATCCTGCGGTTTTGAACGGAATGTTTCCAGCCGCTTCGTGTAGCCCAAAATGATGGCGAGGATGTTGTTGAAATCATGGGCGATCCCGCCCGCCAGCGTTCCGAGCCCCTCCATTTTTTGCGCCTGGACCAGTTGTTGTTCCATCTGCTTTCTCTTCGTGTCGTTGAAGAGATAGACTTGCAGCTCGGTCAGCTCGTCTTCGACAAAATTCCCAATGAGGCGCGCAACGACGTAAACCGGGTCGCCGTTGCGCTGGTTCATCTCCAGCTCGTGGCGGTCGACCATTCGGTGCTGACGAACCAGTTCGAGCAGATCGATCCCATCCTGGCGGTTGCGCAGGAAGGAGAAGAAATTTTGCGCGGCGGCTTCCTGGATGGACTCGAAACCGAAAATACTCGTGACCGCCGGATTGCAGGCCACGATCTGGCCATCGGTCTGCATGATGAGGGTGCCGGTAAAATCCTCGACTACGAACCGCCGGTAGCGTTCCTCGCTTTCGCGCAACGCCCGCTCCAGCTCCTTTTGTTCGGTAATGTCGGTATTGATCTCGAGGCGAGGGGAATCGCGGCGTGTGCCGTCAATCGTCCAGCGACTGAGGACGACGATACGAGTCCCGTCGCGGTGGGTTTGCTCGACGTCCCCTTCCCAGTGCGATTCCTTCTTCAACACCGAATGCGGATCTGTTCCCGCCTGGAGGAATTCCGTGCACAGGAGGGTATGTAATTTTTGCCCGAGGACTTCCTTCTTCTTCCAGCCGTAAGTTCGCTCCGCACCGTGATTCCAATAAGTGATGGTTCCTTCCGCGTCGGTCAGGATGATCGCGTCCCGGGCGAATTCGAGGAGCTCGGCGCGATCTCGGAGGGGGCTGGTCTTGGTGGGACTGATCACGGGCGGGTAACGACAGCCGGCGTAGGACTTGCGACCGTATTGTCGCGGGTGCGAAGCTCCTCCACCCGGCCGGAGGTAAAAGCGAAGTAGGCCGCGACGGCTGCGCCGAGGATCACAAGAAAAAGGAAAAGAAAACTGACCGCGCGCAAATTGCTGCGGCGCGCGCTGGCCTGTTTCCGCCGGGCCCGCTGCTGCATCATTTCGATTTCCAGCATGCGCAACGTATGTTCGGGATCGATCGGTTCGGGCTTGCCGTCGCCGTGCGGATTCATCGAAAAGAATCTTAACCATTCAACCGAAAGACCAAATGGATTCTCTAATGCCGGCCACCGACAAACGAAAGCTCGCCGCCTTCATCCTGCCCATGGCGGTTTTTTTCGGGCTGCTCATGCTGGCCAGTGCGCTGCGGAGGCCGGGCGCGGCTTTTTGGCTGGCGGCGCCGGAATACTGGATTTACCCGCTCCAGACAATTATCTGCGGTGCGCTCCTCATTTGGTTTTGGCGGGATTACGATTTTCGCGCTCCGCGGAAAACCTGGCTGGCGGTGACAATTGGCCTGGCGGTTTTCGTCTTGTGGATCGCGCCTCAGCAGTTCCTTGGTTTTTCGCCGCGGCTCACTGGTTTCGATCCCGAAGTGTTCGCGGGCCAGCCGGTTTTGTATTGGGGGACGCTCGTATTCCGTTTCCTGCGCCTCGTGGTCGTGGTTGCCCTGGTCGAGGAAATTTTCTGGCGCGGTTTTCTTTTGCGCTACCTGGTCAACGAAAAATTCACCGAGGCGCCGATCGGGGCGTTCTCCTGGTTTTCCTTCGGGGTCGTCACGGTTGCCTTCGGATTCACGCATTCGCGGGAGGACTGGATCGCGGCGCTGTTGACCGGCGCGCTTTACAACCTGGTCGCGTATCGAACCCAGAGCCTGGCCTCCTGTGGCATCGCGCACGCGGTGACCAATCTCCTCCTGGGCGTCTGGATCATGGCCACGCGGCAGTGGGGATTCTGGTGAAACCGGCGCCATGGCGCCGGAAATCCCAAATCCCAAGCCGCTGGCGCGGAAATCCCAAATCCCAAGGTCCAAATCCCAGGTAAATTTTAAATCCCAATATTAAAGAGGCGCCCACGCTCAGAGGTTTGGAATTTGGATTTGAGATTTATGGATTTACTTGGGTTTTGGGCTTTGGACTTTGGGATTTCCAAGGCGCAGCCTTGGCGGGATTTCCAGGGCGCAGCCCTGGCAGGGTACTGCTTCTGCTTCGTAGGAGGCGCCATGCAGGCCACCTTTTTCCAAAAAGTCATCCTTTGCGCGATCGCCGGCTTTCTCGCGGCCGCTTTGTTGGAGTGGGGCAAGATGTTTGTCACCGGCGCGGATGATGCCTTGAACAAGGGCTACAAGAGCACCGCGCCTGCGAGACCGTAACAGGCTCGAAAGGGATTGCCGGGACCCGGGCTGCGCATAGCTTGCGTGGCGCGCATGAAAATCGGTTTCGCTCAAATCAACCCCACTGTCGGGGATTTGAGCGGCAATTTTGATAAAATCGCCGATGCCTATGAGCAGCTCGCGGCGGCCGGGGCGGAATTGGTCTTGACCCCGGAGCTGGCCATTACGGGCTATCCGCCCCAGGACCTCGTCTTCAAATCGCAGTTCGTCCCGCAGAATCTGGAGGTCCTGGAAAAGCTTCAGGCGCGCCTGCGCGACGCAGCCTTGCTGGTCGGCTTCGTCGAGCGCAATCAGGGGCGCGGCAAACCTTTTCACAATGCGGCGGCGCTCTTGCAACCGGGCGCGCCCATCTCGAAAACCTACAAATCTCTGTTGCCGACTTACGACGTCTTCGATGAGGACCGCTACTTCGAGCCGTCGCACGAAGTCGCCCCGCTGATGTTGGGGAACAGAAAGATCGGCGTCACGATTTGCGAAGATATCTGGACGGAGCATTACCTGCCCCGGCCCTTCTACGACATCGAGCCTGTCCGCGCCTTGGTGGAGCAGGGGGCGGAGATCATCCTCAATCTCAGCGCGTCGCCTTTCAGCCTGAACAAACAGGCGATTCGGCGCGAGATGGTTTCAGCGCTCGCCCGGGCGCACAGCCGGCCGATCTGTTATTGCAACGCCGTAGGCGGAAATGACCAGCTCGTATTTGATGGCAGTTCGATCGCCGTGAATTCGAGCGGAGAGCTGATCGCGCAATTGCCGGGCTTTCGCACAGCGGAAGAAATGATCGATACCGACACGGCGCAGCCGTTCGACCTCGGAGATAGCGAACGTTCGTCCGACCTCTTCGCCGCCCTTTCGCTCGGTGTGCGCGATTACCTGTGCAAATGCGGTTTCAAGTCCGCGGTGCTGGGCTTGAGTGGCGGCATCGACTCCGCGGTCGTCGCGGCGATTGCCGTGGAGGCGCTTGGCCCGGAGAACGTCGTCGGCGTTTCCATGCCGAGCCCGTACTCTTCGCAGGGCAGCATCGACGACGCGCTGGCGCTGGCGAAAAACCTCGGCATCAAATGTCTGCAGGTTCCGATCGCGAATGCCTTCGCCGCCTTCAAGGCGCAGTTCACGGAAATCTTTGCCGGCCGGCCCGAAGATACAACGGAAGAGAATATGCAGGCCCGGTTGCGCGGCATGATCCTGATGTCGCTGTCGAACAAGTTTGGCCACATCGTGCTCTCCACCGGCAACAAGAGCGAATTGGCCGTTGGTTACTGCACCATCTATGGCGACATGGCCGGCGGGTTGGCGGTGATCAGTGATGTGCCGAAGACGATGGTTTATGAGCTGGCGCGCTGGATGAATCGGGATCGCGAGATCATTCCGAAATCGACCATCGAAAAACCGCCGAGCGCGGAGTTGAAGCCCGGCCAGAAAGATCAGGATAGCCTGCCGCCCTACGATATTCTCGACGAAATCCTGCGTCTCTACGTCGAGGAAAATCTAAGCGCCCGCGACATCGTTGCGCACGGCTTCGACGAGAAAACCGTGCGCTGGGTGCAGCGTCGCGTAGACGTCAACGAATACAAACGCGAGCAAGCCGCGCCCGGCATCAAGGTCACGAGCCGCGCCTTCGGCGTCGGCCGCCGCATGCCGATTGCGCAACGGTATATCGATTGATGGAGGCCTTCGGCTCCTCGCTACGCTCGCAGGAATTAGAGTTTCTTCGACTTCGCCGCGCTCCGCTCAGAATGACAATCTTTGGAGAAATTGCACCGCGTTGGAATCGAACCAACAACCCAGTGATTAAGAGTCACTTGCTCTGCCAATTGAGCTAGCGGTGCGTTTTGCTCTCGGGAAGAGCGCTAAGTTTGCCGCAGTTTTTCCCGGAATCAACCGGTGCCTCGCAATCGGAGCGCGGGCCCGGCTGCGCGGCAATCTTGTGACGGCACGTGAAGTCCGTAAGTTCCTCGGATGACTCCCAGCATTCAGGCGCGCAACAACGTGATGATCCGTGGGGACGGTCAGCAGCCGATGCTTTTCGCGCACGGGTTCGGTTGCGATCAAACGATGTGGCGGTTCGTCACGCCCGCGTTTGAAGACGATTATCGGATCGTGCTTTTCGATTATGTCGGGTCGGGCAAGTCAGACTGGTCCGCCTACGATCCGGAGCGCTACGCGACTCTGGACGGGTACGCGCGCGACGTCCTCGAGATTTGCCGGGACCTCGATTTGCGCGACGTGATTTTCGTCGGCCACTCCGTGAGCAGCATGGTGGGCGTCCTCGCCGCGAACCAGGAGCCAGAACGTTTCAGCGACCTTATCCTCATCGGACCGTCGCCGCGCTACATCAACGATGCCGATTACGTCGGCGGCTTTGAACGCGCGGACATCGAGGGACTCCTCGATACCATGGAGCGGAATTATCTTGGCTGGGCCAGTTTCCTTACTCCCGTCATCATGAAAAACCCCGACCGGCCCGAGCTGACGAAGGAACTGGAAGCGAGCTTTTGTTCCACTGATCCCGAGATCGCACGGCGCTTCGCCGAAGCGACGTTTTACGCCGATAACCGAGAAGACCTCTCGAAGATGCGGATTCCCTCGCTGGTTCTGCAATGCTCGGAAGACGCGATCGCGCCGCCGGAAGTGGGCGAATACATGCATCGCCATCTCAAGGGCAGCGCGTTTCGCGTCATGGAGGCGACGGGTCATTGTCCGCATATGAGCCACCCGGAAGAAACCGTCCGGTTGATGAAAAGTTATCTGGCCACACGTGCAACCCGGGCGACGCCAGCGATGTCAGCGTGAACGTCTCTTCGCTCGACGATGCGCCCTGCGGTGTTCTGACGTTCACCGATGACGGTCACATTGTCGGCGTGAATGCGACCTTGTGCCGCCTGCTCGGCTACGCGCGCGAAGAGTTGAGCGAGGGGCATCTCCAGAAAATTCTTTCTCCGGGCGGCCGCGTCTTCTACCAGACTCATTTCTTTCCGCTGCTGAAGCTGCAGGGCGAAGTCGAGGAAGTCTATATGTCGCTCCGGGGAAAGAGTGGCGAAGAGATCCCGTTTCTGGTCAACGCCAAACGAGCGGAGCGAAACGATCGCTCGGAGAACGATTGCATTCTGGTCAGGATGCGGCAGCGCAGTCATTTTGAGAACGAGCTCCTGGCCGCGAAGAAAGCTGCGGAAAACGCCAGCAAAGCGAAGGACCAATTCCTCGCCGCGCTCAGCCACGAGCTGCGCACGCCGCTCAGCCCGGTGCTGATGATGTCCACCGCCATGGAGCTCGATCCCGCGCTCCCCGCCGAAGTGCGCGAGCAGGCCGGCATTATTCGCCACAACGCCGAATTGGAAGCGCGGCTGATCGACGATCTCCTCGACCACTCCCGCATCCGGCACAGCAAGCTCACCCTCATTCGGGCGCCAATAGACGTGCACGATCTGCTCACCCAGACCGCGGAGATCGTTCGGAGCGAAGGCACCAGCAAACGGGTCGCGATCACCTTCGAGAAAAATGCGCAGGACCATTTCGTTTTCGGCGACGCCGCGCGTCTCCAACAGGTTTTTTGGAACATCATCAAGAACGGCGTCAAATTCACCCCGAGCGGCGGCGAAGTTCGCGTAGTCACCGAGAACCGGGATGGCGAATTGGTGGTGCGCGTCACCGACACCGGCATCGGCATCGATTCGGTAGCGTTGCCCAAAATTTTCCAGGCGTTCGAGCAGGGAACCCTGCCCACCGGCAGCTTCGGCGGGCTCGGCCTCGGACTGGCCATCAGCCGCGCCATCATCCAGATGCACGACGGCCGCATTGAGGCGAGGAGCGAAGGTCCCGGCTGCGGCGCAACCTTCTCGGTCGTTCTACGAACGATCGCGCCGCCCGCGCCCGCGCCTCCGCCGAGCGAGCCTGTTCTCGCGGCCGGCTCTCACAAGCTGCGGCTGCTTTTGGTCGAAGACCACGATTCCACCCGCGAAGTTCTGGCGCGCATTCTGCGCCGCGCCGGGCACGAAGTTCACGGCGCCGCCACCGGCTCCGAAGCTCTCGATGTACTTCGAACCGCCGGCCCCTTCGACGCTCTCATCAGCGACCTCGGCCTGCCCGACCGCAACGGCTTCGATCTTCTCCGCGAAATCCGCTCCACCCATCCTAAGTTGCCCGCCATCGCCCTGAGCGGCTACGGCATGGACGATGACGTCAAACGCGCCAAGGACGCCGGCTTCACCGCCCATCTCGTCAAACCCGTCCCCTTCGATCAACTCCGCGCCCTCCTCGACCAGATCGCCACCAGCGCGGGAGGCGGATTTCCGGAGAAGATGCTCAGGTAATTGCAGATTGAAGATTGCAGAATGAAATCGTCGGATTCGCGGGGGGACCGGGCGTTACCAAATGCCGCGACGACCGCTTCCCAAAGAAGAACGGAACGCGGACTTCCATGGTGGATCGAGCGCTCCGTCGCTCGATGTTGATATTAGCCGGCTTCGCCGGGATTCTTTGGCATCGCGCGCGGAGCGGCGCGATCCACCTTTTTGTTTAAGTGCACGCCCAATACTCTCGCATTTTCTGCTGGCACGTGCTCCGGCATTTGCGCAGGCATCCGCTGCTGGGCTTGCTGAATATCCTGAGTGTCGCACTCGGCGTCGCTGTTTATCTGGCGACGCAGATTGCTAATCAGAGTGCGAATCGCGCGTTCGCCGCGACCGTGGATTTGGTCGCGGGAAAGGCGGAGCTGCAAATTACAGGAACCGCGGGACACTTGGCGGACACCGTTTTGCCGCAGGTGGCTGCGGTTCAGGGGGTTTCCGCAGCGACGCCGATGGTCCGCGGGGTGGTGACGCTGCCGGATTTTCCGGGCGAACATCTGGAGATTCTCGGGATCGATGTGTTCACGAACGGGCCGTTCCGCACGTTTGATCCGACGAATTTTGACAGCAGCGACCTGGATATCCAGCGCTGGCTCGGCCCGCCCGGCTCGATCGCGGTCTCCGAGGAGTTCGTTCGGCGGCATAAGCTGAAAGCGGGCGACAAAATTCGCGCGCGTATTGGCGTAATCGATCGCGAACTGGAGATCGGTTTTCTTGTGCGAAGGGATGAGACTTTCGATTCCAGCTTCGCGGCGATGGATATCGGATGGGCCCAGGAGTTGTTCGGCCGGCGCGGAGAACTGAGCGTCATTCAACTGAAACTGACGAAGCCCCGCGAGCGGGAGGCGGTCGTGGCCGCACTCCGCAAGGTTTTACCGCCGGACGCGCGGGTCGCCTCGCCGGCGCAACGGACCGAGGAAGTGGAGAAAATGCTCGGTGGTTTTGAGCTGAACATGACCGCGATGAGCCTGGTCTCCCTCCTGGTCGGAATGTTCCTCATCTATAATACCGTCGCCGCGTCGGTCGCCCGCCGGCACCATGAGATCGGCATTCTCCGTTCGCTGGGCGTGACTCGAAATGAGGTGCGCGCGCTTTTCCTCGGCGAAGCGATCGTGCTCGGCGCGATCGGTTCCGCGCTTGGCCTGATCGGGGGCCTGCTTCTGGCGCGGGGTCTGGTGAACGCCGTCGCTCAAACGATCTCGTCGCTTTACGTCCTCGTGAACGTGAAGGACGTGGCGTTGCGACCTTCGGCCTTCGCCCTTGCCTGGATCGTCGGCGTGGGATCGGTCATTGTCTCCGCCTGGTTCCCCGCTCAGGCGGCCGCGAAAGAGGATCCGGTCGAGGCTTTGCATGGCGGCAATCGCCTCGAGCGTTCCATTCGTCCGTCGCCGGCCTGGCTGATCAGCGGGTTACTCTCGATTTCTTTGGCCGGCGCCTTTTGCTTTCTCGCGCTCTCCACCGGCCCGCGCTGGCTGGCCTTCGGCGGGGCCTTTCTTGTTTTGACCGGGTTCTCCTTCCTCGTTCCGCGCATCACCTTCCATTTCAGCAAAGGGGTAGGGGGATGGCTCCGCCGCCTTCGACCGCGGCGGCGAAAAGCGCGGATCGAAACGGAACTGGCTGCGGCCAACCTCTCTCGCGCTCTCACGCGAAACTCTGTCACCATCGCCTCGCTGGGCGTCGCCATCGCCATGACCATCGGGGTCAGCGTCATGGTCTTCTCCTTTCGCAAGACCGTCGAAGCGTGGATCGACGACAGCCTGATCGCTGATCTCTTCATCGCGCCCGCGTCGAATGAAGTTGGCGCTGGTTCCTTTATGCCGCCGGCCGCTGTGCAATTCCTCGCCGATCATCCAGCCGTCGCTAATGCTGACACCTTTCGCGAAGTCCACCTCCCGATGGGAGACAAGAACGTCGTCGTCGCAGTGATCCGGGGCGAGCGGCGGGAGTTCCAATTCCTGAACGGCGGCGACGCCCCCGCCCGGATACGCAGATTTCAGAACGAGCCGTGCGTGCTGATCTCGGAAAGCTTCGGGCGGCGTAATCAGCTTCGCGACGGGGATGTCATGCAGCTCACAACTCCCGATGGCCCGCGCACTTTTCCGATCGCCGGGGTCTTCTATGACTACACCCGCGATCAGGGGATTGTTTATATGAGCGCGAAGAGCTTCGTCAGTTTCTGGCGCGACGATCGAGTCCACAGCGTTGCGGTTTACCTGAAAGAAAACCGCAGCGGCGAGGAAGTGAGCCAGGCATTCCGCTCCGAGTTCAGCCGGGACGGACAGTTCATGATCTACTCGAATCAGTTGCTGCGCCGGCGCATCTTCGAAATCTTCGACCAGACTTTCGCGGTTACCTACGTCCTGCTCGCCATCGCGGTCTTCGTTGCCATCACCGGCATTTTCTTGTCGCTGACGATCCTGATCACCGAACGTCAGCGCGAGCTGGCGATCTTGCGCGCGATCGGAGCAAGCACGGGGCAGATCAGGAAGCTTCTGCTCTCGGAAACCGCGATGCTTGGATTCCTGGCAACTGTCGTGGGGATGGTCTCCGGGATTTGTCTTTCGCTGGTTTTGACCGGCGTAATCAACCGGGCCTTTTTCGGTTGGACCATTCACCTCGCTTTCCCCTGGCGCTCACTTTGGTTCACGCCCGTTTGGATTCTGGCCGCGGCCCTCATCGCCGGAATTATCCCAGCCTGGCGCGCCAGCCGGATGGTTTTGGCCGATAATCTTCGCAACGAATGAGAAGATGCGCGCTGATTGTCTTGCTGGGCTTCGGTGATGATGGCGGCCGATTGGAAAACGGCGGAGCCAGGCTGGCATTACGAATTTCCGCGGGATCACCGTGCTCATCGTGATTTCAAGACCGAGTGGTGGTACTTCACCGGAAATGTTTTCGACGCCGACGGAAATCGATTCGGCTACGAACTCACCTTCTTCCGCCAGGGAATTTCACCTATCGCCAAACGTGACCCGAACGCTTCTCGCTTTCTCGTCGACGACCTGAAGTTTGCGCACTTCGCGATTACCGACGTCACGGACCAGCAGTTTCGTTTCGCCCAAAAGACGAGCCGGGGCGCTTTCGGTGAGGCTGGGTTCGACGACATGCGACGTCTGGCCTGGATCGATGACTGGACGCTGAAGATGAACGATGACGGACTCTTCGACCTGGCGGCTGCGAGCGACGCTGGCACGGCTCGGCTTCATCTCCGTCCCACCCAGACCCCGGTCGTCCACGGCGAAAACGGCGTGAGCGTCAAGGCCGCCGGAGGCAGCAGCGCTTCGCACTATTATTCCATCCCGCGCCTCCAGACTACGGGCGAGATCGTCGTCAACGGCCGGGCGCGTTCGGTCAGCGGCGAGAGCTGGTTCGACCACGAATGGTCGAGCAGCCAGCTGGGCAAAGGCGAAGTCGGCTGGGATTGGGTTTGCCTGCAATGGGAAGATGGCGCGGAGTTGATGCTCTACCGGATGCGGCTCGAAAACGGCGAGATGGAGCCGAGCTCGAGCGGAACGTGGATCGCGCCCGATGGAACCGTGACCCACCTGCGGGTCTCGGATTTCCAAATGACCCCCCCGCGTTTTGGAAAAACAAGGCGAGCGGAGGGCAATATCCGATCGGCTGGCGGATCGCCCTGCCCGGTCAACAGGCGGAGTTTACCGTGCGCGCGGTGCTGGAGGACCAGGAGCTGAAGCTCGGTCCGATCACCTATTGGGAAGGGGCAATCGACGCGGCTGGCACGCGCGACGGCAGGCCATCAAAGGCCGCGGCTATCTTGAATTGACCGGCTATGCCGGCTCGCTCGGCGCGTTGCGCCGGTAGC